>CAMLLD010000043.1 GCA_946480785.1 uncultured Blastocatellia bacterium | reverse complement strand
TTCACTTGCTACAAAAACCGGACATTTTCACTTGCTAACAACATAGTAATTTGAGCGTCGCTGGTCATATAGTCATACGTGTCGATTGGCGTAGACACAACGTTCACCGGTGTCTACTAATGTGCACGCCACTTTCGGTTTAGCCGTAATCGAAGTTGTCAAACTCCTCAGTTTTCTTAAAGGCCGAGAATAATTCTCAGCCGCAGTTCGACTGGAGCAACACGTACAATGCCAAGACTCTATCGTCTCCTGTTTTTCCTCGCGCTCATCAATCCAATCTACGCGCAACAGCGCACGGTCCTTTATGAAAACTCGCCGTCGCCGCACATGCGGGAGTTGGTGAAGATCCTGCAGGACCCGCGCAGCGATAAGGTGCCGCTGTCGCAGTTGCCGAAGCCCTCGCGCTACTTCGTGCGTATCACGGAACGAAGGTTCGTACTGACGCCCGATAACAAACTGCTGCCCACCGCGGTCCTCGCGGGACCTGTGCGGCCGTTCGCCTTCCTGACGACGCCCGAGGGCTTCTTCGGCAAATCACTGCTCGAGATCTACGGCGACATCGGTTACGAAGCCGAGGACATGATTCGTTCTCAGCGCAACGCCGACATGGTGGTGATGCTCTTTCGTTATCCGGACGACGTCAGCTTGTCGACAGTGAGTAACGGGAACCTCAGCGGTGACTGGCGACGAGGTGTCTATGCAACGACCTGGGACAACGTGCTGTCGCTGTTCACGCACCTCGTCCAGGACGAGCGCAGCTCGCTATGCAAACAAAATCAAATGCCGGTAGCGAACATCTGTCTGCCGTCGAGCGACAGATCGTTCGTGCGGCGGTTTCAGTCAACGGCGAGACAGCAGCTAAAGCGGAAGACGAAAGCTTACGCGGTGCTGCACGCGACCGGCGGCCCGCTGTGGCGGTATCGCAAGCTGCTCGAAGACAAGCTCAGCCTGTTCGAACATTTCCGCGGCGACGGCCGAACGGAGAACGAGCTACTCGATTCCCGCGACGCCGAGCCGCAAGGGCAGTTGTATGAAGTGGTCGGTCCGAACATGAAGCTGAGCGACCTGCCGGAGGTCGTGATCATTCACCTCGGCAAACTGATCATCGACGACTGCTACTCGGCCACTGCGGGTGAGTTCTTGAAGTGCCCCAGCCGTTAACGACAGAAATTATTCCCTTATGTACGACAGCGAATTGACAGACTGCGGAAAATGGTCTAAAAGCCGGATACGCTGGCCACTCGTTTCCCTAAATCAGGTTTGGCCAGTTTGCCCCCATGCCCTTATCAGTGTGCGAACCCTACGCGTGGTACCTCGTGATCACGTGCAAGCAGTGCGGTACAAGGCAGCCGCTCCACCGCGATCCGTCTCACGGGCAATCGGCGCTGCTGCGCAGCTACAAGTGGCGCTGCATTCAATGCGGGCACACGGCCGTATACGAGGCAGACGAGATCGAGCGCTATCAGCATACGGTCGAACGGCGCAAAACGCCTCACTCCGGGGACTAACAATCAGATTAGGTCTACGCCCGACTGGGCGAAACGTTGAGCCGACGCGGTACTTTGTTGATCCTGCTCGTGCTCTTGGGACCAGTGGGCGTGTCGGATGAGGAGCGCGAGTTCGATTGCGCGCCCGAGAGTCAGGGCGAAACGCCGCGCTCCGGCTTCGACGTGCGAACGGCTTGTTGCTTGTGCTTCTTTGAACCAGCTCTCGGCATGTTCGAGTGCAGTGAGCGCGACCCGGCTGAGGTCGATGAGTTGTGGATCGTGAAGAGTCTCGAACAGCCGCGTCGCAAACGACCTCAGCGGCTCGAGCGATTCAGCGTCGCCAAGCGCGCGCAAGGTATCGAGCGCGAGCACGTTTGTAGTTCCTTCCCAAATCGGCAACACCTGGCTATCGCGCAGCAACACCGGCAAGCCCGTGTCTTCCACGTATCCCGCGCCGCCAAACGACTCCAGCACTTCACTCGCGACACTCACCGCCTGTTTCGCCGTCGTCAACTTCATCACCGGCGTCAACAGCCGCAACAGCCGCGCGTCGTGTTCGTCGATTTCACCCGCCTCGCTCCGCCCGGTTAACTCCGCCACATAGAACGCCAGATGAAACGCTGCTTCGACCCCGGCCTGAAGTCCCAGCAGCGTGTCCATGTGCAAGGCTTTCTCGGCAAGCGTCGAACCAAATGCGACGCGCTTGCGGGCGTAGTCAAACGCGAGCGCGACACCGCGACGCATGAGCGACACGGCGCTGATGCCGTTCCACAGCCGGGTGATGTTGAGCAACGGCGCGATGTTGCGCACGCCGTCAGTGGTTCCGAGCACGAGTTGCGCGGGCGTGCCGTTCAGCGTCAGCTCGGCGGTCGGCACCTTGCGCGTGCCGAGCTTGTCTTTGAGTCGATTAATCTCGATGTTGCGCGGCCGGCCTTGCTCGTCGCGCGTTTCGAGATAGAAGAGCGCGAGACCACGGCCGCCCGGCGGATTGCCTTCGGGCCGCGCGAGCGTAAGCGCGATCGGCGAACTGATTGCTGACGTAAACCACTTACGCCCGTACAACCGAAACTCGCGCGCGTTCGCGCCTGGCTTCGCAATCGTTTCCGACAAGCCGACATCCGAACCGCCGGTGATCTCAGTCATCCACTGTCCCGCCGTCCAAAACTCCGACGGTTCGCGAGTGATCAAATGCGGCACCGCGCGCTCGATCAACTCCTGGTTCCCCGAAGCGAGCAACGTGCGCGCAGCGCCGTCAGTCATCGCGAGCGGACAACTGTAGATGTCGGTCGAAGGCGTGAAGAGGTAAGCGAGCGCACACTGATGAACTCGCGATAGCGCGCCGTGTTTGCGTTCGTAAGCGGTGGCCACGACACCGTGCTCGACCGCGATGCGTTCGGCGAGGCGCCACAGCGGCGTCAACTCGATCCGATCGACGCGATTGCCCCACGCGTCCCACTGCGTCAAGCGCGGCTCGTTCAACCGATCCGCGAGTTGCAACTGGTAAAGCTCGCCGCCCGCGAGACGGCTCATCTCAAACAGCGACGGCTCGATCTCGCGCAGCATCTCCGCCGGACACACGCGCGCGAGATACGATCGCAACACACGATCGTCTTCGTACTGATTGCCGAGAGTTGGCGGAGCTTGCTCGAAAGGCACCCGTCTACTCTACAAGACGGCGCGGACGCGTGAAAAGATTTAGACCAGCAGGTACCGGTGCAGTTTCACCAGGGCGTCTCCCTGGAGTGCGGGGACTTGTCACCGCTTTGGCCAAAGCGCCGACGAGTCGGCGCACTCCAAATCAAATCGCACCCGCCAGCACGGGATCGAGCTGCTCGGCGGGATCCGGTCGTTCGGCGAGCAACTTCGTCAACACCGCGCTCAGATCTTCGACCTTCACCGGTTTCGAAACGTAGTCGTCCATGCCCGCCGCGAGGCATTTCTCGCGGTCGCCTTCGAGCGCGTGTGCCGTCATCGCCACGATCCACGTGTGCTTCGTCGCGCCTTCGCGGCGGCGAATCACAGCCGTCGCTTCGTAACCATCCATCTCAGGCATCTGGCAATCCATCAACACGAGATCGTAAGGAATCCGGCTGAGCGCCTCGACTGCCTCGCGTCCATTCGCCACCGCATCGGCGCGATAGCCCAGCTTCTGCAACTGCCGCAACGCGACCTTTTGATTGACGGTGTTGTCTTCCGCGAGCAGCAGACGTTTGTTAGACACGACTTGCCCCGCCGTTTCTTTCACGATCGGTTTAGGCGGCGGGGGCGCGGGAACAACTTCCTGACCCGCGCTCGCGCCGACGACGTTAGTGAGACAGTTAAAGAGTTGCGCCTGGCGCACGGGCTTTGTCAGATAAGCCGCGATACCGATCTCCTGCGCTGTCGCCACATCGCCCCGCTCGCCAAACGACGTCAACATAACCAGCTCGACTCCCGCCAGCGACGGATCGGCTTTGATCCGGCGTGCGAGCTCGAAGCCGTTCATGCCGGGCATCATCAAGTCGAGGACGGCGAGATTAAACGGCTCGTTGCGTTGCGCCGCGGCCCGCAGCAGTTCGAGCGCTTCGATTCCTGAACCGGCTTCGGTGTAAATCATCCCCCACGACTCGAGCTGGTGCTTCAGAATCTGGCGATTCGTCGCGTTGTCATCCACCGCCAACACGCGCAGGTGGTCCAGGTTCTGCGCCGGTTCCGCGACGCGCGCGCCCGGCGACTGTAAACCAGAACGTCGATCCTTTGCCGGGCACACTATTGACGCCGATCTCTCCATCCATGAGTTGGACCAGTTGCTTCGAGATCGCGAGTCCGAGCCCGGTGCCGCCGTACTTACGTGTCGTCGAACCGTCAGCCTGAATGAACGCCTGGAAGAGATTGCGTTGCGAAGTTTCATCGATACCGATTCCAGTGTCGGTAACCTCGAAACGGATAACGATGTCTGTCGCCGTTTCGCATTCGGCGCGCGCACGCAGAATCACTTCGCCCTTTTCAGTAAACTTGATCGCGTTGCCGAGCAGGTTTGTGATCACTTGCCGCAAACGGCCGGGATCGCCACGCAACAAACGCGGCACACCATTGTCGATCAACGAAGCGAGCTCGATCTTTTTCTGGTGCGCTCTTTCGGCGAGCAGGTCGATCGTGTCTTCCACCGCGTTCGTCAAAACGAAGTCGAGCGTTTCGAAATTCAGTTTGCCGGCTTCGATCTTCGAGAAGTCGAGAATGTCATTGATGATCGTAAGCAGGCTGTCGCCGCTGGAACGAATCGTTTCCGCGATCTCGTGTTGTTCTTCAGTGAGCTCGGTGTCGAGCAGCAGGCCCGTCATACCGATCACGCCGTTCATCGGCGTGCGGATCTCGTGACTCATGTTCGCGAGAAACTCCGATTTCAAACGCGCCGACTCCATCGCCTCGTTACGCGCTCTTTCAAGCTCCCACTCGAAACGCTTCCGCTCGATCGCGAGCGCGATCTGATCGCCCACCGCCGCGAGAAATTCCATGTCGCGTTCGTCGTAGATACCGGCGCGTTCGTGGTGCTGCACCGCGAGCACGCCGATCGCTCTCGATTGCGTGCGCAACGGAACCGCGAGCCACGAAGGTGTATCGCCGGTGACGCGTTCGAACTCGCCGCGTTCGGAGAGCTCGCGCTCGAGCTCTTTGGTCAACAGCAGCGGTTTGCCGGTGCGCAGCACGTAACCGCTGAAGCTCTTCGTGGCCGGTACGGGAAGCGGCGCGGGATTTACGTTGTCGACCCAGTAATCGAAGTGCATCAGGTCGGTGTCCGGATCGTGCAGCGCCACAAAGCAGTTCTCCGCGTGCAGGAGCTTGCCGAACGAATCGCGCGCGATGTCTAGCAACTCGTCGATGTTGCTCGTCGAGATGATGCCGCGCACGACGTCCGCGATCGCCTGGCGCTCCATCTCCGCGCGCTTGCGCAACGTGATGTCGCGCGCGATGCCGTGGACCGCATACGGCACGCCGTCGCGATGCATCAAACGCGAGTTCACTTCGAGCGTCACCTTGCGGCCGTCTTTGGCGATGATATTCAGCTCGTAAGCCGAAGTGGCCTTGCCCAGGGTCTTCGTTCCCAGCGCCCAGCGCACGCGAGCCAGATCCTCGGGCGCGACCACCTGCGTCAGATTCAGCTTGAGGCATTCTTCGCGCGTGTAGCCGCTGACGCGCTCGCAGGCGTTGTTGACCGCCGTGTAGTTGCCGTCGAGATCGTGTGAGTAAACGAGTTCGTGCGCGTTTTCGACGAGATCGCGATAGCGCTCTTCGCTCTGGCGCAGCGCATCTTCCGCGAACTGCCGCTCGATTGCCAACGCAACGTGACCACCGACCGAATGCAGAAACGCGACGTCGTTTTCCGAGTAGGCATTTACGTCATCGTAGTGTTGGACCGTGAGCACGCCGATAACGCCCGATGGAGTCTCCAGGGGAACACCGAGCCACGAAGCGGGCGGGGTTCCGATCGATTCGACTTCACCGGCCGCGACCAACTCGGCGAATGACTCGGGCGTGATCAGTATCGGACGGCCCGTGCGCAGCACGTAAGCCGTGCGGCTGCGTCCCAGTTTCATCGGCGGCGGCGCTTCGTCGTACCGATCGATGAAGATCTCCATCGTCAGCAGTCCGGTCGCCGGGTTGTGCAGCGCGACAAAAAAGTTTTCGGCGTAGAGCACCTTGCCGATCTCTTTCTGAATGAAGCGCAGCAGCTCGTCGAGATTCGAAGTGGTGTTAACGCCCTGCGTGATGTCGAACAACACCTGGCGCCGGCTTTCGGCCTCTTCGCGTTGCCGCAGCTCGCGCACCAGCGCGTCATTAGTTTGCGTCAACTCGGCAGTGCGCTCGATCACCTTGCGCTTGAGATCGCCGCGCGCCTGGACCAACAGTAGTTCCGATTTCTTTCGCGTTTGAATGTGACGGCCGATGGTGCGGATGACGAACACCGCAATGAAGATGGACAGCAGAACTTCAAGCGTGATGAGCAGAAAACTGGTTCTGCGGATCTTTTCGGCGGCGGCAGCTTCTCCGGTTTGGGCGAGGTCCATGCGCCGGCCCTGATAGTTGACGTATTCGTCCCACGCGTTGTGATAGTCGACGATGCGGGGCAACGCGACGTGAGTCATGATCTCTCTCGCGACTTCCGGTTGCTTTTCGTCGATGAGTTTGTGTAACGCGGCTCGATAGCTTTCAACGTAGAGCGCGCGGCGTCGTATGACAGCCTCGAGCAGCAGCCGCTCCTCGGGAGTCTTGGCGCGCACGATAAGCTGCGCGATCAGTTGGTCGACGTCGTCGCTGTGACGCGCGCGTTCGTTCAGAAGCGCCTGTCGTTCCTGCTCGTCCTTGACCAGGAACAATGCCATGGTGATGCGATTGTTGTGGTTGGAATGAGACTGCGCGAGCCGTGAGAGTTCGACCTTGGTCCATTCCTGATCGACTATCTCGGTGATGGCCGCGTCGAGGTTGCGCAACTGGTGCAGACTGAGCGCGCCGAGGAGAATGAGGCTGGCGATCAGCAGGCCGAAGCAAACAGCGAGGCGTTGGCCGAGACGCGAGTTGCCGGCTAGATCAGACCAGTTAGGAAATTTTTTGAACATGCGGAGGTTGGGACGAGACAGAATGGGGCTAAACGGTCCGGCACGACCATCATGCCGCGGCAAAAGAGGACAACGACGGCAGAACAGCGAGACAAAACCTCGCTGCCGTCAGAGCAGCAATGGCCGTTCCAGTTTTATTCTGAGTCGATGGCGCGGTGTGTGAAGTAAGCGATCGGGACGCCGATGAGAAACATGTGGACGAGGATACTCAAGCCGATCCACAGCTTGCCCGGCGAGGCGCCACCACGCGCAGCAGAGAGGGGAACTACGACGTAGGTCATGAAAAGGAAAAGTCCGAGTCCGTAGATGACGCCGCAGCGAAGCCAATATCTGTGCAGCAGCGCCCACTTGCGCGCAACGAAATAGTAGAACACCGACATCGAGATGGCGATGAAGTAGTGGAGAAACAAACCGAGCGCCGCCGTCGCCGCGCCCCCGCGAAAACTTGCCGGGCCCAGCAGACCTCTCGCGACAGACTGAAATATCCGCGTCGGCGGCGCACCGATTTTGATGGCCCAGTACACACACGCGTAGGTGATGTCGAAGGTGCCCGCAACAAGGCCTCCGGCGAGCACCAACAACGCCGAGCGTCTGCGGTTGCTGTCCATTGACCGCGCACACTACATCCGAAAGAGGACTGACGCAATATCCAATTTCCGCTTTTTTGACCAGGCCAATTCGCGAGCGATAAACTTGGTGGCCCAGTGGAGCTGCACATCAATCTCGTCGGCCGCAAGAACCTGAGCGGAGAGATCTATCGCCAGATACGGCGTGCAATCACTGACGGGCGTCTGCGTCCCGGCGACTGTCTGCCGGCGAGTCGCGATCTCGCGCGCTCGTTGCAGGTCTCACGGACTACCGTCACCGTTGCTTACGATCGTCTCGCAGGGGAAGGCTTTCTCACGTCGCGCATCGGCGCGGGGACTTTTGTTACTAATCATCTTGGTCCAACGCCGAAAGAGTCGCGCGCGGCGAATAGCGAAGGCGCGTTGCAGCCGCGGCCAGTGTGGGATTCGATTCGACTGTCGCGCGCGTTCATAACACCGGCGGAGTTTGACTTTCGTACCGGTCTGCCTGACGCGTCGTTGTTTCCGCACGAGACGTGGCGTCGTTTGCTGCTGCGAGAGTTGCGCGACCACGCGGCGACCGCGGGTATTTACGACGAGTCGGGCGGACATCCGCGTTTGCGCGAAGCGATTGCTCGTCACGTCGGTGTTGCGCGTGGAGTTCACGTTTCAGCCGGCGACGTCACCATCACGAACGGAGCGCAGCAGGCACTCGATCTGATCGCGCGCGCTTTGATTACACCGGGCGATCGCGTGGCGATTGAAGATCCCGGCTACGCGTTGCCACGTTACTTGTTCAGTTCACTCGGCGCGCGCGTCCAAGGCGTGCCGGTCGATGAAGAGGGCATCGTCGTTGACGCGATCGCGCCGGGCACGCGTCTGGTCTACGTGACGCCGTCGCATCAGTATCCGCTCGGCGTCACGATGTCGTTGTCACGGCGGCTCGCGTTGCTGGATTGGGCCGCGCGTAACAACGCCGCGATCATCGAGGACGACTACGACAGTGAGTTTCGCTTCGAAGAGCGTCCGCTCGAACCGTTGCAGACACTGGACACCGCCGGGCGCGTGGTCTACGTCGGTTCGTTTTCAAAAACTTTACTGCCCACGCTACGGCTCGGTTTTCTGATCACGCCGAGTTGTTGTACGCAGGCGGTGCACAAGGCAAAATACGTCAGCGACTGGCATACATCGACAATGGTGCAGACAGTGCTCGCGCGCTTCATCGACGAAGGCGGCTTTGCGCGGCACGTGCGGAAGGTCGGGCGCGTTTACGCTGAGCGGCGTGTGCTGATCGCGAGCATTCTCGAGCGTGACCTGGCGGATCAATTGGCCATCGTGCCGTCGATCGCCGGGTTGCACATCACGTCTGTAGCTCGCACGGCTTCGATTGAAGAGCTGAGCGCCGTGTTCCAACGCGCGGCCGAACGTGGCGTGCAGGTGCAACGGTTGGAAAAATTTTACTTCGAGCAGCCGGCGCGCGCAGGCTTGTTGTTTGGCTACGGCGCGATCCCGACCGCGAGGATCGGCGAAGGCTTACGCCGGCTGCGCGCTTGTTTCGCTTAACCTATGAATCAAATGAACGACACATTACGCGAGTGGAATGACAACGCGGCTGCGTGGCGCGAGCACTGCGCTACGATCCGCACCATATTTGCGCCGCTGACGGCGGCGATTATCGAGGACGCGCGCATCTCCGCGGGACAGTCCGTGTTGGACGTAGCCGGTGGTCCAGGCGAGCCGTCGCTCACGATTGCCGAGCACGTTGGACCAACCGGTTCGGTGACGTGCACGGACGCGGTAGCGGCGATGGTTGCGACTGCGGAAGCAGAAGCGCAGCGGCGTGGGATAACGAACGTTAGCTTTCGTCAGTGTCTCGCGGACGCGTTGCCGTTTGCGGACGACTCTTTCGACGCGGCGGTGAGCCGGCTCGGCGTGATGTTCTTCCCAGACACGATCGTAGCGTTGCGAGAGATATTGCGGGTCGTCAAACCAGGCGGCGCGTTATGTTTCGTCGTGTGGGGCCGGAGTGAGCTGAATCCGTTTACGTCGAGGGTAACGCAGGTGATGTCGCGTTACGTGCCGATGCCGCCCGCGGAGCCTGACGCGCCGGGCGCGTTTCGCTTCGCTGAACCCGGCAAGCTGGCAAGCTTGTTGACGCAAGCAGGCGCGACGAACGTGCGCGAAAGGGAACTGAACTTCCGCATCGAAGGACCGCTCAACGTGGAACAGTTCTGGCGATTGCGTTCGGCGACTTCGGGAACGCTGCGAGAAAAGTTAGCGACGCTCAGTGCTGACGATGCGCGACGCGCGGGTTTGGAAGTCGAAGAAGCGGTGCGCGAGTTCTTCCCCAACAATCAAATGAGCTTTCCCGCGCAGATGCTCGTCATCTCCGCGCAGAAACCGTGACGGCTCAGTTCGTCGAGGCCACTTGTTTGAGCGTGATCATGTGATTGTCGGCCTTGTTTACTTCGTCGAAAAGCTGCTTGATCACGTCGTATTTCTCGACCGGATACAGCAGCAGAGCCGGAGTTCCGAAGAAGAAGCTGCGGTTGTAGTGCAGCGTCGCTTGATCGTTCGTCACGCCCATCTTGATCTCGTGTTGTGAAGTGGCGCCGGCGTTGATGGGCGCGGGACGATCGGCGTTGTCGAGTGCGTAACCCTTCGGCAGGTCGATGGTGATCTTGTCTTCTTCCGACCACGGGTAATGGAAGTAGATCGGATAACGGCGCGTACCCGCGCTGAATAACGGGCTGATGCCTTTCGTAAAAAAGCCGGGCTGAAGAAAGAGACGCTTGCCCGTTTTCTGCGCGTAGTCAGGAACACGTACGTGATACTTGTAGACGAACGGTTTCGCGGCATCGGCCTCGTCTTCAATAACAATGTTCGTGAGCTCGGCCGAGCTCAGCCGGCTCTTCACCATCTCTTTCAAATTCTCTTCACGCTGCGCCGGCGAGTCGTCCTCATTCAGCACCTTGTGTTCAATGGCGAGATGTCCGGTGTATTCGACGGTGACGTCGCCTTCCAGCGTGCCGTTCTCATCCAGCTTCAACTTCGCACTGCGTTTCTCTTTCGACTTCTGCGCGTCCGTCACCGGCGTTGTGACCCAGGTGGAAGACTCGTCGACGATCAGCGCGTCGACGCCTTCTTCCTGCCAGCGCAACATGCCGGCCGGGACGTACTGCAAACCCGGATCGAAAAACTTCCACGTCGTGCCAAAGCGGACCGCGATAGACGACGGACGCAATGAGCCGCGAACGTACGCGGTGCGATCGAACAGACGTGCGCCGCGATCCGGCAACAACGCCATGCGCGCTTCGAAACCGGCGGCGTTGACCATCGCGGCAAACAGGAGATTGATGTCGATGCCTGGTCCAACGCCGCGCTTGAGCGTGTCGGAGGGCTTCTTGTTCTCTTTCAGTTTCTCGATGTCGTCTTCGGTGAAGCCGAGACTCTTGTCGCTGGTGTTTTTGATGTTGTTGCGGCAGAAGTCGAATATTTTGTCTATCTGATCTTCGGCCTTGTCGGCGCCCGCGGTGATTTCCGCCACCTTCTCTTTGATCTCCTTGTCGACTTTCAGGTAAGGCTTGAGACCGATATAGAGCTGCGCGGCGATCATGTTGTAACCATAGATCAGCGACAATAGAGTCAAGTACCTGACCGTGGCCCACGAGCGCACGTTGTCTTCAGGCGGCATCATCGGCTCTTCGCGAAATGCCGGCATGTTCTTCACGGTCGCGACCTGAAAGCCGTTCTTCTCTTTTTCAAACTTCGGCTCGTCCATGTTGAACGGCCGCACGTCGACGACTGATGAGCCGGCCGGCTTAAGATGATAAGTGACTGCCTGGACGGGAATGTCGCGCTGAAATTGTAGTCGCAGATCGTTAGCGGAAGAGTTGGATCGAACTTCCTTCCACTTGTACTCGATAATCGCGCCGGCCTCGATGCCGGGAAAGGCAAACGTTTTCGTGCGCAGCTTCAGGCCACTCGCTTTCACGACCGTCTTCTCGATGATGTCGGTCTTGGCGAGCTCGATGATCGTGCCATCGAGTTTGATCGTTCGCGCGGCGACGTCTTTGATCTTGATGCCGTTGATATAGGGAATGTCGATCTTGCTGTACTTGTCGCGCCCGCGCTCGTTGAAGATCTTGATGCGCACGTAGTGAGAGAGCACGAGATCGTTTGCGTCGCCGTCGTCCACGCGGATGTCCCAGAAGATCGCTTCCGCATCGGCGTTTGGCTCGACGATGGGCGCTTTGAGTGCGAGCTCGGCCGGTTCGATCGGACGCCATTCCTCGCCGGCGGCAAAGCTCGTCCCCATGGCGCCGAACGGTGCGATTAGAAGAGCGACGATGACGAGAAACAAAACTGAGCGAGATGTGTAGTGAGAAGGTTTCGGGGGGATCATAGTGAGCGGATTCTAGCGTAAACCGGGGATGCAAAGAAATATTTTACTTCGCGTAGCGGCGGACCATGCGGGCGCAGAAGTCGGCGTACTCTTCGATGTTCCGCGGCGCGCTGGTGTGGTGGGGATTGATGCCTTTCGACTCCGGCGTGAAGCAAAACGTGACCGTCACATTGAAAGGCTCGAGCGCTTTCATCATGCGATCGAACCACGCTTCGTAATTCGGCCGTTCGCTGTCGGACCAGCTCAAGCCGGTGCGTAGATAACGCACTCCTAAACGCCCGAACCATTCGACCGCAGCGTCGAGCCGGTGATCCTCGAAGTGAAACCACTGGCAGATACCGAGCGCCGGCGCGTAGTCGGAAAACTGCCACAACGCACGCTTCGGGTTGCCGTCTTCGTCGAGGAGACCCATGTGAAAGTGGCGGTAGTACGCCGAACCTTCAGCCTCGCGATGACGCGTCGTTGCAGGCCACGCTTGCGGCAGATCGTAGAGACTGTACCAGTGAATGCGGGGCACGCGGTCGATCAACAACTCCGCCGAACGCTTCAAGCCAAACTCCTGGACCTCTTCCGCGCCGAACGTCGAAGCGCCGACTTCCGAAACCCAGATCGGCAAGTCGGTGACTGCGCGGATCTCCTGGATCTTGTCCGGCCACTCGTGAATGCTCCAATGGTTCCAGTCGAGCGGAAAGCCGTGCACCGCAACCACGTCGAGACACCTCAAAACACCCTTCGTTTCCATGTTGCGGATGAACGCCGGATCGATCGGCGAGATGCCGCCGAGCACTTGCGTGAGTTGTGTCTTCTCGGCGCGCACGGCTTGCGACGCGAGTTTCACCATCTCCGCAAACTTGCTCCAGTCCGGATCGACCTCGAAATCCCAGTGCGACTTGTTATTCGGTTCGTTCCAGAACATCACTGCTTCGATCATCGCGTGATCTCCCGCAGTTCGTCTGTGTATTTGACCGGCCCGGGTATGTCCGTGCGGCGGCAGATGAAGACTTCGTCTTCGGGATGGTCCAGGATCTCGAAGCCGGTGCTGCGCAACATCGCTTCGAAGCAGGCGCGATTGGGAATCCACCAGTTCGTCGGATCGTTCGCGAATCGTTTCTCGACGAAGTACATGCGCGGAAAGGCATCGTCGCTGAATGCGTCCTCTTCCCAAAACGGATAATCACCGGGCAGGTTTGGTGTCTCTTTCGAGCCGCGCAGGAGTGATTGCGTGACGAGCAGATCGCGAACGGCGTATTCGTGCAGCAACTCGAGTGCGAGCAACGGATGGCGTAAGTGATACAGCACGCCCATGAACAGCACGAGATCAAACTGCTCGTGCAGATCGGCGACGCGATAGACCGAAAGGTTGCGAAATTCGATCTCCGCGTTGCTCACCTTGGCGGCAAACCGTGCCTGGGCGAGGTATTGTTCGTCGGTGTCGATTCCCACCACGCGTTCGGCGCCGCGGCGTTTCATCTGCAGCGAATAGAATCCCGCGTTGCAACCGACGTCGAGCACGGATTTGCCGGTCAGATCTTCGGGAATCGAAGTCGAGAACCGTTGCCATTTCGTCTGCGGATAATCGCCGAGAAAATGATCGGGAGCGGTTTGCACCCCACGCAGATCGAGGTTGTGAAACCACTGCCCCAGCTCTTCAACGCGCTGTTTGATCTCCTCAGTCGTCAACATCTTAGTTCGTGCCAGTTTGCTTCCGTCTGTTCCCAATCGATCTCGCTTTGCTTCGCGAGCACGCGCATCGCTTCGCGATAACCGTTCAACGTGCCGACGTCGACGTAAACCTCGCCGGCCGGAACTGAAAACGCTTCGCCGCCTTCAGCGAGATAAGCATTGACGAGTGTGCCGATGTACTCGTCCGCGCGTTCGCGTTTGCACCACAGCGCGTAAAGCTGATGCAGGATCGCGCCCGGCATCTTGAACGCGCCCCACACCCACGACGAGCTCGGAATCGCATTCTTCACTTCGATCCGCGCCACGCGCCCTTGTTCGTCCGCGACGACAGCATCGAAAAACTCGGGCCGCTCGACCGGGAACACGAGAAACGAAAGGCGGTCATCGCGCAGCGTGCAGAAACCGTCTTCGGGAAACCAGATCGTGTCCGGCAATCCGATCAGCACCACTTCGTTCTGCTCGATGAACGGCAGCGCGCGAAAGATCGCGTCGCACAAACCGCTTGGGGTTCGTTGCACCGTGTAGCAGACCGTCGTTGTGCCGATCTCGCCGCCGAAGTATTCGATGATGTCCGACTTGCCCGGTGAAACGACGAAGCAGATGCGCGTCGCGCCGCCCTGGATCATGCGCTCGACGAGATACTCGCTGACCGCGCGCGGGCGCTCGCTGCCGTGTTCGCTGCGGCTGCCGACGGGCAGCAGCTCTTTCGAAAATGCGAGTGGTTGAATGCGGCTACCAACGCCAGCCGCCGGCACAATTCCCCACATAGTTCAGGCCTCAGCAACCATCTGTTTCTCATGCGTTGTTTGCATGATGGGAAGACTCAGCGCGTCATCGAAGATGCGTTCGAGCTCAGCGGCGCGATGTGCGGCGGTGTGCGACGTCAACACACGTTCGCGTGCGGCTTGCGCGATGTTCGCGAGCTCTTCGGGCGGAAGTTGCATCGCGGCGATCACGTCGTCAGTGTTGCGCGCGACGATCAATTCGCGAGCCGGTTCGAAGAACGTGTCGAGACCGTCCCATTCGTCGGAAACGATCGCGACGCCACACGCCGCGGCTTCGAAAAGACGGCCGGAAGGGCAGTAGCCCATGCGCGCCATCGCGCCGCGCGTGATGTTCAGCGTCAGCGGCGAAGAACAGAAGAACGCCGCGTGCGCCGAAGGCGCGACGTGCTGCACGTACCAGATGTTCTGCCGCCACGGAAAATCGATCGGATACTTTGAGCCGCCGACGACAAATCGCTTTTGCGGCAAACGACGCGCGACCTGAATGAACAGCTCGTCCAGCACGCGCTGTCGATCGTCGGCGTAAGTTCCGAGATACGAAAGATCGGCTTGATAACCCGCGAGCGAACACGCGGGACGATGAATTTCCGGATCGACGCTGCCAAACAAGGGCGCGACACGGCGGGCGCCGAGTTGGTCCTGTAACGCCGTGAGCGCGGCGCCGCCGGTGTAACTCAGCACCAGATCGAAGTCGCAGAGTTTGCGTGGTCCAATGTAAGTGAGTTGTTCGCCGTTGCTAAGCGCTTCGAGTGTGACTGGCGTATCGAGATCGTAGAAGACCCGCAGGTTCACGTTTGCGGAACAGACGAGCTCAGTGGCGGCGATGCCGTCGGGACAGTAAGAAGTAACAACTGCGACGTCTGCTTCGGCGACTGCTCTGCGCGCATTCGCGGCGATGTCGATCCAATCGTGATAGAGACGCAGCTCGATGTCGGGAGACTCGACGAGATCGCGATGCGCCGCGTAGTAAGGCACGTCGCGCTCGAAGAACGTGATGCGATGACCGCGCGCGGTCAACGCTTTGAAGAGTCCGCGCAACAACGTCGCGTGGCCGTTGCCCCACGATGAGCTGATTGTCAGACCGAAGAAAACTATGTTCATCTCAAGTCAGTTCGTCTCTCAACGGCTTTGTCTGTGTTACGCCAGCACGCTCGCGTCGTGTTCGTCGAGCGCAACGATGCTGACGGAACACGGCCAGATTTCGATCTCCTGAAGGCGGTCCACCGGTGTACCGCCGACGTAACCGAGCACCGATTTGATCACGTCGGCGTGCGAAACAATCACCACGCGCCCACCGGCGTGATGCTGGGACAACCGTTCGAGCTCGAAAATCGCGCGCGCCTGGACTTCGAGAAACAACTCGCCGCCGGGAATGCGCGTGATGTTGCGCTGCGTGTTGAAGCGATGCCAGCGATCGTCCCGATCGAGCGTCGCGAGTGATTGGCCGCTCCAGTCGCCGAAGTCGATTTCGTTGAACGCGAGGCTCTGTTTGACTTCGAGTTTCGCGACGCCTGCGATCGCTTCCGCTGTTTCGCGCGCGCGCTCGAGTGGACTGCTGTAGATCGCGTCGAGTTGGACGTGTTTGAACTCGTCGGCGAGTCGCTGCGCCTGCGCTTTTCCTTCGGCGTTCAAATAGATGCCCGGCGTGCGGCCCCAAATCATTTCGCCGAGGCCGTCGCACGATCCGTGTCTGACTAAATAGAACGTCGTCATGCGATTGCTCCCGCGGTTTGGGTGTCGGCGTGTGTTGTCGTCGACGTTTGCATCACTTCCGCGACGTATTCTTCGAGCTCGATCGCACGCCGTTCGGCGGTGTGTTCCGCGAGCACTCGCTGGCGCGCGCGTTCGCCGATCGCGCGGCGATCGGTTTCGGAGATCTCGTTCAGGTGGCGCAGCACTTCGTCTGCCGAAGACGCGGTCAGGATGTCGCGATCGAGTTCGAAAAATGTTTCCAGGCCGGGCCAGTAGTCGCTGATGATCGGCGTCGCACACGCGGCCGCTTCGAATAGCCGGACGCTTGGTGAATAACCGGCGGCGCGCATGTCGGCGCGCGTCAGGTTCAAGGTGAAGCGCTGCGAGTTATAGAAACGGCGGTGCGCCGCGGGCGCGAGATGTTCGATGCGTTCGACGTTTGCCGGCCACGAGATCTCGTCCGGATACATTGGACCAGCGACGACGGTTTTCAGTTTCCTCGATTGTCGCGCCGGCTCGATCAGCAGGTTTTCGAGTGGCGGCTGGCGATCGACGCTGTAGGTGCCCATGTAACCGAGGTCCCACTTCGGTTTGCACGGCTCGGAAAAATAAACCTTCGGATCGACGGAGCAGTACAACGCGCGCGCCATCGGCGAACCGAGTTCGCGTTCGATCTTTCGCAGCACGGGACCGCCGGTGAATGAGAGATAGAGATCGTAAAGACAAACGAGCTGCGGCGTCAGGTACTCGGCGTCGCCATCGTTGAGTTTCGCAAGCGTGATGGGCGTATCGATGTCGTAGAACGCTTTCACGCCGCGGCACGTGCGGATCACCCACTCGCCGATCTCCACACCGTCAGGCACGTACGAACCGATGATGCAGAGATCGGCGTCGGCGATTTTGTTTCTGAACCTCCGCTTGAGCTCGGGCACGGATTTGTAGAGTTGCGTCAGGCCGTAAGGTGGGTTCGGCAGATCGCGGTTCTCGGCGTACCACGGCATGTCGCGTTCAAGGAAGCAGACGTTGTGACCACGCGCGCTGAGCGCCCGCATGAGCGCACGAAACGTCGTCGCGTGGCCGTTGCCCCACGACGACGTGATCGACAACCCAAGAATCACAATGTCCAGCGGCTTCGTCATTTAATTACGCGGCGTCCTCGACGCGTTCGAGAAAATTGCTTTGGTCCAGCCGGGCGTCGAGCAGTTGCTGGAGCTGTTCGGCGCGATGCTGGTAAGTGTGTTCCGCTAATACGCGTTGCCGCGCGGCGTTGCCGATGTGGCGGGCACGGCTTTGGCCGAGCGTGCGCAGGTGTCGAACCACGTCTTCGCCAGTGCGTGCGACGAGCACTTCGCGATCGGGTTCGAGAAACGTTTCAATCCCTTCCCACGCGTCCGTGATCAGACACGACGCCGAACCGGCGGCCTCGAAAATGCGCGTCGGCGGTGAAAAGCCGTAACTCGCCATGCTGTCGCGATTCACGTTCAGCACCGTGCGCGCGGAGCAGTTGAACGCGTTGTGATCGCGCGTGTAGACATGGCCCACGTACTTCACATTCGCCGGCATCACTTTGTCGGCCCAGCCGCTGCCACCGAGTATGAACCGGTGATTCGGCAGTCCCTTTGCGACCTCAAGAAAGAACTCTTCGACGCGCGCCTCGCGATCCGGCAGGCGATTCGCGAGCAGCGCCAGGTCGCATACAAATCTTTCGTCAGTCGGAACCGGATGATGCGTGTCGGGATCGAGCGCGTTGTAGATCGGCACGCACATCTTCGCGCCGAGCGCTTTGTAACCGCGCACGACCGGTTCGCCACCGCCATACGTCAGGATCAGATCGTAACGAGGAATCAGATCCGCAAAAGGATCCGCCGCATCCCCTTTTACACGGTCGAGCGTCACGGGCGCGTCAACGTCCCAGAAACAAACCAACGTCTCCGGGTTCTTACGCGCGATCACCGCCGCTTCCAGAAGTTCATCATTCGCACCGACGCCGCTCGTCTTCACCAGCAGGTCAACACCGCGCGCCTGGTCCAAAGCACGCAGCACGCCATCTTCATTCGCCGGATAAACAACGACACGCGCCCATTCCGGATCGGGAATGTCGCGATGCTTTTGCCGATCGTAAGCGTCCGGCTCGTAGAACGTGATCTCGTGGCCCAACCGGTTAAGCGCCCTGATGACGCCGCGATAATAAGTCGCCGCGCCGTTCCAATAAGCCGACACCAGACTTGAACCAAAAAACGCGATCTTCATAACGCCGCCACCCATTGTTCACTCTTCGTTCCCACTTGCGAGTAGATCTCCAGCAGCTCATCCACACGATGCGCGCACGTGTGTCTGCGCCGGATCGTCTCCAATCCGTGTTTCGCCAACTCCGCCGCAACCGAACTGTTCGTCAACACAAACTCGATCAGTAGCTTCATCTCCTCACCATCGTGCGCGACGAGGAAATCCTCTCCCGGCGTGAACAGATGCTCCGCGTCGTTCCACGGCGAACAGATCAACGGAATGCCGCACGCGAGCGCTTCGAACGGGCGAATCGTCGGAATGCCCGGCAACTCACGCACGTACGGCCGCCGGGGAATGTGCAGCGTCAAACGCGCGCCCGCAAACACCTTCGGGACTTTGTAATTCGGCAACCAGCCGCGATAACGAATGCCCGCATCATTCAGCGCCGCGATCGCCTCAGGCGGATAACGCACGCCATAAACCTCCGCGCGCAGCTTCAACTCCTTCACCGGTTGAATCAGAAACTCGTGCAACTCGGCAGTCCGCTCGTCGTCACCCCAGTTTCCGATCCAAACAAGATCGAGCGTGCGCGTGACGTTCGGCAGCGGATGAAAGACACGCGTGTCCGCGGCCTCGTGCCAAGTCCACGCCCACCTCGCCCAACCATTGCGCAAGTATTTGTCCGTGAGCACCTGCCCGTACGCGAGCACACCGTCGTAGTGCTGCAAACTGAAAGGCAACTGCTCGTGTCCGGCAATGCGATGATGCGTGTCGTGAAAGAGCAGCACGAAATCGCCTTTGCGCCGCCGGTACTCACCAACCCGTTCGATCAACTGCGGCTCGTTCCACTCATGCACGATAACGAGATCCGCGCCGTCTACAACCTGCGCGAGATCGAGATGGTCCAGGTCATAGCGAATACTTTCGAGTTGCGGATACGCTTGTTCGAACTCGACGACCGGCGCCCAGCCGTTTTCGGCGAGCAGGTTCTGTACGCTCCACGAATTGCGCGGCTCGTAAACGTCGACTTTGTGTCCGCGCGCCAAAAGCTCGGAAGCGACGCCGCGCAGGAAGTGCGCGTTGCCGTGGTTCCAATCCGAGATCAGCGATTGATAGAACAGCACTACGCGCACCGGGCAATCGTCTCCTCTCGGCGAAGCGGTCGCACGTGGGCCAGCAATTCCGAATAAGCGTCGAGATAGTTTTGGGCCATGCGCGACGCTGTGAACTGAAGCGCACGCATGTGAGCACGGCACGACATCTCGTAGCGATAGCGATCGTTCTCGATCAGCCGCTGCAGTTCTGTTTTCAACGCCGCACGATCGTGCGGATCGACGAACACGGCCGCGCCGTCCCAGGTTTCGCGCAACGATTCGATGTCGCCCAACACGAGTGCACATCCCGACAAGCCCGCTTCGAGCGGCGTGTAACCAAACGGCTCGTACACAGCCGGCAGCGCGTAGATCGACGCCACGCCGAACCACTCACGCAACTCTGCTTCGGGCAATGGTCCAAGCGCCTCACAGCGCTCGCTGAACGTTGGTTGTTGTTGAGTTTGCTGCGGCGCTTCAAGCTCACCGGCCACACACACTCGCCACGGCAACTCTGCCGCAAGCTCCGCCACCGACCCGATATTCTTCGCTGCGTCCCACAAACGTCCGGCCGAGAGGACCAACGGTTGTTTCTCGCCGGGCTTGAACGATTGCGTGTCGCGCCCGTTCGCGATCACACGGCTGTTTTCGATCCTGCCGTAATGAGTTTTGAGCGCCCTCAGCATCGCGACGGTCGGCGTCACCACGAGGTCCGCGGCGCGCAGGCCATTTGTTACTTCACGCTTGTAACGTTGCCACTCAGCGGTCGGCTCGCATCCATGCACCGCTTGCCACCACGAGAAAACACACGAATGGCCCACGACGAGGATCGGATCGCGCCACGGCAAATTTGCGTGCGCGTATCCGTTGAGATGAATCACGTCGGGACGCAAGCGGCTGGCGAGATGCAGCAACCAATCGCCGGCGCGTTTCACGTCGGACCAGCACTCGGGCATCCACTCGAGTTTGTAATCGCTCTTGAACAGACTGAGATTCGGAATCGCGTCTGCGTCCGCGCGTTGCGCGGCTGTGAGTGGCGGACCCATCAAGGCCAACTGAACTTCAACACCGTGAGGCTGAAGCGCGCGCGCGAGCTCGAGCGCGTAGGTCCAGACACCGCCGACAGTGTCCGCGGTCATGAGAATGTTTCGGGGTCTATGCATCAGCTTCGCCCATAGATTTGATCGATCATTTCGGCCACGTTGATGAGTCGCTCGATCTTCGGATCGAACACGTTGCTGTTCGCCAACTGCTTCACCCATTCGAGCGTCGCGAGTCCGCCCCACTGCCAGTTTGAATCCGCAGTCGTGTTTAGTGTTTCTGTTTCGGTGCCGTTGAAACGCTGGCCGGTGAAGTCGTAGAACGAGCCGTTGACGTTGCGCAATGAAGCGCCGCCCCCCGTGCCGTAGAACGTCAATTCGATTTTCGCCTCGCGGCCCGCGTGCAGGTTCCACGAGCAACTCAGATTGATCGTGGTGCTGTCAGTGGTGTCGATCTTCGCGACGGCGTAGTCTTCGACCTGCCGGCTCGCTTTCGCCAACAAGCGGCCGTGTGCATAAAGACTCGAGTCGACACGCGCGACGCGCGGAAAACGCAACGGTGAGAGCGCGAGATCGATCAGGTGCACGCCGAGATCGAGAACGCAGCCGCCGCCTGCAAGCGAGAAGTCGTAGAACCACGGTTTGTCTGGTCCATAAGCGTTATGAAACACGGCATCGACGGCAAAGACTTTGCCGAGCGCGCCAGTTTCCACCAGCCAACTCACCATCTGCATCGCGCGGATGTTTCGGTAAGAAAGATCCACGCCAAGCAGACGACCAGATCCATGTGCGGCTTCAACGATGCTTCGTGTCTCAGCAGCCGTTCGTCCCAACGGTTTCTGACAGAACACAGCAAAGCTGCGATCCAACGAGGCGATCGCCTGCTCCGCGTGGAAGCGATTCGGCGTCGCAATGACAACGCCGTCGAGATTCTGTTCGAGCAGCTCTTCGAACGAAGACGACACAAACGCATCCGGAGTGAGTTTCTGTGCTTCGCTCCTCGCCGCTTCCGAAACGTCCTGAAGCGCGCAGACTTCGGCAATCTCGGATTGGACAACCGCTTCGAGGCGATTGCGGCCAATCCAGCCGAGTCCGACAAATCCGAGGCGCGGTTTCTTCATACGACGATCACCGCCTTCACGAATCCTTCCGGTGATGCGGCAACGGTTTCGAACGCGCGCGGCAGCTCTTCGAGTGCAAACGTGTGCGTGTAAAGCGGCAACGGGTTCAGCACGCCCGACTGTATCGCTTCGATTGCGCCGCGCATGCCGGCGACATAAACCTGTGGTTCGCGTTCGTGAGCGTTAATGACGTCGAGCCCGCGCCAGTTCCACGTCTGCATGTCGACCGTTCGTGGACCATCCTGGTGATAACCGGCGATGACGAGCCGGCCGCGTTCGCTCGTGAGCTCGGTCGCAAGGTCGAGTGATTCCTGTGTGCCGGCCACTTCGATCACGCAGTCACAGCCGCGTTCCTGTGTCAGTAGCTTCACTGTTTCGCGTGCGCGCGCAGTCTCGATCGTGAGCGCGGCGCTGAAACGCTCGGCGAGTTTTAGTGAAGAACGCCGGCGCGAGATGGCGAAAACTCTCGCGCCGGCGTTCACCGCTAGCTGGGTTAGCAGTGTGCCGAGAAAACCGATGCCGATAATCGCGACCGTCTGGCCGGACGTGATTGACGAGCGGCGAAAGATATTGACGGCGCAGCCGAGTGCTTCCGCCGGTACCGGTTGACCGTTCAAGTCAGCCGGGAGTTGGACCACTTGCGACGCGACCGCGAAGTCGTAAGCTGCGAACGCGTGCGACGAAAGCAGTGCGACGCGATCTCCTTTCGCAAGCTCCGTTACGCCTTCGCCGAGCGCATCGATGTGACCCCACGCTTCGTGACCGGGCGCGCCCGCTTCGAGTGGATATTGAAACCACGGCTTGCCTTGCCACACCGGCACGTTTGACGCGCAAACGCCGCAGCCCTCGATACGCACGCGCACCTCACCCGCGACCGGCTCGCGAAATTCAACCTCGCGCAACTTGATTTGCCCCGGAGCAGCGATCACCGCGGCGCGCCCGCGCACACCGGTGACCGCCACTCTTGCCGCTCTCATTTCTGCCACGGATTAGACCTTCCCGGCTTCGACTGTGCGGGCGACCTCGCTCAACTCGACCGGCGCCGCGAAATGTTGATTGCTCGCGATTAACCAGTCGTAGAGACGCCGCACGCCTTCACGCACACCAACCTTCGGTTTCCAACCCGTTAACGCGCTGAACTTGCCTGTGTTCGCGACGTAGTAACGCTGATCCGCGGCGCGCCAGTTTTCGAAATGGATCGCCACCTCGCCACCGTGCAGCTCAGCGATCAGATCCAGCAACTCGAGCAGACTGATCGTGTTCGCCGGACCACCGCCGATGTTGAAAGCGTTTCCCGCGAGGTGCTCCATGTTTTTCTGCCCGAGCAAAAACGCGTCGACCAGATCTTCGATGAAGAGGATGTCGCGCACCTGTTTGCCGTCGCCGTAGATGGAGATCGGCTTGCCGGTGATCGCGCGAATTACGAAGTGGGCCACCCAGCCCTGGTCTTCGTTGCCATACTGGTGCGGTCCATAGATGCAGCTCATGCGAAACACGAGCGCAGGAATGCGAAAGGTGCGCGCGTAGTCGAGCACGTATTGATCGGCCGCGCCTTTCGAGCAACCGTACGGACTGTGAAAGTCGAGCCGTCGATCTTCGGCGATGCCATGCTCGCGAATCACCGGATCGACGGGAGCGTAACGTGTCGAGCCGTTAGTGAACTGAAGATCGCCGAGGTTGCCATAGACCTTGTTCGTGGAAGTGAAGATGAGCGGCGGCGGATTATCTGCGTTGCGCACGGCTTCGAGGAGGTTGAGCGTACCGCGCGCGTTGATCTCGAAGTCTTCAATTGGATCGACGAGGCTCGAAGTCACGGCGACTTGCGCGGCGAAGTGGAAGACTTGCGACGCATCTTTAACAGCCTGTTTGACGATGGAGAGGTTGCGTACGTCGGGCACTTCGATGTCGACCAGATCGCCGTGCGTTTCGATCAGCCAATGCAGGTTTCGCTCGACTCCCGAACGCGAGAGATTGTCGAGCAAGCGCACGCGATGGCCCGCGCAGAGCAAACGGTGCGCGAGATTCGAACCGACGAAACCAGCGCCGCCCGTGATCAGAATTGGTTTTGACTTGCCGTTCGTGTGGCCGGGAGTTGCTGTTAGTGTCTTGAAGTTTTGCTGGCGGCCATTACCATTCGCTACAGCGTGCGTTTTTCCCCTTGTCATATCGTCAACCCTTCCTGTGAACCGCGCGAACCCGGTGGCGCGCTCGCCACTGCGATCTAAAACGAGTCCCGGAGGTGCAGCGAAAGGTACATGTCTGATCGTGTGTATATCCGTACGCTGCCGTACCTCGAATTGAGAAGTGTTAGCGTTGTGAACAAATTGTTAGGAAGTGGCGTGTTGCGGGTTGCTATGTGCGAGTGCGGAGTACTGTTGCGCAATGATGCCGTAGCAAGTACACGACTCGTGTTCGAGGCCCTTGCGATCGAGAAACTTGATTCGGCCGCGCACCGAGCCGATGAGGCCCATGTCCTGCAACTGATTAGCAGCTTGCGTTACGGTCGCGCGGCGCGTTCCGAGCAGGTGCGCGAGCAGATCCTGGGTGATGCGTAGTTCGGAGCTGGCAGCGCGATCGTCGATCATCAACAGCAGACGTGTGAGACGTGCGCGCGGCGTGTGGTAGCGATGACAGGCGGCGAGTTGCGCGCTTTGCTCGAGCAGGGCGTTGGCGTAGTTGAGCATCACCTCGCGCATGCGGCTGCTTCGTTTCGCTTCCTTCTTCAACACCGCTGCGGGCAGGCGTAAAGCTTTGCCTTCCGTGAGGATCAACGCCTGGCTGGTCGATTGCTTCGCGCCCATGAGAATCTGCGCGCCGACCATTCCCTCATTGCCGATCAGTCCAACTTCAACGGTGGCGTTTGCGTCGACCGAACTGATCAAAACGACGATGCAATCGAGTGGGAAGTAGATGTAGTTAATCTCTTCGCCGCTCTCGTAAACGGACTCTTTTGCGAAGAGCGTGAGGATTTCCAACTGTGGCAGCAGACGTGTGCGATCGCGATCAGGGAACGACGCCAACAAACGATTTTCCTGCCACCGCTTTTCGCCGCCTTCGCGCACCAGACCTCCGGCAGACATACAGCAATGAGATATGGTGGCGTAATGTACGCTTGCAACTATGTACCTTCCGTTCGCTCGCGTACCTTATGAAGAAAACAGGATACTCGCGAAACGAATAACGGTTATGGTGTGTGTTGATGACCTCTTGCGATCCGTGGTTTGAAGCAATGTTGCGTGGTGACTTCGCGGCGGCGTGGCGCGTTAGTGATTCATTGCTGCACACGACGCGTCAGCAGGATCACGCGCGAGTGCCGCGGCACGAGCAAAACATTTGGGACGGAAGACCGGTTGCAGGGAAGCGAGTGCTCGTGCGTTGTTATCACGGGTTGGGAGATACGATTCAGTTTATTCGTTATGCGGCTTTGTTGAAGCGCGTCGCGGCGGAAGTGATCGTTTGGATGCAGCCTTCGTTGATACCTTTGTTGCGGAGTGTGCGAGGGATTGATCGAGTGATGCCGTTGCACGACGGCGTGCCGGATGTTGAATACGATGTTGACGTTGAGCTTAACGAGTTGCCGTATGTGTTTCGCACGACGCTGAAGACGATTCCGGCTGAAGTTCCTTACGTGCACGTCGAGCCGGCGTTGCATGAGGATTCGCTGTCGTTGCCGCGTAACGACAAGTTGAAAGTTGGGTTGATCTGGCGGTCGGGTGAGTGGGACGAGCGGCGCTCGATCCCCTTCCGCGCACTGTTACCTTTCCGTGAGGTGTCCGGCGTCGAGTGGCACTTGCTGCAACGCGACGCGCGTGACGCCGGCTGGAACGGCGAGTTTGGCGCGATTACCGGTGGCGATAACCCGCTCGATGATGCGCGCATCATGCGCGCCCTCGACCTCGTCATCTCCGTCGACACGATGACGGCGCACCTCGCCGGCGCACTCGGACGACCCACCTGGACCTTATTACCCTTCGAATCCGACTGGCGTTGGATGCTTGATCGCCCCGACACTCCCTGGTACCCGACGATGCGCCTGTTTCGACAACAAAGAGCAGGGAATTGGAGCCCGGTCATTGAGACGCTTTTGATTCAGCTTCGATTGGCGGAGCGGGCGGGGCCGGCTTATTCTGCTCGTCGGTCGAGTCAGCAGCGATTTTGATTTTCGCTTCCTCTATGACCTTTCGATCTTGATACCGCTGCAGCTTCTTGTACCAGAGCGTGAAGCCAACAATTGAGAGAGCGAGACCAAGAAGAACCCAAAGTGCGCCTACCACCATTAACACCAGCGAGTCGCGACTGCGGTTGTAACTGATTGTTTCCTCATGCGCAACTTGTGCTCGCTTGAGTTCGAGATTCAAACTCAAGTCATGAGAAGAGTCGTCTATCTTTTCGATTTCATTTTCCGCCTCTTTTATTTGGCCCTCGAGTTTGTCAGCGTCTGTGGAAGTGGAAGCCCTCTTCAGTCCGTTCAGCCGATTCTGAAGTTCGTTCTTTCGGTTTAGTAACTGTTGTTTACGTCCCTCAAGCATTCCCAAACGTTCGTTGGCAAATTTTTCTTGCACCTCCAATTCCTTGCTTCCGAAAAGTTGGTCCAGGTATTCCGTCCCCGCCTGATGAAAGAACACTAAAGGGACACCGAAGGCAGCCACAAGGACGATGCCGCTCAACGCCATAAATTTGTACAGATTGTCAGTAGGAGGTGTGAAGAGGCTCAGCATGGTCGAAGCCTGTGCAGACACCGGGTGAGGTGGTCTGCGCTACTCTTGAACTCCACATCGGGCGTTCACGCAATGGGTGAATTCAATTTCGGTTGCTTTCGCTGCCGCCAACCACTAACCAACTCACTTAAGCCGGCGAGTACCAGGCCAAACAGAATTCCTCCACCCAACGCAAACACCGTGATGATGTACATTCGCGGTCTGAGCGTACCAGGCGCCTGTCTGGCAGGCTGGTCGACTCTGAAAGTGACCGCTCCCGGGGCAGTGTTCTTGGCTTCGGTCATCTCAATCGTTTGGCCCAACATAGATGCGATAGCTTGAGCCCTTTCAGGATTTGCGTCGAAATAACGCAAGTGAATTATGGCCGAAGTGTCGTGGTAATGCTCCGTTAGACTGATACTTCCCTGCAGTCGATCCACCAATGCGTCATTGCTCAGGCCCGCTGCGCGTTGAGTTTCGAACAGGTTTGATTCCACGACTGGATAGATGACCGCTTCGCTCCAAAGCTCCTTGCGAATTCTCGCCAACTGTCCCGGCGGTATTGTGCTTCCGTCCTTTGAGTTTGCAGCCAGCGTTAATGACGATTCATAGATGGTGGGCAGTCCTCGAGCCCAGAAGAGAGATCCGATGACAACAGTTAAGGTAGTGGTGAGAATTAGCCATCGTCGCCTCCAAAAAGGCGCGATGATGCGTTGAGTGTTCATTTGCTATCTCCTGAGGACGTATCTTCTCCTCTAACTCGGCATAAAGCATTTGCCGTTACAAGCGTAGACGCCGAAAGTACCGCAGCCCCACGTGAGAACGATACAGTCGCTACTTATGCATTGATAACTGCACCAGTCGGATTCCTGCGAACACCCACAACCCCGCGATCCCGTTTTTTGAGCGTGATTGAGTTTGGTTTGTTCAGTGAATCCGAGTTCTGAAAACAGCGCAGCGCCCTCTTGTTTGGTAAAAACAAGCAGGGCCTTTTGCGTTAATAAGCGAACCGGTTCATCTATGAGGCGTGTCCAGTTGCTGTCTTTAGGCATCTGATACAACTGCGGAGTGACCATCGTAATGGCTTCTAACACGATCGAACGTTGCTGCTCGGTCCATTCCTGATGACGAGCCAGATTGAGGCCAAGATGAATGCGCCATAGACTGCTCTTATCTTCCGCGGACATCAAACTGAAACTGGCTTTCCGTTCATCTTTATTGAGTTCTGATAACTGACTGTACTTGCGCACGGCTTCGCTGTCCTGCGCTCCCCCGATGGCGGAAAAAATTTCAGCGGCCTGATCTTTCGAAAAAAGTTGCAGGCCGCGTCGCCTTAGCTGCTCTACATGCTCGAGCATCATGGCTCGAGCGCCGGGATCTTTAGGATCCGGCGGAGTGAACAACTTAGGACTGATGAAGTCCAGCGTCTCGATGACGATATTCTGTTGATCCCTACTGAGAGTCAAGTTGCGCGCCAAATAGAGACCCAGGTGCACTTTCCAAAGATAGCTCCGCTCAATGGGCGAGAGCGTCTGCATCAACTGGATTCTGTCTGGACCATCTTGTCCGCATAGCTCGACATACTTTTGGAGAAGTTCCGCTTCGTTTAATGACGTAACAGAGTTGTTTTCCTTGGCGTGATTGTGAGTAGGTATTGAAGACAGGACCAGTGCTACCAATAATAGAGGAACACGAGGAAGTAGCCTAAGATGGTTCGCAAACATGTGGGAGTCTCCTAGTGCCAAGTGAAGTGGGCTAGAACTTTAATGAACGAGTGCAAGGTATTTACTCCATGCGAGGCGGAGCAATTAAAGTTAAGTTAACAAACGTCGAAGAGATTTCGCAATACCCTGAGAAGGTACCTTCAAAGTTGCCAGCACCAATCATGACGGGAAGACTCATGTAAGCGTGCCGGTTAAGTGGGTAGCCTGAAGGCAACAAAAAAGGTGTACTTCTTGTACTTCGATACCCTCATATTGTCAATGAAAATTTTCGAAGAAACATTACGCTCTCGACTTCGGGACCCTCATTTTTCGTGGGCTTTTTCACCCAATCATTTACAAGATCAGCCGCGCCAGGTCGCCGGCGGTTTGGGGGCGCTGGTCGGGGTCTTTGGCGAGGGCCTGCATGATGGCGGTCGAGATGCGGCGGGGGATGGCGAGTGAAGGGGAAAAGGGTGGCGGCGGTTCGTACAAGTGCCGATTGATCACGCCCGAGACGGTCTCGGCGTCGAAGGGACGCGAGCCGGCCAGCATCTCGTAGAACATCGCGCCGAGACTGTAAACATCCGAACGCGTATCAAGCGGTTCGCCCATCCCTTGTTCCGGCGACATGTAATAAGGCGTGCCGACAATCGCGCCACCCGGCCCAGCGCCTGCGTCCGCCAGCAGTTTCGCCAAACCAAAATCGACCACGCGCACACTCTCAAACTCGAAATCATCTTCGGGAGCAACAACGAGTATGTTCTCCGGCTTGATGTCGCGATGAATCACGCCCTGCCGGTGCGCCGCGCCGACACCCGCACAAATCCCGCGCATCAACGGCAGCGCGCGTTCAACCGAGAACCGCTGCTCGTTCTTCAACAACTCGCGCAGCGGAGCGCCCCGCACAAACTCCATCACGATGTAAGCAGGCGCATGATCGTCGTCTGTCTCGCCGAAGTCGTGAATCGTGATCACATTCGGATGGCGCAACATCGCGGCGGCGCGGGCCTCGCGTTTGAAACGCGCGAGCGCCGCGTCGTCTTTCACAAACTTGTCGAGTAGGATCTTTACCGCCACGTCGTCGCCGATGTGCGCGCGACGCGCGCGATAGACCACACTCATTCCGCCCTGGCCCAACTTCGACACGAGCTCGTACTTGCCATCGATGACGTGGCCGATCAGCGGATCGAGATCGTAGAGACGAACGGTCGGCAGCGATCCCTGATAAGTGTTTTCGTAATACGGATGCGGATTGTTCGCGCCGGCGAGACTCAACGGCGAGCCGCAATCGGCGCAGAACATCGCGTCTTTACCAAGAAACAACTCGCACGCCGGACAGAACGGACGCTCGCCGCGCAGTTCGACGAACATCTGGTCGAGCGCATCTTCAATCTCGTCTACTCCGTTTGGACCAGACGCGTAGCCGCGCAAAGTTCCTTCCGGGTCGTACAAGAAATACGCGGGCAGATCGTCCGCCTTCATCGCAAACGCTTCAGCTAAACGATCATCGTTATCGAGTGCGCAAGGTTCGGCGAGGTTTAGTCTCGCTGCGGCGGCACGCACTGCACGCGCGTCTTTTTCGGCTTCTGATTGCGGCGAGTGAATAGCGATAACGCGCAGGCCGTCACGCTTGCGCTGGTCGCGGAGTTGGGCCACCTGCGCGAGATTGATCTTCGAAGTTTCGGAACTGCTGGACCAGAAGTGAATTAGTGTCGGGTGGCCCTTCGTTTCGAGGTCTTTGAGTTTCCGATTAGCTGCCGTCGATCGGTTTAGCCATTCGGTGGCGGTGGCGAGCGGCGGCAGCTTTGTTGCGACCTTTGTCAGAGGCTTCGTCAAAGGTTTCATCTGCGATTGCGACATCAAACTACATTAATCTTCAGACGTAGTCGGGTCGATAATGGTTTTGACCTGCGCGACATGATTTGCCGGGAAACCACCGAGCCGCGCATGCTCCTGGACCATCTCTTCGTTGGGCGCGATGTAGACGCAGTAGATCTTATTGTCAGTCACGTAGCTCTGCACCCACTGAATCTGCGGTCCAAGCTGATTCAGGACATTACACGATCGCTGCGACATCGCTTTCAAGTCAGACGGACTCATTTTACTCGCACCGGGGACTACTCTTTCAATCACATACTTAGGCATTAGTTTCTCCGTTTCTACTGTAACTCAGCAACGACTTGCTGAAATTCTTCCTGGTTATGCAGCGTCTCAAACGCGCTGTCTGTTTTGGCCCAATGGCCGACGGTGCGGAAGCCGCTCTCGAAGGCGCGCCGGAGCAGAATCAACGAAGCCTCGCTGTCGCTCAGCAAGGCATAAGCGCAGGCGCAGTTGTAAAGCGCCAGGCCGTCGTTTGGTTCCAGCTCCAATACCCGTTTCAAAGTCGCGTGTGCTTCCTCCCTACTACCAAAACGCGCATAAGCCTCGGCTAAACGGCTCATCACGATGATGTCATCGAGACTCGCCTCCAGTTTTCGGGACGTGATTTCGATTACCCGGAGCGCCGCTTCTTCTGCCTTTGCAACATTTCCGAGCTTTCGGTGGACGTCGACCAGGAACACCCACGGGTCTTCTATATAAGGCTTCAACTCGGCCGCCCGACGGTAGTAAGCGAGTGCGCCAAGCAGGTCGTGGCCCTGTTCGGCCAGCATCGCGAGCCGCATATAAGCCGGAAAAAACTCGGAGTTCTCCCGCAGAATTGCGTCGAGCGTGCGCTTGGCTTCGGCAAAGCGGCGGTGATGGTAATAGACCATCGCGATGCCAAACTTTGCTTCGAGCGACGACGGCTCGAGCGCGAGCGCTTTCTGGTTCATCTCGATGGCTTTGCTCAACCACGCGGAGTTGCCGTCGTACCACTCGTACATCGACGAATAAGCTTCGGCGAGACCGGCGTACGCCGACGCGAAAGCGGGATCGATAGCCGCGGCGCTTTCAAACATCTGAATCGCGCTCTCGGTGTTGCGGCGTCCTTTTAAAGAGAGGAGCTCGCGGCCGCGCAGGTAGAAATCATAGGCGCGCAAGTCGTCGGTCGGTTTTTGCGTCAGGGCTTCGCGCTCGTCTTCCGAGAGCGAGACTTTCAGCGCCTCTACAATTTTTTGCGAGACTTCGTTCTGGAGATCAAGGATGTCGTCTACCTGGCGATCGAAGCGTTCGGCCCACAGGTGATAACCATCGCGCACGCTAATTAACTGGGCCGTGATGCGGATGCGATTGCCGGCCGTGCGCACGCTGCCTTCGAGGATGTAGTTCACGCGCAGTGTTTCGCCCACCTGGCGGGTGTTGACCTCTTTCTTGCGGAAGGGAAGCACGTCAGTGCGCGAGACGACTTTGAGTTCCTTGATCTTCGAGAGGTCGGTGATGATGTCCTCGGTCATGCCGGCGCAGAAATAATCGCTCTCTTTTTCGGAGTTCATGTTTTCGAAGTAGAGCACGGCGATCGATTTCTCCGGCACAGACTCGGCGGACATTTCGCCGCTCAAACGCGAAATGTAGGTGCGGTGTGATTGTGATTCGACTTCACGTTTGAGGTCCTTGAGATCGTTCAGCATGTCTCGGATGCTTTGATAACGATCTTCACGGTCCTTGCGCAGCGCGCGCGAAATGACGCGTTCGAGTCCGCGTGGGCCATTAGTCAGGTACGCAGCGAGCGGCTCGGGCTCGCGTTGCAGCACGCCCGACATGATATCGATCGAGGTTGGACCAGGGAACGGCGGATGGCCCGCGATGATTTCGTAGAGCACGCAACCGAGACTCCAGATGTCGGTGCGCGCGTCGACCTCCTGGCCGCGCGCTTGCTCCGGCGACATGTAGTGCGCCGTGCCCATCACCATGCCGACCGTGGTTTTGATGAAGTTTTGCGTCGGCGCGAGTGAATCGGTTTGTGACGTCTGCCGATCGCGCGTGAGTTTTGCCAAACCGAAATCGAGCACCTTAACGATGCCGTCGCGGCGCAGCATGATGTTGTCGGGCTTGATGTCGCGATGAATGATGCCGACAGTGTGTGTAGCCAATAACGCGCTGGCGACCTGGATGCCGATGTCGATTGCTTCCTGGGGTGTGATGGGCGCGAAGCGAATGCGATCGCGCAGTGTTTCGCCGTCCACGAATTCAGTGGCGATGAAATGTTCGGCGTCGATCTCGTCGATTTCGTAAATCGTGAGAATGTTTGGATGGTTGAGGGCGGACGCGGCCTTCGCTTCCTGCACGAAGCGGCGCACGCGATCGCTGCTCGCGCCGGTTTCCGGATCGACTACTTCGGCGGGAAGAATCTTCAGCGCGACTTTGCGATCGAGTTTGGTGTCGTTGGCGAGATAAACCTCGCCCATGCCGCCCGCGCCGAGGCGGGAGAAGATTTCGTAGCGGCCGATCTTTCTATGACCGGGGAACGACAAGGCGCACATCCGGGGGATATAAGGCTTAACGAAGCAGCGGTCATTTTAGTTTAGTTGTTATGGATGCGCTAGGCGGGTGCAACCTTGACCATGTGCGCGCTTCACGTCGTCGTCTGATCCAGATCGACGAACATTGAAAGATTCGTTGACTGTGGTCCACGTCAGCAGTAGAGTGCGCCTGGTCATCCAGCGACTCCTCGCAGAAGTCGCGCGACCATTTTCTTGCGCTAACGTCAGGGTAGCTCTCAAAGGCTGATCCGTACCCCCAATGAACGGATAGCCATCTTCGATGCCAGGAGTCACACCTTTATGTCGCCCTTTACTCGTGCGTTTACACGGTCTTGGCGGAAACATCGCTCGGTCTTTTCGCGCCTAACACTGCTACACGTGTGCTTCGGGTTTTTAATTCTAGCAGTATTAGTACTTGCGAAAACGTCTGGTCCGGTTTCGCTTCTCAACGCACATGCGGCGGCGTTTTCCGGTACGCCTTACACCGGTACCGCCATCACCTTGCCCGGGCGAATCGAAGTTGAGAATTACGATAATGGCGGAGAAGGTGTGGCGTATCACGATACGACTGCCACGAACGATGGCGGCGCTTACCGCGCAGAAGGTGTCGACGTTTGCACGTGTGGTTCTCCTTACGGCTTGTCTGTTGGTTGGACGCAACCCGGAGAGTGGATGGAATACACCGTGGCAGTCTCCTCATATGGCGTCTATAAGTTTCAACCGCTCACCGCGACCACAGTCAGTGGCACGGCTTTGCACGTCGAGGTCGATGGCGTGAATGTCACGGGTCAGATGACTTTGCCCAACACGGGTGCGTGGGGTTCATATGCCCCCACATCCTCACCCGCCGTAACTTTAACGGCGGGACAACACATCGTCCGTGTGGCTGTGGACGTAACAGGCTTTTTGATCGATTCAGTTGACGTTATTCGTTTGAACACACCGTACGGAGGCACTGCCACCGTATTGCCGGGCACCGTTCCCGCTGAGAACTTTGACAATGGTGGAGAAGGCATTGCTTACCACGATACGACCACTGCTAACGAGGGCGGCGCTTATCGCTCAGAGGGCGTCGATCTCTGTGCCTGCGGTAACGCTGACGGAGCGGCGCTCGGCTGGTCGCAAGTAGGCGAATGGACCAGGTATACAGTCAACGTCAGTACCACCGATACCTACACGCTGCAAGCAAGGATCTCCACCATCACCACTGGTTGCGCAATCCATCTGGAGGTGGACGGCGTAAACGTAACCGGCCAAATGGCGCTTCCCAACACCGGAGCGTGGAATGCGTGGACCACGATTTCGAAACCCAACGTGCAAATTTCCGCCGGACAGCACGAGCTAAAGATGGTGATCGAAGGCGCCGGCTTCCTGCTGGATTCCCTGAGTGCGATTCCGAGTGTGCCTATCGCGCCGTCAAGTTTAACGGCCAACGCGGTTTCAACCAGTCAGATCAATCTCGCGTGGACGGATAATAGCTTCAACGAATCCGGCTTCAAGATAGAACGCAAGACTGGGACATCAGGTACTTATTCAGAAATCACGACGATTGCGGCAGGCGTCACGAGCTTCAACGATACCGGTCGCCAACCGAGCACTCAATACTTCTATCGTGTGCGTGCGACCAATTTGGGAGGAGACTCCGCGTACTCGAATGAGGCGAGCGCAATGACTTCAAATCTCTTGCCTTCAGTTTCGGTCACCGCGCCATCCGGAGGCTCGGTGTTCACTGCGCCCGCTAACGTTACGCTAAACGCTTCCGCTTCAGATGCGGACGGCACAGTCGCAAAAGTGGAGTTCTTCCAGGGGTCGACTAAACTCGGTGAAGATCTCACTGCGCCGTACAGCTTTAGTTGGACCAACGTTAGCGCCGGAACGTACAGCCTGACTGCCAAAGCAACAGATAACCTGGGCGGCGTTACTACCTCTGCGCCTGTAGCGATCACGGTTAATGCTCTACCAACGATCTCGCTAACCGCCCCAGCGGCGAATACAGTTTTCACTTCGCCCGCAAACTTCACGATTACGGCGTCGGCTTCGGATTCCGATGGTTCGATCAGCAAAGTTGAGTTCTTTGCCGGCGCTGGACTGCTAGGCCAGGACACGACTGCGCCTTACAGCTTTACGATGAGCAACGCATCTCACGGCACTTATGTGTTAACGGCGAAAGCCACCGACAACAACGGCGGCGTTACAACTTCCGCGGCGGTGAGCGCCATCGTCACCGATGCTCCAACAACGAACATCACGAGCCCGGCCAACAACGCGGTTCTCACAGCGGGCGCTAACATTGTGATCAGCGCCACTGCAGCAGATGACGGTTCAGTCGCAAAAGTGGAGTTTCTGAATAACGGCGTAGTTCTCGGTGAAGACGCAACGTCACCTTACAGCTTCACCTGGAATGCTGTCCCAGCCGGATCTTACTCATTAACTACTCGTGTCACTGATGATCTTGGAATAACTGCAACCTCGTCTGCGGTGAACATCAATGTTATTGCGCCAAGCGGAATCTCACGACTCGATCCGATGAACCGCACGGGTACTGGTGGTGAAGATCCGCTGTCCCGCAACTTCAATTGGACTCTTCCCCTAGTGAATCTGCCCGGACGAGCCGGAATGGACCTCTCACTCTCGTTGTCATACAACTCGCTGGTTTGGACCAGGACCGGCAACTACATCAGTTTCGATGACGATCACGGTTTTCCCAGTCCCGGTTTCCGTCTCGGCTTTCCAGTCATTCAGCAGCAGTATTTCAACGCGGAGGTGGGCAAAGACGCGTATTTACTAATTGGCGCCGACGGTAGTCGTACGGAATTGCGCCGCGTTGGCACGTCCACGCTTTTTGAAGCCGCGGATTCATCACATCTGCTGCTTGATGCAAACACGATGATTCTGCGAAGTACGGATGGCACGCAGATGACTTATTCCCTCGCGGGCACTGATTTTAACTGTACACAAATCAAGGATCGAAACGGCAACTACATCACCATCAACTACGCTTCCGGACAAATTGCCAACATCCACGACACGCTTGACCGTGTAATCACGTTCAACTACGAAAATGGCTTGCTGAGCTCGATTACGCAAACATGGAAGAAGCCATCGGACCCGTCTCAGACAATCACTCACACATGGGCCAGCTTCGCTTACGCCGACCTCCAGATTCAGACCAACTTTAGTGGGCTATCGATTATTGGAGCAGTAAATGGCGCAACTAAAAAAGTATTGTCGAAGGTTACGCTGGACGATAACTCAACCACTCCGGCACAAAACTCACACTTTGATTTCGACTACACTTCGTGGGGGCAAGTCTGGAAGATCAATAACTTTGCCGCCGACAATCATCTTCTGAATTATCGTTCCTATAACTTACCGCAGACCGCCGCTACGGCTTATACGGACTGCCCCCGTTTCACTGAGCGGCACGATTTTGCCGAAAACTGGAACCAGAACAGCAGCGGTGTCGAGCAGGAAGCAATCACCACCTACGCCGCGCCCGCGTCCGATAGTTGGACCATGCCTGACAATTCGGCCCAGACCGGCATGCGCGCACAGGTGACGAGGCCCGATCTCACGTCGACCAAGATCTATTTCGTCGGTACGGCCGGCACTGCTTCCGGCTGGCAACGCGGGTTGCCGGCGCTCCTCAATACTTACGACAGTAGCGGCGTCTTGCAGCGCCAGGCCATGACGACGTGGACGCAAGACGATACGACTGTCTCGTTTCCGCTGAACCCGCGCGTGCTCGAGACCAATATCTACGATCCTGCGGGCAACAGGGCACGCGTACAAATGACTTATCAGCAGGTTACATTTGCGAATGGCACCAGTTGCCAACTGCCACGCAATACCTACGAGTACGCGGCCAACGCAAGCACCATCCTGCGGAGCACGCAAACTGATTACAACACCAGCAGTCCTTACACGGACCGTCGCATCATCGGCGTGGTGAGTGAAAAGCGCGTCTATGAAGGCGACGTGAATAACGGCGGCACGCTCGTTTCGAAAGTCGGATTTTTTTACGACAACGACAACGGTGCGAGTTCTATTCAGGGCACGGATGCGCCGGTGCAACACGACAATACGAACTATAGTGCGAGCTTCGTTACTGGTCGCGCAAACCTTTCGAGTGTTAGGCGGTACGACGTCAACAATACCGCGCAGTTCACTACTATCAGCAGCAAGTACAACACGGCGGGTGCGCCAGTCTTAATGGCAGATGCGTTGAACCACACAACGCAACTGAGTTACACAGATTCGTTCGCAGACGGCATCTCTCGTAACACCCTGGCGTATCCAACTAGACTGACGGACCCGGATAACTACACGTCAACCGCAAATTACAACTTCGATTTCGGCGCGGTGACATATCGTCGCACGCCCCAACCAAACACGACGCAAAACCTTCCCGGCCCGGAACAGATCATTACGTTCGACGACCTTGGTCGCTTGCAACAGGTCGTGAATCAGGTAAACAGCGCCTATACGCGTTACGTTTACTCCGCCGCGGGAACACGCGTCGACACATACGCGACGATTCAAGATGGACTCGGCGAAGCACATTCGTTTCAGATCACTGACGGTGCGGGGCGGGTGATCGGAACCGCTACCGATCATCCTGGCAGTGTTGGGGGCTACAGTGGCAGAAGGTTCAGCTACGACGTGATGGGCCGTACCTTCGAGACCTCCAACGCCACCGAAACGAGTGCCAGCGGCATGCCGTCACAATGGACCACCGCTGGAGATGATGCGGCGGCTGGTTGGATCTACACCCAACAAACTTATGACTGGAAAGGCCGGCCGCTCGTCACCAGAAATCAGGATGGCACGACGAAAACTGCATCTTACGCTGGTTGTGGTTGCGCTGGAGGCGAAGTCGTTACTATTACTGACGAAGGAACGTTACAAGGTGGTTTATTAAAGACACGGCAGCAGAAGATTTATTCGGACGTACTTGGTCGAACCGCAAAAACAGAAGTTCTCGACTGGGATGGAACTGGTCCAGGTGGAGTTGGTCGCCGAATCTACTCCGCGACGGTGAACACCTACAACGCCCGCGATCAGATAACAGTGGTCCGACAATATGCCGGCGCCGAGGGTAGTGGTACGTACCAGGATACGACGATGAATTACGACGGCTACGGCCGCCTGCTGTCAAAACACGTTCCCGAACAGGACGTGAATACTGCAACTGTATGGACCTATAACGTCGACGACACCATCAACACAATTACAGATGCTCGGGGCGCAGTAACCACGTACGGTTACAGCGGCACTAATCGCCAGCTCGTGAAGCAGGTTACTCAAACTCTAAGCGGCAGTCCGACGATCAGCACTTCGTTTACCTACGACGCCACTGGCAATCGCCTCTCGATGAGTGATGGGTTTGGTTTGGTCTCCTATGCCTATGATCAGTTGGCGCGACTCACATCTGAAATTAGAAGCTTTAATGGAGTCGGCAGCTTCTCGATAAACTACACCTACAACTTAGCTGGTCAGTTGTTGAGTGTGACCGACCCGTTTGGCGCCAGCTTTTCTTACACTCGAGATGTCCAAGGGCGATTGAAGACTGTAAGCGGCAGTCCTTATGCCGGCACGACCACTTATGTGAACGACGTCGCCTATCGAGCGTGGGGCGCCCCAAAGACCGTTTCATACAATGGGACGAATTCGACAGTCAGCTTCAATGCTCGCCTGCAGCCGACGCAGTTTCGTCTGACAGCCAACGGTAGTGGCGCGAGTATCATTCGTGAGAATTATTCCTATTTCCCGGACGCTAGACTGAATAGCCTAACAGATCTGGACGATACGGCTGGCACTAACCCGCCCGTATCATTACGTTTTCTCAGCCGCGCCTACACATACGATCACGCTGGCCGCGTGAGCTTTGTGTATGGGACTGGCGGCGCCGGCCAAGGCGTGCCCTTCAATCAGAGCTACTTGTACGATGAGTTCGACAACATGAAGACAAGGAGCGGTAACTACTATAACTACAATTCCAGTGGCCCAGCCACCGATACCGCGAGCTATACAAACAACCGCCGCAGTAATTGGACGTACAACGCTGAGGGGCAGGTAATAAGCACGCCGCTGACAAGTACTGATCGACCGCGGACGATGACGTACGATGCTGCCGATCGCATGGTAACGACTGTTCAGAGCAACCAGTTCAATACTGTGACGTACTCAGCGTCCTACGATGGCGATGGGCAACTTGTCTATGAAACGAGTAATACTTCACCAGGTAGTTCGAGCGCCTCTTACATCGTGCGGTCAACGGTCCTTGGTGGCGAAGTCCTCACCAGATTAGACCAATTTGGTAATAAGCTGATCACGCACGTACCTGCGGAAGGATTGCTGTTCGCAACGCAGCGGTCCTCCGGTGCTCCGGGTGCGTATGTGGATTTCACGTATCGCAACCCGCTGGGGATAACTGAAACGTCGAAAGCCGTTTATGATCCGCTGGGAAACTACATTCCATTCCAAACCTCGGGTGATCCGAGACCACCCGTTGGCAGTTACAACTCAGGCTCGATGTCGGGATTGTCATCAAGCGAAGCCGATCCAAGTAGCTTTGGCGTCGGTTGCATTATGGATGGAATGCCGACGAATTGCAGGCGCGTAATGATGGTCGCTAACAACGGGAGGGGTAACGAGCTGACTGTGTACGGATTGGCACTTAGTCCAACCATCACACGTCTTATGTTGAGCGGCACAGAGATACCGCCGCAATCTCAGCGTATCGGGAGATCAGTTACCCTCGAAATGCCGGACGGCAGAGGAGTCACATTTACACTCAACAATGTAGAGCTTACTAGCCACTTTATAATAGCTCCAGGGATGCAGCGTGGCTTTGAGCAGAACCCGCACAACCCACTAAACGAATCAGGAATTCAAGAGGAGGCTTTGGCTGCTATTGCGCAGAAGCCATGCATCGACTTCGCCAATGCGATACTCGGAAGTCAGAAGCGAAAAGGTCTTGGAACGTTTGCGGAGGTCGCTAAATCATTTTTTGCGCTCTCTGCTCCCCACTTTACTCGCAATCGTCCGCCCAACTCAATAGGAGTAGCCAATCCGATCGGCAACATCTCGAGCGGTACTGCGCAAATATATCTAATCGGCAACGATCCTACTTTATCAGCGGATCAACAAACGCGTCAGGATGCAGACTTCGCCGTTAGCGAACTCTTCCATCTAGCAGCTAAGGGTGACTATTATACTGACGAAGATTTGGCAAGAGCCGTGAATAAATCCAGCTACGCCGCTGATGCTTACCGCACTATGAAAAATGGTAAACCTCTCATTGATCCTACTGCGAACATTTTCGATCCCAGATACATCGCGAACAAATCGGACCCGGACGATCGTGCCTATAGCTTCAGTGCATATTTTCATACAATCCAACACCTTTACTGTACAACAATGCCAGAAAGTGAGAGAGGGATTGGTGCGCGACGGTAAACTGATGTCAAAGCTGATTACGCTGATTGTAGTTCTTGTTTGGCCGATCATTGCGCCGTCACAAGTGATTGCCAAGAGTTGGAAAGGCATCACGCCATTGCGTTCGAATTCGCGCGATGTAGTGGAGCAGTTCGTAGCTTGCGACAAGACTGAAACACGATGTCAATTCACAGTCGATAACGACGAGGTAATGATTATTTTTTCAGGCAGCCGAATCGGTGTTTTGGAATGTCCGCGTGTTCCGAAACAAACTGTTCTTGCGATAACGGTCAAATTCAGTAGTCCGAGGCGACTAGGGGAAATAAAACCGAAGAACAAACGATTCAAGGTTTTCGATCCGTCATCACCACCGAAGCACGGTTATAAGACGTATTACTATGTTGACGACGGCTTCATGATTAATACTTTTAAAGGTAAAGCAATCGGAGTTGTCTACATAGCAGCGCAAAAAGACGTACATCTCTGTGCGCAATATTACGAAGATCCCAAAGCGTTCGTTGCGGTTGGTCTGCTACCTTAACAGAGAAATGTCATTGAACGACGGGCATTATGAATAAGTTGATGGCAGTCGCATTTGCCGGGTTATTGCTCGTAGGTTTTCAAAAGAGGCAAATAGACTGGCGAGCTCTTGTGCCGTTTCTTACTACTCGGAATGACGTGGAAGCTGACTTGGGCAAGCCGTTCTCAGGCAAGGATTATATCTGGATATATGACACGGCGGAGGAAAGGCTTACTATCTGGTATGGCGGAGCAAAGCCCGCTCTGATCGATGACTGTCGTTGGGATATACCGAAGGAGAGTGTTTTCAAATTTGTGCTAGTACCGAAGAAAAGGGTCCGGCTAGCAGACATGAACATAGACCTCTCGAAGTTTCAGAAGCAGAAAGCACTCGAAATGGTCCAAGATTACTACTATTACAATGAGAATGAGGGCGTAACGATCACGACCCGCATGACAGACGGAGAAGAAATTTTGTTAAGCATTGAGCGTGGCCCCAGTGCCGCTCAGAAAAAAACACATTGCTGCAAGGAAGGGCAAAATTGCTGATTCTACCTACCTTGAGTGAAGGGCAATTACTGTTTGTTCATCCAATTGCCCTGTTAAAAGCTAGAGGTTGTGCTGTTATCTACTAGTTTCTCCAGGAACAGACCGGCGGGAAAAGATTGCCAGAAGCTGCTTGATCGCAAAAGAACCAAGATTCAGCTTCTCACGACCGATCACTTGAAGACGTCGTTGATGTCCATGCGGAGGACGAAGGCGCCGCGGGGTTCGTTGAGACGGCGCGAGGGGTTGAAGGAGTAGCCGGCGGTGAAGTCGACGTTGATGAGGCTGAAGCGCAGGCCCGAGCCGATGCCGTAGCGAAAGCGGTTTGTGTCGGGGAGGTTGTCGATGCGCAGACGCGCGGCGTCGAACATGACTACGGGGCTGATAGCGACGATGTTTGTTTCGCGGAAGAAGACGCCGAGTATGCGGCCGACGTAAGAGACGGTTTGGTTCGCGGTGGCTTCGGCTTTGGGGACTTTGAGTTTAGCGAAAGCGTTTTGAGCTGTGCGTTGGATCTGTTTCGCTTCCGCGAGATCGGTTCGTAGTTGGGTTGGTAACGGCGGCAAGCTGCGACGGCGACGAAACTCGTCGAGTTCGTGCAGCTTCACGTCGAGACCTGTTAGATACGCGAACAAACCGCCGAAGCCGACAGTGAGCCGTTCGATGTCGATCTTCACGCCGTAAAAATCTTTGCTTTGAAACGAGTCCTGGACGGAGGCGTAGGCGCTGCGCGCTTTGTCGGCATAGGTGTCGGCCGCGTCGAGTAATTCGCGGTGTTGGAGGACGACCTGGCGGTCGGTTGCAAGGGAAGGATCTTTCGGATCTCCTGCTTGATCACGCGCTGTTTTTAGTGCCGCGCGGATGTCGGCGAGTACCTGGTCCAGCGTGCGGCCGGAAGGCGCTGGTTTGTTGAGGGCGTTGCGGGCAGTTTCGATGTCGTGCAGGTTGTAAGCGCGTAAGGAGTCGACTGCCGCGAGCCGTTGCTGCAAAGCCGTGCGGCTTTTTTCAAGCGACGTGCTGATTGTTGCGAGGGAAGCGCTGGTTGTTTGCGAGTGGGTTCCTGGTTCAGGCGCGGTCAACTGCGTTTGCAACGTCTTGATGTGCGATTGCAAAACTGTGAGCAGCGAGACGATGTCGTCGTCAGGGTCGTTCGGATCGCCCGGATCGTCTTTGACGAGACGCGTAACGTTTCCTTCGACCGGGTTTGCTTGCACGGCCGCGAGTTGCGCAGGGTTGTCGATCGGTTTCTTCAGTAGGTCGGGATCCAACTTCGCCGAACTGATCGCATCTTCAACGTCGCCGATCGGGTTATTGCCGTTGTCATCCTCGGTGGAGAAGGCGTTGATCGTTTGCTTCAACTGATCGTTCGTGCCGGCAGTGGCGAGCAGTTGGGCCAGCAGCGTTTTCAACTCGTTTACGGTCGGTGTGAGACAAGTACTTGCCGGATTTTGGTCCACGCAACCCGCTTCGGCTTGAAGCGCTTGCATCTGTTGCGACTTCTGAATCGCTTCCTCGCGAAAGAGCAAACGCGCGGCGAGAAGCTGCCCGCCGAGACCTGCGTTTACGTCAGGGTCTTCACTAATCTCACTCGGGATGAGCTGCTTTTGCCAAATCGTTTGGGCCGCCGTCACGTTGAACGAAACAAACTCGTCGCCGCCGAGCGGTAGCGAACCGCCCGTTCCATTCAAACGATTCTGCGGAAAACTGCGAATCACCGGGTTGCTGCGTATCCGCCACGAGTCACCCTGAATGAACTCGTCCTCCACGTTGCCGCCGAAGAAACGTTCGGCGAGCGGAATTGGACCATTCACATTCGTGAGCGAGCCGGTGGTGAATTGCACGTCGAGCTGAAACGGTTTGTAAGGCCTGGGCTGAAAGCGCAGTCGATACGCCGTGTCGAAGATCTGTTTGCGGTAATCGACCGAAACATCGTCGCCGGTGTTGCCGAGCATAAACCCGTAAGAAGCTTTCCAGTCGTGTTTGCGCGTGGTCGCGGATGCGCCAACGTAAAACTTCAACGCGCCGTAACCGGAATTGACTACCGTCGCCGGCAGCGCCGCGGTTTGCGGCAGTGAAGATTGCCTGTTGCCGCCTTCAAGACTGCTGCCCACACGAAGGATCAGATTGAAGCGCGAAACGGGACGCGTCGCCGCGAAGAAACGCGCAGCGGCTGTCGCTTCTTTGAGGTCGAAGCCGTCGGTGGGAATGTTTGCGTAAGCGTAGGCGGCTTTCCATTCGGCGTAGCTCAGTGGCCCAGACTCGAAATTCTTCGAGCCTGTGAAGTCCGCTCTGACCACTGCACTCGAACCCGAGCCCGACGCGCCCACTCCGATCTTGCGCAACGGCTCGAAACCGGTGGCGAGTGTCGCCTCCGAGCCGCCGAAGATTCCACGCGTGCGGTTGTAACCGGCAAACGGCGCGATCGAAACATTCGGTCGCGTCCTGGCAAGGCTACCGGCGCTTTCCTTGTTCTTATCTTTGCGATCGCGAAACTCAAAACTGTTCGTCAGATACGAAGGACGCGCGACCGTAAGCACTCGATATTGCACGTCGAGCGTGCGCTTGGTTTCGTCGCAGTTCAGCAGACGATGGCGCGCGAAGATGATCGCCATCCTCCCTACGGGAATTCGCGTAATGAGTTGCGCGTTGAGTTCGGCTTCGAGCTGCGACACCCAGACCGTGTCGAACGCGCGGCTGGTCCACACGCCGGCCGATCCGGGCATCTCGTTCGCAATCGCCGCCGCGAGCGCCTGGTCCAACGCCGCCCCGCCCGGAATGAAACTCACCATCGGCTCGACGGTGACGCGCGCGACGGTGTAGTGGGCCAGTTGGTACAGCACGGGCACTTGCTCGCATTCTCCCGTCGATTTCACCGGCGTTTGCGCACGCGCGCCACTGCTCACGCTGAGACACGCCAGCGTGAGCAGAATTATCGGAACCCAGGACCGCGTCTTCCGCCGCTTGGTTCGCATGAGAAGGTGCTGCGAGATGATGCGCTTACTTGTTGACGATATTGCCCAGCGTCTGTTCGGCCGCGGGGTTGTTCGTGGTGCCGACCGGCAAGCCTTTGGTCTTGTTCGTCACTGGTCCCTGTAGCCAGTTCAACTGCGTCATGGTCAGACCGCGATCGATGATGCGTTGGGCCTTGTCGCTGTCAGTGTCTCCGACTTCGACGTGAAGTCTGACGCGATCCTGGAAGTCGCCATTGACGAGATCGCGCAGGACGAAGTTGAGCACAAAGAACGCCTGGTCGTCTGAGATGCAGCCTTTGGTGATACCGAAAGAGATCTGTCGTTTGTTGTCGGGAGCTAAAACCGCAAGGGTCACTGAGAAGGGTTTGCAGGCCATGGTTACTCCTTTTCCTGTTTAGTCGAGCAAGAGAGAACGCAAAGCTCTGCACCACTATAAAGCTTTATTGATCGAAACGGCACCAACTGTTTTTGTTCGCGCCTTGTTGACCTGCTCTTCGATTTACTTTAGAGATATTACGCTCTTTCTAAATCTCCCTGCTGAAGGTGGCTATATGAATCCTCTCCGCTTGATTGGACTCCTGCTCCTTGTTGCAGCCGTCGTAACGGCCGTACTTAATCTGCATCGGGTGGCTGATCTCCGCATGCCCTGGCTCGCGCCTCTGTTACTCGTGTTCGGAGCAGTTTTCGTGGTCATCTCAAAAAGGCAGCAAAGGTAATAAAGAGATGCAGAACGAACCTGATAACCCGAACGAGAACCGATCGGACGAAGAACGATCAGCGGAACAGTCAAACGAAGCCGGCTCGATAAGAGAGCCCGAGATGAGGCGCGAGAATCGCCGCGCTGTCACGCCGTACATCACCGTTCATAAACCGGCAGAACTTCTCGACTTCGTTACCGAAGCATTCGACGCCATCGAGCATTTCCGCGCCACGGGTTCGGCCGGAGGAATGCACGCCGAAGTATCGATCGGAGATTCAATCGTTATGATCGGCGGGGCCGAGCACATCGAGCCGATGCCGACAGCGATTCATCTCTACGTGCCCGACGTCGACGAGGTGTATGAACGTGCGCTCAAAGCCGGCGCGAAAGCTTTAATGCCCGTTGCCGATCAGCCGTATGGTGAACGTTCGGGTGGAGTTGAAGACGCCCACGGAAATCGCTGGTACATCGCGACTCCCTTCGTTCCATTGCAAACAATCGCCCCGGACCTGCACACGGTCACCGTCTACTTCCATCCTATCGGCGCCCAACGTTTCATCGATTTCGTTACCCAAGCGTTTGGGGGAACAGAACTGATGCGCCATTCAGAGGGCGATATGATCATGCACGCAAAGGTTCGAATCCGCGACTCGGTAATCGAACTAGGCGAAGCTCGTTATCCGACACAGCCGCTGCCAACCGCTATATACCTCTATGTGGATGACGTGGATACGGTGTACGAACACGCATTAACGGCAGGAGCAACATCAATGCTGCCACCCACCGATCAACCCTTCGGTGATCGCAACGCATGGGTAAAAGATCCGTTTGATAACGTGTGGTACATCGCGGCGCCAATCAGAGCCGGCGCATGATGCTTCCTTTTGCCTCCTGAAGTTTCTTCCTGACTGAAGAGGCCGCTGGAAGCAGTTCCCGCGGCCTTCTCCTTAACAGCTTGTGTTCGTTATCACGGCGTGAGCTTTTGCATTTGCATCGTCCCCATGCCGGTGTGTGCGGGTTTCGCAGGCGCCGGTGTTGCAGAGCGAGATACCGGTGTCGTAGAGCGCGCTGCTTTAGTCCCGCGCGTGCGTCCTTTGCTCGCCACCGACGACACCGCGACCATCTTCATCGGCCGCATCATGTCATTGTCTTCGTGATCGAGAATATGGCAATGCCAGACATAACCCGGGCCCGCGGTCGGGTCGAACGGAAACGGATTGCGTCCGGGAGCGAGTTGCGATTGCTTCGAGTATTGCGGCGCAAAGCGGATCAGCACCCGCGTGACCTTTCCCGGCGGCGCGACGAACGTGTCTTTCCAGCCACTCTCGCGCGGCGAGGGTGGTTCCGATGGGCCAGTCAGAAAATCATGCGTCGTACCAGTCGCCGGATCGAAAATCGCATCCTCCACGTTTGCTCTGACTGTCGGATGATTGAGTGGCAGTGTCGAACCGTTAAGACTCTCCCAGTAAGCCTTGAAGCGATCGACGTCTATATTCTGTCGATCTTCCAACAGAAACTCGACCAGGTGAAGATGAATCGGATGCGCATCTTCCGTCAGGTTCTGGAAGTACCATGCCTCCGTCGTGCCCACATTTGGAGTCTCGGTTATATCAGCATCAAAATGCTGACCGTCGATCAATACCGCTACCGGTTCGCCGACATCGCTTTCCTGTTCGTTCAGTGTGAAGAGCTTCGGATTCCCGATGCCGTCAGTTTCAACGAATTCGGGAATATCGATTAGCTTTGCCGGCAACGCCTGCGGGTGCACCGGCGTCGTGTTCAGCACTTCAAACTGCATCACCTGACCGGTTGTGTTTGGATCGTTAGGATCTCCACTCGGGAACGGCTGATTAGCGGTGTTCTGGAGAATGATTTTCGTTCCCGCCGGCAGGTTTGAGAAGTCGATCAAAATGTCGGCCCGTTCGGCGGGAGCGATTAACGCTTCCGTCAACGTGGCAGGTGCGGGCAGATAGCTGCCGTCGCCGCCGATCTGAATGAACGACATTCCGTTCGAGAGTTTCAGGTTGTAGAAACGAGCGTTCGATCCGTTAACTATGCGGAACCGGTACTGCCGCCGCTCTACTTTCATATTGGGCCATGTGGCGCCATTGACGAGAATCGTGTCACCAAAGTATTCGGGGTCCCAATACGGGTGAATGCCGGGATTGTCACCGACTTGCGTGAAGTGAATGGAACCGTCTGAGTTGAAGGCGCGATCCGTGATCATCAGGGGCATCTCATACTTGCCCGAAGGAAGCTTTGCGGCAATCGGATCGTTCTTCTCACGCAGAAGGTAGGTGCCCGCGAGTCCTGCCGCCACGAGCAGGCGCGTCATTCCCAGCGTATGGTCGTGATACCAGAGCGTAGTGGCTAACTGTGCGTTGTAGTATTCGAAGGTGGAAGACGTAAAGGCGGGGCCTTTTTTGGTTTCATTCATTGTGAACCACGACTCCGGAAAGCCGTCTGACGCAGAAGGCGTGACGCCTCCGTGCAAGTGGGCTACGGTCGGTATCGGATTTTGAAAGTCCTTATAGCCCGGGGGAAAAGGCTTGAACGGAGCAGTAGGTATCGCCGCGTTGTTGACGTTGGCGCCCATAATCGTCGGGTCGTTGGGAAATATCAGATCGCCATCGAGCTGATTGATGTAGTGAACGAAGAAGCGTTGATCGCGGACCGCTTCGAACGTTGGGCCAGGGATTGTGAATGCCGTTTGAATATTATCGTCTGCGGGTTGGCCGGTCGCGTTGAAGTTTACGAGTCCGCCGTAAGCATAAACTTTCGTCGTCGGGTATCCCGCCGGCAAGAGCTGCGCTTGAATCACTTTCTGCGTTACTTCGTAGAGCGAAATTTTTTTGCCGGTTTCAGGATCAGTCTGCGTGCCTATGGGGACGTGGATCGGTGGTTTGGTTAACTGAGTCACGTACTTCGGAATGGTGGCGGGGTCCAGGGGCGTCACACCGTTGATTCCGGTAGGCTCCAGCAACCAGTTTTTCATGTGCATGTGTTTGCGGTCCCGGTGCGTCGTGTGCTGGCTTTGCGCCGAGACACCCGTATTTGCGCGCGGTAGCCACAAGACCGTTGAGACGGCCACTGCAAAGATGAGTAGTCCAAAAACCCTGAGACGTTTTTTCATTTGAGTTTCCTCCTTTCGGAAAACTGTGAAGGGACTTCCTGTAAGAAGTTGCGAGGCCTGAACCGGACCCGATGGCTCGATCTTCTGGGAATTGGGAGGAGGTCAGGAAACTGAGAATAGTTCGGGATTTTACCGGCGGCAGACTACTCCCGCCGTGCGCTCACGTCAAGAAAATTTGTGGGCTGGTGAGGTCTGTCTTTGCCAAGCATCCTTCCAGTACGCTATCGTGCTATCGCAAAGGGCTCGCTTCCGTGAACGTCTGCTCGAAACTGTTCAACTCCGTACGGCGCAGGAGAACTCGCTCCGCGCTCGCGTACCTGTTGCTGATCGCGATCGGTTATGGCGCGATCGTTCAGGCCGCACACAGCCACGGCTTTTCTTCAACGCGCCCTTCACAGCTTACCGCCGTCTCCAATGACGGTGATTTACAATCTTCGTCCCAGGGTCATGCCAATCATAGCGATTGCTCGCTCTGCCAGTTTCAGCGGCAGTTGTTCGGTGGTCTGGTCGACGTAATTCTCGTTGCCCATACACCAGAGCAAGTCGCTTTTCTTGCTACAGAAACTTCTTCTTACTTTTCCACTTCAGCCCTACCTCCATCGGGTCGCGCACCACCTCGCGTCTAGTCCAGTTAAGTGAAGTGCAGATCATCAGTTTGACTGGTCTGACGTACTACCGATTTCACAAGACTCAGATTCGGGTGAGCCTGCCTTACCAGCTATTGGTCTAACCAGCGGGTCGGCGTCTCAGCGCGCGATTTGAACTTATTTGAGTAGATAAATGAGAGGTGGGGAATGCATCAGTGGCGCACGTTTCTGTCTGTGCTGACTCTATTTGCAGTCGTAGTTTCCGCAGCGCAGGCACAGCAAAACCCGCAAACACAAACACCGGTAACGACAGGAAAACGAATAGTCACGCTTGATGAGTCGATCGAGATCTTCATGCGACAGAATCTCGAGTTGGTCGCGGCTCGTTACGACATCGAAACTGCGGACGCCGAGAAACTGACAGCGCGACTGCGTCCTAATCCGCAACTCACCGTTGGACTGTCGGACCTGCCGGTAAATCTCAGCGGACCAATAATCAAGGAACAAACTTACGACTACGGCATCTCGCGCACGATCGAGCTCGGGGGCAAGCGCAGCAAAAGGATCGCAACCGCTGAGGCAAACTCAGACCTCGCTCGCGGACAGTTTCAAATGGTCGTCTGGCAGTTGACCAATGATGTGAAACGCAAGTTCTACACAGTGGTCCTGAACCAGTCGCTGCTTAATCTCGCCCGCGAAAATGAATCGACGTTTACCGAAATCGTTAACCACACTGCGGAACTCATGAAGGCCGGCGAGATTTCGGGACTAGATCTCGAGCGCGTCGAAGTCGAGAAACTGAAGTTCGACACCGATCTGGCGAACGCGGAACGCGATTATGAAGTCGCGTTGCGCGACTTGCGCTTCGTGCTCGGCGGCGACTATCGCGCGATGGACGTCGAGGTCACCGGCTCGATCGACTACGAACCGCATCAATTCACCCACGACGAACTGCTCGATCTGGCGTTAGCAGCGCGGCCGGACTTGAAAGCAGCGAAGCTAAGCGAACGCGCCGCCGCCGCCAATATCCGCTTGCAGGACGCGCAACGCATTCCCGATCTCACGCTCGGCGGCGGCGTCGAGCAGGTTCCGTCAGGCACCAGCAGCTACACGTTTGGCGTCGGCATCACGCTTCCCGTTTCGGATCGCAATCAGGGCGAGCGGGCCAAAGCCCTCATTGACTTGAAGAAGGCCGAAAACCAGGAACAGTTACTTACGAACCAGGTGCGGAGTGACGTGGACAAAGCCCTCGTTGCGTTCCAGGTGCAAAAGCGCCGTGTCGATCTTTACCGCACCGGAGTGATCACGAAAGTCAACGACATTCAAAACATGACGCAGATCGCTTTGAAGGCGGGTGAAAGCTCAACGCTTGATTTGCTCGATGCGATTCGCACGCGGCGCGACACGCTCGCCGGTTTTTACCAGACGCTTTTCGATTATCAGATGTCGCTGCTCGATCTCGAGCTCGCGACCGCAACGCCCTTGCACTGAGGCCAATCGCGAAAGGAGCAACATGACTCAACGAAAGATACTGCAAACAACTCTCCTGTTAACACTGCTCGGCGCGATGGTCCAGTCAGGCTGCAAGCAAACGCCGCCCGCGACTTCTGCTGCGGCCAACAGTTCGCCCACACCGGCCTCGGCACAGAGCGGCGCGATCGTAACTGAGATCGTGGCGCCGCAAACGATCGCGGGTGTGATTCCCGCGACCGGAAAAATTCTCGTTCCCGAAGATCACGTCGCGGTTATCGGCCCGGTGAATGAGGGAAGAATCGTGCGTCTTTATGCGGGGCAGGGGACGAGGGTGAGAAAGGGCCAGAAGCTTGCCGAGCTCGAATCAGCCGACATCGATCAAGCCGAAGCCGACTATCTCAAGGCTCTCTCGGACTATGAGAACGCCGTTCGCTCGTCGGCTGCTGAAGTGAAGCTCGCGCAGCAAAGTTACGATCGCAACAAGCAGCTCTACGAACAAAAAATCACTGCCGGCAAGAACCTTCAGTCGGCGGAACACGACCTTGAAGTGGCCAAGGCTACGGCCGAGAACTCGGTAAACGGGACGAAGGCCGCGCTCACTGCTGCGCGCCGTAAGTTGTTGATACTCGGTCTCAGCGAAGCCACGATCGACGCGCTCGCAAAGAAAACCGATCTGGCCGCGACCTTTTCACTCAACTCTCCGATCGACGGCATCGTGGTCGAGCGCAATGCCACTATCGGCGCGAGTGTCGGGACCGATGCCAATCTGTTCAAGATCATCGATCTGTCGCGCGTCTGGATCGATGCCGACGTTTTCGAAAAAGACCTGCCGCGCGTGAGACCCGGACAGGAAGTGAGGCTCACGGTCACCGCCTTTCCGCAATCAACCTTCTCCGGAAAAGTGATCTTTGTTGACAGCGTCGTCGATCCCAACACGCGCACGGTGAAGGTGCGGACCGAAGTCGCCAATCCCGACGGCCGACTCAAACCGGACATGTTTGCGAACGTGCAGATAGTCACCGATGTGAATCGCGCGGCGATTTCCATTCCGCAGTCGGCAGTGCTCAACGACGACGGAAAATCGATCGTTTTCGTGGCCCAGGACAATGGTTATCAGAAGCGCCAGGTGCAGGCCGGAATTCAAAACAACGACCGCGTGGAAATCGTCGATGGGCTCAATGCCGGCGACAAGGTTGTCGTCAAGGGAAACTATCTGCTGCTCGAACAAAGCAAGCCCGGACAATAAAGGTCAGTAGACTATGACCGATAACTTAATCGCTTTCTTCTATCGCGAACGATTGCTCGTGGCCGTTGTCTCGATGCTGATCGTCGCGGGTGGGATTCTCGCGTTGCGCAGATTGAACGTCGATGCGTTTCCCGACGTCACGCCGGTGCAGGTGGAAATCGATACCGAAGCCGAAGGCCTCGCGCCGGAAGAGATCGAGCGCCAGATTACGTTTCCTATCGAAAACGAGATGAACGGGATCGCCGGTGTCACGCGCGTACAATCCGAATCCAAGTTCGGCTTGTCTGTAGTCACCGTTTACTTCACTGACGACACCGACATCTATTTCGCACGCCAGCAGGTGTTCGAACGCCTGTCAGCCGCGAAAGACAGTATCCCCGCCGGTATCGAGCCCGAGATGGGACCAATCACCACCGGCACCGGTCAAATCTATCTTTATCAAATCGTCGGTCACGGGCAGAGCAACCAGGAACTACGCACGATTCAGGACTGGATCGTAAAGCTGCAACTGCGCACCGTGCCGGGCGTCGCAGACGTGCTCAGCTTCGGCGGCGACGTCAAGCAGTATCAGGTCATCGTCGATCAGCAGGCGCTGGTCAGCTACAACATCACGCTCAAGTCTCTCTTCGAAGCGATCCAGAACAACAATCAAAACACGGGCGCTAACTTCATCGAGCATGGTGACGAGCAATACGTCGTGCGCGGCCTCGGTCTGGTGAAAGATATCGCCGACATCGGCAACATCGTGCTCGACTCGCGCAACGGCACGCCGATTCGAGTCAGCGACGTGGCGCGCGTGGAGATCGGCAACGAGATCCGGCAGGGTGCGGTCACGAAGGACGGTCAGGGTGAAGTCGTTACCGGCATCGTGCTCAAGCGCATCAACGAAAACACCAAGCAGGTGATCGAGCGCACCAAGGAAAAAGTCGCGGAGATCAATAAGGCACTCCCGCCGGGCGTTTCGATTGTCGATTACTACGATCAAGCCGAGCTCGTCGACAACAGCGTGCACACAGTCGTCGAATCGCTGATTGAAGGCGAAGTCCTCGTGCTGATTATCCTCGTGTTGCTGCTGGGCAACTTTCGCAGCTCGTTCATCACCGCTGCGGCGATTCCGTTTTGCATGCTCGTGGCGTTCATCCTGATGTGGTACGAGGGACTGTCGGCCAACCTCATGTCGCTCGGCGGCCTCGCGATCAGCATCGGCATGATGGTCGATGCCACGGTGGTGATGGTCGAGAATATCTATCGCCATCTGGAGGAGCATCGCGAACACTCCACGCGCGAAGCGATACTGGTTGCGGCGCAGGAAATCGGGCGACCGATGTTCTTCGCGATTCTGATCATCATCGCCGTGTTTCTTCCGGTCTTCACGCTGCAGGGTATAGAAGGGAAGCTGTTCAAGCCGCTCGCTTACGCCGTCACGTTTTCGATGATCGGTTCGATGTTGATGGCGCTGTGCATTGCGCCGATGCTCTGCGCCCTCTGGTTGCGGCTGAAGAAAGGTGAGGTGCGCCCGAATCCGATCATTCGCTTCTTCAAAGGCATTTACGTTCCGGTGCTACAGTGGGCCATCCGCCATCGGTGGCTGACGCTGACGATCGCGGGTCTGCTGCTCGTCTGGAGCTTCGCCGACATTTTCATTCTCGGCAGCGAGTTTCTGCCGACGATCGACGAAGGAAACATGCTGGTGCGCGCCACGATGCCGGCGAGTATCTCGTTGCCGCGGGCCATTGAAGTGTCTTCGCAAATCGAAAAGACGTTGCGCCAGTTTCCGGAAGTCGAGACCGTCGTCGCCAAGATCGGACGCGCCGAGCTCGGCGGCGATCCCGAGAGTGTCAGCAACGACGAGCTTTACGTGCGGCTCAAGCCGAAGAGCCAGTGGACCACTGCGAGAACGAAGGATGAGTTAGTCGACGCTATGCGCAGCAAGGTCGAGACTATGCCGGGCGTGAAGTTTAATTTTTCGCAGGTCATTCAAACGCGCAACGACGAACTCATCTCAGGCATCAACGCGCAAATCGCCGTCAAGATTTTTGGTGAAGATCAGGACGCGTTGCGAAAGCTGGCGGATAACGTTCGCGACGCGATGTCGCACATTCGCGGTGTCGAGGATCTGGCAGTCGAGCAAGTCGCGGGCGAAGAACATCTGGAGGTCGACGTCGATCGCGACCGGATCGCGCGTTACGGCTTGAACATCGCGGACGTGCTCGAAGTCACGAAGATCGCCATCGGCGGCGACGAAGCCACCGACGTGCTCGAGGGCCAACGACGGTTTGCGATCTTTGTGCGACTGAAAGAGGACTACCGCAACCAGGTCGAGAAGCTCGCCGACATTCTGGTAGCTGCGCCGGTGGGTGGACGCATACCGTTGGGCCAACTGGCGAGCTTCAAATTATCGAGTGGCGATTCGGTTATCGATCGCGAGAACTCGCTGCGGCGAGTGGTGGTGATGTGCAACGTCAAGGGCCGGGACATTGGCAGCTTCGTGCGCGACGCGCAACAGGCGGTCGCGTCGCAGGTGACGACGCCACCCGGTTACTTCATCACCTGGGGCGGGCAATTCGAAAACGAACAACAGGCGGTAAGCCGGCTGCTGATTGCGATACCGATCTCGCTGCTGCTGGTCTTCGTGTTGATCTATTCCTGCTTCGGTTCGTTGCGTAACACGTTGACCATCATCTTCAACATCCCGATCGCGCTGGTTGGTAGCACGACGTTTCTTTTGATCTCCGGATTTCCGCTGAGCGTGCCGGCGATAGTCGGGTTCATCGCCGTCTTCGGCGTCGCGGTGCAAAACGGAATGGTGATGGTTTCTTATATAAACAAGCTGCGCGATCGCGGCATGGAGCTGCGCGAAGCGGTGGTTACCGGGGCGAGCGTGCGTCTGCGCGCTGAGTTGTTGAGTGCTTTGATCGGGAGCATTAGTTTGATCCCGTTCATTATTTCCTCCGGCACCGGCGCCGAAATCGAGAAGCCGCTGGCGATCGTAGTGGTCGGAGGATTGGTCACACGCCCCATCAAGATCGTGATCCTTCCGATGGTCTACGAGTGGGTCGAGCGCCGTGCAGCAGGAACACCGGAACCTGAAGAGCCGGCGCTCGAAGCCGAGGCGTGATCATTTCTGTTTATGTAAAAGTCTAACGGGAACAGCAGCCGCGCCCGCAGCTCCTGTTCCCGTTGTGATACGCCTACCGCTACAACCCGCAGTCGTGTTTACGACATGCTGTCGCGGCGATAGCCGTACTTCTTCACTTCCTGCTCGATGATGA
>CAMLLD010000042.1 GCA_946480785.1 uncultured Blastocatellia bacterium | reverse complement strand
TTTGAAATCAAACGCCCTGGCGCAGCGCGCATGATCTCGGTGTCGAGTCGATCGGTAGTGCCGCCGATTAACTCCGGATACGAGCTCATCACGCGGACGATGCGCTTGCAAGCGTTACGCGTCGCTTCGTCAAAACTCGATGGCGGCGCGATGAGACGCGCATACGCCAGCGCCATTGCTTTCACGGTTATGCCGAAAACCGGGACCGCGCAACCGTCAGTGCCGACTGCGAGATCCTCCACGGGCACACCTGAAAACTGCGCGATGAATTTTCCGATTGCAAGCTGAACCGCGTGTTCGGGCTTGTTGTAAGTTTCAATCGGCGCGCCGAGCTGAAGCGCGGCCGCCAGCATGCCCGCGTGTTTGCCGGAGCAGTTGTTATGAAGCACGTTCGGCGCTTCCCCGCGCTCGCGAAGCTGCTGCGCGGCTTCCACGCTGTACGGCTCGTGAATGCCACACTTCAACGCCTCGGGACCGAGGTCAATCTTCTTCAACATCGACGCGACGAGTTCGGTGTGGATGGGTTCGCCGTTGTGTGAAGCGCACGCCATTGCCACTTCGCGATCGGTAAAACCAAACGCGTCAGCCGCGCCGGAAACGAGCAGCGGCAGCGCTTGAAACGGTTTCGCGGAAGAACGCAGAAAGGTGACGGTCTCGGGCGCGCCCAGTTGCGCAACGACCTTTCCGTCAGGCTCGACCACGACAACGTGGCCGCGGTGGCGCGACTCGGTGATGCCGCCTCGTCGCACTTCGACGAGTGGTTCCGCCAGCGGGATCTGTTCAGCAGACATTTGCGCGAATCTTACCACGCAAAGCCTGCCTTTGGAGTGCGCCGACTTGTCGGCGCTTTGGCCAAAGCGGTGCTAAGACACCGCACTCCAAAGGGCGCTTACCAAAGCTGAACTAGTGCCGGGATTAAGTTCTGACGGCGCGTCTGCGGCCAGGGAGGCTCAGCACCGTGAGCTTCACAAGGCGGCGACCGAAGCGCATCGCTTCGCGCGAGGTGGGCGTCCAGATGTCGATTCGTCGTCCACGAACCATGCTGCCGGTGTCGGCAACGACATACTCGCCACTATAACTACCAGCCTGAAGTCTGACGCGCGAGCCCAACGGTAAAAAACGCGGGTCCGCAGCAATGATGCCTTTCGAAACCATCTGTCCGCTCGCGGTTCGTCCGCGCAAACTATACGCGGTCGCGACGTACGGCGCCGGCGCCACAACGTAAGCTTCTTCATTCGCGATCCGTTCGCCAACGTTCCCATTCGAAGGCAGCTCGACGGCAACGGGCGCGGTCGCTTCGGCGGTTGATTTGGTTGCGACTTGTTGTTGGGTTTGCGGCGTCTCCGGCGAAGATAGAGTCTCCGCGGAGAGAGTTCGAGTGGAAAACAGCAAAGAGCTGGTCAGAAGCGCAGCAGCGATCAACGCGCTTCCGCTGAAGATTGAATAGACTTTCAAATTCGGGTCTCCTACCGAGTTATTGCCTATCTCTCAGCGTCCTGCGCGAGTCCGTTCTTTCCTATGACTCGTCCCCTGGCTCTAGGAGTCTATTGACGTCAGCCGAGGTTGGGGGCTTGCATCCTTGATGCGGTGCGCCGAGAGTACCTGTTCTGTAAAACTAAAAAACGAGCAATAAGCTCGTTGTTCCGGGAAAGAAACTAGCATACGGATCTGGGTGAGTCCAGCCGCAGCGTGTTGTTTTCGTGAATTAATCCACCGAAAGCGAACAAACGGGAGATTGTATTTACATTGCAGAGAAGCTAAAGGGCGAGGAAGTTTTCGACAATCCGGCGGCCCTCGGAATGCTCTTCGTCAAAGAGTTCGGGATGAAACTGCACGCCGTAAACGCGGCGTCCTTTCTCCTGCATCGCCTGGATCGCGCAGGTTTCGTTCGAGGCGGTGCAGCGAAACCCGTCCGGCAACTGCTTCACTTCATCGCAGTGCGAATGCCAAACCGTGACCGTCGCAGGCAAGCCTTTGAACAAACCTTCGCCCGTGTTCTCGATCGGAAAAAACCCGCGCTCGCGCTTCGCGCCGGCGTAGCCTTCACCCGGTTCGAGCCGCTCCATCAATCCGACTTCCGCCCCATGCGCCAGCGCGATCTGCTGATGCCCGCCACAGACGCCGAGTATCGGCTGACTCGCCCGCTTGATCACCTCGAACACGCCCGCCAACGACTCGCGCGTGTACTGATCCCACGGATGGCTCTGCCCACTCAGAATAATGTGCGACGGCTTGAGACTGCGGATTCGCTCGAGTGAAACGGCGTGAAACGGTTCAGTGAGGATCTCAACTCCGGGAATTAAACGACCCAGCACCGCGCGAATCTCTCGCGGGCTGTCGCCGTGACCATCAATGGTGTTGTCGACGAGATAAACGAGCAAAGTTACTTCAGGCAGTAAAGCTTCCCATTGAATGCGCCGATATAAATGCGGCCGCCGAGTACCGCCGGCGTCGCGTTGATATTATCACCAATCTTCAACTCGCTGATCGACGCGCCGTCTTCTGCGTTGACCGTGTGCAGCCAGCCGGCCTTGTCACCAAACACGAGCCGGCCATCGACGAGCGGCGACGTTCCCCAGATCGGCCCGTGCGCTTTGTAGCGCCAGATGACCTCGCCTTTGTCGGCCGAGAGGCAGTAGAGATAACCGTTGCTCGATCCGATGTGCACTCGTCCGTTCGCGACGATGGGACTCGCCCACATCCCGGCGCGATCTTTCGTCGTGCCGCCGACCGCCTGATACTTCCAAACAAGCTCGCCATTCGATTGCTTGAAGCAATAGACGACGCCGTTCTCGGCCGCCGTGTAAACAAAACCGTCAGCCACCGCGGGCGTTGAATCCGAGTCCGCGCCGATGCGTGCTTGCCAGACAATCGAACCGTCGGCGAGATTCAGGCAAAACAGATCGCCCTGCTCAGTGCCAACGTAAGCGCGGCCGTCGACCACGGAAGAGCTTCCTTCCATCGAGCCGAGGGGTTTGGTTTTGTAAACGAGCGAGCCATCCGCGAGGTTGAGCGCGTAGAAGATGTGGTCTTCGCCGCCGAAGTAAATGCGATCGCCGACGACCGCCGCAGAGCCGTCGACTTCGAATCCGGTTTTGTATTTCCAGATCAGCGAGCCGTCGTGAATGTTGATGCAGTAAACGTTGTGGTCGAGACCGCTCGCGATTAGTCGATCGCCGACGATGGTCGGCGTCGCTTTCAGACTGTCCTCGGCTTTAAAACTCCAGACGAGACTGCCGTCGCTTATATTAAGGCAATAAAGACGTCCACCAGCAGAACCGAAATAAACGTGCTGCTCGTCGACTGACGGCTGACCCGGCCAACTCGAGCCGCCCCACGGATCCTTGTGCAGGCGTCCCGATATCCAGTCAGTCTTAAACTCCCAGACGATTTTCAGCGGCTCGTTGGACCACGGACCCGTGCCATAAAAACCGCGCGACGGATTTCCGAGCCAGGTCGGAATCGTTGTCGGTGGTTTCGGCGGCGCGGGCGCAGGCGTCGCTTTTGTTTCAGTGACGGCTTTGCTACTGCAGGTGGAGATGGAGCACAGGAGGGCAAGGAAAAGAATGGGGGAGATGATTTTGAACATGGTTCAGGCCAACCAATCGGCGCTATAGACTAATTCAGCCGTTCCGGTGATCACAACCTCGCCATCGGGGCGCCAGTGGATGCGCACCTCGCCGCCTTCCATGACGACGCGCACATCGCGGTCGGCTTTTTCATTGATCATCGCGGCCACCGCGCCCGCGCACGAGCAAGTGCCCGACGCTGTCGTTTCGCCGACGCCGCGTTCCCAAATGCGCAGTTCGATCAGTTTTCTTTCTGCAACGCGCACGAAGACGACGTTTGTGCGATCGGGAAACTGCGGATGCGTTTCGATCATTTTGCCGAGTCGGCGCCAGTTCAGCGCGTCGAAGTCGTCGACGAAGATGCAGCAGTTGGGATTGCCCATCTGCATCGCGGTGATCACAACTGGTTCGCCGTTCACGGGCAACACGTAACCGATCACTTCATCAAGCGGCGGCGCGATCGACATCGGAATCGATCGCGAGTCGAACTTCGGTTGGCCGAGCTCGGATTCAAACAGGAATTTGCCCGGGCCGGTTTGTCCGCGTGGAAAATATCGCTTCAAACCCGTCTTCGTGCTGAGCCGCAGTTCGTCTTTAGACCACAGGCCGGAGTAGTAAAGGTAAGCGACGGCGCAACGAGTCCCGTTGCCGGAAAGTCCGGCCTCGCTGCCGTCGGGATTGAAGATGCGACAGTTGAAATCGGCGTCGTCTGTTTGCGATCGGGAGATGATCGCGATGCCGTCGCCGCCCGCGCCGTAGTGGCGATTGCAGATGCGGCGCGCGAAGTCGCCGAGATCGTCGACCTGCGCGAGTTGTTCGGCTTCGATGACGAGATAGTCGTTTCCGAGTCCGTGAAATTTAGTGAACCTGGGGGGCATTTTTCGAGGCGTCTTTTGATTCGGGTTTGTCGTTGAACGAAGCGAGCAGGAGCGCAATCGGATCGATGCACGCCGCTCGCGGATCGACGCCGCGCGGATAGTTGTTAACCATGATCGAGAACGCGAGTTTTTCCCCCGCAGCGGTCGTGACGTAGCCTGCGAGGCTCGCGGCCGAACTCAGCGAACCGGTCTTTGCGTGCAGATTATTTTCCGCAGGCGTGCCCTTGAACCGATTGCGCAGCGTGCCGTCGACGCCTGCGATCGGCAGCGCATCGCGAAAGACGTCGGCGTAACGATGCTTGCTCATGAAGGTCAACAACTGCACCGAAGCTTCGGCGGTGATCATGTCGTTGCGCGAAAGTCCGGAGCCGTCGTCGAGCACGAGCGATTCGGGGCGAATGCCGGCGGTTTTGAGAAACGTTTTGACGGCTTCGATGCCGAGCTCTTCGGATGTGGCGTTGGGGATCGGAATCGGCGGCGGTGGCGACACTTTGCCGAGTGTGCGCAGGATCAGTTCGGTGTAAAGGTTCTGGCTCGGCTTCAACGTTTGCGAGGCGATCACGCTGAACGGCGGAGATTGCAGCGTGGCGATCTCCTGCTGAGTAACGGCTGAAATGGACGTGATCGAGGGCCGCACAACTTCGCCAGTCGTCCTTGACTTGCCGGTGATGACAACACCTTTCTGCGAGAGTGAATTTCGCAGCAGATAGACAAACAAGAGCGCCGGATGCGAGATGCCGATGCCGCCGGTGTAACCGCGATCGTCAAGTGGGATCGTGCCGGTGATCGTGATCGTGTTTTCGTTGAGACCACGATGAATCGAGATGTCGCGCACAGTGGTTTTCGCTGAAGTCGTCACGTTATTGACGACGGTCAGCAACGGATCCGGCGGACCGGTCGTGATCACGGCTGGCTGGCCCACCGCCGCGCCCGGTTTGATGAAAAGATCGAGCGCGTTGTCGTTGACGGTGAGCGGCGTGACTTCCGCGCCGTAGTACCACGTCAAGTCTTCCCACTCCCAGCCTGCGCCATACTTTGGACCAACGAAGTAAGTCTCATCGCCGACGAGATCGCCTTCGACTCGTTTCACGCCCGCGGCGACGATGCGCGCCGCAAGATCGTCGATCGTTTTGAAGTAATCGCCGTTGTTAAAACGCGCGGCGATCGACGGATCGCCGCGGCCGTAGATGCGCAAGTCGCCGCGAATAACGCCGGCCGCATCAGGGCGCGTGGGCGCGTAGACCGAAGTGACGAAACGATAGTCGGGTGACAAACGATCGAGCGCGGTCGCAACCGTGTAGATCTTCATGTTCGACGCGGGCCGCAAGAGCTTTTCGGCGTTGCTTTCGAAGAGCACGCGACCGCTGTCGAGCGAAGTCACTTTGATTCCGACCAGCGCGGGCGCGAGCTCGGGTTTCGCGAGGATCTGTGAAATCCGTGTTTGTAACTCGGCAACTGTTTTCGCCGGCGCCGCGGCAGGCGCAGTGGTTTGCGCACTTAGCGGAGCTAACGCAAACGCCAGCACCAGAAGAAGAGATATTAATTTTGGGGACCGGTTCATAATCTTTTCAATAGTTCTACAAACCTCGGATCGCTACGGATTGAAGTCAGGTTCGGGTCGTTCTCAAAACACGGCCGGTTCGCGTTGCCGAGCGCAACCGATCGTTCGAGCCATTCAAACGCGTCCGCGTGCAAACCTTCAAGCGCGTAAACTGACGCGATCGAATAACTGATGTCGGCATCGACTTCGCCGTTGCGTTTCACGTCGCTCGTGAGCTGCGCGAGCGCTTCCTCGTGCTTTCCCTGTCCGCTCAGACACATCGCCAGGAAGGGGCGAATGCCGTGCATGTTCGGATGCTGCTCGACGACACCGCGCATCAGCTCCGCCGCGGCATCCGTCTGGCCAGTGTAATACAAAGCGAGCGCGCGAAACGTTTGGACCAGCGCGTTGTCGGGTTCGCCCGCGTTGTCGAGCTGGCGAAACACTTCGTCAAACTGGCCGAGGTACATGTAAACGAGCGCGCGGCTGTAACTCGCCACGACGTGCGCGGCCGGATCGAGGCGCACGAGATGATCGAAACTTTTTAGCGCGCGTCCATATTCGCCGTCGAGACGATGCAACAGCGCCTTCACGAAATGCACCACCGGCTCGTTCGGCGCTTCGCGGCGCGCGCGCTTCACCTCTTCCCACGCCTTCTCTTTTTTGCCGCGCCACAGGTAAACGAACACCATCAACATGCGCGCTTCGAAGATGTTTGGATCGAGCGCGAGCGCCTGGTTGAAAGCTGCTTCGGCGCGTTCGTAATCCTCGGCGCCGCCGAAGCCTTTGAACACGCGGTTGACGTAACACGCGCCGATGCCGTCATGGGCCAACGCGAAGTTCGGATCGAGTTGCACCGCGCGCTCGAAGTGCGCGATCGCGGCGTCGCAGTCTTCACGCGACAACGTGCGGAAGATAAAACGCGCGAAGAGATCGCGGCCGCGCAAGTATTGTTCGTACGCCGCCGGGTTCTGCGTCGCGGCTTTCGCGATGCCCGATTGTTCCGCCGGACTGAGCTCGACACGCAAGCCCTCGACGATGCGCTGCGCGATCGTGTCCTGGAGCGCGATGATGTCGGAAGCGGCGGTGTCGATGCGATCGCTCCACAACAACTCGCCCGAGCCGACGTCGATCAGTTGCGCAGTGACGCGGAATCGTTCGCCCGAATGAATGAAGCCGGCGGTCAGCACCGCGCTCACGTGCAACTCCTCGCCGATCTCGCGCGGATCTCGCTGCTGGCCCTGATAGCGCGCGATCACCGATGAAGGCCGCACGACGAGGGAACGCACGCGCGCGAGCTCGGTGATGACGGCGTCTGCAAGCGAGAACTCGTAAAAACTCGCGGCGGGATCGTTGCTCAAGTTTCGGAAGCAAAGGATCGCGAGGCTCTTCTTTTCCTGGTCCGCGACTGTCGTGAACGGCGTTTCGTGAATGCCGGACTTCGAGGGTGTGTTGAGGTTCGGTGAAGTCGTCGGTGTTTCGGTGCGCGTGATCGATTTCAGCCAGCGCATGGCGCGCGAGACCGGGTTCGCGCCCGCGAGATGACGCGGCGGCTCGGGCACGACGCTTTGAAACGCAGATGCGCCCGAGTCGATCTCCTGAAGCACTTGCCGCAACTCGTTGCGAAAGTCTTCCATGTTTTGAAAACGATCTTTCGGTTCCTTTTCGAGCGCGCGATCGATGGCTTGCTGTAAGCGCGGCGGGATCGGACTCGAACGCAACTCGGAAATCGGGCGCGGCGGATCGTGCAGCACGGCGTGGCGCACGTCGATCGTCGTTTTGCCGCGAAATGGCCACGTGCCGGAGAGCATTTCGTAAAGCAGGACGCCGAGCGAAAAGATGTCGGCGCGTTTGTCCACGCGATCGCCGCGCGCTTGTTCGGGCGCAGCGTAGGTCGCGGTGCCGTAGGGCACGCCGATCTCGGTTAGTTCAGTGTGATGAATTCCCCTGGTAGCGGCTTGATCGTCGTCGAGGAGTTTGGCGAGACCGAAGTCGAGCACTTTCACCTGGCCTGACGACGTGACCATCACGTTGCCGGATTTGATGTCGCGATGAATGATGCCGCGGCTGTGTGCGGCGGCGAGCGCGTCGGCGACCTGCACGCCGATCAGCACCGCGGTTTTTAGTTCGAGTGGTCGACCGGCGACGAGTTGGCGCACGTTCTTGCCCTCGACGTACTGCATCGCGATGAAGTGCATGCCGTCTTGTTCGTCGAGATCAAAGATGGTGCAGATGTTTGGGTGGTCCAGCGAGGAGGCAAGTCGGGCCTCGCGTTCGAAGCGTTTGAGGTTCGTTTCCTTCGCGCTGAGCTCGGGCGGAATGACCTTGATAACGACGGCGCGGCCGAGCTTATTATCGACGGCTTTATAGACCGCTCCCTGACCGCCCACGCCGAGCTTTTCCGTGATGCGATAGTTGCGAATAGTCTTGCCGAGCATGGTTGTGGCCCAGTCATTCGAACGTGGCGAGCAGTTCGGCGGCGGTGGCGGTGGCGGTGCCGACTTTTCCGACGACGACGCCGGCGGCGCGGTTGGCGAGTGATGCGGCTTCGAGCATCGTCGCGCCGGAAGCGAGGGCGCCGGCGAGTGTCGCGATCACGGTGTCGCCGGCGCCGGTCACGTCGTAAACTTCGCGCGCCGCCGTTTCCACGTAAACAGGTTGTCCGCCCGCTTCGAGCAACATCATCCCGCGATCGCCGCGTGTGATCAGCACCGCGTCGCAGCCGAGTTTCTGTTGAATAATGCGCGCGGCGTCGTGCGAACCGTCGTCGGAATGATCTTCGGTGTCGCTCATGCGCAAAGCTTCATGATGATTCGGCGTGACAAGCGTAGCCGGGCGATACGAGTTGAAGTTGCGCAGTTTCGGATCGATCAGCACCGGCACGCGCTCGTAAGCAAACGGCAGGATCTCGCGCAGTATCGCCGGCGTGACGACGCCTTTGTCGTAATCGGAAACGACGAACGCGTGCGCCTCCGCGAGCCCTTCTTTCAGGTGATCGATAATCTGGCGTTCGACTTGCGAACTAACCGGCGCGCGCGATTCGCGATCGGCGCGTACAACCAACTGACTATGCGCCACGATGCGCGTCTTCGTCGTCGAACGACGACTCTCATCAACGATCACTCCAACGTCACCGCTGGAGTTCAACTGTCGCAATTCTTCGCGCAAACGCTCTCCCGCATGATCTTTGCCGACGACACCGACAACACGGCCATGCGCCCCCAGCGAGATCAGATTCGCCAACACGTTCGCAGCGCCCCCGAGATGTACCGACTCGCGCCGCACGTCGACCACTGGCACCGGCCCCTCGGGCGAGATGCGCGTGACGTCACCCCACACGAACTCATCCAGCATCACGTCGCCGAGCACAAGCACTTTACGCTCACGAAGTGAACGCAAGATTTCCGACGCGCGAGTTTTCGTCAGTTGAGACATTTCTCAATCGCAGCGATCACTTTCGCCACCGGCACGCGCAGAATACATTCAGGCTGCGGAAACTTCTCGCAAAAATAACCATGACACGGCTGGCAAGGCAGTTCTTCAAAAACGACTTCGGCCGGTGCACGATGCCACGGCCGCCAATGCGCGATGTTCGATGAACCAAAGATGACTACCGAAGGCGTGCCGACTGCCGCTGCGATGTGCGCGATCCCGCTGTCGTTGCCGACAAAGATTTGCGCACGCGAGGCGAGCGCGCTCACTTCCGGCAACGAAAGATCGAGCGTAAGAATCGGCACTGACGTTTCGTTCACGAGCTCATCGATGATCGGCGTTTCATGACGTGCGGCAATCGCGACCGGCGCATATCCACGCTCAGCCAGATACTCCGCGACGCGCGCAAAATTCTTCGCCGCCCAACGCTTCGTAGCAAACGCCGCCGCCGGATGAAGCAAAGCGATCTTGCGATCGGCCAACCCCGCCGCGGCAAGATGTCGAATGACGCTTCCCGCCGCTTCCGGCGCGATGCCCAAACGTGTTCGCGGCCGATCCGAAACCGGCACGCCGGTCCAACCAAGCAGCGCGAGTTGCTGTTCGACCGAATGAGTCTTCTGCTGCCCCCACAGTAATAAAGGAGAAGGCGCGAGCACGGTGTGCAGGTTCGCGTATTGATACGTCTTGAACCCGACACGATAACGCGCGCCGGTTGCGCGCGCGAGAAAAGTGGCGGTCGTGCCGCCGTGAAGGTTGTAGACGACGTCGTAACGCGCAGCGCGTATCTCGCGCGCGACGTTCATTCGCTTCGTGACGCCGCCACGTTTGAGCTCGATCACGTTGTCGACGTGCGGATGATTCGCGAGCAGCGGCGCGACCCAGTCTTCGACGAGTATGTCGATTTGCGCGTGCGGCAGAAAACGTTTCAACGCGTAGAGCGACGGCGTCGCCAAAACCGTATCGCCAATCGAGCGCAGCCTGATCACCAACACGCGCTGCACTGCGTCCCAATCCCAGCGCGCGGGTGCGAGCGGCTGCGGCTCCTCTTCGGCCTGCAACGTTACCGGTGTCTCCACCGCGCGCGGAGCAGATTCAACGATGTTGCGCAGACTGTTCATCAGCTCCATCTTCGATCGTCGCTTCTTCGATCAGCATCGCGGGAATGTCGTCGCGAATCGGATAGACGCGTTTACACTCGACGCATTTCAGCGCCTGGCCGTCCGGCTTGAGCTCGACCTTGGCTTTGCAAAAGGGACAGGCGAGTATTTCCAGGAGTTCTTCACTAACTGCCATCGGCATGACCTTTCTAAGCGGCAATGCTGCGGAAAAGTGACGAAAGCTTAACACAAAGGCACACGCTTGCTCGACGCGCCGCGCTATGTTAGTGATTCACCACGGATACACGAATGTCACTGGAATTTGCACTGCAATATGCCTGTCCGCTGCGGGCAGATTACTCGGAACGACACCTGCGCGAGTGGGGACGTTTGAGCAGTTTGCACGCGAAACTGACCACCGGCGACGCCGGCGCGCCGACCGTCGACAAACTCGAGTGGGTGGAAAAAGCGAGCCCGGAAATCGAGCGCATGCAACGCGCGACGACGATCTGTTCGCACTGTCCGGCGTGTTTGCCGCTCGATGTTGCCGGTGATGGCGAAGCGGTCGGATGTCTCGGCCGGATTAACTATCCGATTGAAGCGGTGTTTGAGAAGTTTCTCGCGGATCGCGTGCAGCTTTCACTCGACACGCTGGATAAGGAAGACCAGCCGCGGTTGTTGCGTATTCTGGTGGATCCGGAGTCGCCGTTTGATGGTGAGGCGACGAAGGAATTGCGCCGGGTAGTGACCGATCAGGGGCTGCGGTTTTTCGAGTTGCGCGTACCGATCGTGCTGACGCGCGAAGCCGCGCGGATCACAACCGACAATGTTTTCGATCTACTCGCCGGCTTTCGTTCTGACGACGGCGAAAGCACGACTTACACGCGCGAGCTTCCGTACGAGGCCGCTGCGGATTACTACGACTTCCTCGATTTGATCCTTCGCAATGAATTAAGCCAATCAGAAATCGCACGCCTCACCGCGCGCAGCCGCAACTACACGCAGTTCCTACGCCTGCTCACGGCGATCGAAAAAGCCGAAGCGCTGAACACGCGGTTGTTGATCGATTGAATTCGACATCGTAGCCGTGCTTATTTCTCAGACTTCATCGCACTTGCCTTCAATTCACTTTTCAGTTTGTCCAATGACTCGAGGAATTCGATCCGTACATTTAGCTGCGCAATAGAATGAGTCTGTGGGTAATTGTCTAAAAATTTTCTTTGTTCTTCTTTCTTCTTTTCGTCGGACTCAATGTGTTTAATCATATTGAAGTGCGCACGTAATTTCTCCCGATCTGGAGCAAAGCCTTCTCGCGAGGTGGTGACTCCCTTCATGAAAGAGTCACAGACTTTGAATGAGTTCACCCATGCCGAACGATATCTAAGCAGCTTTCGGTGCCACCAGAGCAAAGTTCGGTTAAGCCAGCGATGCCAAATTCGATTGCACTGCGCGTAGTCCTGAAGACTGCTGCGCCACAGCCAGTAGAATTCGTCATCGTTCTTAGCAGTGATTTTTAGGAACGTGTCATATTCAAGATGGTCTTGACCGCGTTGACGCGCAATCAATTTCGTAAATAGTGTTCCTTGTCCCTCGTCCGGTTTCGGCACTCGCGTGGGCAAACCGACGCCCACTTGTAACCGAGTGACGTTTGCTCGCCTGCTACTCAACAGGTCCAGGGCCCTTTCGGCTTGCCGCACCGATCGGCTGCCACCGGAGACTGCTAGAGACCAATCGCCACGTACCGCAAAGTGCCCCGGCAATCGCACCGGCATCAATGGCTCGCGCTCCGCTATTTCATCAGGACATTGCGTAGCAGTCTTATACCAATGCCGAGAAGCTAATGCGCAAAAATCAGTGTTCTTCGATTTGAGTTCAAAGGTCGAAACAGTCGCATCGCCAATCACCGCAGGTAAATCAATGATCTCTATCAACAGGAGCCATGTGATGTAGAGTTCAAGCCAGTACTGATCCAACAACCTGGACAACGAGTACTCTCGCATCCACTCCATGCCTTGAGGTTTTACAGGCAGGAATAACTTTCTCTTTCTACTAGCGTCCACCAATTGCTCGCGCTCCGCTATCTTTCCTCTTGATGTGAGGGAGTCGTAAATTTGCGATAACCAAATCTCCAGCAGCAAACATGAGAAAGATTCTGGTGAGACCTGCGCGAAATCAAAGGCCGTCACTTTTTTCGATGAGAGGGCCGACTCTTCTTCCGCAGCTTTTTTGCAAGCCTCAGCGAAAATCCTCCAGGAAATATATTCCCGTGGCGGTGCTGTCTCCGAATCTACCGCATTATCAAGGGCGGGCTCCTCGTATTGTGCCTTTACTAGTGATCCCCATACCTCTTTGACGGACATTTCCTGCTTGACGTCATTGGGATGGTCAACGATGAACGTTCTGGTGTTGTTAATCCAGGCTGATTGCTGACACAGAAGAAAACCGAAGTCCCACGCAAAGGGGACGCGGTCCAAATGGAAATCCTCTTTTTTTCCGCCTTCAAAAATGTCGTAGTTGTCGAAGTCGTCGTAGTACTCCTTATAGAAGTGACGGCGACGTAGTTCGGGCGAAGGATCCCCTGTTTTTAACTTCGGTATTCGATCCTGGTTACGGAGCTGAAATAACTCATAAGGATCGGCGTGCGGATTCGGTTCAAAATTTTCAGCAATCACGATTTTGCCGTCAACACTTGCGGTGATGGCATCCAGATAGGACCACTGTGTTTGAAACGCGCCGGCTCGTTTATGGCGGCCGGGTGGACGCATCAACCAGAACTCATCAACTGCGAAGACGTAACTGTGATCGAGCCTGGTGTCTCGCTGCAGGTAAGCAAAGGAGCACAGATCGCCGTAATCAGATACAGGTGCTCCGATTATTATTGGATTATTTTTCACCTCCGCGGCGGCCCGATACGGAATGAACATTTCGCCCAGAAAGGCATTCTCCACTTCGATGTACTTCTCCATCGCCGGAGTTTCAGCATAGAAACGGATCTGTAAGGGAACGGCCTCGGGCTTTCCTTCCTCCAAGCCCGAATAGAGTTCAAAGTGGGGATCGACGATGGCCGGTTCGCTGTATGTGTCGCCGGCCGCCTCCGTTTCCCAGCGCAGTTCTCGAACGATGCCGGCATATTCATGGGAAAGAGGTGGAATTGCTGTAATAGCAACTCTGCTTTCACCATAGAACGGCACTCTCCAGGTATATAGGCGATGGTGGACCATCTGCCGCAGTTCTGTTTCGAACCTCTCGACTACCGTCGTTTCCGGTTTGCCTGATTGCGTATCGATGATCAGCGTGGTGACGCCTTCTCGTTCGAGATGAAAAAGAATCGACGGGAAAAGCAAAGGATCCTCGCGTAATTCAGGAAACATGTTTCTCAGAGAACTGAAGTCGTCAATCACCACCCTTATTGGCCAGGAATCGCGAAAGCGGATGTTTCGATCGCCGATCTCTAACGGCGTCATGATCTTTCTCTGGGCCGCTTTAATGCACTGCTTGACGATATGCACAAGCACTTCGCTGGAAAGGCTGTGATTCTCCAGGCGGCGACAGATTGTTCCCCGTTTGATATAGGTGAGTAGAGCCGCTTCATAGCCTGGAATCGTCTGTTGCGCCAAACTCTCTTTGGAATGGAGCCATCTGATAAAAGAGGTGGCGAGCAAGTCAACATCCGTATTGTGAGTCGCGAGCATTACGGCTACGCCACCCTCGTAGTCGAGCATCCATGTTGCCAGGCCGGTTAACCAAAGCGGTATGTCATTCGGATTTTCCAACGTGGTTGCCTTCGAGACGATTGCGTATTTTCCTACTATCATCTCCAGGCTTTCCACGAGTTCCGTTATCTTTCCGGCAAGGAGAAATCTTCTACAGTAATCGGCAAAGACAACGGGGAATTCGTGAGTTAATGAGACTTTCCGGGTAATGCGTTTCCAAAGATCATTAGCGAGTTCTGGTTTGCGACCGACTTGGTTTAGCGTATGCCAGGTAGTGAACAGTCGCATGTCGAAGGAATGGAAACAACGGCTAAGAAAAGCCATTCCTAACGTGCTTTTTTGCGTTAAAGAATCGCCGATTAGTGCAGTTGTAGAGCCGCAGGGAAGACCACGACTGTCATAATAGAATCTTGGCTCGTCTTTAAAACCCGGGCGAGGCTCTCCCTTCTCGCGCGTAGTGATTTCCGTTTTCCCGCCGAGCATGTTGTCGAGATACTTAATGCCGAAAGCAGCATAGCGAGAACCGCGACGAACCATCGGACTTTCAGTCTTAGAGGTTTCATCTTCCATAATCCGCCGGCTGATGCGGTGGACGGAGTGAAATATCTGCACATAACTCTGTGTTCTATGTTGAATTGCACTATCTGATTCCTCAGGATCATCCTCTTCGATTGGTTTTCGTCGCGTTGACTTCTGCAGCAGTGAGGTCTTCGGTGAGGTCTTCTCATCGTGCTTGGCTGGCGGAGGGATCGCAGCGATCTTCGGGTCGTCCGGATTCTGCTGTTCGCCCGTAGTCGAGCCTTTCCCGGATCGGATTGAGTAATGATGTTGACCGCGGATGTGCGACTGGCCACGACATTTTTCAACCTTTAGTACTCGACGTTCATAGTTCCGCGTAGTTTGGCTATCCAGGCGAATTACAGTATCGGCGACAAATTCTTCGTCAAGCGTGTCAACTTGTTCGGGGCCGCCTCCATGCTCAACTACAAGCACAGCATGACACTTCCCGGCGATCAGCCGCATGACTTGAGCAATGCGCGAGCGCCTGGTCGACTTTTCGCCAAATGCGTTCAGCTTTCCGGCAAGTGCTTCAAAACCTTCGATTGCATCGATCACCACGAGGTGACGCGGATCGTGATCTTTGGGAGCAGGCAGAAGTGACAGAATCTTGTGTAAGAAGCCCCAGTCATCTCCCGCGGTGTAGCCGGCCATGTCGAGAAAAATGACGTTTTGTTTCTCGGTTTGTAGGATGTCAAAGCGTTCGGCGAGACTGATGGGCTGGCACTCCTTCAGCAGAATCTCAGTCTTAGCGGTCTCAGCGTCAACAACAGGAGGTATTACGGGAATAAATGGGTCACGGCGATTGTATGGGCGGTCAAGAGCAAAGTTGGTCCAGGCCCGTTGGGCCATGTTGTGTGTAAGATCCGTCGACACATATAGCACAGTGGGCAGCTCGAGATGGCCGTTACGACGTTTCTCTGCTCGACAATCGTCGAGATACGTTGAGGCCATGTGGAGCGCGAAAATGGATTTTCCAGTTCCCGTGGGTCCAACGATGCAAACACTAGTGGTTGGTACGCCGTTGCGCCGCGTTCCGGCAATGCCTTCCGGCTCGCCATCTTTTGGTGAATGAAGATAAATACCATTAGCGACTCGACCTTGTAATTCTTCTGACGGTACGCCGAACAATTCGTCGAGTGAACTTATTCCAAATCTGAGTACCTCGGGCATGCTAGATTCCTCGGATGTCCCACTCCATAGCTTTGCGCTTGATGGCTTCTGCGAAAAAGGATCGTTTAGTACAGCTTTGAAAGCTTGTGGTGGTGGGTATTCGATCCATTAGTTCGCCAGCAAAATATGTTCGGCCGTAGTAACCGATCTCCGATTCACGACCGAGCGCGGGCAATATCGACGACAGCCCATCGGCTACAAGGTTGTTTATGGATTGGGGAGTACTTTTCCAAACGGCCGGAAGAAGCGCCCGGAGACTGATCGTCTTTCCACTTTCATCAGCGACTAATGGATTAAACGTACGAATATTGACGATGCCGATAATCCTGCGTGCAACCTCACTTCGCTGTGAGGGGGTCTCGGTCCTGGTCTCTCTAAGAATCTGACTCATAGCCTCGGTCACCGATCCCGCATGAGAAGTCGTCAATACAAGGTGACCGCTACCAGCAAAACTGAGTAGATCCGTCCAGTCCCTCGCGTCTCTCGTTTCTCCCACAAAGAGAAGCGCCGGCGTTTGACGTTTCGCGTCGTGAATTACCCTGGCAAGGTTATCGCTATCAAGACGGCGTTGGCGTGGTGTGTAATCGATGTTGAGGGCCGCTAACAAATCGACCCGGTCCTGCAGATTCGCGGGAACGGAATCGACGGCCGGGTCCTTTATGTAGTACTCCTCGATGGGATCCTCAAAAGTGAGAAGATGTGGTCTTCTCAATCTTTTCTCCAGCGCGTCTTTCGCAGCCGCTTGCATGAAGAGGAAGATGAGACCCCGTGCGATGAGGCTCTTTGACGAGTCTGTAGCTCCCGTCAGTGTAACGAGTCCCGAAGGCGATCCGGCAGGGGCCAAACGCAGGATCCGATAAAGCTCCTGGCATAGCGGATAGATCTCATTGAGATATATCTTGCTTCCAGTGTCTGCCTCTTCTGATGTGGAGTCCGTATTGCTCGCCCATGGGTTCGAATACTCGTGCTCACCACCCTTGGGACAGTAGCCGAGGTAGTCAAGGGCCATAGTGCCCGGCTTTGCACTTCGACGGGCATAGGCCTTGAGTCCTTTTTCAACTGCAGCAAGATAATTGTTGTTTGACTCTCGGTTGTTAGGGGCATCACTACGAAGCGTGATGCTCCAACAGGTATCCGCGTATGCCTTACAAGCAACGCCTCTAGCGGTCTTGATGCCTTTTGAATGGGCTATATCAAAAGAACCATCATAAGAGTAATTGTCGCTGGTCGTTTGCGAACCGTCTTCAAAGCTGGATTTCTCGGCTGAGTAAACCGTGAAGTCTGATCCGGGTAGTTCTTCAACGGTGATGCGTGGATTGGTGGATGAGGTCATGAACTCTCGCTTCAAGCGCGGATTGGTGACGACGACATGAAACGCGGCGCTCCAAAGAGCTTCGAATCAACGCCGCCTCAAAATGCCGGCTATGAAGTGGATTACCGCCCCTGTGAGTTAAGAAAGCTTAGAACGTCCTGAGAGGTCCAAGGATTAGGGAATCAGGACAGCATTCGTATACAAGGTTTTTCTGAAAGAAGCAACATTTTTGGGCCATCGTGTTGGCTACTGCTTCTGTTCGTCGAGGAGTCGGAGCGTGTCGAGGATAAGGTTTGTGTTGCTGAGGGCCTGGATTCGATCGGGAAATTGTTCCGCGGTTTTTTGAAATTCAAACGTGCCGTTAGTGATCTCCACGACACGCTGAAAGCCCTTCTCGCCGCTCTCGCCGCCGCATGACGCATCCACGATTCGGCCGTCGTTAAATTTTACCTGCCCTTCGTGTGCTTCGCCGTTGAGTGTCAGCACGCCGTTCAGGCGCGCGTTTTCAATCACCTGCATCGCGTCGAAAACACTGACGGCGCTGAGATCGCCCGCGAGTGTGAAGTGTTTGCGCTCAAAGACGGGCTCGGCAGCGGGCGTGGGTTTGAGATCCGGCCGGCGGGCGCGGCGAATTGCTTCGAGTCCGCCGGCGATGTTGATGCGCTGGTCGAGTTGTTTGGCTTCGAGGAGCCGGTCGTGGGCAGTGTCGAAGTCTTCGCGTTCGATGTACAGGCTCGCGAGGGCGAGGCATTGGCGGGCGGCTTCTTCAGTGTGTTTCTGCGCAGCGCAGACTTCGCGGAGACGTTCGCGCAATTTGATTGATCGAGTGTTCAGTTCTAAGGCAGTGCGGAGGCGTTTGATGGCCCGATCAGGCGCCTGATACTTCATGAAGAGCTCGGCGTCGAGGAGCGCTGCCTCGACCTCGCTGACGTGCTCTGTTTGTGAGTCGCTAATCGCCATGTCATTGCAAAGTTTATCACAACGAAATGAGCCATTTTTTCGTAAGACTACGCGTTGGAAGATGAAGGAAGGTTTTAGAACGATGAGTCAGAGATGGATGAAGAGACGAATTGAGCGGTCGCGGGCGCGCTGCGACGCCGCCGAGAGAAATGGATCAGCCCGCATCGGCACTCACCAAACGGGATCGCAGCTAACGGACGGCTTTGCCGGCGTTGCTGAAAAGCAGTCTGCGAAACTCCGCTCGCAAGCCAAAGTTGAGCAGTAAGCCGCATTCGATATCCGTGGCGCGTAGGTAATTCCGCAACTGCGCCACGTGGGAACGATCTAACTGCCGCGTAGCTTTCAGTTCGAGCAATACACACTTCTCAACCAGCATATCTGCTTCGAAGTGGCCTACTGATTGACCACGAAAAGTCACCGGAATGGCGATTGGCCAGCAAGCCTCAAGCCCAGCCGACTGTAATGCGATTCCCAGTGACTTCTGATAGACACTTTCCAGAAAGCCGTGGCCTAGTTCATTGTAGACCTCATAATACACGCCGATGATTTTGTAGATCAGTTCTCGGTACTTCTTCTCCTCCACTTTCAGAACTCCGCTCGTAGGCCGATGCGCAGTTGTCGGGGGCGTCCGGTGCGAGTGGCCAGCAGAAACGAATCATTGGAGCCCGAATTGAAGTTTATAAATTCCGATCCAAAGCTGAAGACTGTTTTGTTCAGGATGTTATCGAACTCGAGCGACGCTCTGAGTTTTGCTCGTCTTATATGAAAGTCGCGCGTCGCGTTCAGATCGAACACGAACAGCCCGGGGCCACGACCGGCGTTTCGCGGCAGGTTTCCTGACTGTCCGATCAGCGGCGAACTGAACGCCTGGAGCACGGCGGCGTTCAGTGAGTCGCCGGGTTTGCGCCAGTGCAGCAGATGCAGATCACCGGAGTAGTTCGGCCGATCGTTGCTGACGTCATCGAGGTTTCGATCGACACCACCGAGAGAGATGTTGAATGGCGCTTCCGAGGCCACGCGCCAGATCGGTGACAACTCTAACCCGCCCAACCATCGCGACAAGTTGAATGTGCCCGAGAACACGAACCGGTGACGTCGATCCAGCAAACTGCGCGCACGTTCTCCACGAAAATCTCCCGGCACGAGCGCGTCTGACGTGTTGACGATCCCGTCATCAACCAGGCTCGACAACGTGTAACCAGCCCGGAACATAAAACCGTTTCCAAAGGCCCAAAATCTCCTGCTCGCACCGACTCGCTTCCGAACCTCCAACGTCATCGCACGATAGAAACTGTTACCCGCAGAGATCAGTTGCTCGAGTTCGCCGCGCGACGGATCGGGCCGGAGTTGATTTAGTGCAGCGAGCGCTGCGTCGAGCATGGTGGTTGAAGAGCTACTCAGGTTCATGATCGAGACCGGCACACCAAACTCCACCACGCGCACCACCGTGTTCGGACTCGTCGGATTGAGACTGTTGCGACTAAAGCGCACAAGCTCGCCGGCAGTTGAAGCGTTGTAAAGCGGCCGCACCGCCGTGAGCGGATTCGCGAAGTTGGCGAAGTCTCGCGAGGCGAGAAAGTCGGTGAAGTTTTTGTAGCCCTCGGGCAGCACGGGAGCGTTTACATTTAACTCGCGCCAGAGATGTATGCCGCGCGTAAACGTGAGGTTTGCTTCGACGGCGAGACCGTGGCCCAGATCGCGCTCGACGCCGGCGTTGAACTGGTAGCTCTCCGGAATCTTCAACGAAGGATCGAGACGGCGCGAGAAGTTACGGTTCAAAACGCCGAACTGCTGGACCAATGGCGAATCGGCTTGCAATGTCTCGGGAAAACGAATGTTGGCCGCAATGAATGCGCGTCGCTGTTCGGCGGTCAATTGTTTGCCCGTCAGCGGATCGCGCAACGCGTTCGTGTCGAAGAAGAGTTGTTGTTGGCCGAGCGTGAAGTCGTCGATGGTACGCAGCAAAGGACGGTTAAAGAAGAGTCCGCCGCCAAAACGAAGGACGAGCTTCGCGGATTCGAAGGGCGAATACGCAATAGATAAGCGAGGCCCGAAGTTGTTTGGATCGCGGAGAATGCTTTCGCGCTCGTAACGCAAGCCGTAACTCACGAGCACTCGCTCGTGTGCTTGCCATTCGTCCTGCACGAAGAAGCCGGCGTAGTTGTTCTTTTGTGTCGAGGAGCTCTGAAAGTTCTGCCGGAAGCGGCTGGGCGTGTTCGCGAGAAAATCACCGGCGCTCGCGAAGCTGAACGTGCCGGTTAGATCAGTGAGATCGATGAACGTCGAACGCACGTGATGGAGATCGACGCCGAATTTTAGTGAATGATTGCCGCGGATGACAGAAAGGATTTGTTGAAGTTGCGCGCGTTGTTCTTGTCGATCGCTGCCGCCGAGTGTCGACGATCCGGCGATGAGCGTTCCGGTGCGTCGCTCAGGATCTTCTTTGGTGAGCGGATCGTTCAGCGTGATCAGGACGACCGGGTTGCTGGCTTGACGGGTTTTGAATGAAGGCGCGAGGCGTGAGTACTGAAATCGGAGTTGATTGACGACGCTGGCGCTGAGTACGAGGTTGTCGGAGAAAGAGAGCGCATCGGAGCTGCGGTTCCGCGCTTGTATCGCATCAGCCAAACGGTTGCCGCCGCCGAACTGCCGCAGATTGATGAGCCGCCCGCTTTGGTAAACGAAGGATGCGTTGTGCGTGTCGCTGAACTGATGGTCCACACGCGCGGTGATGCTCGTGTTTTTGAGTGGCGTGCTGAGTGATGCGACGAACGGCGCGATTTCTGTCGCCGCCGCTGGTGGCTCGACATCCTCAATACGCGGTTGGTCCAGGCCTGTCGGAGCGGCGAGCGGATAACGCTCGTTTTGCTTGACGGGAACCAGGGTGTCGATGAGCGCGCTGTCGAGCGTGTGATTGCGCTCGTAAGAAACGAAGAACACAGTGTTCTTCTGATTACGCGCTGAAGATGCTTCACGAGGCGCTCCTCGAAAGATTGGCCCACTCACAGTAAAGCCCGCGACGTGTTCCTGCAACGGCAAACGCGACAACCCGAGCGAGTTGTTGTGAAACGTGTTCGCGTCGAGCGCCTCATCACGAAAGAAATAGAACGCGCTCGTGTGAAAACGATCCGAACCGCTGCGTGTGCGCAGGTTGACGCGGCCGCCCGAGGCGCGACCGTACTCCGCTGCAAACTGGTTTGTGATCACCTGTACTTCGGCGATCGCTTCGAGCGAGGGTTGGAAGCGCTCGCGTGCGGCGCGATCGTCGTTGTTGTCGAGGCCGTCGATCGTCAGGTTGTTTGAATACGCGGGCGCGCCGGCGAGTGAAAAGACGCCCGCTTCTTCGGGAGTGTTCGCTGGGTTGGTGTTGCGATCTTCGGCAAGGTCGCGCGTCGAGAGCGGTTCTTCGGTGACGCCGGGAAGCGTGAACACGAGATCGAGAACTGAACGCGTCACGAGCGGCAGTGATCTTGTTTCTGCGAGGTTGAGCGTTGCGCCTGTGACGGTGCGCTTTGTGTCGATCGCCGGCGTCTCGGCGCTTGTGATTACGATCGGCTCGACGACGACTGTTGACGGGATCAGCGTCGCGTCGAGTTGCAAACTCTGACCGGAAACTGTCGCGACGTTTTCGATCTGTTGCGTGGCAAAGCCGTGAGCGGCGATACGGATTAGGTAGTTGCCGGGTTCGAGTTGAATCAAACGATAACGGCCTTGCGCATCCGTCATCGTTTTGCGTGTCAGCCGCATTTTCGAAAGTGTCGCTTCTACTTCGGCGCCTGGGATGAGCGCGCCGTTCTGGTCCATGACGCGGCCTGAAAGCGAAACTGTATCGAGGTCTTGTGCGTGAACGTATTGAAGGTTGAAAAGAAAGAGAACGAGCGTGAGCAGCGTGAGACGTGAGGTCATTTGTAAACTCCTGAGTCGTTGTGAGGAAAACGCGCGGGACTTTACCAGTTACTCAACCACAAATCAACACAGATTACTTTTCAGTGCGAAGACGAGCGACGCCGTAACGCAGCAACCCGCGTCATCGGAACCAACGCATCAGAGTCCTCAGGCGCGGGGTCGAAGTTGGTCAGCTCTTCCGCGTGCGTCTGCAGGTAATTGAAGAAGCGCTCAAACTCGTGCTGCATCGCGTCCATCTTCTCGCGCATGTTCAAAATGATCTCCACGCCCGCGAGATTCACGCCGAGGTCGCGCGTCAAAGACAAGATCAACTCCAACCGCTCCAGATCCATGTCCGTGTAAAGACGCGTGTTGCCTTCCGAACGTGACGGCTTCAACAATCCCTCACGCTCGTATAGCCGCAGCGTCTGCGGATGAATCCCATACTGGTCCGCCACCGCGCTAATCGTGTAGGTTTTTGGTTTGCGAGTCATAAGCGTTTACTCGAGCCCCATCTCAACCCGTGGGTTCGCCGAATTCAACTTCGAATACTCTCGCAGCAATTCCTTCGTCTCTTCCGAAATCACTTTCGGCAGCGTCACTTGCACTTCGACAAACTGATGCCCCTTCGCACCGGGATTGCGCAACGAGGGCGCGCCGCGATCGCGCAAACGAAACTTCTGCCCCGACTGCGTGCCCGGCGGAATGCGCAACTGCGACTTCCCCTCAACAGTCGGCACTTCGATCTTCGCGCCGAGAGCTGCTTCCGGCACCGTGATCGGCACCGTCACATAAATATTGTCACCCTTGCGCGTGAAGTATTTGTGTTCGCCAACGTTCGTGATGATATGCAGATCTCCCGCGGGAGCGCCCAAACGTCCGCCGTGGCCCTTCCCGGGAATGCGGACCCGCGAGCCAGTCTCGACACCAGCCGGTATGCGAACCTTCACAGTCTCAGTTTTCGGCGTCACACCTTTGCCGTTACAAAGCGAACACGGGGCACGGCGCCGGCCCGTACCGCCGCAGTCCTGACACTCCTGCGCGAAACGCAAACGCCCTCCGGCGCGCTGCACCTGGCCCGTTCCTTTGCACGTCGAACAAACAACCACTGGTCCACCGATGTCGCCCGCGCCGTTGCAACGCGAACACTGCTCGGAACGATTCACGGTGAGATTGGTAGTCAGTCCTTTGATTGCTTCTTCAAACGTGACGCTCAAAGGCATCTCGATGTCTGCGCCGCGTTGTGGTTGCGGCCGCGGTGGTTCTTTCTCCTTCGCCGAGCCGCCGCCGAACAGATCCGCGAAGATGTCTTTGAAGCTCGTTCCCGATCCGCCGCTGCTGCTTGAAGTTGACCCGCTGCCCCAATCGAAACCCGTGAAGTCAAAGCCTGACGCGGTGCGGCCGCCGCTCGATGGTCCAGCGCCACGCGCCGCTGCATCAGCAAGGTTTTCCGAATACTGGCCGAAGCGATCGTAAACGGAGCGCTTCTTCGGATCGGAAAGCACGTCGTGCGCTTCGGACATGAGCTTGAAACGTTCCTCGGCGGATTTGTCGCCGGGGTTCACGTCCGGATGATACTTGCGCGCGAGCCGCCGATAAGCCTTCTTGATCTCTTCCGGCTTCGCGTCGCGCTTGACGCCCAGGATCTCGTAATAGTCTTGCTTTGCCATTTGCTTGTCTTGACGAAAAGGCGGAGTCTATCGTCTCCGCCTTCTCATCATCAACCGACCTTGGAACAGTTCAGCGTTACTTATTCTCATCCACGTCAACATACTCGGCGTCGATCACGTTGTCGTCACCGGCAGTGCCCGAGGAAGACGACGCACCGGCTGCCGAAGCCTGTTCGCCACCGCCGGCCGCTTCCGCTCCCGGTTGCGGCGCTTGCTGATACAACGCTTCCGCCAGCTTATGCGAAGCGGATTGCAGTTGATTGAACGCCTCGTTGAGTCGTTCGACGCCGCCTTCGGCCAACGCCTTCTTCGCTTCCGCGATCGCCGATTCAACATCGCCCGCCACTGCGCCGACTTTCTCGCGGTTCTCGGAGAGCGTCTTCTCCATCTGATAGACGAGACCATCGAGGCGGTTGCGCGCTTCGATCTCTTCGCGCTTGCGAGCGTCGTCGGCAGAGTGCGACTCCGCGTCCTTCATCATCTTGTCGATCTCTTCCTTCGACAAGCCCGACGAAGCCGTGATCGTTATCTTCTGCTCGCGGCCCGTGCCCATGTCTTTCGCAGACACGTTCACGATACCGTTGGCGTCGATGTCGAAAGCGACTTCAACCTGCGGCATACCGCGCGGCGCCGGTGGAATACCGACGAGGTGAAACTTACCGAGCGTGCGATTGTCGCCCGCCATCGGTCGCTCGCCTTGCAGCACGTGAACTTCCACTGACGTCTGGTTGTCGGAAGCAGTCGAGAAGATCTCCGACTTCCGCGTCGGGATCGTCGTGTTGCGCTCGATCAACTTCGTGAACACGCCGCCGAGAGTTTCGATACCGAGACTCAGCGGAGTGACGTCGAGCAACAGGATGTCAGTCTTCTCACCCGACAAGACGCCGGCCTGCACGGCCGCGCCGATCGCGACCACTTCGTCCGGGTTCACGCTCTTGTTTGGCTCCTTGCCAAACATGTCTTTCACGATTTCCTGGACCTTCGGAATGCGCGTCGAACCACCGACCAGCACCACTTCGTCGATCTTCTTCGCATCGAGGCCGGCGTCCTTCAACGCCGTTTCGACCGGATTACGCAGCCGCGACAGAATCGGATCGACGAGCTGCTCGAACCGCGAGCGCGTCAGTTTCATCGCGAGGTGTTTCGGGCCGGACTGATCGGCCGTCACGAACGGCAGATTGATTTCCGTCTCCATCGTGCTCGAAAGCTCGATCTTGGCTTTTTCAGCGGCTTCTTTCAGACGCTGCAACGCCATTTTGTCGTTCGAAAGATCGATGCCCTGGTCTTTCTTGAACTCTTCGATGATCCACTCGATCAGCCGCTCGTCGATGTCGTCACCGCCGAGGTGCGTGTCGCCGTTGGTCGACTTCACTTCGACCACGCCTTCGCCCACTTCGAGGATCGAAATGTCAAACGTGCCGCCGCCGAAGTCGAATACCGCGATCGTCTCGTCTTTCTTTTTGTCGAGACCGTAGGCGAGCGCCGCCGCCGTCGGCTCGTTGACGATACGCATCACTTCGAGACCGGCGATCCGGCCGGCGTCTTTGGTGGCCTGACGTTGCGAGTCGTTGAAGTAAGCCGGCACCGTGATCACAGCCTTGTCGACTTTCTGACCGAGATAGTCTTCAGCCGACTGCTTCATTTTTTGCAGAATGATCGCCGAGATCTCCGGCGGGCTCCACTCCTTGCCCCCCGCGCTGATTCGCACGTCGCCATTGCCCGCGCCCTGAACTTTGTATGGGACCTGCTTGATCTCTTCGGTAACTTCGTTGTACCGGCGTCCCATGAACCGCTTAATCGAGTAAACGGTATTTTCCGGATTGGTTACCGCCTGCCGCTTGGCCACCTGGCCAACAAGGCGGCTCCCGTCTTTGGTGAAGGCGACCACGGATGGTGTGGTGCGGCCACCTTCGGAGTTGGTAATCACGGTCGGCTCGCCGCCTTCCATCACCGCAACCACTGAGTTGGTTGTTCCAAGGTCAATTCCAATAATCTTGCTCATCTTTATTTAGTCTCCTCGAGTTGAACGCCTGCACAATATAAAGCTTGAGTGTATCGTTGTCAACTTTAATTGAGTGTGTTTCCCTCCGCGCGACGGTCTTCGCGGCGGTCTTCGTTGACGAGTTTGGAGACGAAGAAGACGTAGTGAGCGCCGGAGAGTACGGCCAGGGCGAAGACTGTGGTGTAGATGGTGGGTAGGTAATAGCCGGTGCCGTAAGGGACGCTGGCGGCGAAGATGATGGCGGCGATGGCGACGATCTGGACGGTCGTGTTGATTTTGCCCAGTAGCGACGGCCGAAAACGACGAAAGCCGGTGACGATGTTGATGGCCGCCGCGCCGACGAGGATGAAGACGTCGCGGCTGATTACGGCCACCGTCACCCAGAACGGCACCGGCAGATGCGACGGCACCGGATGCGGGAAGACGGCGCGCATCGATAGGACGACGAACGAGGTGACGAGCATCAGCTTGTCGGCGATCGGGTCGAGGATCGTCCCGAGTTGTGACTTTTGGTCGAAGCGGCGCGCGAGCAGGCCGTCGAGACCGTCAGTGATACCGGCCAGAACGAAGATGCACAGGGCGTAGACGAACTTCTGATAGAAGAGGAGAGAGACGAAGACCGGGATCAAAACCATCCGAAACACAGTGAGCAGGTTCGGGACGGTAACAATCCGAGATGACACGTTAGCAGCAGTTATTTACTTCGCAATTCCAGTAAAGAGATTTCAGGAGGGCAACCGTAGCGGATGGGCAGCACGACTGTTCCCAAGCCGCGGTTAACGTAAATCTGCGTGTTTCCCTGACGCCAGAGTCCTTTGAGCAAACGTTTGCGCGGCCGCGCGGTGGCGCGTTCGCCGCGAATGGCGACCTGGCCGCCGTGCGTGTGACCGCTTAGGACGAGATCGATCGAAGCGCGAACAGCGCGTCGCAAAACAATCGGATTATGGGCCAAAAGCAGCTTCATCTCGTCATCGCGCGCACCGGCGAGGGCGAGTGAAACGTCTTCCAGACCGACCATCGAATCGTCCACACCAGCCAGCCAGAAAGCCGAGCCGTCTTTTTCGAAGCGCATGCCTTCGTTGATCAGCACGGTGATTCCTTCGGCGCGGAAAAGGTCGGTAATCAAAGCCGCGTCGGTCCAGTGGTCGTGATTGCCAAGCACGGCGTAAACGCCAAAACGCGCCTTTAATTTGCCCATCATCTCGGCGCAAGGCGCGGCGTAATGACGCTCTTTGGAAATGTAGTCACCGGTCAGCGCGATGATGTCCGGCTGAAGGCGATTCGCCGTCTCGACTGCTCGTTCGATCTGTTCGCGGTCAGAAAACGGGCCGTGATGAACGTCGGAAAGCTGGACGACGCGGAAGCCGTCGAATGCTTTCGGCAGTCGATTGAGCTGAATTCGCTTGTGCTCGATGGTGAGCATGTACGGCTCACTGAGCGCGGCGCGGGCGACGTGGGTCAGACTCAGAGCCAGGGAACGTAACGGAGTGTCAGTCCGCTTGGGGTCACCATAAGGCGTGACACGTCCGCGCTGGGTCCATCTGATAGGAGTCGCCATCTTTTTGTCTGGGGCTTTTGGACGCCCGGGGCGTCGTTAGTGGGGCGCATTATGCGACGTGTCTCGCCTGAATGCAAACTGAGAATGGAAATACATTTTCAGTGAGCTACTCTGGCTTGTGACATAATCGGTCGACCCCGGAAAAAGATGGCTATCGAACCAGCCGCCCCGCATGACTTAGACCCGACCGTCCTGATTGGCGTGGCGGTGATGCTGGTCTGCGCCAAAATCGGCGGCGAAGTCTTCGAACGGCTCAAACAACCCGGGGTTTTGGGCGAACTGTTCGCTGGTATCGTTCTGGGCAGCCTTGTCCTCTTCGGCTTCACACGTGCCGAGCCACTCAAGACCAACGGAACGATTGCGGCACTCGCCGAACTCGGCGTGATTATCCTGCTGTTTGAAGTCGGTCTCGAATCTGATCTGAAAAAGATGATGGAGGTCGGCTGGTCGTCGTTGCTCGTGGCCATTGTAGGTGTCATCGCCCCGTTCTTTCTCGGTTGGGCGGTGTCGGCTTACTTCATTCCCGACGAGCCGCAGTTGGTCCACATCTTCATCGGCGCGACGCTGTGCGCAACGAGCGTCGGCATCACGGCGCGAGTTTTCCAGGATCTCGGCAAACTGGCGACACGCGAAGCGCGAATAATTCTCGGCGCCGCTGTGATCGACGACGTGCTCGGATTGCTGGTACTCGCGATTGTGAGTGGCGCGATTCGCGCGGCGTCTACGGGCGGCGTGCTGTCGGTAATGGACGTGGCGTTGATCTCGCTGAAGTCGTTGGTGTTTTTGGTCGGCGCGATCGTGATTGGCTACTTGCTAATGCCGCGGTTGCTGCGCGGCGCGGGCCGGCTCGAGACGCGCGGCGTGTTGCTGACGTTCGCGATTTCGGCGTGTCTGATTCTCGCGTGGGCCGCGAATAAAGTCGGACTCGCGCCGATCGTGGGCGCGTTTGCGGCCGGGCTCGTGCTCGACGAAGTTCACTACCGGCCAAAGGGCGGACGCACCGAGCGCGATCTGCACGACCTGTTGCAGCCGGTCAGCACGGTGCTCGTGCCGATCTTTTTCGTGTTGATGGGATTGAAAGTCGATCTGCGGCTGTTTGCGCGTCTGGACATTCTCGGATTTGCGGCGATGCTGACGATCGCGGCGATCCTCGGCAAACAGGTTTGCGGTCTCGCTGTTTTAGATCGTGGCGTCAACCGGCTCGCGGTTGGTTTGGGAATGATCCCGCGCGGTGAAGTGGGTTTGATCTTCGCGGGGATCGGCGCGACGCTGATGTTGCCGTCTCCCGCGGGAGTGAATGAGCCGGTGATCAGTCCGTCTACTTTCGGCGCGGTCGTGATCATGGTTATCATCACTACACTCGTAACGCCCCCAAGTTTGAAATGGTCATTGGGACGCAAGCTGAAAGCGACACGTCGCAAGACAAAAGTTGAGGCAGAGGACACGGGAGGTTAACAAGGTGGGAACGAAAAAGGACCAGCACAAGGCGGGCACACCTGCGAAGCCGCGCGGACAGCAAACAGGTTTTGCGGGTAATCCGGATCAAAACCGCGAAGCCAAGGCCGACACGCCTGCATTGCGCGGCCGGCGTCAACGAGCAAACAAAATGTTCTCCGACGCTTCGCGACAACACACAGCAACCGACGCCAGCAAACCAAGCACGAATCAGCCGTCGACTCCGGGCATGCGGAAGTAATCCGACGTTACTCCGCGACGCAAATCAATTCGCACTCTCATCTGCGCACTCTCAACTGTAGACAGCGGCGCGGGAACGGAGTAGCATAGCGGCGCTCTCACGCACCGCAATGGCCCAGGATTTAGAAACGTGCATCAAGTCGGCTTTCGACCACATCCTCGCGAACTATAGTCATGCTCGCTTCAAGCCGTTTGCCCGCGAGGCGGAAGTGTGGCCGGTATTCGAAGAGCTGGCCGCTTACTTTCAGGATCGCGTCAGTCGTCCCACGTTGAAAGTGAAATGGAGTGTCGGCAAGGGAAGCTGGGCCCACGTGCCGTGGATTGCGCTGCTCGATGATCGAGAGACGCATTCAACACAGAAGGGCGTCTATCCCGTTTACCTGTTTCGCCAGGATCTGTCGGGCGTTTACCTCACGCTCAACCAGGGCGCGGCCAATGCGAAGGAACAGCACGGCACTCCCGGAAGTCGAAGAATTTTGCGCTCCCGCGCCGATCGCTTGCTGCGCGATTTGCCCGCGCTTCAGTCGTTGAAACAGATCGGCTTTGTGATGGATCAGGGGATCGATCTGCACACCGAGCGCGGGCCCGCGAGGGATTACAAGGCCTCCGTTATCACCTACAAGCTTTATCGCAGAGGAGCACTCCCAAACGACGTCGAATTGCTAAACGACCTCAAGCTGCTGTTGCAGGCATACGATCAGTATCTCGAGCAACAATATTTTCGCGAACCGGAAGCGCCGCCGCCTTCCGGCATCGTTCCTGGTCCACCACAGCCGAATTTCCAGATCGCGACCGCGATTCACGAAGTCATCGCTTACATCGCGGATCGGGGATTCATCTACGAGCCGTGGCAGATAGCGCAATACATCACTGCCGTGCGCACAAAACCGTTCGTCATTCTTGCCGGCATCACCGGCACCGGCAAATCAAAACTGCCGGCGCTGGTGGCGGAAGCGACGGGCGGCGAGTCGAAGCTGGTTCCGGTTCGACCTGATTGGACGGACAGCGCTGATGTGCTCGGCTATACGGATCTCGACGGCAATTTTCGTCCTGGACCAGTGCTCGAGATCGCTCACCACGCGACCGCCAACAGCGATCAGTTTTGCACCTGCATCATCGATGAGATGAACCTCGCGCGCGTGGAACAGTATTTCGCGGAAGTGCTCAGCCGCATCGAGGATCGCTATCCGCAGGAGAACGGCGGCTATCGCACGGGACCGCTGATCGGGCCAGTGCCGAAGGAAGCAGATGCGGAATGGCGTGAAGTCGTCATTCCCGAAAACCTCGCGATCGTCGGCACTGTGAACATGGACGAAAGCACACACTACTTCAGCCGCAAGGTGCTCGACCGTGCGTTTACGATCGAACTCTCGGAGGTAAATCTCGCGCAATGGAACCCGAACGAAAAACGTGTGCGCACGATCTCAACGTGGCCGGTCACGTCGTGGAACCCGATCAAGATTCAGTTGAGCGAACTGGTCAAACCAACTGACGAACAACTCTCGGAGATCAGCCGCGCGATCGCTGCGCTACAAGCCGTCAACATTCTGCTGACGCCGGCGCAGTTACAGGTCGGCTATCGAACGCGCGACGAAGTCGCGTTTTATCTACTGCACGCGCAACAGATCTCTGACGCGTTCGTAGACCATGAAGGCAACGCGGTAGATCCGCTCGATCTCGCGTTGCAGATGAAGATTCTGCCGCGCATCGTCGGCAGCAGCAGCGCCATCAAGCGATCTGTGTTCGGTCTTTTGGGTTGGGCCACGTCGGGAGTGCCGTTGGAGTCGGATGAGGAAGTGAATGCGATTTTGGAAAAGTGGGAATCGCTGGGCCGGCCGTCCGCGCTCACGAAGAGCGAGTATCCCCGGCTGGCGGCGCGCTTGTGCTTGATGTGGCAACGATTGGAAGCAGATGGCTACACATCTTTTTGGTTGTAATTATTCGTGGCTGACGTCTTTCGGATCGAGACAAACCAAACGTCCCTGAGTTGGACCGACGAATTGCCGGCAACGGCAAGCGACGGCCCGACTGCCGACGGACGGCTTGCCATATCGTTACGACAACAAGCAGATAAGAACATCAACGTCTGGCGCCGTGGTTTGCCCGCTGAAGTAGGAAATAACCTTCAGGTCGAAGTTGGCCCACGTGTATTCGAAGCCACGACTTACAACCTGTTGTTGCGCGGCTCAGGCGCAAAGCACGTCGAGCTCAGACACCGCGATCCGGCAATCCTGCAAACACTTCATTCATCGCCCGACCGCAATATCGTTTACGGCGACGTTAACTTCCGAAACGAAATCGGGCGCAGCCGGTTTGCAGTCTACGCCGAAGGACGCGCCGAGTATGAATTTGAAATCGAAGTGTTTCCCACGCGACTCGATTACGCGAACGACTATGCTGCGCTGACTGCCGACATCGAAGAAATCCAGACGGGGCTCGTGCTCGAGTATCTGCGCTCGACGTACCACTTCGGTTTCGCAAGCGCTTCGGAATCTTCCTCGCGGCTCGAATGGACACTCATGCTGCGCCACGTCATCAACGATCTCGAGCGCGCGCTCCACTACATCGAACAACATCCGCATCACGGCATGACTCGCGAGCGCGTGCCGACGAGAGTCGAAAGAATACGACGACCGGATGCAACGATCCGCAAGATGATTCTTCAAGGCAAAGGCCAGGGTGCGAAGTTCAGAACCAGCTCAGGCCGTGTGCTGCATGAGAGATTGCCGGAGCGGCGCAGTTTGGTAACTTTAGACACTCCCGAACACCGCTGGTTAGCGACTCAATTAACGCGCATCCGTAAAAGCCTCGCGGAGATTCAGCTCCGCGAACGCAAACGTGGCACGCAGCAAACACTGCGCGGGCGGCGCGTCCTCGAAGAGATCGCAGAGCTCGAAGACCGAATCGCGACGCTGCAAAAACTCGCGCCGCTCGCCGATGCCAAAGGACTTGCCCCTGCCGGCTTCACGTCGCTCGTGCTGCAATCGCGGCCCGGCTATCGCGAAGCTTACCGCGCCTGTTTAATCCTGCTTCAAGCGCTGCGTGCGAACAGCGGCCAGGTGGGGCTCTCGATGAAGGAAACCGATCAGTTGTATGAGTACTGGTGCTACCTCGCTTTGATCCGCTTGATAGCGAAGCTCACGGGCGAACGAATTCCAGCGCAGGAACTGTTTTCGATCGAGGAAAACGGATTGATGGTTCGTCTGAAACACGGGACAACGCAGACGGTCAGGTTTTCGCAAGGCGATCGCTCACTCGAACTGACTTACAACCCGCGTTACAAACTCGGCGCGTTGATCCTGCCGCAACAGCCCACCGTTGTCCGGGCCTTTCGCGATCCGCGCCGGCACACGATGTGGATCGTGTGCGAAGCAAAATATGGACTCAATCCGGAACTCGATTATGTAACGCAGGTCGGATCTCCCGGACCACCGTTGGAAGCGATAGACGTGCTGCACCGCTATCGAGACCTCCTGCTGATAGAAACGGGATTGCAGGACGTGAATTCGGAAACGATGAAAGACACGTACATCAAGGCAGTGACACTTTTCCCGTATGCCGATCTGGAGGACCGCTTTCGCGATAATCACTTCTGGTCGAGGTTGCAACGGTCCGGCATCGGGGCAGCGCCGTTCTTACCCACAGAAACCCAGTATCTCGAAGAGTGGCTGCGTCTGATGTTGCAACGTGCCGGTTGGCTTACAAATGAGAAAGCCGTTTCGCCGCCGATGTTTGTGGAGCAGCTGCGTGCGTGGCAGAAAGCCGAGAGAGAACCAGTGCTCATCGCGCCGCTCGGGCGAAACGCGAATGAGCGCCTTGAGTGGATCAAGACGAACCGGCGTTTCTACACGCCGTTGTCTCAGCGCGAGCCGAGACAACTATTGTCGCGATCGATCGCGTTCTATGCGACCGCGCCGCTGCGAACACCAGACGCAATCACGCACTTAGCGCAAGTCGAAGGATTTGAAATCAAGAAGCGTGGCGAGATCGAGACGCCGTGGTCCAGCGAACGCAACCCAGACGAAGAGCAGGTTGTTTATCGACTCAGCGAAGTGCGCGAGTTGAAACAGCCCATCGAGAACCGCGGACCCGAGGGCATCGCGAAGTTCTTCGCGCGGAATCGCTGGACCTCACGTCTCGCGCTCATCAAAGCGATCGAATTGCGCGAGCTCTTTATGGAAACCAGCGCGGAATGGCTGCTCTACGAACAACTGCGTGACGCGAAGCTCGATTTCACACTCAAACCCGACGCTTTAAGGCGACGGGATCCAAACGATCCGCGAAGCAAGTCGTGGTTTGTCAGAAAACACTTGCGCGTGCAGTATCGCGGCGCCGCCGGATTTCTGATTCGCCGCAACGGCATGCGCGACGAGTACAAGAGTGACTTGGCCGAAGTCTTCGACTACTTCGCACGAGCATAGCGTCGCGCTCTGAAGTCGCCGAAACCTGAGAGCAGCAGTTCAGTGCGTGGCGGCGCTGGCTTTCTTGATCCGCTCGACGAGCGCGCGGGTCTCATTTGCAAACGCGCCGTTCGGTTCGAGACGCAGATACTCGTCAAACTCAGTAACCGCATCAGCCGGACGCGCGGCGCGCAGCAGTAGATTTCCTTTCAACAAGTGTGCGCCGCCCAAATTCGGATTCAGGGTCAACGCGTGCTTCACTTCCTGATAACACTTTTCCAACACCGGCCGCGCTTCCGCGAGATCCTTGATCGTGCGACCCTTCTCCCAGTAAACGCGCGCCAGAGTGAAGTGGCCGAGGTCTGACTGACTCTGGATCGCAAGCCCGTTAACGATCTCGTTCTCCGCTTCGGTGAGTTTGTTCTGCCGCAGATAAACTTCGCCGAGCGCGAACATCGCATTGAAGGCGCGCGGCTCCGCAGCAACTGTCATGGTTAGCGCCTTCTCAGCTTTGTCCCACTCGCCGAGATCCATGTAAGCAGTACCAAGCTTCAAACGCGCTTCCACAAACTTCGGCTCGATCTCGATCGCTTTTTCAAAACAACGCACGGCGAACGTGAGCTTGTCTTTCCCGCCTTCACTCAAAGCAGCGACGCCCTTGTCAAATTCCTTCTGCGCCGCTGCGGGGATCGCGGCGTTGATACTTCCCGAGCCGGTCGAAGAAGAACCAGTCGACGTATCAGGCGCAATCTGAAGCAAGACCAACCCACTCGACTGCGTCGTCATGTCGACGTTCTGTTCGGTGTCGCGAAACCCGGGCTGATGTACGCGTATCGAATAGATAGCCGGCGGCAATGAAGTAAACCGAAACTTCCCGAGACGATCGGTGAACGCTTCGCTGATCGAACCACCGCCTTCATAACTCTCCAGTCGCACTAAGACATTAGCCGCCGGCGCGCCGCCCTGAACCAAACGCACCTGACCGTGAATCTCGACGGTAGCGGCCTGCGGACTGGTCTGCACTTGAGCGATGCCGGCGAAGTGACAAAGACCTATCGTCAGGATGCTCGAAAACAGCAACCGTATTCTCAATTTTGTCATGGCGTGCCTCCTCGAGGCCGATGCGGGGTAACTGATGCGCGCTGATTCTACTCCAAACAAAAAAGGGAGGGAATAGTCATCCCTCCCTGTAAAACACCTCCTCAGATGAAAGCTCTAAAACTCAAAACGAGCTCCCAGTCGCATGGAGAATGGCAAGTGGAAACCAGACGTCAGATTGATGGTCGACGGCTGCAAGAAGTCGGGATTGTCCGCGCCGAGATCGAGCTGGCGGAACTGGTCCGGCAAACGTAACCGACGGTTGTTCGTCACGTTGAAGAAGTCGGCGATGAAGCTGATGCGCGCGCGTTCATTGATCACCCACGGGTAGTCTGCATGCAGATCCAGTTGGTTGTAGAACGGCGTGCGTCCCAACTTACCGCGACCGCCAACGGGAACCTCGCCGGCGTTCAGATAAACAGGGTGTGGCAGAAATTCGCTGATCGGTATGCCCGATTCCATGTGGAAACCCAGGCCGAGGTTCAGGCCGTTCAAGAACCGGCCATTGAAACCGGTGTGATTGCGGCCGAAACCGTAGCTGGCATAGATGTTCGACACGAAGCGGCGATCGGTGTTGAGTGGTCCAATCGCAAATTGATCGCCGAGCAAATTGAAGAGACCTTGCGTGAAGTCAAACAGCGAGCTGATTCCAGGATCAGTCTGGCCGTTGTCATTACGCAGGTGTCCTTCGTAGTTGCCACGCAAAGAAGCAATGCGGAAGTTGGACAAGAGTTGCCAGTTGTTGGTGAACCGCTTGTTCAACTCAAACTCAAATGCCTTGTACTTGCGAACCGGATCGGCGAAGCCGTCCGGAACACCGTCCGGAACGTTCAGCGATCCACCCGTCACCGGATTGATGCCGTTCGCGCTGAAGCAGACGTTGCCCAGCGGCGCGCCGGTGATGGGATCATCAACTTCCGTGCTAATTCCGGAAGTACATCCAGCCGGCGCCGTGCCGCCAATCGGGAACGTAAATTCCTGAATGTTGGTCGCGGCGTCGAGCCGTGAGCTCGGGTTACCGATGAAGAACGTCTGACCGATGCCGGCGTTTGCCGCTTCCGGCGACAGCACCGCCATGTCCTCAATGACGCGCTTCAGATTGCGATACTGATAGCGAACCGAAAGGACGAAGTTATGCGGCAACTGGAAGTCGGCGCCGATGATGTGTTCATCCTGGAAGCCGAGTTTCGTTCCCGCGGTGATAGCGCTGAGATCCGAAGCGGAAGTGGCGATAGCATTCGTCAATCCACCGGCTTCTTCTGTTCCACTCAGCAAGTGAGCAGCATCGATAACGGGTATCGGGGCGCCATTCGCATCGAGCGTCACGATACGTTGGCCCGCACCGTTGACTGTGAATGCCGGTGCAAAGCGCGCGCCGGTGAAATCGAGTTCCTGCGACAACGAACGCTCAGCAGCGTCGAGCGGCAGAAATTCGAAGAAGCGGCCAAAGTTGTAATACAACTTGATGTTGCCGCTGCCGGTCGGGTCAACAGCAACGCCCAGGCGCGGCGCCCACTGGTCGGTGAAGCTATAAGCGTAGCGATTTCCGGTAACCGAATTCGGGCTACCAATCACTCTCTCCTGCTCCGAGCGCAGGCCGAGTAGCGCCGTGATGTGCTTGTTGATACGCCACGTGTCCTGAACGTAACCGGCATTGTAGTTTCCGCGCGTGTCGAAGTTCGGTGGTCCAAATTCCCCACGGAAGACCTGCAACGACACGGGAACGAGTGTGCCGCGAACATTAAACAGCGGGCACAACGTGCAGGTGTCTGCCTGTGCGCGCAAACGGAACTGTACGTTGAAGGGTACACCCACTGCCGACGCCGGAATGCCGAGATCCTCGGCTGAAGTTCCGATCGCGTTTGCAGAGGGAATCGGGAAGCTCGGGCCGCTGCGCTCGCGGCTGCCGGAATAGAGCGATCGCTGATACGTGTAACCAACACCGATCGTGTGCTGGCCCCAGTGGTTCCAGATCTTCGCGGTGTTGAGGTCCCACTTCCAGTTAGTACTCTCGGTGGGTTCAAAGAAGCCGCGGCCAACCGCGGTGTAGTTGCCGCGAATCGGATCGATGGGCAGGCGAATGGCGATCTGATTGATGTTCGCAAAACCGGTTTCGTTGAAATGACTCTTGCCCTGGCTGAAGTTTGAATTGATGGTCCAGGTGTTCGACAGCGAACCGTTGTAACGTACGGCCCAGTTGCGCGTGCCGTAATCGAGAATGCTGTCGGCCGTGTTGTTGTCGATGTTCAGAAACGCGAACGAAGAATTGTTAGTCCTTGTCGGATCGCCGAAGATCGAGAAGGTTAGCTGATGATTCTGATTGACGACCCAGTCGAGCTTGCCGGCGTAGTTCCACGTGCGATAACGCCGCGCAAACTCACCGCGCTGGAGAAACAATCCCGAGTTGACAATGTCGCCGATGCCGGCCGAGATGTCATTCGCATTAGCGTGCGAGCCGGTAACGATCTCACGTCGCACCGTCGGGTTGAATGAGCCGAAGAAGAACAACTTGTTCTTCAGGCCCGGAACGTAACCACCGACGTCAGCGCCCACGTCGTAGTTTTCTTCGTGGAGCAGATCGCCTTGCTTGTTAACCCGGGTATCGTCGGCTTGCCGGCGAGTAGCTTCGAAGGCGCTTGGTCGCGCGAAGCCGTAGATCGAACCGTGATACTCGTTGCCACCCGATTGCGTGATGATGTTTACGATACCGCCGATCGACTGGCCATACTGCGGTTCGAAGCCACCGGTCTTCACCTGCACTTCTTTAATGAACGAAGTGTTGATGCCGGTGCCGAGTGCGCCGTACGACCGCGAGAAAGTTCCGATGCCGCCGAACGCGGAGTTGGTGATGTTTACACCGTCGGCGACGTAGAGGTTGTCCAGTGCTGAGCCGCCCGCAACTGACGGATTGTCACGTCCGCCGTTGATGCTGTCCGTCGCTCCCGGGGAAAGATAAAACAGACTCGAGACTTGCCGCTGCACGGGAATGTTCTGAAACAGTTGGTCATTCAAATTCTGACCTGTCGAAGTGCTTGTTTGATCGATGCCGCCGGCAGTTGCGGTAACGTCAACAGTCGCGGTGATCTCGCCCGTTTCCAACTTCATGTTGATGGTGGACTCGCGACCGACGAATACGGTCACGTTGTTTGCGACCGCGGCTTTGAAACCGGGCTGCTCGACCCGCACTGTGTAGGTACCGGGTTCGAGGTTCTCAATTCGGTAGATGCCACTCTCGTTGGTCGTTGCACTTCGTTCGACTTGTTGACCAGTGACAGTGACCTTGGCGCCCGGTACTGCCGCGCCGGCCTGGTCGGTGACAGAGCCACCGATGAAGCCTTTCGTTTGCACGTCCTGACCAAACACGCTCGCCGCTGCGAGGCAGAGACAGGACGCAATCAATAAGGACCAGAGTTTTCTCATAGCTAGATTCTCACTTTCCAAAAACCAATATCTCGCCCTCGCCCTCGCTCACATTGCTGAGCAGTCGCGCGAGAGTGCACCTCTTTCACAACGATGTGTCAGAGCAACTGAATTGCAAATAAACCGGGGAGACGGTTAAGTGCGGTGGTAATGTGCAATGACGATGCCAAGTGGAAGATCTACGAAAGGCTGAAGGCCGAAGGAGTGTGAGTAATTGGCGTAAAGAGCGAGGAGCGCGCATCTTGATCGCGAAGTGGGCCGCGATCGAGATGTAGCTACAATCTTCTGAAAACCCATTTAAATGGAGTCGCGCGATCCAAACCTTTGAGTCGATCCAAATTTACAGAGTTGTGGGTGAGTGTCACTAGACAAACTTTTGTTAAGCAACCATTTTGTCTGTTCGCAAGCGTACCGCTTTCACTGTGGCGCTTTTGTAGAAAAAAGGCGCTTTCAGTGAGTGAGTGTGGCAGGTTTGCTAAAGACGCTGTCGGGAATTTCCGCGTTGAATTTCATGTCGATCACGCGCACTACGATGTCGCCGTTCGCGATGTTGTTTGACACTTGCTTGAACGGGACCATCACGCCGTCGACGTTGCGATAGTCGCTGAACCATTCTGTCTGCGGCAGCTCTACGCCGGAAGTTTCACTCGCGATGAGCGAGTCGCGACGCAGCACGAGAAACGATTTCGTCGAGACGTAGTCAGTGACCGGCGTGCCTTTCTCGTTGCGCCGTTCGATCACGTAGACCTCTTCGTCGCCGACCTTGCCCATCTTCTTGAAAGTGATCTTCTCGTAGTTCTTCTTCCAGTTGAGGACGTCGTAGAAATCGGCCGCGGCCTTGATGTCTGTGAGACGTTTGCCGGTGTAAGTTTCGGCCGGGGCGAAGCTCACCATTTCACCGCCGTTGTTACCGTCGAAGTAACTCACCTGCGTGCCGAGCTTCTTGTCGAGCGCCGTAAACGTCAACTCGCTGGCGCTCATGTTTGGAGCACGCGCGCTGATCGTGCCTTTCGCTTGCACACCCTGGTTCTCGAGATCGACTTCGATCGTTGTCAACGATGAGTTGTGTTTGCGGATGTTCTCTTCACCGCCGTAAGCGGCGATCATCTTCGCTAGCAGGTCGTCGATTGCGATCGGCGGCTTGGTGTCGCTGACGGTAGTGGGCACAACAGCGCTGTCTGCTGAAAGCTTCGTCAACACGGCGTTGCCCTGCGGCTGTTCGAGATACAGTTCGGTTTCGGTTGGTTTGTCTTTCGCTGGTCTGAACGTAGCGAAGAATCCTGCCGGCGCGGGCTCCATTAGCTGGTAACGACGGCCGCCGATGTTCTTGAGCGGATACGGCGGTTGGCCCGGGACGGTTAACGTCAACTTGTCATCTTTGATCGTGACTTCGAAATTCACACCCGCCGCTGCGAGTAAGTATTTGCCGACTTCAACTTTCGGATCGCTTGCCGCGGTCGTTGGACCATCCGCAACGTTCTTCGGTTCGCCTACAATGTTCTTCCAAATGGTGCTCATCGCAAACGTGCCGAGTGGCGACGCGGTCACGTTCGTCAGCAACACGAAGCCGAGTTTCTGATCGGGCATGAAGGCGACCTGCGAATTGAAACCGTCGATGTTGCCGCCGTGCTCGACGACCTTGTGACCGTTCCACTGTCGCAGAAACCAACCCAGGCCGTAGTCGATGCTTCCGGCGACGTTGATCTGCTTGCGTGTTAATTCGTCGAAACCTTTTTCGGAAACGAGCCGGCGGCCGTTAATAGTGCCGCCATTCAACATCAGACGCAGCCACTGGGCCATGTCGCGCGCGCTGGAGTTGATCGCGCCGGCCGGAGCGGCTGGTTCGATTTCGCGCTGTGGTAGATGGCGCGTTTCTTTCGTGCTCGGGTTGTAGTCGTAACCAAACGAGTAGTCGTTTGACTTCTGCATCGTGGCGACGGACGTGTCGCTGTTCTTCATTCCCAACGGCTTGAAAATGCGTGTAGCGATTAGTTTGTCCCAGGTTGATTTTTGCGCCTGCGCGACTGCTTCACCGGCGGCGGAGTACATCACGTTCTGGTACTGAAACTTCTCGCCGAGTTTTGCGGTCGGCTTCGCTTGTCCAGCGACTTTGATCAACTCCTCGCGATTGAACACGCCGGAAACCATCGCGAGATCCGTTCGGTTCAAACCCGAACGATGCGAGAGCAGATCGCGCAGCGTGATCTTTGCGGCGGCGTCCGGATCGCGCAGCGTGAAGTAGGGCAGAAACTTCTTGGGCGAATCGTCGAGCGAGAGCTTGCCTTCGTCGGCGCTCATCACTGCGAGCATCGCTGTAAACGCTTTCGTCGCTGAACCGATGGCGAAACGCGTGTCGGGCGTGACCGGAAGCTGTTTGTCGACGTCCTTCAAGCCCAAGCCCTTCAGGTAAATGATCTGATCGTCTTTCACGATGACCAGCGACATGCCGGGAATGCCGAGTTCTTTTCGTTTGTCATCGAGGGCTTTCTCGATCGCGGCGAGTGGCGCGCTGTAATCAGTCGCGCTTGCCGCGGGCTTTGCGGCCGCCGTTTGTTGAGCGAACAACGGCGTCTGAAATTGCGGCGCAAGGATTGTCAGACACAGAACGAAAACAGAAATCAGACAGAACAGGGGCTTGGCAGTGGTCACGTTAATTTTCTCCGGGTTAGAAATGTTTTGTTACTACGCAGGCAGGGTCGATCAGGTTGCGCGACAGCCGTGAGGTGGGCGAGTGGGTGGTTATTCAACCACCCACGTCTCGCCGCTGTTAATGAGTTTTTCCAAACTACCGGGACCGGATTTCGCAATCGCCGCGTGGACTTGATCGGCCATCATGTCCTCATACGTCGGGCGCTCGATTGCGCGGAAGATACCGACCGGCTGCGGAAACTCCGGCTGCTCCATGCGCGCGAGCATGAACGCCACCGAAGGATCCTTGAGATAGATATCGTGGACCAGCAGATCGTTTTCCGTAATGCCGTTCTCGCCGATCGTGACGATCTCCGGCAACGCGCCGTTCATGCGAATGCCTTTCTCGCGGTTCTTGCCGAAGACCATCGGCTTGCCGTGTTCGAGATAGAGCACGCGGTCGGAGCGCACGGTGCGTTCGGCGAAGTGATCGAACGCGCCGTCGTTGAAGATGTTGCAGTTCTGGTAGACCTCGATGAACGAGATGCCTTTATGTTTCGCTGCTGCTTCGACGATCGCGCCGAGATGTTTGACGTCGATGTCGATCGAGCGCGCGACGAACGTGCTCTCACTCGCTATCGCGAGTGAGAGGGGATTGATCGGATAGTCGATCGTGCCCGACGGCGTCGACTTCGTCTTCTTGCCGAACTCGGAAGTCGGACTGTACTGGCCCTTCGTCAGACCGTAGATTCGGTTGTTGAAGAGAATGTAGTTAATGTCGAGGTTGCGACGGATCGCGTGGATGAAATGATTACCGCCGATCGAAAGCGCGTCGCCGTCGCCGGTGATCACCCACACGCTGAGTTCAGGATTCGCACACTTGATGCCGGTCGCGATTGCGGGCGCGCGGCCGTGAATACCGTGAAAGCCGTAGGTGTTCATGTAATACGGGAAACGCGAGGAACACCCGATGCCCGAGACGAACACGATCTTTTCGCGCGGGATGCCGAGGTCGGGCATCACTTTCTGGACGTTGTTGAGAATGGCGTAGTCGCCGCAGCCGGGGCACCAACGCACTTCCTGATCGGAAACGAAGTCGGCTTTCTTTAGTTGTCCCGGAGGCGGCGCGGCGCGGCCTGATACGGACGAACCGGCGTCGCTTTCAGCGGACACAGATGCATCCGTGAACACCTTGTTTCCATTCCCATTACTCTGTGTACTCATCATTACTCCTGAATTGACGTGCTATTCCTGACTGCTGCTTCCAACTCGCGATATTTTTCCCGGACGTAAGGATTTAGTTTCAACGCAAACTCGGCATCAAGCTTCCGGATCTTTATCAATTCCTGAACGTCCGCCAGATCCTTGAGCCGATCGGGCGCCGAGATGCCGGAGGCCAGTTTCAACTCGATCAGTTTTTCGAGAGTGACAAACTTAATCCCGTCTATTTCCGTCGAGGCTTTGTCCGGCTCGGGCATGCTCACGGGTTTCGGTTTACCATCACCGGGATATTCACCCGTCGTCATCACTTCGATAGTGACACCATCGACCGTTGATTTCAGTCGCTTGCGTGCACCCGGGAAAGCCGGCACATAACCCAAGCCAACCAGCTCTTCATGAAACTTCCGCAAACCGTCACCCGTCATCACCAGATCGATATCTTCGGTGAAGCGAGGATAACCGTGGGCCAGGAGAGCCACGGCGCCGATCACGGCGTAATCGATCCCGTGTTCTTCCAAGTCGGCCGAAAGACGTGTGAGAGTTTTGTTGAGGGTTCCCTCACCCATAAAGTAACGCAAACCTTCAGCGTAGATGTCTGCAACTTGTCCTACGCTAATGCCTGCCATCACAAATACTCTTCAACTTTCCGAATGATCTCTCGAATCTGAAACGGCCGCCCCTTAACTTTCGAGAAAGGCACCGCATCAACCAAATACTTCGCGCGAATCATGGTGCAGAGTTGGCCCAGGTTCATCTCGGGGACAATCACGGTCTCAAACGAACTCAGCACTTCACCGAGATTCCTCGGGAACGGATTCAGATAACGCAGATGCGCCGCCGAAACACTCTTCCCCTCACGTTGCATCCGCTCCACCGCCGAACTGATCGACCCAAACGTCGAACCCCAACCAAGCACCAGCACCTTCCCACTCTTCTCACCCATCACTTCGACGGGCGGTATATCCGCCGTCGCCCGATCGATCTTTTCCTGACGCAACTTCACCATCAAGTGGTGATTCTCGGGATCGTAATTAACGTTGCCGGTGATGTGCTGCTTCTCGATACCGCCGATACGATGTTCCAAACCCGGCGTGCCCGGCAAAGCATAAGGACGCGCCAACGTTTCCGGATCGCGCGCGTAAGGCATGAACGTCGACGGATCCGTGTGAAACTTGACTTCGATTTGCGGCAACTCGTGCATCGCCGGAATGGCCCACGGCTCCGCGCCGTTCGCGAGATACCCGTCAGACAGATAGAACACCGGCGACATGTACTTGAACGCGAGCCGCACCGCTTCGATCGCCATGTGGAAACAATCAGCCGGCGTCGCCGGCGCAACGACGATCGCGGGACACTCACCGTTTCGTCCCCACACCGCCTGGAATAGATCCGCCTGCTCCGTTTTGGTCGGCAATCCTGTAGACGGTCCGCCGCGCTGCACGTTAACGATAACGAGCGGCAACTCGGTCATCACCGCGAGTCCGATCGCTTCCTGCTTCAAAGCCACGCCCGGACCGGACGTTCCCGTCAATCCGATCTGCCCGGCGAAACTCGCACCGATCGCCGCGGCCACCGCCGCGATCTCGTCTTCGGCCTGAAACGTCTTCACGCCGAAACTCTTGTGACGCGATAGCTCGTGCAGAATGTCTGACGCCGGCGTGATCGGATACGAACCGTAAAACAACGGCCGGCCCGCAAGCTGCGACGCGGCGATAAAACCGATCGCAGTCGCTTCGTTACCAGTAATCTTCCGGTATTTGCCCGGCGCGATCTTCGCTTTCTTAACCGTGTAGTGCGTCGTGAAAACTTCGGTCGTGTCGGCAAAGTTATAACCGGTCTTCAGCGCGATCTCGTTGGCTTTCGCCAGCTCCGGATTCTTCGCAAACTTCGCGTGGATCCAGTTGAGCGTGTTCTCCATCGGCCGGTCATAGAGCCAGTAGAGCACGCCGAGCGCGAAGAAGTTCTTCGAACGATCGATCTCCTTGCGCGACAGTTCGACGTTGCCTTTCAACGCGTTCATGTTGAGCGTCGTGATCGGCAGCTTGTGCACGCGATAACCGGCGAGCGTGTTGTCTTCCAGCGGGTTCGACGCGTAGTTCGCGTACTTCAAGTTCTCCGCCGTGAAGCTGTCGGTATTGACGATCAGCGTGCCGCCTTCTTCGAGATCCGGCAGATTAACTTTCAGCGCCGCCGGGTTCATCGCCACGAGGACATTCGGTTGATCGCCGGGGGTCTTGATGTCCTGGCTCGAGAAGTTCAACTGAAAACCACTCACGCCCGGCAAGCTGCCCGCGGGCGCGCGAATCTCAGCCGGAAAATCAGGCAGCGTCGAGATGTCGTTGCCGACCACGGCCGAGGTGTTGGTGAATTGGGTACCCGTCAACTGCATACCGTCGCCGGAGTCACCGGCAAAGCGGATGGTTACCGTTTCGAGTTCTTCAAAATGTTTTTCAGGCTGAGTAACCGGAGGTTCGATAACAGTGCTCATTCGTGTTGTAAAACCCTTTCGAATGTGATGGCCGCGAGCCGGCGCTAAATAGTATAGGTCATATGACCTATGTGTCCTATAGGGCGTATGGTGAAAGTTCAATCAGCTTCTGGGCGATTCCAGGCAGCACGCGCAAGGTCGTTTCGATCTCGGTTTCGGTGTTGTAACGACCGAGCGAAAAGCGGATCGAGCCCTGCGCGAGAGTGTAAGGCACGTTCATCGCTTTCAGCGTGGCCGATGATTCGTGCGTTGTCGAATGACACGCCGAGCCGGTCGAAACACAGATGCCTGCTTGATCCAGGTGCAACAAGATATTCTGCCCTTCGACGTGCTCGAACGAGATGTTCGAAGTGTTAGGCAAACGTTTCGCACGATCCTGCGTGCCGTTGAGCCGCGCATTCGGAATCTGTTCGAGAATTCCGTCTTCCAGTTTATCGCGGAGCGTTTCGATCTGTTTGTGACAGTCGTCACTCTGCGCGAGCCGGCACGCAGCGCCGAGCGCGACGATGTTTGGCACCGCGTGCGTTCCCGCGCGACGCCGTTGCTCCTGCGCGCCGCCGACGATGAACGACGGGAGCTCAAGACCACTGCGCACGTAAAGCGCGCCGACGCCTTGCGGCGCGTGCAGTTTGTGACCCGAAAGCGCAAACAGATCCACTTCCGTGTTTTTCAGATCGATCGGAACCTTGCCTGCTGCTTGAACGCCGTCAACGTGAAACACCGCTTCCGAACGCTCGCGCACGATGCGCCCAATCTCGTCAATCGGAAACAACACACCCGTTTCGTTGTTAGCCAGCATGATCGAGACGAGCGCCGTGTCCGGCCGCAGCGCCGTGCGCAACTCCTCGAGATCGAGTTCGCCTGTTCCACTAACACCTAGCCACGTCACTTCGTATCCGTCCTGCTCCAGCAACCGGCAGACGTTGCGCACCGCTTCGTGCTCGACCTGCGTCGTGATGATGTGACGCTTCGCCGGCTGCGTCGCGAGCACACCGCGGATGGCCCAGTTGTCTGACTCTGAACCGCAAGACGTGAAAACGATTTCATTCACGTCCGCCGCGCCAAGTAACGAAGCAACCTGTTCGCGCGCAGTCTCCACAGCCTGTTTCATCTCGCGGCCGAGCGTGTGGGCCGAAGACGGATTGCCGAAAAAATCGCGGAGGTAAGGCGCCATCGCCTCAAACACTTCCGGCGCGACCCGGGTCGTAGCGTTGTTATCGAGATAGATCATGTTGTTGGCTATCGAGTATTTCCTGAATGAGTTGATGACACGAACCACAGCCGCCGCCCGCGTTGCACACCCGCGTGACTTCAGCCACGCTAGTCAGCCCGTGCGCCGCGATCTCATTTTCGATTGTGCGTTCGGAAACGAAGAAGCACGTGCAAATCAACGCTTCGTCGCCGATCCACTCGCCACGCGCCGCATCGCTGTACTCGCGAATCGCAGCCAACAGCGCGTCGCACGCGAGCTGCGGACAGTGTGCGTTCTGAGGTTCAAGACCGACCAACTCTTTGCCCAGATCCGCAGTAGCGGCTTGCGCTGTTGTGGCGCCGATAACCTGGTCGGTTAACAACGATGCCGAAGCCACCAACACATTACAACCCACAGCCTTAAACTTCGCCTGCGACACCACCTGCTCTTCATCCACCTGAATCGAGAACCGCACGTGCGCGCCGCAGGTCAACGACGCCGCACGGCCCACAAAACTCGGCTCGTCCGCATCGCCCACATTTCGCGGATTGTAAAAGTGATCGGCTACGACTTCCGGCAAGACTGACACTGCCTCTGAAACTACCCGCGCCGTTGCCGTTTGTCAAAAACTCGCGAAACAAGTACGCTTTCCCGTTATTAACTTCCCGCTAATCACAGCCATATGACACAAGTGAACGAACAAGTAATTCTCGACAGTCTGCGCCAGATCAAGGATCCCGATCTACATAAGGACATCGTGACCCTCGGCTTTGTCCGCGACCTGAAAATCGACGGCGGCAACGTCGCGTTCCGCATCGTCCTGACCACTCCGGCGTGCCCGGTGAAGGCCGAAATGGAAAGCGCCGCGAAAGAGATCGTCGGCAACTTGCCGGGCGTGACTTCCGTCTCCGTCACGATGGACGCTGAAGTGCCGAAAGGACGCGGGCTCGGTGAGAAGGTTTCAATCCAGGGCATCAAAAACATTGTCGCCGTTTCTTCAGGCAAGGGCGGCGTCGGCAAGTCGACGGTCGCGGTGAACCTCGCGGTGTCGCTCGCCCTCGACGGCGCGCGCGTTGGACTGATGGACGCCGACGTTTACGGTCCGAACGTGCCGATCATGCTCGGCGCGAGCGAAGCGCGTCCCGAAGTCGATGTCAACAAGCTGATCCCGATCGAAGCGTTCGGCGTGAAGTTCATGTCGATGGCGCTGCTGCAACCTGGCGACAAACCGATGATCGTGCGCGGACCGATCCTGCACGGCCTCGTCAAACAGTTTTTGACGGACGTGAAGTGGGGCGAGCTCGATTATCTGATCGTCGACATGCCGCCGGGTACGGGCGACGTGCAGTTGTCGCTGGCGCAGCTCGTTCCGGTTCAGGGCGCGGTGCTCGTCACGACGCCGCAGCAGGTCGCGGTGGCCGATGTGCGCCGGGCGTTGAGAATGTTTGAGACCGTGGCGATTCCCGTGCTGGGCATTGTTGAAAACATGAGCTATTTCGTCGCGCCGGACACGGGGGTGCGCTACAACATCTTCGGCGAGGGCGGCGGAAACGCGCTGTCCGCGCGTTATCACGTGCCGTTTCTGGGGGCGATTCCGCTCGGCATCGAGGTGCGCGAAGGCGGCGACAAGGGCGTGCCCGTCGTGGTCAGTCATCCGGAGTCACCGCAGGCGCAGGCCATCCGCAAAGTGTCGGAGGAAGTGGCGCGCCAGATCTCGATCGAGGCGATGAAGCCCGAGCTTGTCGTTTTGGGAAAAGGGCAATAAGATAGGCGCGACGAGTGATTCGCGCCAGTTAATCGCGCCGTAAATTCAAGCAATATAGAAGGACGAGGAAAGAAGGATATGTCAGCAACCACAGCGCCCACCGTAACGCTTAACGTCACCGACTCAGCGGCGACGGAGATCAAGAAGTTTATGGCCGGCGAAGAAGATTTACCGGAAACCGCGGGACTCCGCGTGCGCGTCGTACCGGGCGGCTGCTCGGGTTTCCAATACAGCCTCAACATTGAAGAGCAGTCGCGCGAAGGCGATTTCATTCTCGACGGGAAGGGCGTGCGTATGTTCGTTGACATGTTCAGCGCGCAATACCTGAACGGCGTGGAGATCGACTACGTGACGGGCGTGATGGGTTCCGGCTTTACGTTCAAGAATCCGAACGCGACCGGCAGTTGCGGCTGCGGCTCTTCGTTCACCGCCTAAAACCAGTAACGACGAAAGAGTTCGACGGGAGACGGGAGCAATCCTCGTCTCCCGTTTGTGTTTTGTATCTTGCTGCGAATTACTCAAGCCTCCAGCCACAGCGACATCGAGCAGGCGCGCGAGCTCTTCAAGGAGTACGAAGCGGGCCTGGGGATCAGTCTCTGCTTTCAAAACTTCGATCAAGAGCTGGCAGACTTGCCCGGCGACTACGCGCCGCCGCGTGGACGTCTCCTGCTCGCCCGCGAGTTCGATCAAACAATGGGCTGCGTCGCCTTACGTCCACTTGGACCAACGACGTGCGAAATGAAACGACTATTCGTAAGACCCGAGTATCGCGATCGCAAACTGGGCCGTGTGCTGGTCGAAGCCATCATCGAAGAGGCGCGCAAGATCGGCTACACGCACATGCGCCTCGACACGATCGTCGACCGCATGGACCGCGCTGTGGCCCTCTATAAATCCATCGGCTTTGTCGAGATCCCGCCGTACCGCAATAATCCAGTTGACAGCGCGACGTTTATGGAGCTTGATCTACTCACCCCCAAGCACTAAAAACCAAATACTCGGAGCAAAGCGTAGATGCCAAAAGTTCAAGCTGAAACTGCCAGTGGTCTGATCGAAACTGAAGTACCTGCCGGAAAGAAACTAGTCTTAGCTATCGAAGATGCCGGCGTTGACATTCTTCACCGTTGCGGCGGCAACGCACGCTGCACCACCTGCCGCGTCGAACTCCTCGAAGGCGATGCGGGCGAAATGGGCGATCTCGAACGCAATCGTCTCGCGATGGAGGCGGAGCTCGCGCCTAACATTCGTCTGTCCTGCCAGATCCACGTGCAGAGTGATTTGAAAGTTCGCGTCGTGAACCAGGCGAGCGTGCGGGGCATCGATCCCGGCCCAAGACCACTCGACGAATAGGGCCACGATTGCGTCACGATTGGTCTGGGTGTAATCTTCGGGTGTAATTCCAGGCTCACATCACGGAGGACGTATGTTAATTGAGTCAACTGCTCATCTCCCCATCAGTCTGGCTTTCTTTGACGGAGTTTTCAATTCGCCTGACACGACTTCGCTGGTGCGCATTCTGCTGCGCTGGGGTCATTTCGTCGCTGGTATCACCTGGATCGGCCTGCTGTATTTCTTCAACCTCGTAAACGTTCCTTTCCAAAAAGGAATCGACGCCGACACCAAGAAGAAGGTCAACCCGGATCTGCTGGGCCGCTCGCTGTGGTACTTCCGTTGGGGCGCACTCCTGACGGTGCTGATCGGTCTGACTTACTACGCGATGTACATCCTCGCGACCGACGTCAGAAACGCGAACACGCTTGGTGGGGGACACATCAACGTGTGGCTCGTGTTCTTCTCCTGGCTGACGTATCCGCTGTTTCTGTTCATCGTCGAGTTTTTGATCATCAAGAAAGTTCCGGCGTTGATAAAGGATGGCCGCGTCTTCGCGATCGTGATGATCATCCTGGTGGCGTTTGTCACGTGGGGATTGATTCGCTTCTTCACGTCGATGATCAGCGTGAACGGCGAAGTCTATGCCAGCAACAAGGCTTATTCGATCGGCATCGGCGGCGCGTACGGCATCGTGATGCTGCTCAACGTCTGGGGCATTATCTGGCCCAATAACAAACGAATCCTCGCGGGACTGACAGGTGGTCCCGCAGCGCCCCCCGAACTCGCGCGACAAGCGTTTATCGCGTCGCGCACAAACACGTGGATGTCACTGCCGATGCTGTTCTTCATGGGCACGTCGCACGGTGACTGGGTGATCTTCGGCAAGTAAGCAACAAAGTTTTTCGCTAACGATGGGAGGGTATCATGGGGTCATTTGGCTCATATCAAGCACGACAGTTCAATCTCAGCGGTCTCAAAGGCATTTCCGACCAGACGTTGGAGATGCACTTCAAACTCTACGAAGGCTACGTCAAAGAAACTAACAACCTGAGCACGCGAATCGACGAGTTCATTAAAGACGGAAATGTCGATCAGGACGAAATGCCCGCTTACTCGGAGTTAACGCGCCGTCTCGGCTTCGAGTACAACGGCATGGTGCTGCACGAATACTATTTCGACAATTTGATTAGCGGCGGCGGCACTGGCGATCCGGACCGGAGTTCGCAATTCCTGAAAGCAGCGGAGGCGTCGTTTGGCTCTTACGACATTTGGAAAGCGGACTTCGTCGGCATCGGGAAGATGCGCGGTGTGGGTTGGGCCATCTGTTATCAGAATCCGTCGAACGGGCGGCTCTCGAACCACTGGATCACGTTGCACGAGACCGGCAACGTCGCGGGGTTTAATCCGATTCTCGTGATGGACGTTTGGGAGCACGCGTTTCTGCTCGACTACAAACCGGCGGAGCGGCCGAAGTATATCGAGGCGTTCTTCTCGAACATCGCGTGGAACGAGGTTGAGAAACGGTTGCAGAAGAATCAGGGCGTCCAAAGCGCACGCGCTTAAATCCCTTTTCTACCTCTGTGGCAACACAGGTTTCGTCAGCTCGCAGTTAGTCGTGAGCGAGCGCAGAAAGTTGAGCAGATCCTCACGCTGCTCAGGTAGCAGCTTGTGCGGCTCGAGGTTCTTCTTGTCGAGATACTGATTCGGTTTGCCGCCGCCGAGCATGATGTCCACCGCTTCTTCCAACGTCCTCGCACTACCATCGTGAAAATACGGCGCTGAGCGTTCGATGTCGCGTAACGTCGGCGTCTTGAACGCGCCCGTGTCCTGCGGATTATTCGTGACCTTGAAGCGACCGGGATCAGGGTCTTGAAGGTCCATGCCGATGCCGATGTTGTGATACTGCTGGTCCGTAAACAGCACGCCATCGTGGCAATTGTTGCACTTGATCGCCTGAAAGATGTTCCAACCGCGCCACGCGCTTTGACTGATCGCCGTGTTGTCGCCCGCCTTCCAACGATCCCACGCGGTGTCGCCGCTGATAATCGTGCGCTCGAACGCGGCGATGGCTTTCACCACGTTGTCCGGCGTCGCATCGCTTTGAAAAACTTTCTGAAACTGCGTCCGGTAATCCTGTAGCGCGTTTAGTTTCGCGACGATCTCGTCTGCGTTCGCGCCCATGTTTGCGCCGGTCCACGCAGCGAGCGCCTGTTTCTCGAGCGACGGGCTGCGGCCGTCCCAACCGAATTCCTGGTGATAGCCGATGTTCCAAAGCGTCGGACTGCTGCGCGGCAACTGCTTGTTGCCCGCGCCGATCGCTTTCGGCAAGCCGTCAGTTAGACCATGCTCGCAGACGTGGCACGAGTAGCACGACTTCGAGCCGTCGGCGCTGAGTCGCTCGTCGAAGAATAGTTGGCGGCCGAGCGCGACTTTCTCCGGCGTCATCGGGTTGTCGGCCGGAATGGGCATCGGTTCGTAAGTCGCGAGTTGCTTCGGAAGCGATTGCGGGGTTGGACTGGCAGCGCCGGGCTGTGATCGTTTGACGTTGCTACTGCAAGCGGTGACAAAAACGATGGCGATAAGTACCACGCTGCGGGTGTGCATAGTGCGCGGATTCTGCCATCGCGTTTTGCGAAATGTCTAGAGACCTTTGTATGCTGCCGGAGAACATGCGAGCTTTGGTAAACGCCATCTTCGTGTTGACGCTCCTCGTGCTGACCGGTTGCGCGAGCAACAACGACAACGCACACACGACGGCGACGACAATCGTGCCGCCGCCGGTGCGGCAACAATTGCGCGTTTCAACCATACCCGCGCCAAACGTGCCACCGCCACCAGCAGCGAAACCCGACCATCCCGATCCGCATGTTCCGCAAAATCCCTCCCTCGGTATCAACCTCCCGAACGGAAAAACGTTTCGTCAGGATGAGCCCGTCGTCATCGAATTCTCGCTCGCGAACGCGAAGCTCAAAGGGGATGGTGGCGAGTATCGCGTGCGTTACATCGTCGACGACGAGGAGATGCAGTGGATCGATCGCGCTGAACAAGTCGTGTTGTCGGGCTGGACTCCAGGCAAGCACACGATCCGGCTCGAACTCGTTGGTCCCGATGGTTGGCCGGTGAAAGATCAGGTGATGACCCGCGAGTTGACGGTTACTAAATGAAGCGATCCAAACAACAGTTATTTCAGACGCTCGTTGGTGAAGCCGCCAATTGCACGCGCTGTCCGGCGATGTGTGGTCGCAGCGCCGTGCTCAGCAACTTAAACGGCTCGCCCGACGCACGCATCATGTTCATCGGCGAAGCGCCGGGACGCAAAGGCGCCGATCGCACGCGCGTGCCGTTTTCCGGCGACCAGTCGGGCGCGAACCTCGATCGTTTTCTCGGTTCGATCGGCTTGCAGCGCGAACAGATCTTCATCACGAGCGCAGCGCTTTGTAATCCACGCACCGACTCGGGCGCGAATCGCAAACCGACGCAAAAGGAACTAACAAACTGTTCCGAGTTTCTGCGGCGCACGATCGAACTGATCGACCCGCGCGTGATCGTCACGCTCGGCTCGGTTGCACTCGAAGCGCTAAAACGCATTCAATATCACGAGTTGAACTTGAAAGACTCGGCGGCGCGGATTCACGCCTGGCAGGATCGGGTGCTGGTGCCGATATACCATCCGAGCCCGCAGGTGCTCGCGTCACATCGGCGGGAGGCGCAGCAGTTGCGGGATTATCAGGTAGTCGCGGAAGCGGTGCGAATGAGTTCATGAGCGAAGCAAGAGCCACAGATAAAAATTCGATGATGCAGTACGCGGCCGTGCGTGACGGCGGCGTGGGATTGATCGATCTTTCGTCGCGCGGGCGAATCAGTGTGAGTGGTTCGGAAGCCGTGATGTTCCTCAACGGTCTGATCACGAACGATATGAAAACGCTTGGTGAGAATCGTTGGATGTCCGCGGCGTTTCCGAACGTGCAGGGGCGTTTGCTCGCGGCTGTGCGCGTGATCCGCCGGCGTGATGACTTCCTGCTCGACACCGAAGCGGCGACACACGAGAAAGTATTTAAATTGATTGAGCGCTTTACGCTGGCCGGAGATTTCAAGGTTGCGGATCTCACGAACGAAACTCGCCAAATCTCCTTGCAAGGGCGAGGCGCTAGCGAACTCGTCGAAAAGATCTATGGCGTGAAAGATCTGCCGCGCGACGGCGTTTGGCAGGACGATAACGTCACGATTATTCGCGCGACGCACACTGGTGAGGACGGTTTTGACGTGATCGGTGACGCGGGCACGCTTGAAACGTTGAGCGCCACACACGTGAGTCCGGAGGTGGAGGAGACTTTGCGGATAGAAGCGGGCATTGCGCGTTACGGTGTCGACATGGATGAAACGAATGTCGTCACCGAAACGAACCTCGACGACGCCGTGAGTTACACCAAAGGCTGCTACCTCGGACAGGAGATCATCGTCCGCATCAAGCACCGCGGCCACGTGGCGAAGAAGCTGACCGGGTTGCGTTTCGAAAGTGATCAGCGTGTCGAAGCAGGCGCTGCGATCAAGTCCGTCGACGACAAAGAGATCGGTCGCGTGACTTCCGCAACGTTTTCGCCGAAGTTAGGAACTACTGTGGGTATCGGTTACGTGCGCTATGAGTATTTACCGCCGAACACGCCCGTAGTTATCAATGACATAGCGGCAACAACCCACGAGCTACCGCTGGTGCGAGGCAGTTGGTACACGGATTAACACGGATGCCCGACAACAACAGTGATAACCGAGACCTCGACTTCGAACAGGCCCGGCTCGCCTACTCGATCATCGAGCATCTCGTCGAGCACACGCGCATCGTCAGCGATCTCATCGCGCTCATGGCCCAAGTCCTCGACGAAGACACGACGAAAGCGCTCACGCAAACTCCGACTTGGACCGCCTACCTCGACAGCCGCCGTTCAATGGAAAAGACAAGGAGTGATATTGAGAAGTTTGCGGAGATCCTGAACCAACTCAAGCCCGACGATACTAGTGAATCGTCATAATCACCTGTCTAGCGAATCGTCATGATCACTTGGCGTTCGCGCCCGCCGTCAAACTCGCACAGAAAAATCCCCTGCCACCGTCCTAACAACAACTTGCCGTCGCTGAACGGAACGGTGACAGACGTTCCCACGAGACTCGTTTTGATATGCGCGTCCGAATTTTGTTCGCCGTGGCGAAAGCCCATGCCGTGTTGAGGAATGAGGGTGCGGAGCGCGTGGAGCATATCGCGCGGCACATCGGGGTCGGCGTTTTCGTTGATAGTGAGTCCGGCGGTGGTATGCTGCGTGAAAAGCAGGACGATGCCCTCACGCACGCCGGACTCCTGCAGTTTTTCTCTGACTACGTCAGTAAACTCAACCAGCTCCTCGCGCTGGCGCGACTTGACCGTTAAGCGGTAAATCATCTCGAGTCTCGTCGCTTTGCTACGCCCAGATTCGTGTTTATTCCTGTCCCGAAGCCTTGCGCTTTAACAAGGCCCAGCCAGTGGGTAGCACCGCCGCGGCGAGGGCGATCTTGATTACGTCGCCGACTAAGTAAGGCAGCACGGCGATCTTGAACGCAGCCACGGGCGGCGTCTGCGTTAAAACCATGAACCAAGCCCAGCCGCCCAAAAACACGAGCACCGATCCGATTCCCATGGCCGCGACGGCCGAGGCATATCTCCGATCCCACCCGTGTTCGGCAAACGCGCCGACGACAAACGCAGCCGCCGGAAACGCCACCAGATACCCACCAGTCGGCCCAAAGAACCTAATGATGCCCGCCGCGCCGCCCGCAAAAAACGGCAACCCGATCGCGCCTTCAACGAGGTACGCGATCACCGCTGCCGCGCCCAAACGCGAACCAAGCAACGCGCCCGTCAATAACACCGCAAACGTCTGCCCGGTGATCGGTATCGGCCCGATGTGAATCGCAAACTGCGCACACGCGGCGATGAACAGACTGAAAACAATCACCAGCCCCGCGGAACGTACCGAATCGAGCG
>CAMLLD010000041.1 GCA_946480785.1 uncultured Blastocatellia bacterium | reverse complement strand
GCCAAAGCGGTGCTAAGGCACCGCACTCCAAAGAGGCGCTCAACCCAAACTGACCAGTAGTACTTCACCGCGAGCTCAGTTCGGGTATTTCACTGAGACGAGCGTGAGGCCGTGCGCGGGCGCGGTGGCGGCAATAATCGGGCGCACTCCGCTTTCGATCGCTTGTGCGATCGCGAAGTTATCAAGTTCGCCGCGACCGACTGACATGAGCGCGCCCGCAATCGAGCGCACCATGTAACGAAGAAAGCCTTCGGCGCTGACTGTGATCTCGATCAGTTTGCTGTGGGAGCGCTCGTCGAGTCGTTCGTTGATGTCGAGCTGAGTGATTTTGCGAATGCGATCTTCGACATCTGATTGCGCGGCGGAAAAGGCGGTCCAGTCGTGACGGCCGAGAAACAGTTCCGCTGCGCGCTGCATTTGCGCGAGGTCGAGCGGACGCGCTTCGTGAAGCGCGTAACGCGACCAGAACGGCGACATCACCTGCGCGTTCACGATACGGTAAACGTAAGTTTTGCCGATGGCGGAATAACGCGCGTGAAACTCAGGACTCACCACTTCCACATCGAGCACGCGCACGTCTTTTTCAATATTTCCATTGATCGCCGCACGCAGCTTTTGCTGCTTTATCTCGCGTTGCAACTCGACACTCGCGACCTGCCCTTCAGCATGAACGCCCGCATCCGTGCGGCCCGAGCCGTAAACGTTCACGCGGGTTCCCTCAAGCAACGACAGCGCACGTTCGAGCTCACCTTGAACGGTTCTAAATCCCTCCTGGCTCTGCCAACCGTAAAAGTCCGTGCCGTCGTACTGAATGAGGAGCTTGTAATTCATCCGCGTTCATCTGTGCGCTTAGGCCGTTTGCTTGCGACTACCTGGCTTAACAGCGGGCTCACCCAACTTACACGCATCACAAGTCTCCGGCTCAACCGACGCAACTCTCAACGTCGCCAACGCCACACGCGGTACACCAACCTCGGCACTCCCACCCGACCGATCGATGATTGACGCTGCCGCAACCACATCGGCGCCCGCGCGCTGCAAAGCCTCGATCGTCTCACGCGTCGATCCGCCGGTCGTGATCACATCTTCAACCACCAACGTTCTTTCTCCAGGCGAAACCGTAAACCCGCGCCGCAACGTCATCTCACCGGCTTCTCTCTCGGTCCAAATAAAACGCGCACCCAACGCGCGCGCCACTTCATGACCGATCACGATCCCGCCAATCGCCGGCGACGCCACGAGCTGAATTCCCGCAGTCGAAAACTTCTCGGCAATGGCGCGGCCAAACGTCTCCGCCTTCTCCGGAAACTGCAGCACCAACGCACACTGAAGATACACAGTGCTGTGCAAGCCACTCGAGAGTTGAAAGTGGCCTTCCAACAACGCGCCTGTCTTTTTGAACTCGTCGATTACTTTCTCAGCTTCCAAATTATCACCTCGATAAATTTCCCGGGCGTGCTACAATCCTCGCCCGAATGCCGCCTTACTCGAATTTAGTCTCAGATTCCACACTCGTTCAGGACACAATCGACCTGCTAAACACTTCGGGTGGACGTGCAGCCGCGACTGAAATCGTCGACGCTGTTTTCAAGATGTCGCACATCGACGACGAACTCGCCGGATTACTCGTCGCGGATCTCATCAGAAACGATCGTCGCTTCAAGATCTGCGACAACACCGTGGAACTACTCGCCGACGATAGTCATTCGCGCCTGCTGAAGGATCTGGAATTCGTCGTCGTGGACGTTGAAGCCACGGGCGCGAAGACGCCGCCGAACCGCCTCATCGAACTCGGCGCTTACAAGATCCGCGGGCGCAGCATCGTTGACAAGTTTCACTCGCTCGTCAATCCCGAGATTCCGATTCCGCGTTTCGTCGCGTCACTGACGGGAATCTCGAACGACATGGTGCGACGCGCGCCGTTCTTCGCGGAAGTCGCGCCGCGCTGGCTCGACTTCGTCAGCGACTCAGTGCTCGTCGCGCACAACGCGCCGTTCGACACCAGTTTTCTCAATCACGAAATCTCGCGCGTTTATCCCGGCCACCGCATGGTGAACCCGCATCTCTGCACCGTCAAACTCTCGCGCCGCGTACTGCCGGAACTGCTCAACCACCGGCTCGACACGGTGGCCGATCACTTCTCGATTCCGATCGTCAGCCGCCATCGCGCCGGCAGTGACGCACTCGCCACCGCCGAAATCTTCATCATGCTGCTCGCGAAACTCGAAGAAGTTCACGGCGTGAAGGACCTGGCCGCCGCGCGAAACTTTCAGTTTCCGGAAGTGATCTCCACGGCTGCGTCAGTCTGATCCCGCCGCAGCAATCGCTTCAAAACCACGATCAGCAAGATAGCCGCGACGAGACTGAGTCCGATCCACGGATAGTACTTCGCCAAAATCTCCTTCGCTTGCGCGCCGTACTTCACGGCGAAGTAACCTTCGAGCAAAAACCGAAACGCGCGGCCCGCGATGATCGCGAGCATGAACCGCAGCAAACTAAAGCGAAAGACGCCCGCGCTGATGACGAAGAGTTTGAACGGAAACGGCGGCGGCAAAAGCGTCGCCACAAGCACCGAGATCGCGTCGTAACGTTCGATCCAATACTTGACGCGCGCCTGTTTTCGTTCCGAGAAACGGTTCAACGCGCGCGCGCCCGCGCGGCGCGAGATGAAATAAAGAATCAGGCAGCCGATCGCTGAGCCGGCCGTAGCCATGAACGCGTAGAGCAGCATCCAGCTCGGGTACTTCGTCGACAGCACGAGCATCAGCGCATCAACGCTGCTCGGTAGCGGCACGAACGTCGAATCGAGTATCGCGAGCGCGAACAAACCAAACGCGCCGAAGCCGACGAGATACTCTGAAACGCGCGTCAGAAATTTAGTGATGGGGTGTATGAATGACTTCAATCAGTTATGAGTCCCTTCCGAATCCGAATCCGCAGGTGTGGGAAGTGCGGCTGGACCTCTGCGCCGCTTCAGCAGAATGTAAACGCCCACGCCGACGAGCACCAGCGTCGCAACGATACTGACAATCACGAGGCCATTGTCTCTGATAAACAGCAACACGCGGCGGCCATAAAACACCGCCAGAATTCCCTCGACGTAATAGCGCACCGCACGCGCGATCATCACCGTCAATAAAAACTTCCAGCGCGGATACTCCAGCGCCCCCGCAGTGGCGACGAAGATCTTGAACGGCAGCGGCGGCGGCAGGACCGCGGGAATGCCGATCGCGAGAAAGCCGTAGCGGGCGTAAGCTTGTTCGACGCGCTTGATACTCGCGATTGGAAAGCGCCGGCGCAACACCGCTTGCCCGCCGCGGCGGATGATCGTGTAGAGAATGTGGCAGCCAAGTACCGAGCCGATAGCCGCGAAGAGTGGAAAGTAATAAGCCGCGTTGTGATCTCTGAAGCAACGACCGACGACGAGATAGTCGTTGATTTCCGGCAACGACAGCAGCGACGAATCGAGCGCGCCGATGATGATCATCGCGGGCGCGGCGAGATAGACGGGCAGACCGATGACGTGTACTTCCAACCAGCGCGCAATCGAAAGTAACCAGTCACCCATTCAAATTTTCATTCGTTTCGAAACTATCTAACAGGGGCGAAGATCGCGGGTGTGTCGTAAGTAACGCCGACGGTAAATCCGGAGCTGGGGCTGAAACTGGTGAGACCTTTGATGCCGGCGAGATCGAAGCGCAGTCCCGACGCTCTGATCTGCATACCCAAACGTGCTTCGGCTTGTGATTCGGTGCCGAGTGGACCATTGCCCGGGCGCGTGTTCGCGCGGCCGTTCACTTCACCGGCGATGCTGAACTGTTTGTTCACGCGAAAGATGCCCGCGGCGCCGTAAGTCAACACGTCGTTTTGCGAAAACAGTTGAGTGGGCGCGGTCAGGATCGCGATGCCGAGATTGCCGAACGTGTTGAAGCGTCCGTCTTGGCCGAATTTCTTACCGACAAGGATCGAGCCGTACGCGTTAGTTTGATTGATGCCGATGCCGCGTGACTGGTTTGAGTTTGGCAAGCCCACGCCGAAACGAAAACCGAGCGATGGTCCACGATGCGTTTCGTTGCGCAGTTTGAACTTGGCCCAAAGCGTGAAGTCGCCGGTGTCGTTCGTGGAATTAGCACCGGGCGCGATGCTGAGCGGAACCGCTGACGGGCCGCGCGAATTGATGCTGAGATAATTCTGCGCCACGCCTTCGATTTGAAACTCGACGTTCGGCCCCATGCCGAAGCTGACGCCAATCACGCCCACGCGCGTCAGGTCACCCTTGAGACCCGACACGGTGTACTTCGCTCCCTGCATGAAATCAATGCCGGCTTCGATGCGCACAGTGCCCGGCGGAATGATGTCGACGTCTTCGGTGAGCAACGGCCGCTGCTGCGCGTGCGCGACGGTCGCGAGGCAAAGCAGCATAATGAGAGTTAACAATTGCAGCGACAACTTCATGCGACTCGGATTCTAATCTCCGGTACTACTAGCGTCAATGAATCTGTCGCACTTACGTTGTAAGTACTCACGATCATTGTAACAGCAGGCAAAGAGCATAGGTTATATTTACATTTACTCTTTGCCGCGTCCATCTTACTATTTCAACCCAACTATCGCTGGTCTCCTCCAATGCCTTACCGGTACCAGCAACGCAAGCTTCTACCAAAGGACTGATTATGAGCAAATCGAAATCAAAATTCTCTCCGAAACTTAGGGTCAAGACACCTGTACCCGTCCTGTTCAAACCTGTGAAGGTTGACTTCAAAGATCTATTCAAAGCGTTCGCCAAAGGAGTTGGCCATACGGCGACCGGGAAGTGGGTAGAGCTGGGCGCCGACGCCGTTGAAGCTATGTCAGCGTTAGGGTTAACGACGGAACCGGGTGAGCTAGCTTTTCTATTGATTCGCCGTTCCTTAACCCTTGCAGTTTTCGAATTGCTTGGCGATAGCGCCAGTCAGTTATCGGATACGTTAGCGGCAGATGCTGACTCATTGGCAGAGAGTTTGGATCTGTCCATTGAAGCGAAGGATGTGAGCGTCGATCAGAAATTCTTCGATCGGCCGGGAGATTTACCGATTGTCAATAAGTTCAAAGCGCTGTTGTCAGACTGGCTAAAACGGCTTGGTATTGAGGAGTCGGCAGCGGATGCAATAGCAGACCGAATCCCGGCCTATTTCGTTTATGCACTCAATCAGGAATGGCGCCGTAACTGTAAATCATATGGTCCTTTGCTTGAGGTACTTAACACGCCGTTTGTAAAAGCAGGTGACCGCGAATGGGCGTGGGCCGAATATTCCGCGTTGCTAAAGCGACGAATTGAGGAGCCCGTGTTCGATGAGCCGTTCAGCCTTAGCCAGATATTTGTTCCGCTAAGTGCTTATTACTTCAAAGAAAGGCCTCGCAACGAACTGGACCCAACAGCATTGCGCGATGAAAAGCAGAGGCGGCGATATGTTGTCATCGATTTGCAACAGGAACTAACAAACTGGGTGAGCAGCGCCGACCCTCAAGATGCCATTCGTGTTATCAGCGGCGGCCCAGGCAGCGGGAAGTCATCTTTTGCTCGCATCTTCGCCGCAACCGTTGCCGAAACTCACTCTAAAATGAAGGTGCTATTTGTCCCTCTCCATTTGATCGACGCCTCAAAAGACCTGGTCGAAGAAGTCGGTCGGTTTGTACGTGACGAAGGGGTGCTGCTTGCTAATCCGCTGGACGCTGACTCACCGGAACTTAACCTGCTCGTTATTTTCGATGGTCTTGATGAACTTGCCAGTCAGGGAAAGGCTGGGGCTGACATTGCCAGAGGATTTGTACGCGAAGTCGAAAGAACCGTTGAACGGAGGAACCAGCAAGCCGTTAGATTACGGGTATTGCTTAGCGGGCGTGAATTGGTGGTTCAGGAAAATGAATCGGAATTTCGACGACCACGTCAAATTCTTAACTTGTTATCATATTTTACTCCCCTCGCGGCCGAGTATGAAAAGGATATAGTCATTCAGGACGGAATTGAATACGAGGATCCCGGAAGACTGCTTGAAAGGGACGCAAGACAGGAGTGGTGGAAAAACTATGGGGAGCTCACGGGAAAAAATTTCGAGGGATTGCCGAAAGAGCTAAACCGGGATGACCTCGACGAGATCACTGCTCAACCTTTGCTCAACTACTTGGTAGCCTTGAGTTTTACGCGCGATAAGTTGGATTTCAGCAAGGATATTAATCTGAACTCTATTTACGGCGATCTTGTAGCGGCGGTTTATGAACGAGGATATGAGAAGCATCGTGCCTACGGGCCAATCAGGCACATGTCGGTAGAGGACTTCACTCGCGTGTTGGAAGAAATCGGTCTCGCTGCCTGGCATGGCGATGGCCGGACAACGACTGTCCGCGAGATCGAGGAACACTGCAACGCAAGCGGAGTCGGAAGAATGCTGGATGCTTTCCAAGAAGGTGCGAAAGCAGGTGTCACCCGGTTGCTGGCCGCTTTCTTCTTCCGTCAGTATGGCCAGCGCAGTAGTGGCGATCCCACGTTTGTTTTCACACACAAAAGCTTTGGTGAGTATCTCGCTGCGCGCCGTGTCGTGCGGGCTATGGAAAGGGTAAGCCGTGAATTAAAGAGCCGGATCTCGAGCCCGGATGAAGGTTGGGACGAACGCGATGCGCTGAAGCACTGGGCCCAAATCTGCGGGCCGAGCGCTATGTCGGAATACCTCCATACTTTTTTGCTCAATGAAGTGCGGTTGCGGTGGTCTGCGGAGCTTGAAAGTTGGCAAGAACAATTCACTCGACTATTCAATTTCGTTCTACGCTATGCGATGCCAATGGAACAGCTTCCAATTGCGACGTTCCGGGAAGCGATGTTTCAGTCACGGAATGCCGAAGAAGCTTTATTTGTGGCGCTTAATATTTGTGCTCAAACGAATGGCCGGCGCTCAATGATCGAACAGCCTGACCCTACCACGTTCGCGACATGGCTCAAGCGCATAGATGGGCAAGGTGAAGGCACGGGTTCACTGGTTCGGAATAGCCTGTCATTTCTTATCCTTTCTGGTGTGATTTTGTTTGCAAATGACTTGGTAATGGCAACGCTACAATTCTCAGACTTAGAAGGAGCTCAAGCGAACTCCTTATGCGCGTGGTACGCGGATTTATCTGACGCTAACTTCGAGGGCGCAAATTTAGTAGAAGCCGATCTTTTCAACTCAAACTTGTCGAATACTAATCTTGAGGAAGCTAACCTGACTAGAGCCGACCTGCGTTTCGCCTCCCTCACAACAGCGAACTTAAAAGCAGCCAGCCTCCCGAACGCCGATCTAACAGAAGCCGACCTTTCAGGAACTGTGCTTACACAAGCCGACCTTACGGGAGCCAACCTGACAGGAGCCAACCTGACAGAGGCAGACCTAACCGGAGCCAACCTGAAAGAAGCAGACCTAACCCGCGCCAACCTGAAAGAAGCAGACCTAACCCGCGCCAACCTCACAGAGGCGAACCTAACAGAAGCGTACCTGCGAGGAGCCGATCTCACAGAAGCTAACTTGGAAGGAATAGATTTAAAGCATGTGAAGACGGATAAACGAGTCGCAAAGCAGATCCGCGAATTTCAAGCCAAGCAAAATCGTCCGGGTTTGGAATAACACCGCCAGGTTTAGGCAAACGATAGATGTGTGTACTAGGGTGCGAACACTCCGGAAAAAAAGAAGCGCCGATTGTGCAGTCACCAAGTCGCCTGCCGCAGAGTTGCTTTAGCGATCACGGAGCCGGTCTTGCGAGATCCTGTGTGAGATTTTGCCCGCGTGCTTCTGAGCCTTCACAGCTTCTGAGCCGCTGATTGCGAAAGGTCAGACAGGCTCTTTTGCTCATCTTGAATACTGCTAGACGGCGACTTGATTCTTAAAAAGGATCAGCCGGGGTCTTGAATTAGTTGATGGCTTCAAAGGTAATCTAGTATCAATTCTTTGTTGCTAACTGCGGCCAACTGTAGGAGCGGACAATTATGCTAGTATCCGCAGCCATGCGACGACCTCTTATATTTTTGCTGACTGTCCTTTGTTTCCTCGCACCCGTGGCTGGGCAGAATCAGACTCCGCAGTCGATAAAGATCAAGGGACTCAAAGAGCGCGTGACGATCGCGCGTGACGAGCGCGGCATTCCGTACATCGACGCGAAGAACGACGAGGATCTTTATTTCGCGCAAGGCTACGCGACGGCCGCGGATCGTTTGTGGGAGATGGATCTGTTTCGTCGCACCGCGCGTGGCGAACTCGCCGAAATCCTGGGCAACCTTGCGCTGGATCAGGACAAGCTTCATCGCACGTACGGGTTTGCGCAGGAAGCCGATGCCGAAATCGCGCAGGCGTCGCCGAAGTCGTTGGCGGTATTCGAAGCGTATGCGCGGGGCGTGAACGCTTACGCCGCTTCACTCGATCCAAAGTCGATGCCGCCTGAGTTTCAGATACTGAGCTACAGTTTTCGGCCGTGGACTCCCGCGGACTCACTCATCATTATCAAGATCTTCGCGGAATCGCTTTCTGACACGTGGCGTTTGGACTTGATGCGCCAGTCGATGGCGTCACTGCCGGCGGAGAAACGTAACGCTCTGTTGGTGGAGACGTCGCCGTTGGACGTGCTCGTCGTCGGCAAGGACACTAACGCGAAACCTGCATCCGCAAAATCCCTTCTTCTAAAGCCGTCGACGGGGAACCGGCTGTCGGTTCAAGCTCTAACGGCACTGGCCCACAACCAGGCGGTCGCCGCGGCCGCATTGGACCGCATCGGCTTCTACGCTGAAGCGCTCGCCGCCAGCAACAACTGGGTCGTCAGCGGCAGTCACACCGTCACCGGTAAACCACTGCTCGCGAACGATCCGCATTTGCCGCCAAGCGCGCCTTCGATCTGGCACATGGTCCATTTGAACGCGCCGGGCGTTCGCGTTGCGGGCATCACCGCGCCGGGCGTGCCGGGCGTGATCATCGGCCACAACGAGCACATCGCGTGGGGCTTCACGAACGTCGGGCCCGATGTGCAGGATGTTTACCTCGAGAAGTTCGACCCTGCGAATCCGAAACGCTACCAAACGCCGCAAGGCTGGCAGGATGCAGTTATTCGCCAGGAACAGATCAAAGTCAGAAAAGGATTCACCTCTTCAGAGACCGACACGGTCGTTCAGGAAGTCACCGTCACGCGGCATGGACCAATAGTTTTCGAAGGCGACGGCAAGCGGTATGCACTGCGCTGGACCGCGCTTGATCCGAAGTTGAACAAAGTCGATTTCCAGTACGCGTTGAATCGCGCGCGCAACTGGAAGGAGTTCAACGCCGCACTCGAAACGTTTACCGCGCCGACACAGAACATCGTCTACGCTGACGTCGATGGTCACATCGGCTATCACGCCGCGGGTGTAATACCGATCAGAAAGTCAGGCGACGGCAGCATGCCGTACGACGGCTCTACCGATGCGGGCGAGTGGACCAGTTACATTCCGATCGCCAAACTGCCGACGGTTTACGATCCGTCTTCGGGAATGATCGTCACGGCGAATCAACGCATTGTGGGTACCGATTATCCTTACTTCTTGACGCACTCGTGGGCGCAACCATATCGCGCGCGGCGCATCTGGACGCTGCTCAACGAAAAGCCGAAGCTATCGATCGAAGACTTCCGCCGCATTCAGGGCGACGTTTATTCGATCGCGGGAGTTTTGTTTGCACAGGAGGCGGTCAAACTCTTGCGTCCGAAACTCACTGCATCAGACGAGAAGCTGCGCGCGGCGCTCGATGCGTTTGAGAAATGGGACGGGCGCGTGAATGCTGAGTCGACGGTTGCGCCGCTGCTCGCGCGAATGCGTCTGACTTTCCGCTCGAAGATTCTGGCGGCGGCGCTCGGTCCCGATCTCGTGCGCAATTATCAGTGGGGCAACTTCGACACGACGCTCGATCGCATCATCAAGGACCAACCGGCCGAATGGTTGCCGAAGGAGTTTCCGACCTACGCCGATCTGATGCGTGCGTCGTACGACGAAGCGGTCGCGACCCTCACCAAAAATCTCGGCGCTGACGAAACGAAGTGGACGTGGGGCGATCTGGCCAAAGTACGTTTTCCGCATCCACTCAGCGCAGCGCCGCTGATCGGCGGAGCATTCACGGTGCCGCCGTTTCCGCAGAACGGCACCGGCGGCTCGCTCGGCGCGACGGTCAACGTTGGCGCGGCAGTGTCGATGCGTTTAATTGCGGATCCGAGTGATTGGGACAAGACGCAGCACGGGATCGCGCTGGGTGAGTCGGGATTGCCGAAGAGTCCGCATTGGAGCGATCAACTCGCTGATTGGCGCGCGGTCACGCCGCGTGAGTTTCCGTTTACGGCGGCCGCAGTGACGAAAGCGGCGAAAGAGACGTTAGCTCTCGAGCCGGCTCCTTGAGATCGGTGTGTACTTCGAACCTTTCGGACTCAACTCGCTGCGAAAGAAAACGAGCTCGTTCAAGATAACTTCAACTGAAGCGAACTCAAGTTTCAGGTGAGCTTCGGAGAGGTGATTTGCGTTGTGCGAGTTGCGAATGCGCGCGATCGTCAGGTGCGGCCGAAACGCCCGGTCCTCTTTAGGAAAACCCTCGCGCGCACATTCATCTTCCACTCGCTTTTGTAACTTCGCGAGCGCGCCTGTGCGATCGTCAATACCGATCCAAAGCACTTGCGGACGGCTCGGCCGCGGAAACACGCCAGTTCCGCCGACCGCGATTCCGATCGGCGCTGACTCTTTCGCGACACGCGCCAGCACATCCGAGACAATTGCCACGTTCGCCTGGTCCATGTTGCCAAAGAACTTCATCGTCAGGTGAATGTTCTCCGGCCGGCTCCAACTCGCCGCTGCGTCCGGAACAACTTCCCGCACTCGTTCAGCGTGTTCTTTAATGCGGACGCGCAACGACTCCGGCAGCTCAAACGCGCAGAACATCCGCCACTGCGTTCCGCGTGTCTGATCCGTGCTCATCCGTGTTCATCCGTGGCTTAACGTTACCGAGGCAGTTCGCGCGGACGCGGCGGTGGCGGCGACGGACTGTCTCGCTCACCGCTGTCGACACCCGTCTGCGACAACACTTCCTTGATCGCGCCGACACTCGACAACATCGCCGACGTTTCCATCGGCATGAAGATAACTTTCGAGTTGTTGGTACGCGTCATGTCGCGCATGCTGTCGATGTAACGTGTGGCAATCATGTAGTGCGCCGGATCGCCACCGGGAATCGCCTGCGCCACGCGATTGATCGCCTCAGACTCAGCTTCAGCAGCTCGCAACCGTGCTTGCGCCGCGCCTTCCGCCGCAAGTATCGCCGACTGTTTCTCGCCCTCGGCACGTGTGACTGCGGCTTGCTTCTCGCCTTCCGCACGGGTGATGGCCGCTTGTCGATCGCCTTCCGCTTGCAACACGAGCGCACGCCGATTACGTTCGGCCGTCATCTGCTTCTCCATCGTGATGCGCACGTCTTCCGGCGGATTAATGTTCTTCACGTCAACCCGCGTCACCTTCACGCCCCACTTGTCGGTTGCTTCGTCGAGGATGATGCGCAGCTTCGAGTTGATCTGATCGCGTTGTGAAAGCGTGTGGTCCAGGTCCATGTCGCCCATCACGGCGCGCATGCCGGTGATGGTGAGCTGCACGATACCGCCAACAAGATCGTTCATCTCGTAGACGGCTTTAACCGGATCGGTGATCTGCCAGTAGACCACCGAGTCGACGTGGATCGTGACGTTGTCGCGCGTGATCACCGGCTGCGGCGGTAGATCGATGTACTGTTCGCGCAAGTCGATCGACACCAGGCCAGGCCGCATGTTCGTCCAGTAGACGGCGCGCGGCTTGTCTAAAAATGGCCAGAAAACGTGAAGTCCACTGTCAGCGACCTTACTGAACTTACCGAGGCGTTCAACCAGCATGACACTGGCTTGCGGCACGATTCTGATCGTTTTGACTCCGATGACTATCATCACGATCATCGCGAAGATCACAAACATAAAGATCAGAAGTGAAAGAGCTGCTTCCATGAGCGGTCTTCCTTTCCACAGAGTTCACGAATTATACATTGGTGGAGACAAACGCGTGTGCTAAACTCCCGCCCGTCTCACGCACCGTCCTTTTCCTTGCGTCAATGGTGTTCCGATGAGTGATGAAATCGACAATGGAAACGAGCCGTCCTCCGGGCTGACGGTGGAACAGTTTTGCGAATACGTCGCGCCTTCTGTTTGGTCGGATCCCACAATCCTGGCGTGGCCGCCTGATGTTTTTGCGATCGCCGCTTCGTTACTGCTCAAGTCCGGCGCATACGTCCACGCCGTTTCCGGCTGGCAACGACACGGGCTCACGGACTGGACCGAACGGTTGTACAAAGCAGGCGAAGACTGGCGTAAAAATCCTGAGCAGCCTCCTCAGCAGGTGCGAGACTGGTACAACATACTGCGAGCTAACGACACCACCTTACTCGAAGATATCTGTGCTCACGTCACCTGCTCTGATACCGATCTCTGCTGCACTCTCATTCAGTTATGTTCCGCTGCTGATGAGGCCTGCGTTGGCGTTGGTTGCACTCTGCCGAACTCCAAGGTCGTGGATCCATTTTTGGAAGAAGCTTCGGAAATGTTGCTTGATACCGCGGCCTCGTATGGCGTCTCTACTTTGTGCAAACGGATTCGTCATTCGACTGTTCGCGTGCTGCCGAAAATGCACACGCCGCAGAGCGGGATCACGATCCGCTCGCTTACGCATAACCTCGCTCTTTGTCCGGCGGGAGACGTCAAGGTGAAATGGATCGAGAGTTTGTCTCAAGGGCGGCATTGCCTCAATCTGCTGCTCGCGCCCTGGCCGCTGCATGTGGCGCCCGCGCATTTTAAGCACGTTAAGTCGGCCGATGCTGTGTTAGAGGACTTGGCCGAGGATCATGGCTTCTTCGAGTACAGACCACCGGACAGCTATACGCCACCAACTCGTCTGGAACAGCTATTCGGCACCAGGAGCCACAGCAGCCCCTTCATCTGGCTGAATACGTTATTGAGAAAAGCCCGCAACGTGGTGTCCAAGATTGATGGCGTGATCTTTCCCGAATGCTCATTGACGGTGCGGGAGTATAAGGAGATCAGCGAACCGTTAATGAAGGCGGGCATCTTCCTCATCTGCGGGGTTCGCGAAGATCCACCTGCCGGTCGCAAGGGAGCACAGAACTACGTGCGCTTCGACATTCCCGGCAAGCCGGTCCCTTCTTTCTGTCAGCAGCATAAGCATCATCGTTGGCGGGTGGATCCGAGGCAGGTAACTCAATACGGATTGGGCAGCGCGCTCGACATCGCCGCAAACTGGTGGGAACACATTTCGATTGTTAATCGGGAACTACACTTCGTCGTGCTTGATAATTGGTTGACGGTTTGTCCTTTGATCTGTGAGGACCTGGCGCGGCAAGATCCGATCGCCGAGTTAGTAAGGACCGTTGGACCAAACCTGGTCATCGCGCTGTTGATGGACGGCCCGCAGCTACCGTCGCGCTGGCCGGCACGTTACGCAACTGTTTTAGCAGAAGACCCTGGTTCCTCCGTGTTGACGCTGACCAGTCTCGGCATGGCCGAACTCAGCCGACCACCGGCAGGGGCCGCGATCTCGAGGGCAATTGCCCTTTGGAAGGACGCCAAAACGGGGGAGGCGGTAAGTATCGAACTGCCGCCGGACAAGCAGGCGGCGGTGCTGAGTTTGTCGCGGGTGTTCGTCAAAGAATACGCCGCGGATGGTCGCGATGACGGCGGTATGACCGGGTATCCGACCCTGACCGGCGTCCATTATTTGAGCTCTACGTGACGCGGCCGTCGCCACAAGAAGATTGACACCGGGGAACCGAAGTGTTACAAAATTCGTTGAAAAACGGGGCAAAATCTAGATCCCCGAGAGTGCTCGGAAAGGTTGAATAGCGTGAAATACTTCTCGGCTACTGACGCGTACGGCTTGGGCTTGATTGCAAAGAACCCCACCCGCAATTGGAACCGAATCAAACAACACCTCAGTGAAGATGCCAGAAAAATCGCCGATGAAATGACCTCACCCGGTCACAGCTCACGAGAAATCAAAACCGCCGCGAAGGATCTCTTAGACATGGCGGAAAAAGTGCGCAATACCACGGCCTAGCTTCGTATCTAGCTTGGCATCTTCCACCCAGTTTTCACCCACGCCTAATAAACTGAACTTGTTAACCTAAAGTCTGCTCGACGATCTCGGCTGCGGCGAGGACCATCTCTTCCGCAAAGGGAGGACCGGCGATCTGTATGCCGATGGGTAGACCATCTTTGGATCGGCCGGTGGGGACTGTCACGACTGGTAGATCGAAAACGTTGAAGACTTGCGCGTAACTGAACGCGCGGAAGGTTCCCATCGTCGAGCCGTTGACGGTGATTTTGAGTGTGTCGTGTTCGAAAGCGGGCGTGGCGCCGACGGGCGCGATGATGAGGGGCGTCGTTTCCAGCCAGCGTAACAACTCTTCACGCAGGCGATCGCGTTCCATCCAGTTCGTAATGTATTCGTCGAGCGTTGGGGCAGGTGTGTCGTCAGCAGTGCGCAAGCGCCAGCTCACGAATGAGCCGCCTTCCGTTTCGCGATCCGCATATGCTTGGCGTAGTTGGACCACCGAGGCGCGCGAAAACAACTTCAACCATAACTCGTTGCCACGCTCGACGTGTGGCGGGCGACGTTCCTCACCAATTAGTCCTGCATCGCTCAACGCAACGGCGGCATTCTTAACTGCTTCCGCAGTCTCATCCGTAACCGGCACGACACCATCGTCGCTGTACCACGCGAAGCGTGATCCGTGTAAATTCGTGTCCACCTGTGGCTGATTACTTAATACCCCAAATAACAGCCGCAGATCCGCAACGCGCCGCGCGAGTGGTCCAACCACAGCCCCAAGCGAATATGGCCCAGTGCTCGGTGGAAACTGACCTTCACCCGGCACACGTCCCGTTGTCGGCTTCAACCCACAAACCCCACAAAAGTGCGCCGGAATCCTAATGGACCCAGCAAGGTCGCTCCCCAATCCACCGGGCGACATGTGCGTCGCGATCGCCACCGCTTCCCCACCACTCGATCCGCCCGGCGTGAGTTTCGGATCTAAAAAATGCACCGTGCGGCCAAACACCGGATTATCGGCGTTGTAATCCATCGCCATCTCGGCCGCATTTGTTTTCCCAATCACGACCGCGCCCGCGGCTTTCAAACGCGCCACCGCCGGCGCATCGCGCACCGGCACGTAATCCGCTCGCAGACGCGACCCACTCGTCGTACGCAGTCCCGCCGTCTCGATCGTGTCCTTGATCGTGATCGGCAAGCCGCTCAACTCCCCGGCCGCCAAACCAGCCTGCTCAATCGCCTCCGAATTCAGCGTCACGATCGCATTCAACTGCGGATTCAAACGCGAAATCTGCTCAAGATGCGCCTCCACCACTTCACGCGCCGACACTTCGCGCTTTCGCAGCAACTCAACCAGCTCTGTCAACGAGTGATCGCAAAGGGCCTTGTTTTGCATTTCGTCAACTTCTCAATATAATTCAATTGCTCTGTACACGCTCGGTTACAACCTGCCTGATCAAATTCGACTCGGGTCGATGTTCAAGCATTTCGGCAAAGGAGTGTCTTCTTGGCTATTCGGTTGAGCAGAACCTTCGTTCTGCGCAAGCTGCATCAGCTTTCCGGTATTTTCCCTCTCGGAATCTTTCTTCTAGAGCACTTTTATACCAACTCGAAGTCCCTGACCGGCGCGGCCGACTTCAACAACGCGGTCAAGGACCTCCAGTCGATTCCCTACATTCTCTTTGTCGAGATCGGCGGCATCTTTATACCGCTCATCTATCACGCCGTCTACGGCCTGGTGATCACGGCTGAAACGCGGCCCAACAACCTGCACTATCCGTATTCGCGCAACTGGTTTTACCTGATTCAGCGCATCACGGGCGTGATTCTATTCTTCTTCATCACGTTTCACGTGCTCAACTTCCGGTTTGGGTTGATTCCCGGACTGAACAACCAATCCGTCGCGACCCACGCTGGTGAGGCGTTCAATATCGTGGCCCGTGAGTTTCACATGTGGCCGATCATGATCGTTTACGTCATCGGCATCACCGCCACCGTGTGGCACCTCGCAAACGGCATTTGGCTTTTCCTCGTGGACTGGGGCATCACGATCGGCGAGCGCGCGCAACGTCTGACTGGTTACGCGTGCATCGCTTTCGGCGTCGTGCTTTTGCTCGTCGGCATTAACGCCGCTATCGGGTTCATCCGGCCCGGCGGATTGTTAGGAGGCATCATTTAGTAATGGCTAGTAATGGTCTGAAGATCGCGGTCGTCGGTGGTGGGCTGGCAGGTCTCGCGGCGACGATGAAGATCGCCGAGAGCGGCCACGCGGTCGACCTGTTTTCCGTAGTTCCCGTGAAGCGTTCGCACTCGGTTTGCGCGCAGGGCGGCATCAACGGCGCCGTCAACACCAAAGGCGAAGGCGATTCAACCTGGTTACATTTTGACGACACCATCTACGGCGGCGACTTCCTCGCCGATCAACCGCCCGCCAAAGCGATGTGCGAGATGGCGCCGTCGATCATTTATCTGTTCGACCGCATGGGCGTTCCCTTCTCGCGCACGAACGAAGGGCTGCTCGACTTTCGCCGTTTCGGCGGCACGAAGCATCACCGCACTGCGTTTGCCGGCGCGTCAACCGGACAACAACTGCTCTACGCACTCGACGAACAAGTGCGTCGTTATGAAGTAGCCGGCAAGGTGAAAAAGTATGAGCACTGGGAGATGCTTTCCCTCGTGCTCGACGATCATCAGGTTTGTCGTGGTCTCATCGCGATGGATTTGCAGTCGCTCGAACTGCGCGCGTTTCCCGCGGACGCAGTGATCATCGCGACCGGTGGACCAGGTTTGATCTTCGGCAAGTCGACGAATTCGATGGTCTGCACCGGCAGCGCTGTTTCGGCGTGTTATCAGCAGGGCGCGCGATACGCGAACGGTGAGTTTATCCAGGTCCATCCGACGTCGATTCCCGGCGAAGACAAGTTGCGCTTGATGTCGGAATCAGCGCGCGGTGAAGGTGGACGTGTTTGGGTGCCGCGCACGAAAGGCGACACACGCGCGCCGTCGTCGATTCCCGAGCGCGAACGTTTGTACTTCCTAGAAGAGAAGTATCCCGCTTACGGCAACCTCGTGCCGCGCGACATCGCCACGCGCGAGATATTCCAGGTCTGTATCGAAGGCATGGGCATCGGCGGCCAGAACCAGGTCTATCTCGACCTGACGCATATTTCCGCGGATGTTTTGGACCGCAAACTCGGCGCGATCCTCGAAATCTACGAAATGTTTGTGGGCGACGATCCGCGCCACGTGCCGATGCGCATTTTCCCCGGCGTCCACTATTCAATGGGCGGACTGTGGGTCGACTACAATCAGCGCACGAACATTCCGGGATTGCTTGCAGCGGGTGAATGTGACTTCTCAATTCACGGCGCGAATCGTTTGGGCGCAAACTCGCTCGTGAGCTGCGTCTACGGCGGCTTTACCGCGGCGCCCGCCGCAATGGAGTATGCGAAGAACGTCGAACGTAACGGCGCGGAAGGCTCGGCCATTTACGATCGCGAGTTGAAACTCCAGCAGGAGATCAACGATCGGCTGATCAAACAGAGCGGCAATGAGAACCAGTACGTCATTCACAACGAGATGGGCAAGTGGATGACTGACAACGTCACGGTCGTCCGTTATAACGAGAAGCTCAAGGCGACAGACGAGAAGCTGCTCGAGTTGATGGACCGTTACAAACGCATCTCGATCAACGATTCGAACCTCTGGGCCACGATGGCGTTGCCGCACGCGCGCCATCTCGCAAACATGCTCGAGATCGCGCGTGTGATCACGCTCGGCGCGCTCAATCGCAACGAGTCACGCGGCGCGCACTACAAACCGGAGTTTCCCAACCGAGACGACGAGAACTTTTTGAAGACGACGATTGCCGAATACTCGGGCGAGGGGCCGGTACTCTCTTACGCGCCGGTCGACATTTCGCTCATCGCACCGCGCAAGCGCGACTACAGCAAAGGCAGCAAGACAGAAACAGCAAAGGTCTAAGCATCCGTGCCAACCACACAGAAGACAGTCGAGATACACATTCGCCGCCGCAAGGATCCGGATTCATCGCAGTACTGGGAAGAGTTTGAGATTCCGTATCGACCGAACCTCAACGTGATCTCGTGCCTGATGGAGATTCAGAAGAACCCGGTGAACAAGGCGGGCGAAGCGACGACGCCGCCGGTGTGGCAGATGAACTGTCTCGAACAGGTGTGCGGCATCTGCACGATGGTCATCAACGGGCGCGCTCGCCAATCGTGTTCGGCGCTCGTCGATAAACTCGAACAACCGATCAAGCTCGAACCGATGTCAAAGTTTCCGAACGTTCGCGACCTGGTCGTGGATCGTTCGCGGATGTTCGAGCACCTGCGCAAGGTGCACGCGTGGATCGAGATGGACGGCACCTACGATCTGGGGCCGGGGCCGCGCATGGACCAGGATGACGTGCAGGAACGTTACGCTTATTCACGCTGCATGACGTGCGGCTGTTGTCTCGAAGCGTGTCCGCAATACGACGACTATCAGTACATCGGACCGCAGGCGATCGCGCAGGTGCGTCTCTTCAACATGCATCCTTCAGGGGCGATGAACCGCGACGAGCGTTTAGAAGGGATCATGCAGGAAGACGGCATTACGAACTGCGGCAACGCGCAGAACTGCGTGAAAGCTTGTCCGATGAATATTCCGCTGACGCGTGCGATTTATGAGGAGAACCGAGAGACCGTTTTGCACGGCCTGCTCGGCTGGCTCAAAGGTTAAATTCCCAAAACGTCAACCAACTCCTGCACCGCCGACGCGCTCTTGTGCAACGCAATGCGCTCTTCAGCCGTGAGGTTGATCTCGATTACCTGCTCCAGTCCGCGCGCGCCGAGTTTGCACGGCACTCCAACGTACAGACCGTTGATCCCATACTCGCCTTCCAGATAAGCAGCGCACGGCAGGATCTTCTTCTTGTCTTTCAGGATCGACTCCGTCATCTCTACTGCGGCCGACGACGGCGCGTAGTACGCGGAACCAGTCTTTAACAAGCTCACGATCTCAGCGCCGCCACCCGCCGTGCGTTTGACGATCGCGTCGATCTGGTCCTTCGGCAACAACTCAGTGATCGGAATGCCTGCGCAGGTTGAGAAGCGCGGCAACGGCACCATCGTGTCGCCGTGTCCGCCGAGCACGAACGCCGTTACGTTCTCGACTGAAACGTCGAGCGCTTCGGCGAGGAAGCAACGCATGCGCGCGGAATCGAGCACGCCGGCCATGCCGATCACGCGATGCTTCGGAAAACCGGAGCGACGAAGCGCGACCTGGCACATCGCGTCGAGCGGGTTTGAGACGATGATCAGAATCGTGTTGGGCGAGCGCCTGACGACTTCGTCGACGACTTTCGAAACGATGTCGGCATTCGTCTTCAACAAATCGTCGCGGCTCATGCCCGGTTTGCGAGCTAGACCGGCGGTTATGATCACGACGTCGGAGTTATCGGTTTGATCGTAATTGTTCGCGCCGATCATGCGCACGTCGAAGCCTTCGATTGGCGCGGCCTGGGCCAGGTCCAAAGCTTTCCCCTGCGGCACTCCCTCGACGATGTCGACGAGCACGACGTCGCCGAGTTCCTTAGCGGCCAGCCAGTGAGCGGCGGTTGCGCCGACGTTACCCGCGCCGACAACGGTGATCTTTTTTCGCGCCCCCATACAGATGATTTCCCTCGATTAAGTTGTTGATTTTGAAGAAGCGCGAGTTTACAAGCCGGTCGGAAGGGTGTCAAATCACGCAATCGGACGGCACTGGTGCGTTTTGAATGTGGAGTGCGCCGACTCGTCGGCGCTTTGGCCAAAGCGGTGACAAGTCCCCGCACTCCACGGAAACGCCTTCGGTGAAACTGCAACCAGTGCTGATCGGAGTGTGGTTTATGGACGACTTTGACGCTGACGATCCTTTTCCAGAACCGGTGGAGATCGAGATCACTGACGTGTTCGATCTGCACACGATTCCGCCGCGCGACGTGAAGCGAGTGGTGGAGGAATATCTGCTGCTCGCCCGCGAAAAGGGCTTCAAAGTGGTGCGCATCATTCACGGCAAAGGCATCGGCGTACAGCGTGAGATGGTGCGGTCGATTCTGGCGCGTACGGATTTCGTGTTTGACTGGACCGACGCGCCACCCGAAGCGGGCGGACTCGGCGCCACTATCGTGCGGTTAAAAGCAGTATAATCCGTGGCCCATGCTGGTCCTGTTTGCCATCCTCATCTTCATTTACAACTTCGCGGCCGGGCTGTTTTTTGCGAGCGGTTTCGAGCTCTCGCCGGCAGTCGAGTACCTCTACGCGGCGATGTTTCCCTGCGCGGCGATCTGGTGGTTGCGGTCCGACGCGTATCGCTCGAGTGTGAAGCCACTCTATTGTCAGGGCATGATGATGGGCGCGGGGTGGTTTGTGATCATTCCTTATCACTTACTGAAGACGCGCGGCGCCAAGGGCTTTTTGCCGTTGCTCCTGCTGGTCGGCAGTTTTGTGGCGGCCCGGACCGCAGCGGTAGTGGTTTATCTCCTGCTCAATTCCAGCCAATAACCGTCTCCAAAAAAACACAATTCGGGTGTAAGTTGCAGCGCAAGCAGGAACAGGAGGACCACGATGGAGAAGGCCGACGTATTCAGGGCCTGGGGGCGCATTCTTACCGGGTACTACCCCTCTCTATCTATCGAGATCACGCGCGAATGTCCGCTGCGCTGTCCGGGTTGTTATGCGTATGAGCCTGAACATCTCGGCGCTGTTGGCCCATTACGCTCGCTCGCGGATCGCAAGGGAACGGATCTCGTCGAAGGCGTTGTCGCGCTCGTCCGCCGCTATCGCGCGTTGCACGTTTCGATAGTTGGCGGTGAGCCGTTAGTCAGGTTTCGTGAACTGGATGTGCTGCTGCCGCGCTTGAGCGAGATGGGTGTCGCCGTGCAACTCGTGACGAGCGCGGTGCGCGAGATACCTGGGGCCTGGTCCAAAATCAAAGGTTTGATACTGACGGTCTCGATCGATGGTCTACAACCGGAGCACGATGAGCGACGTAAACCAGCGACTTACGAACGCATACTAAAAAACATCGCCGGTCACCGTATTGTCGTGCACTGCACGATCACGCGGCAAATGATCGGGCGCGAGAAATACTTCCACGAGTTTGTCTCGTTCTGGTCTGGCAGACCCGAAGTGCGCAAGCTCTGGTTCAGTTTCTTTACGCCGCAACGAGGCGTTGCCGCCGCAGAAAATCTTTCACCGAGCGAGAGGACCGCGGTATTAGCCGAGCTGGTAAAACTGCGACGCAAATTTCCGAAGGTTTATCTACCGGATACGGTTGTCGCAGGGTTTCGCAAACCACCTAAGTCGCCGGCCGACTGTCTCTTCGCGCGCACTACGATCAACTTTACCGCTGATCTTACGAACCGCATCAGTCCCTGTCAGTTTGGCGGCGAACCGGACTGTTCGCAATGCGGCTGCTTTGCGTCCGCTGGTCTAAACGCTGTTGGCGAACATCGTCTCTTAAAAATCCTGCCGCTGCGAACTCTCTACCAGGCCTCAGACGCGATCGGCAAACAAACCGCGAAACTCATGCGACGCGAGTGCTAACGCGAGCGCCTAAAAATGCGAACAGCTATCGCCACCACAAAGGCAGCGATAGCTGTCGCACCACACCACGTCTTTTCTAATCACCAATCCACAGCACGATGATCTGCCGCGCTGTGGCATCAGCGGTGGTCCAGTTGATTGTTTCTCCATCCGAATCGAAGCTCACGTGATCCGCGGCGGCGTTCACCGTCGGCGAAGCACCTTCCGTCATCAGCTTGATGAGCTTGGACCGATCGAGATTTCTGGAAGCAACGGTCGGGCTGACGTTGTCCGTTTCCCCAATCCACAGACTCGCTCGCGCGCTCGTGCCGGTGGCCCAGCCGAAGCTTGCGCGCGCGTGTGCCTGCGATGCGTCGTTATTCGCCGCCACGTCGTTGGCGGAAATCATGATCGACGCCTTCGGTGTGAAACCCGCGCCCGTAAGCGCCTGATTGCCGGTCGACGTCGGCTGCGTGAAGGAGCTGGCCTTGAACTGCGGGCCCTTCAGCGCGAGGTAGTAGAACACGTCAGCACTGCCGCCGGCCGTCGGGAAGTTCAACGTAAACCCATCCGAGTCGAAGGAGACCAGATCGGCTTCGGTGAACGTGTTGGCGGTGCCGAGAATGCGCTGCGTTGATTGTCGATGCTTGGCGACTTGCGGGTTGCTGCCGTGCTGATTGCGCCACGCGACCATGCCGCGCGCGCTCGAGCTGGTGGCAAACCCAAACATGCCGTTGCCATTCGTCGATTGGTCCAACGGCGTCGTCGAAAACTTCCCGGCCCATACCAGCAAACACGTCGGCTGAAAACCAAGGCCCGTGTACGACTGGTTTCCGGTTGAAGTCTTCGCGGACGCCGAGCCGGTCTTGAAGTCAGTGAGTGAGGTTCCACCGAGCGCGAGATATTGCACCGACATCGAGCTCGACGCCGTCCAGTTGATCGTGAAACCGTCGGAATCCATCGAGACAAAGTCTGCCTTTGAAGTCCCACCCGGTGTGTAGATCACATAACTGCTTTGGTTGTAAGCGGAGTGTGACGAGGTACTCAGATTGTTGTTCGAATAGTCTCCTGCCACACGCCGATCGCTCGAAGAAACCCCGACGCCGAAACCGATGGTCGAATCGGTTGATGAAGCGTCAGTTCCGAGCATGTTGTAACGGAACAGCACGACCTTCGGTTGGAAGCCGACGCCAGTCACCGACTGGTTTCCAGTGCTGCCCGAACCGGTAAATGAACCGGCCTTGGTCAGCAACGTGCCGCCGCCGAGCCAGTTTCCGGTGATCACCTTGAACGTGGCTGTGCCGTAAGCATTACTACTCGCGCCAAGCTTCGATGAAAGCGTGGTGATGTCAGCGCCGCGGTCAGTTCCATCCGACGCCTGCCGCGTTTGACCCGCGCGATACAAGCCGCTCGTCAACTTGAAGTCGAGATTCGCTACGTCGTTGAAGCCAAAACCGGAAGCACTGGTTTCGGAAAATGTTCCGGTGGGATAACCGGTCGTGGTTTGATTCTGGAAGGTGTTGTTAACGGCGCTGTAGTTTCCGGAACCGTTACACCAGGCATCGAGCGCGCTCGTTCCGGTGGCGCCGCCGTCAGCACGAATCCCGCCGAAATCGTTGTCGATCGCGAAGAGATTGTTTTCGAGTTTGTAGTCGACCCAATCACCATTCGTGTTACCGGAGAAGTTGATCATCGTGGCGAGGTGCTTGGTCGTGTAGGCAGTGTTGTGTTGGAAATAGATATGCGTCCCGTTGGTCGGTGACGATGGTCCATTGAAGAGGGCGATCCTGATCGTGCCGGTCGAGTTACCGGTTTGTAAACCGGGCCCGGAGAATTGATATGCCGGCTCGATCAGATTGTGCTTGATCACGACCGTGTCCATCGGCACACCCGCGCCACCGTTGTAGTCGTCCGGCGAGATGTAACGGACAAACTGCTGCATGCGCCGGAACCAGTTGTACTGAATCGTCGTGTTCTTGATCGTAGCGGTCGTGAGCACTCCGCCTTCGGTGCGCACGGTCAGCACGAGACCGCATCCGTCCTGGCCCATGCCCCACGTGCCGTCGAAGATGTTTCCTTCGATCAAGTTTGTCGTACCTACGAGAAACTTCAACTCGAAGCTGTTCTTGTGGCCGCTCCACGGCGTGTAGAGCGTCGCGGAGACGCCGCTCTGGTTGGCGCTGAACGCCTGCTCGATCGTGAGCGTGTTGGTAGTCGGGGCCGAAGAGACCGTACGCACCTCTCCCGCCTGCGGCCCGGATGTAATCTTGAGTACGCGAATGCAGAAGTCAGTCGGACAACCGTGACTGGCGCAAGTGACCGTTGTACCGCTCGACGAAAGCGAGCAAGGAAGATTCGTGGTTGCCTGCACGTCGTTCTGATCGAAAACCGACGGGTTCCACGGATTATATTTCTGCGGCGCTTCGAGGTAATTGCGGGTGAAGGTCAGATCGCCGGGAAGAATGTTGGCCGTGAGGCCGCCACTCAGAAACACTTCGCCCACAGCCATGAGGTAGTTGTTGTCGATCGTTATCGGGCCTGGCCCACCACCCAGGAGAATTGCTTGCGACTCCTGCCCGGCCACGCGAAAACCACTGATGTAGTTGTCGTGAATATTGAAGTTGCGGCCGTTGAGATAGAGGCCACGGACCGAGCCCGCTTGTGTTGCCTCGATCCAACAATGATCGATTTCGATGTTGTTTGGAGTATTGGCGGAAGTCGACTCCAACGGATTTCCGAGTTTCACCAGGCTCTCGGCGTTGGTGACGTTGTTTACGGGCCGCATGTCGAGACCGGTGAGATGCCAGTTGTCGGCGTCGTTGCCGGACGTAGCGAAACACGGCTGATTGGTACTGTTGCTGCAAGCAATGATCGCCATGTTCGAGCGATCGCTACTAGCCACGCGCTGACCATTCGCAGGCAACGAAGCATAAGCCGACGAGCGAATCGTGACGGTTGAACTGAGACCACTCTTCAACGTGAATGGTCCGGTGTAGGTTGTTCCGGCGGTAAGCGTGATCGTGTCGCCGCCGGCTGCGTTTGCGAGTGCGGTTGTGAATGCCGCGGAATCAGCCGGGGTCACATCCACTGGCACGGGCGCCACGCCGAGGGTTCGCAATAAGGTTGGAAAGGGACGCAGTTGACGCAGCGGTACGGAAAACGTTGTTGCAACTCCCGAACCGACTGGAGCGAAGAGTAGTACTAACCCAAGAGACAGAATTCTAATCATGTGAACTCCTTGAATGAGCAGATTTGGTTTTGAGTTTTTCGACTGGGCTTCGTGCGAAGCCGCAGTGAAGCTACATTTGGGAGTTCGGGAAGGTTAACCGTGACTAGTTTCAGCTTGATTACCACATTATTGCAAGTGGCGATCAAAGAGATGCTTAACGATACCCTACGGCCTGGAGCTTGAACAGCTCGGCGTACAAGCCGGCATGTGCGAGGAGCTCGTCGTGCGTGCCGTCTTCGACAATTGCGCCGCCGCGAAGAACGATGATGCGATCGGCCATGCGCACGGTTGAAAAGCGATGCGAGATCAGGACGGCCATGCGCTCGCGCACGAGGGCAGCGAAACGTTTGAAAGCTTCATACTCGGCGCGCGCATCGAGTGCGGCGGTCGGTTCGTCGAGGATGAGTACCTGGGCGTCGCGCATGTAGGCACGCGCCAACGCGATCTTTTGCCATTCGCCGCCGGACAAGTTAACGCCGCCGGCAAACCTGCGTCCGAGCATCTGCCGGTATCCTTTTGGGAGACGCGGCAGCAACGTTGCGGCCATTGATTTCTCCGCCGCGTTAACAATCGAAGCCGGAACGGAAGGCGCAATTTTCGCGTGACCGTTCGACGCGTGATGCGCGCCGTTTCCGTTTCCGTTCACACTCGGCATCAATCGCTTCTCTGCCTCGGGGGCCTCGCCGGAGTCGGGGTCGTTGTCGTTCGCTTCATTCAAATACGTTTCGACTTCATCGATCCGGCCGACGCCGATGTTCTCGTCGAGGTGCAGGTCGTAGCAAACGAAATCCTGAAAGATTACGCCCATCGATTGTCTCAGCGACGCGAGATCGTATTCACGCAGATCGCGGCCATCGAGCAGTATGCGTCCTTCGGTCGGATCGTAGAGACGCGCGAGCAGTTTGGTGAGCGTCGTTTTTCCGGCGCCGTTTTCACCGACGAGGGCCAGCCGCTCGCCGGGACGCAGGACAAAGCTCACGTTGCGTATGGCCCAACGCTCGCTTCCGGGATAGCGAAAGCCTACGTTCTCGAAAACAAAGCCTTCACGGATCGGACGCGGCGCGGGCCGCGCGCTCGCGGGCGACGTGATCGCGGGCTGCATCTTGAAGAAGTCAAACAAGTCTTTGAGATACAAACACTGCTCGTAGATCTGGCTCGCGCCGCTGAGGAGACGGCTGATGAGATCACGGCTGCGCATGAAAGAAGCGGCGAGAAACGTGAGCGTGCCCACCGAGATCCGGCCCGTCGCCGCGCTCATGAGAATGAGAATGTAAGCTGCGTAATAGCCGATAGAGCCGACGCCCGTGAGCAGCACGGCGACGATTCCCTTGCGCGTCGCCAAGCGTTTGTTCTCTTTGTAAAAGCGGTTCGAAAGGTTGACGTAACGATCTATCAGCCAGCGCGCGAGACCGAACATGTGCAGCTCTTTCGCGGTCTGATTGCTCGTGCCGAGATAGCGCAGGTAATCGAGTTGGCGGCGCTGCGGCGTCCAGCGATACAACAGTGAATAGCCGAGCGCGGCGAAGCGAGTCTCACTGAAGAAACTGGGCGACACGGCAACCGCGAGCAGCAGCAGCAACCATGGTTTGTAGACGAGCAAAGCGCCCGCGAGCGAGATAAGCGTGAGCGCGTCCTGGCCCATCGTGACGAGGGTCGTGATAAGCCCGATCTGGTTCGCGATCTGGCGGCGCGCGCGCTCTAGGACGTCGTAGAAAGTCGGGTTTTCAAACTGCTCGAGATCGAGCGTCGCCGCATGGTCCATCAGCCGCTCGCTGATGTGTATATTGAACAGATCGCCGAGGAGGCTCTCGACGAGCGACGAAGCGCGCGTGAGTATCTCACCGGCGAGTACGACGAAGAATTCGAGCGCGACGAACTGCCACAAGCGCGTGTAGCCGATTTGGCCCGCGGCACGTATGGCAATGACTTCATCGATGATCAGTTTGCCAACCCAGAACATCACGACCGGCGTAAACGCGCGCGCGATACGCAAAACGATCATTGCCACCGTGTAACCACGATGCGTGGCCCAGACGAGCCGCAGGAACATCGGGATATAACGCATGGCCAGAAAGAAACCAATGCGCGGTGTTGTGTTGTCGCCCTCTGAGCGGTCCGCTTTGAAAAACGCCGGTAGCATGATTCTCACTTTGTCTCGAGGCTGATGAATTCTTACGCTGCGGCCCCCGCGGCTGCCAGAGCAAGCGCAGGCTTCTCATCGTGCGCGAAGAGTCGATCGAGATTGAACGCACCTTCTTCTTCGCGATGAGTCAATCTATAAAGAAAATGTCCGACGCCTGCGCTGCCCGTCCCGTAGTCGCAGGAGATTCTGCGCAACATGTCGCCGGGGAACGCGAGACCTTGTTTCTTTTCAATCTTGAAAAGCGATATGCCGGCTGCAACACGATACGCAGCGTCGAAGTGATGACTCTCGTTCGTGACTCGATGCAGGTCGAGTAGAAATTCGCCCAAGCCGGCGAGCCCGCTGAACAAACCCGGGAAGAGCGTGTATTTCCGCGTCGTGTCGAAGTAGATCAACTCGAGCATGTCGCGGTATTTCTTCTCGCCGAGCAGGCGATAGTATCTGAGCATCGTCGTGCCCACGCCTGCCGATCCGATTTTGAAGTACGGATAAACGATGTAGCCCTCATCGGCAAACTTCATCCACGAAATGCTCTCGCCTTTCATCGAAGGCGTCGCGTTATTCATTTCAAAATCGAGCGCTTTCATGCCGAGGTCGAGAAACCTTTCCTTGCCGCTCGCCAGATAGAGATAAAGCAGAAACAGGCTGACGCCGCTCTGCCCGTGAGCGTATCCCAACGGAATCTTGCCGTCGGTGGTCCAATAACAACCTCGTGCATCTTCGGCGACAGTCTCCAACAGATAGCTGCCGGCTTCTTCAGCCTTCTGCAAGTAAATTTCGTCCTGAAACTCCGTGAAGAAGCGCAGGTTCGCCAGTCCCCATCCGGCCACGCCGTAGTAGAGATCAAACGCGTCGTGTAACAAAGGATGATCGAAAGTCGAGGCGAGCACTTTCCGTGACTCGTCATGCAATCCCAGTTCGAGCATGGACCAGGCGATTCCCGCGAGCCCGATGTACAGACCGGGAGGAATAAGCGAGACGTGTTTGTTGCACGACAGAATCCAGTTGATCACCTCGTCCGGGACTTTGCCATCGATCTTGTTCAGGGCATAAGCAACGCCGCACGCTCCATGAGCGAGGCTCAAAGGATTTGTTCGGAACATCGAGCCATCTGAGGGAAAGAGCCGATCTCTGCGGTCGTAAGTCGCCACGTTGAGGATGTATTCAGTGATTCTTTTAACGTAGCCCTCATAGGTTTTATCAGCATCCGGACCATCGGTCGCGAAATGTGGAACGGTGACGTCATCGTCTCTGCTCAAGACTTCGATGATCTTGCTGGGCGTCGGTCTTTTCTCGGGCGACTTGTCGATGAGAGCTGTGGCCAACTCGAAAACACTTCTGGGAAAACCGATGTCGCGCGTCACATGTTCCATGAACGTGTACCGTGCTTTCGGATTGACGGCGAAAAGCTGGTTCACGGGCGACAGAAAGTAATGAATGATCGCGCCGATCGAGAAGTAATCACTCTCGACTGTCGGATCGCGTCCAAACCACTGATCCGCTGCGAAGCCTTCGGTAAAAAGTTGTCCAGGCTTATCAACACCAACCTCACACGCACCTTCGAAATCAATGATCTTCAGCTCGAGCGTTTCGGGATCGAGGATCAAGTTGCCGGGTGACATGTCGGAAAACACGATCCCGCATTCGTGCAGAGCCTTCACGATTTGGGCCAGTTGCAGAATGATGGTTTTGAAGTTTTTATAGAATTCGCGCGCGTCATCGATGGTCGGGTTGAAGCGCAGCGTGATGCTGTTTCTGACGATGTAGTTATGAATGCCGGTGCCTTTTACTTGCTCCTGAACGAGGAAGAAATGTTCCCAGTCCTGGAAAAAGTCGAGTGGCTGCGGCGCGATTTTCAGGTGCGCGATCTTCGCTAAGATGCGGTGCTCTTTCTTCAGCAGCGAAACCGTATCTTCAATGCTGTCGACGTACGGACGCGCCTCCTTGATCACGACTTGCTGTCCGGTGTGCGTATCTTCAGCGATATACACGCCGCCTGAATTCGTGTAACTCAACGACGACTTGACCAAATACCTTCCGTCTTTCAACCGGATCTCAGCGGGCGTTTCCGCGTTCTCCGAATCCTTTGGCTGAGGAGACTCGAAAGGATCTTTAGTCCACTCGGGCACGTGGAAGTAAGGGAACCTGATATCGGGCACTCTCTCGCCGGCCGGCGAAAGCAACATCGGTATCTTTTCCCCTTTTATGTTAAGGACCTTGAACGGCGACATCCCGCCGTAGCGATAAAAAATTACTTTGCTGTCTTTGTACCGCTTGTCAGAAAGAATGTATGGACCTTCGAACTGCTTCGTCGCCTTGTAAAGCTGCTCGATGAGGGAAACAAATTCGTTCTCATCAAGCGGATAAATCGTGATGAACTTGCCGGCGCCTTGTCGCGCCCAGCGCTTGCTGTTCATCATCGAAAGAATCCTCGTGTCGAGCGAGAACTTGAACTCGACGTTGTTACTAATCAGGATCGGAACGACGGCCCGCAACACATCCTTTGCGCAGGACGTCGCCGATGAGACATGTATCTTCCATCCCTGAATCGGAGGCTGTTTTCTTTTTTCCTGTGGCGCAATGCAGCCGAACCAAACTCCGTTGATCCTCTCAAACATCATGTCGCTCGGAACTAACTGTTTCACTAAATCCAGAAACTCATCTTCCCGAGGCTGGAAACGGTCTATGGAGTCGTAGAACTCCGGATCAATCATCGCTTCGAGAACATTTGCTCGTGGTCCACTCATAGCTTGGCCTCCTTCTTGAGGTTGAGAGGTATGGCTGCAAGTGAATCTCAGCTCCCGCGTAGCGCGAGAGCTGAGATATCATACGAAGCAGCGGGGGTAACCCTGAGTCGCTTGCATGGCTATTGGATGGTTCTACCAATCCAACTCATCGCTACTCCCGCACTTCACACTGCAACCGGAATCGCCCGTGCCGCCGGATGAACTGGAGCAGACGTCACTGCCGCTGCTGCAGCCCGATTCGACAAGGTCCGGGTCCGAGTATTCTGACAAGGCTTGTAAACCAAGTACTCTCTCCATTTTCTTTCTCCTTGTTACCTGGATTGTTACCCGGCGGTCTTACCACTCCAGCTCGTCCGAACTACCGCACTGGACGCTGCAGCCGGAATCACCCGTGCCGCCTGATGAACTGGAGCAGACTCCGCTGTTGCTGCTACAGCCCGTGTCTTCAGTGTCCGAAAATTCTGATAAAGCTTGTAGACCAAGAACTCTCTCCATTTCTTTCTCCTCTGTTTACTGACGTTATTTGCCGTGCTCGGCACAGTCGACGGCCTGCGGACCGTTTAGACGGAACCGAGATCTGTTTCAACGTTGACCAGGGGACAAAAGGGGAAACTACAGCGAGGGAAATGCGAAACGTAATTACTCGTGCCGCAGCGCCACTAACGGTTCCACTTTGGTCGCGCGCCGGGCGGGAATCCAGCACGCTAACAGCGCGACTAAAGTAAGTGTCAACGACACCGCGACAAAGGTGAGCGCATCTGTGGCGCTCACATTGAACAGCAAACTGTTTAGCAATCGCGTCAACGCGAACGAAGCGCCAACGCCGATCACTATGCCAAGCAGGGCGAGGGTCATTCCCTGCTTCAGGATCAGCTTCAACACGTTACCTGGTTGTGCGCCGAGCGCGATCATCACACCGATCTCACGCGTACGCTGCGACACGCTGTAAGCCATCACGCCGTAGATGCCCACCGCCGTCAGCAAAAGCCCGAGGGCGGCGAACAAGCCGAGCAGGATCAGGTTGAATCGTTGCGCGGCCACCGAACGGCTCACCAACTGTTCCATCGGATACAGATTTCTCATCGGCACGGTCGGATCGAGCTGGCGCAACTCACTGCGGATCGCAGCGCTCAATAGCGACGGATCGCCGTGTGTGCGCAAGATGAAATTGCCTTGTCGCAGTGTTCCTTTTACGCCTTCAGCAGCCTGTGTGAGTGGGACAAAAACGGCGGGCGGCGCAGCCTCTGTCAGGCTCTTCTGCTTCGTCTCGTTGGTTACACCCACGATCCGGCGCATTGCCGGATCGCCATATTCACAGCCCGCGCACAGTTGCTGGCCCAACGGCTCAGCACCGGCGAAATTCGCGCGCGCAAACGTCTCGTTGACGATGATCACCGGCTCGGAGTTGGCGGTGTCGGTTGCGTCAAACGATCTGCCGCGTTGAATCGCCATCTTCATAACCCGGAAATATTCGGGCGAAATCACGCGGTACTGCACGGCGCCCGCAAGCTTCGTCTGGCCCATCAGTTTGTAAGGCAGATTGTATTGCGCATCGAGCGGCAGTTTGTTTGTGAGCGCCGCAGTTTCGACGCCCGGGAGCACGCTGAATCTTTCGAGCGCGCGTCGATAGAAATCATTCACCTTCGCGATGCTGTCGTAGTTTTTGCCGCGCGGTGAAAGCTCGAAGGTCAGCACGTTGCGCGCTTCGAAACCCGGATCGACGCGGTACAGGTTGACGAACGTTCGCAGCAACAAGCCCGCGCCGATCGAAAGCGCCAGGGCCAAAGCGACTTCGACAACCACGAGTGCGCTGTGCAAGCGTTTACGTCCGCCGGCTGCTCCGGTCCGCGCGCCTTCTTTGAGCGCATAATTCACGTCTACGCGTAGCACCTGGAGCGCGGGCGTGAGACTAAAGATCATCCCGGTAAGAAAGCTCGCGCCGAGGGTAAACGCCAGCGCGCGCCAATCCATGTTGATTTCACCCGCGCGTGGAATTACGCCAACGGGAGCGAGCGTCAGCACTGCGCTTACCAATACTCGCGCCAACAGCAAACCGAGCAGGCCGCCAACGAGTGCGAGGAGCATTCCCTCCGTCAGCAGTTGCTTGACGAGCCGCCATCTCACCGCACCGAGCGCTCGGCGAATCGCCATCTCTTTTTGCCGGGCGATCGCGCGTGTCAATTGCAGGTTGGCGATGTTGGCGCACGCGATCAGCAACACCAGCGAGACTGCGCCGAGCAGGATCCAGAGCAATTCTCTAACGTTACCCGTCATGCTCGCGCGCCAACTCATCACGCCGAACGTTTCATTCTCTTTCACCCACTTCGGATGTGCAGACCGGAACGTTTCAAACAGCAGCTTCAACTCCGAACGCGCCTGCTCTGGTGTGACGCCATCATTCAAACGACCGATGACGTTATAGTTATGTCCTTCGTTCTGACTCGCAGGATCAGGACGCATCGGCAGAAAGACATCCTGCGGTCCGAAGAATTCGAAGTTGGGCGGCATGACGCCGACCACCGTGTACGGAAGGTTGTTAATCGTGATCTTGCGTCCGATCACGCTCGTGTCTCCGCCGAATCGTCGTCGCCACAATCCGTCACCGAGAATCACGACTGACTCACCCGCGGGACTGTCTTCTTCTTTGGTAAAAGCACGTCCACTCGACGGCTGCACACCGAGAACGCGAAAGAAATCAGCCGAGACGATCAGGCTGCGGACGTAGTCTGCCTGATTGTCGTCGGACAAATAATCGGTTGCTCTTTCCTGCGTCGCAGTGAGTGCTTCGAAAGACTTTACGTTGTCGCGGAGGAAAACGAATTTCGGCTCGCTCAGACCGGAGACTGTACTCGTGTCCGCAAAATTGCGGCCCACGATCATCAGCTTTTCCGATTGCGGGTAAGGCAACGGACGTAACAACACGGCATTGACGATTGTGAAGATCGCCGTGTTTGCGCCGATACCCAGTGCGAGCGTGAGGATTGCGACGGCCGTGAACGCCTTCGCCCTCATTAAGCTGCGCACACCGTAGCGCAGATCTTGCCAAATACTCTCCACCGTTCCTTCCTCCGTGCGCGTTCGTTCTGGAATAACGATTGAGAATCCGGGGGTAGTTAAAAATTTCGGGGGCGCGAAATGCGACGCACTACAGCATCACAAACTGTCTGGGCGGGGACTATTTCCGGGAGCAACTCTCTGGGCGTGTTGAGAGCCCGAATCTTAGTCAGAGCGATTTGCTCTGTCAAGAATTTTTTTGAAGCTCTTAGACGAAATTTTCGATCGTGCAGATCGTGCGAACGAGGTGTGAGTTAATCGATACGTTCAAGCAGCTTCGGCTTCGGGGATCAACTCGCGGGCGAGACGCCGCAGGATCTCGGCGACTTCTTCTCGTTTCTTCGGTGACCACTCGGGCCATAGCTCCGCGAGGTGTTCGCGACGCGCAGTCACCAGCCGGTTGTACATCTCGCAGCCCGCTTCCGTCAGCCGGTACACATCGGCAGCATCGCCTGCGATGATTAACGACTTGTGCAAAAGTTCCGCCTTTGCGGTTTGCAAATTCTTCGCATCGCATTTCCCTCTTCGCCCGAGCTCGTTAACGTCAACTCCACGCTCGCGCTCGATCTGGACCAGCAACCACGCCGCAGTCGGACTCAAATCGACGCCCGCGCGCGAAACGATCGCCGCGATGTAACGCCGGCGCACGTCTCGATCCGCGAGCACTGCGAGTCCGCGTAACAGTTTCTCGCGCGAATCCGTGTCGGTCACCATCGGAAACGTTTGCGACATCTCGCCACCAATGTCGGCTTCCGCAGCGGCAGCGACCGTTTCCCGCAACGGCCGCTCGGGCAGCAACAACGCTACGACTAACCCGAAGAAAGAGATCGCCGCCGCGACGAGAAACACAGTGTTGAGCGAAGCGACGAATGCTTCGATATACGCGCCGCGAAGCGCAGGCGAGAGTCCGGCGAGTGCTTGCGGGCTGATCAAATCGAGTGCAGCAGTGCCGGGCATCAGCCGCTGCGCGTGTGCTTGTAGTTGCGTCGCGAGCACCGCGCCGAGCAGCGCTGTGCCCAGCGAGCCGCCCACAAAGCGAAACAGGATCGCATTCGAAGTGGCCACCCCAAGCTCGCGGTAATCCACCGCGTTCTGTACCGCGATGATCAGCACCTGCATGACAAAGCCGAGACCGAGGCCGAGCAGCGCCATGTATAACTCCGCCGCGATCGTGCTTGTGTCCGCCGTCATTCGCGAAATCAGCAGCAGCGAGAGCGTCACGATCGTCGTGCCGATGATGGGAAACAGTTTGTACTTTCCGGTGCGACTCACGAGCTGGCCCGCGAGTATCGACGTCACGAGCGTGCCGGTCATCAGCGGCACCATGCGCAACCCTGATTCGGTCGGACTCAGTCCCTTAACAATCTGAAGAAACACCGGTAGATACGTCACCGATCCGATCAACGCGAAGCCGACGATCAGTCCGACGACTGACGTGACCCAAACGTCACGCGTGCGGAAGAGTTGTAACGGCAGGATCGGCTCGCTGGCGCGGCGCTCAACGACAACGAAGGCAATCAAACCGGCGACGGCGACGACGATCAGTCCGATCATCAGTGGTGACGACCAACTGTAAACAGCGCCGCCAAGATCTGTGACGAGCACGAGCGATGCGAGTGTCAACGCGAGCACTGCGGCGCCGACGTAGTCGATAGCGTGACGCGCGAACGAGCTCTGCGCAGGCAACGTCGCCGCGAGAACGACGAGCGCGACGATTCCGACCGGCAAGTTGATGTAGAAGATCCAGCGCCAGGTCCAGTGCGTGGTGAAATAACCACCGACGAGTGGACCAGCAATCGACGCGAATCCGAAAGCCGCGCCGAAAATTCCCTGGTAACGTCCTCGTGCGCGCGGCGGCACCACGTCAGCGACCACCGCCTGCGTCGTGACCATGAGTCCGCCGCCGCCGAGTCCCTGGACGGCGCGAAAGATAATTAAGTGACTCATCGACTGGCTCAAACCGCAAAGCGCCGAACCGATCAGGAAGATCACGATTGCAACTTGAAGCACGCGCTTGCGGCCGTAGAGATCGCCGAGCTTGCCGTAAATCGGTGTGACGATGGTTTGCGCGAGCAGGTAGGCGGTGACGACCCACGAGATGTGAGCGAGGCCGCCGAATTCGCCGACGATCGTCGGCAACGCGGTGGCTACGATCGTCGAGTCGAGCGCAGCCAAAAGCATCACGAGCAACAGCCCGCCGAAGACGACGAGCACGTTGTCGTGTGAAGCACGCGACGTTAGGTCAGCAGAAGCAGCAGCTTGCATAGCGATCGAAGTACCCGACAGGCCTTTGCATTGATCGTGCCTCGTAGCGACTACTGCCAAATTCTCGCGCCACTTGCCAGCCCTGTCCCGAATCACAACAACCCGCAGTCGCTCGAAACCCAAATAGGTACAGGGACTCCGATCAATGTTCGCCGTGGTACACTGCGCCTCTACGCAAACACTCCCGATGCTGACAGACCCTCGCGCGAACTGGATTCTGAGCTTTCTGCTGCTACTGCTCGCGCTCTCGTATTTCTATCAAGTCCCGCAAAACCCGCCCGGTTTTTATATCGACGAATCGTCAATCTCCTACAACGCGTACACGATCGCGACGACCGGCCGCGACGAATACGGTGAGAGTTGGCCGCTGTATTTTCGCGCGTTCGGCGAATACAAGAACCCGATTTACATCTATTTGCTTGCGTTTCTTTTTCGCTTGTTTGGGCCGAGCATTCTCGTCGCACGGTTGTTGAGCGCGAGTCTCACGGTGATCGCTGTCGGTTTGCTCTGGCTATTGGCCTACCGGATCTCACGGCAGAAGATAGTCGCGACGTCGATCGCAATCTCGGCGTTGCTCACGCCGTGGCTATTTGAAAACAGCCGTCTCGTGTTTGAAGTCGCGCTCTATCCTGTGCTGCTGGTCCTGTTCCTCATGGCAGTAAAGCACGCAGCGAAACAAGAGAAGTGGCGGCTGCGAGAAGCGTTAGCCATCGCCGCGACACTCGCGCTGCTCACTTACTCCTACTCGATCGGTCGCTTGTTCGCGCCGCTGCTTGCTTCAGGTCTCGCGTTCTTTGTTACGCGAAAACGCCTGCGCGGTTTGGTCACGACATGGGGGTTGTATTTCCTGAGTGTCATACCGGCGCTGGTTTTTAATCACCAGCACCCGAGCGCGTTGATGAACCGCTTCTGGCTCCTCACGTACATCACTCCGGAAAAATCGCTGTGGGAACTGGCCCTCACTTTCCTGCGACACTACTTCAGCAACATCAATCCCTGGACCATCGCAGTCACTGGTGAAATCAACGTTAGAGATCACGTCGGCAGCATGGGCAGCATACTCGCCCCTGCACTGCTGCTCGCGATCGCCGGCATTGTTTACGTGATCCGCCGATTGACCGCTGATGCCTGGTGGCGATTCATGTTGTATGCGCTCGTGGTCACGCCCATACCGGCGTCATTAACCACGACCGCGTTTCCGCAAATTCGCCTGATCGCTCTGCCCGTCGTGTTGCATGTGTTCATGATTCCCGCACTGTCGTGGTTACTGGACGACGAGCGATCAAACGCCGCTCGAGCGGTGCTCGCTGTTTTGTTATTGGCTATGTTTACGCAGGGTTTCGTCTACCGAATGCAATTTCGCCAGGCTGGCCCAGAGCGTTGGTACATCTTCGACGAACAGTTTCCACGTGAGGTTTTTCCAACCGCACTCGGCCAGAACAAATCTCCGATTTACTTCTACGATCCGCCCGGCAAATCCGGTTACGCGCAGATGTACTGGTACGGCGTACTGCAAGGCTTACCCGCAGACAAATTCGTGCGGCTGCCACCAGACGAGAAACCGCCAAACGGCGCTGTGGTAATCAGCACGGCTGAGCAATGTTCCGACTGCCGCTTGCTGCTGAAAAGCATTAACTACATTGTGTACGTCGCGAACTAGACCGACATCTAGCGGTCGACCGAACGGACTTCAATCTGGCCTTCGCGCGTTCGCACTTCAAAGCGCGGCTGCGGGAATGTCGCCGGACCGTCCACCACACTTCCATCTCGCACATTGAAACGCGAACCGTGCCACGGACACTGAACGACGTCGCCTTCCAGCGTGCCTTCCGATAATGGACCACCAAGATGCGAGCACGTGTGGGCCACAGCACACACCTCACCTTCGCAACGCACCAGCAGCACCGGCACACCGGCCGCATCGACACGCTTCATGTGGCCTTCCGCCAGCTCCGCGTCAGCCAGCACCGGCACAAACTCTTTCGGCATCTCCTGTGCGGCCGCGTGATTCACACCGATCTGCTCGCCGAAAACCAAATGGCCGCCGAGATAAGCCGCGGCGCTCGAAACAGCGTAGCCGAGCATCGCGAAACCCACTCCGGCGCTTCTCTTTTTCTTCCGGCGCATGACGAGTGAAGTCGCGTAAAGCGCAGTCGCACCCGCGTTCAACATGCCGTGCAACAGTCCTACTTTGCGCGCGCCGCCGTAAGTCTCGGACCAGTCCGTCAATCCCGTCACCGCTGCGCCGGCAGCGCCGACAAGTCCGACTGTAATGGCGATATCGGCGCCAGCAGCCAGTTCTTTGCGACCGCTGATGGACTCCATCGCATCAAGCGCGAAGGCCGCGGTCCACGCGCCCAGCGGCACGTCCGTGAGCGCCGGATGCAGCGGGTGTCCGAGCCACGTGCCGTGAAGCATGTTCTTCACTTGGCGGCCCGTCTCTCCCGCGGACTTGAATGCGTTCAGAACGGCCGGCTGTATTTGGTCGCTCAATCGATCGAGCACTTCCTGTTGCTCGACTGCCTTAATCAATGCCTCACTAGCCATATTTCTCCCCTCCCGTGATCAACTTATCCGCACGATGTCTGAATTTTTCCGCATACTACAAACAGAGTTTGCGCTTTCTTTCACGCAGGCCATAAACTCAGACCAACCCCTCTTGATTCGTTCCCCTGCAAATCCCCCGGAGTGACGCATGATTCGGCGAGTCGCATTCGGGAAAGCCATTCTTGCGGGCGTCGCCGGCGCGCTCGCCTGGGAAGCCGTGATGCGCATTCTCATCCTGCTCGGCCTGCCGCTTTTCGATCTCGTGTTTACGTTGGGCACGATGCTGCTTGGCGAAACGCGCCCGTGGCTGTGGTGGCCCGCCGGCATAGCGATGCACGCGACTGTCGGCGCGATCTGGGCGATCTTTTACGCCTACTTCTTCTGGTCCACGTACGACTGGCCGCCGGCGTTCCAGGGCTTGCTGTTTTCACTCGGCCCGGCGATCCTCGCGGGCCTGATCATGGTGCCGCAGATCAACTTCATGCATCCGCTGATTCTCAACGGTCAGTTGCCAACGACCGGCGTGTTCGGAATGAGACTCGGTTGGGGTGGGCCAACAGGAATTCTTCTCGGCCATCTGATCTTTGGCGCGGTGATGGGAAGTCTTTACGTCAGACCGGTGGGCTACCGCGTCGGCCGGAGGATGAATCTGCATGGCTGAGTTCATGTTCGCCACGGGCATCGAGTGCAGCTATCCGACCATCAACGGCGGACGTTGGCGAATCGATCAACTCGCAGAGACGAAGCATTACGCGAACTGGCGACGCGATCTCGAGTTGGTGCGCGAGCTCGGCTTGCGTTACCTGCGCTATGGTCCACCGCTTCATCTGATTTTCCTCGCGCCGGGAAAATACGATTGGGCATTCATGGATCGCGTTTGCGAAGCGATGCAGCAGCTTCAGATCGTGCCGATCATGGACCTCTGCCATTTCGGCGTGCCCGACTGGTTGGAGAATTTTCAAAACGGCGAGTTGGCGCAACGGCTCAGCGAGTATGCCGGCGAATTTGCGCGGCGCTATTCGTGGGTGAAGTTCTACACGCCTGTCAATGAGATGTACGTCACCACGCGCATGAGCGCGCTTGACGGTGTTTGGAACGAGCAGCTCCGGAGCGACGACGCTTTTGTCCGCGCGACGTGTAACGTAGCGAAAGCCAGTGTGCTGATGATGCAGGCAATCCAGCGCGAGCGTGCGGATGCAGTATTCGTCAACAGCGAGTCGAGTGAGTTCTATCAGGCGTGTTGTCCTAACAAAGAGATTCGCCGCATCGCCGACTTCGAAAACCAGCGGCGCTTCGTCGCGCTCGATTTGCTGTACGGCGTTCAGATGCAAAGCGACATGTACGCGTATCTGATCGACCACGGCATGACGCGGGACGAATACGAATGGTTCATGAGGCAGGACGTGGCACGGCGTGCGATTCTAGGTGTCGACTATTACGAGTGGAACGAGAAACTGATTAACAGCGACGGACGGCCCGAGAACCTCGGTGAGTTGTTCGGCTGGTACGTGATCACGAATCAATACTATCAGCGCTACAAGCGGCCGGTGATGCACACGGAGACGAACACACCTGATGCTAGCGAGGCGCCGGCGTGGCTTTGGCGCCAGTGGCACAACGTGCAGCTAATCCGGCAGAACGGCGTGCCCGTAGTCGGGTTCACCTGGTACAGCCTGCAGGATCAGGTCGACTGGAACATCGGTTTGAGCAGGGCTGTCGGCAACATCTTTCCGGTCGGGCTGTACGACTTGAATCGCGATCCGCGGCCGGTGGCCCAGGCTTACAAACACCTCGTGGAGATGTTCCGCGACGAGCCTTTAATCGCGGGTGCTGAAGTGTTGGCTGTGCAGTAAAAAAGTTATGGCGAGAAGCGCTTCATTCCTGCAGTATATGCGCGCGCACGGCAACACGCCGGGGCCGACACAGCGGCCTATTCTTGCCGGCGCTATTACGGGTCTTGTGGCTGAGGTGCCGGCGGCAGCTATGTTGTGGTGGTCGGGCGCACTCGCGAGTGCCGGCGAAGCTCTCGCTATACCGGCGTCGCTGACGCTGATCCTGCACTTCGTCGCGGCGATTATCGGCGGTGCGATTTACGGCCGCGTCTTCAGCCGCGCGGCAAACGATCCACGAGGCGGCTGGTTGTTTGGGATCAGCTACGGCTTTTTGATCTGGATGATTGGACCAGTGACGATTCTGCAATGGAGTCTGGGGCGTCCGCTGGTGGTAGGAACGGCGGCGATGGGAGTGTTGGGCGCACACCTCATCTACGGCCTCGCTCTCGGTCTACTCTATCCGGGAATTCATCGGCTCTTGCAAACAAAGGTTGAGCGTTTGCGAGCGCCCCAGGGACGCGGAACCTTCGGCGTAAAATCGTAATCGAGTATCAATGTCAGGAATCGGTTTACTGAATGAAAAACCGCTGCACGCCTCACTGAAGCAGTGGTATGCGCGGCCGGGCGATCGGTTTGAAGTTCCCGTTGATGGGTTCGTGATCGATATAGTTCGCGACAACCTCTTGATAGAGATCCAAACACGCAACTTCGCATCGATACACTCGAAGCTATCCCGGCTGACTCGATCGTATGAAGTGCGACTGGTTTATCCGGTGGTCCAGGAGAAATGGATCGTCCGCCAGGCGATCGGTGCTCGCGGTACAGTCGTTCGTCGTAAGTCACCGAAGCGCGGACGATTGGAAGATCTGTTTCGCGAACTGGTCAGTATTCCGCGGTTGCTCTCGAACCCAAACTTCTCTTTCGAGGTATTGACGATAAGGGAAGAAGAGGTGCGGCGCTACGACGGAAGGCGACGAAGATGGCGCCGGAAAGGATGGGTTGTTGAAGGGCGTCGCTTAGTGGACGTCGTGGACCGTCGCTTGTTTGTGAAGCCCGCCGATTGGCTGGCGTTTGTTCCGGAAGGGCCACAGTCGTTTACTACCAAAGACGTCGCCGAAATGGCGGCCACTGACAGAGACCTCGCCCAGAAAATGGCCTACTGTTTACGCCACGCGAGCATGATCGAGTTGATCGGCAGACAAGGTCGCGCGAACCTGTATCGCATTGCATCCGGCGCGCGTTTGCAGTGACAATGCGCGTCGAATCATGCGCCGACCGAGTTGCGTCCACTTAGTCAATCTCGTCTTCCTACTGTTTTTGAACAGCCACGGGTTTGCCTACGCGCTCGATTCGGCCCGCGACCTTTCGCAGTTTGGCCACGAAGTTTGGCTTACCGAGAACGGCTTGCCGCAGAACACCGTTCACGCAATCGCTCAAACCAAAGACGGCTACATTTGGATCGGCACTGAAGAGGGTTTGGCGCGCTTCGACGGCGTGAAGTTTACGGTTTTCGATAAGGCGAATACTCCCGAGATCAAAAGCAACTACATTCGCAGTCTGTTAGCTGATCGGCAGGGCGCGCTGTGGATTGGCACGGCGCAAGGCCTCGTCCGCATGCTGAACGGTAAGTTCACGTTGTTCACGCGGGACAATGGACTGCCCAGCGAAACCATCCAGGCGGTTTATGAAGATCGTGAAAGCAACCTCTGGGTCGCAACTGCTAACGGCCTGGCCTTGTTGAAGAGCGGCGGACTCACCACCTTCACCACTAAAGAGAGACTGATTAGCGGCAGCATTCAGGCGTTGTTGGAAGACTCCGACGGCGCGCTTTGGATTGCGACGCCCTACGGTGTGGGCCGCATCAAGGATGGTAAGTTTACGAACTACACGGTGCGCGACGGACTCGGCGGTAATAGCGTCAGGGCAATTCAACAGGACCGCAGCGGCCGCGTATGGTTTGGCTCTGTTGCTGGTCTAACCTCGTTCGACGGCAATCGATTCACGACCTACACCACGCGAGACGGTCTCCCAAACGATCGCATCATCTCGCTCCAGGCTGACCACGATGGTGGACTGCTGATCGGCACGGCCGCGGGTCTTTGTCGTTTCAGTGACGGCCAGTTCACCGGTTTCGATGCCGCCGAAGCACTCGCCACCAGCACGATTCTCTCACTGCTCGAAGACCTCGAAGGTAACGTGTGGATTGGTACCGAGTCAGCCGGCATCAACGTCCTGAAAGACACGAAGTTCACGACGTACACTGCGCGAAACGGACTCTCAAACGACGTCGTCAAATCGATTTACGAAGACCACGACGGCAACGTATGGATCGGCACTGACGGCGGTGGTTTGAATTCACTTCGAAACGGCAAGCTCAGTGCTTACACGACCCACGACGGTCTCTCCAGTAACGTCGTTTTGTCTCTCGCCGGCGACGACGCGGGAAATCTTTGGGTCGGCACGCCTGACGGATTGAATCGTTTCAGCCAGGGAAAGTTTACGACCTATACTGCGGCTGATGGTCTCGCGAACAACGATGTCAGATCGATCTACTTCGATCGGCGCGGCAATCTGTGGATCGGCACACGCGGCGGCTTGACGAGATTGAAGAACGGAGTTTTCAAAACGTTCACCGAAGTGGAAGGACTGCCGAATGATCTCGTCACGACGCTTTATGAAGACACGAAAGGAAACTTGTGGATCGGCACGTTCGGCGGCTTGGGTCGTCTGACGAATGAGGAGTTCACCACCTTCACTACCCGCGATGGACTTTCGAGCGATCCGGTTATCTCACTTCATGAAGACACGGACGGCACGCTGTGGATTGGTACGAGCGGCGGCGGTTTGAATCGGATGAAAGACGGCAAGTTCACCACGTACACGACCAGCAATGGTCTGCTCGATGATGTTGTTTACCGAATTCTGGAAGACGGGCAGAACAACCTGTGGCTGAGTTGCCGCAAAGGTATTTTTCACATCAGTAAAAAAGAGCTTGCTGACTTTGCCAACGGTTCGATTACGTCGATCGCACCGTTTGCTTACGGTACCGCGGACGGCATGATGACGCGCGAGTGTAGCGGCGGCGGCGATCCGGCCGGATGGAGAGGTAATGACGGCAAGCTTTGGTTTCCGACGATCAAGGGCGTCGCGATGATTGACCCGGAGAGAGTAAAAACGAATTCGCACGCGCCGCCGGTGGTGATCGAGCAAATACTCATCGACGATAAATCGTTCGCCCCTCGCGAGCGCCTCGAGTTGCCGCCCGGCACGACGCGCTTTGATCTGTATTACACGGCGCCGAGTTTCGTCGCGCCGGAGAAAGTCAGGTTCAAATATAAGTTAGAGGGGTTTGATAAGGACTGGATCGATAGCGGAACGCGCCGCATTGCTTACTACACTAATCTGCGTCCCGGCGCGTACACGTTTCGCGTCATCGCCAGTAACAACGATGGCGTTTGGAATGAAACAGGCGCGACTGTCTCTCTTTACCTGAAGCCATATTTTTATCAGACCTACTGGTTTTATGCGCTCTGCCTACTCGCGCTGGTGATGTTGGCGTGGCTGCTGTTTCGGCTGCGCGTGCGCGGCATGCAAAAGCAATTCAGCGCCGTGCTCGCCGAACGAACACGCATCGCTCGTGAGATTCACGACAATCTCGCGCAGGAGATGTCAGGACTCTCCGTACAACTCGAAGTAGTCGCGCGCACAATGCCAGCGGGAGCTGATGCGGCGATGTCTTCTCTCGATCGCGCGCGGCGGCAGGTTCGTCATGGCATCGCTGAAGCTCGACGTTATGTTTGGGAGCTTCGCTCGCCCGCTCTCGAGAATAACGATCTACCTGCGGCGCTCGCCGAGACCGCGCGGCGATTGACTCACGACACCGCTGTTCACGCGCAGGTTGAAGTGAACGGCACGTTCCGGCCGTTGGCCCAGACGGTCGAGGGCAATCTGCTCCGCATCGGACAAGAGGCGATAAACAATGCAGTGAAACATGCGCACGCTCAACGCATACTCGTCAACCTGGTCTTTGACGCCAAGCGCGTGCAACTCATCGTCAGAGATGACGGGCGCGGCTTTGATGATCACGTGCGGGGAAATGGACGCGACGGTCACTTCGGCTTGATCGGCATGCAGGAGCGCGCGGCACAGCTTGGTGGTACCTTGTCGATTCAGAGCACTGCCGGCGCCGGCACTGAAGTCGTGGTTGACGTGCCGATCGGCAGTTAGTAATTGGAGAAGATCAGATCGTGAATAACAAAATCAGGATCATGGTGATCGACGACCAGGCGGTTGTGCGGCAGGGTTTTGTCGCGTTGATTAATACGGTGCCGGACATGGAAGTGATCGCCGAAGGAATCAACGGACAGCAAGCGATTGATCTATACAAGCAGCACACACCGGACGTAACGCTGATCGATCTGCGGATGCCGGTTGTCGGTGGCGTCGAAGCGATCACTGCTATTCGACGCGACTTTCCGGATGCGCGGTTGATCGTACTCACTACCTACGATGGCGACGAAGACATCTATCGCTCGCTACAAGCCGGAGCCAAAGGTTACTTGTTGAAAGACGTGTTCTTCGAAGAACTCGAGAAGGCGATCAGGAGTGTGCATGCCGGCTCGCGGCACATTCCCGCCGCGATCGCGATGCGGCTTGCCGAGCGCATGGCCAGCTCTGATTTGACGAGTAGAGAGATGGAAGTGCTCGATCTGATCGTGCGCGGTCAAAGCAACAAAGAAATAGGCGCGAGCCTGACGATTAGCGAAGCGACAGTTAAGAGTCACATCAACAACATTCTCAGCAAGCTCGGCGTGACCGATCGCACGCAGGCCGTAACCACCGCGCTGCAACGCGGCCTGGTCCACCTGCGCTAGGCTGAGAGTTTCTTGTCAACGTCTCCAACCAAAGATTGAGCCGCAACCCAACCTTCCGGGCCATGACACGCTTTCGCGTCGCTGTTAGTCTTTGCCACGTGAGTCATCCCAGTCCCAGGTTCGGTCAATTTTAGGGTCGCTCTTCCTACCCCAAAAACCCTACCTAAAAAACTTTGTTGTCGCACTAACAGACTCCGAAGTTGACTTGAACCCGGGACTGGGGTCTCACGACCCCTCCGGTTGCAGCTCTCCGCACAGATTAGAACGAAACGCGCAGACCGAGTTGTATCTCGCGCCCCGGCGTCGCGGCTTCCGTGATCGTTCCGAACTGTGGCGTGTTGACGAAGCGATTTGGCGTTCCCAAGTTAGTATGATTGAGCGCGTTGAAAGCCTCGGCCCGCACTTGCACCTTAACAGTCTCAGTCATCGCGAATTCCCTTTGCAGCGCGAGATCGAGAGTTTGTCGCCCCGGCCCATAGACTGTGTTGCGGCCTACGTTGCCAAACGTAAACGCAGCCGGTGTCGCAAAGGCCGCAGGGTTGAACCACCTGTCCGCTGTGCGCGAGTTCGCATCAAAAATCGGCTGGCCCGTGTAGTTCGCGCGAATCGGATTCTCACCTAACAACGTGCCCGCATTCGCCGTGTCGCCAAACACCGAGATGGTGAACGGAAAACCGCTCTGCGCCTGATAAATCGCTGACAGCCTCCAGTCTTTGCTGATCGCATGAACGAAGCCACTCTGCCTCAGCGCCGGTATGCCGTACACCATGCTCAGCGCGAAACGGTGACGCACATCGCACGCGAGTCCCTTTTCCAAACTGAGGTTCGAATTGTCCTGCGGCGCAGCCGACTCAAACATCGGCGAACGGAAATCGGGAGCATCGCTCAGGTTCTTCGAGTAAGTGTAATTCGCGAGGAAGGTCCAACCACGACTGAACCTGCGGCGCAGATTAACGTAGCTCGCCTGATACCAACTCTGCGCGGAATTCTCGAGCAGGTTGATGCCGCTCACGGGAAACGTCGTGCTCGTGATCGCGATGTCGACCGGCAGGACCATCCCCGGCAGAAAGCTCAGGACTTTGAACGGACGGCGTGGTCCAATCGCGCCCGGACCAGCGGGCGCGTTGTTGATTAAGTGCGAACGCTGCAAATGCAATCCGTGCGAGCCGAGATAACCGAGCTCGAGCGTTGTTTCCGCGCCAAGACTCTTCTCCACCGACCCGCTCCACTGCTCGATGTATTGCGGCGGCGCGTCGGCTTCAAATGCAGCGAAACTCACCGTCGTCGTTCCTAACACGGCGGGACCAAAGTTGAAATGACTGGCGACGATTCCAGCTGCGGGAGTGAAATTGTCGCTCTGCTGTGTTTCGGGAAACACGTAAGGCACGTTGTGACGCTGGTTGCACCACGTGTTCATATCGACCGGCGTAAAGAAAATTCCGAAACCGGCGTGCAGAACCAATCCGTGCTTGTGCAGGTTGTGGGAGATACCGACGCGTGGGGCGAAGTTGAGTTTGTTGGCGTAGTTCAGACCTTCCGGAAAACCCTGCTGCCCGCCGATGAATACAGCAGGCACGCCGTTTTGAAATGTCAGGTTGGTGTTTGCGTAACGAATGTCCACGAGCGGGCTCATGTATTCGTAGCGCAAGCCCATTTGGATCGTCGTGTTGCGCGTGATCTGAAAACTGTCCTGTACAAAAGCATCGGCGTACCACTGCCGCAACTGCATTTGCGGAATACCCGCTTGCCGCTGCTTTACCGCGGGCAGACCGAGTAGAAAACTCGCGAGTGCGGATCCGGTGCCGTCGTTCGTCGCAGTTTGCGTGGTGAAGCCGTTAGTGAACTGGTAGTAGCCGCGGTTCTGGAAGAAGCCCCACATGGGCCAGATGAAACGACGAAAACTCGCGCCGAATTTCAAGCTATGCCTGCCCACCTGCCAGTTCAACGAGTCGCGGCCTTCGAGAATCGTGTTCCACATTTGCACCGGCGTCGCGATGTACGTGTCGCCCATGCCTGAATACCCTTGAACGTTGAACCACGGCGCACCGAAAGCGCCTTCACCGCCGAAGCCGATGCCCGTGATGCCGAGTTCCGACACGATGTCGTTCGCAAAACTATTTTCCGAAGTGCGATGCATCGCGAGACGCGAAACCGTGATCGAGGCGAGGTTCACGATGTTCGGACTGATCACGCGCGTCCAGCCGATGGTCCCGTTCTGCGACAGGTTGTCGTGCAGCGCGCCGAAGCCGGGCAAGTTCTGCGGCGTGAATCCTCGCTCACTGCTAAACGAATAGCGAGCGAAGAGACTGTCGCCGCCGTGCAGTGTTTGATCGAAGCGAATCGTGGCCTGGTCGGTCGATTGATGTGCATTGCGGACGTCGAGATAGTTGTTGCAATCCATGCCCGCGCCGACGACTGTGGGCGCTCCCATCATCGTCATGCCGCAACCCATCATTCCCATCTCCAGGTTAGGGCGCGGGATGTACTTCTTCAGAAACAGCAGCGCTTTTTGATCAATCAGGTTCTGCGGAATGCGGTTGTTCGGGAACTGATCGCGAATGACCTGCGGGTTGTTCGGACTAACCGGCCGCGTCGGATCGAAACTCGGATTGGGATGCGAGCTGAACGGGTTGTAAATCGTCGCGCCGCTCATCTCGAAGTCGCCGTTGATTTCGTCTTCGGTTGGAACTGTCTCAACCATCGTCTCGGATCTCGTGTGTCGCAGCCCTTCATAGTTCACGAAGAAGAAGCTTTTGTTGTGCACGATTGGACCACCGAAAGATCCGCCGAAGTTATTTCGTACGAGATGATTCGAGGCGTCCATCTCGTTGAAGGTGCGCGCATCGAAGACGTCGTTTCGTAAGAACTCGTAAACGGTGCCGTGACACTCGTTCGTACCGGTGCGCGTGACGATGTTGACCTGGCCGCCACCCGCGCCGCCGAGCTCTGCGGTGTAACTGCCCGTCTGCACTTTGAACTCCTGCACGGCGTCAGGCGACGGACTGAAGTTGAGCGTGTTGAATGTCGGATCGGTGTTCGTGGCGCCATCGAGCAGGAAGTAGTTTGCGTTGGGACGATTACCGCTGATGCTGATCGCGGAACGCTGCCCGGGACGCCAGTACAAAGGGCTCATATCGCCTGCCTGGGCGCCGTGTGATTCGTGTGCGCCGGGGACTGTGAGCACCAGGTCGATCAGCATACGGCCGTTGAGCGGCAGGTTCTGTACGGCTGTGGGCTCGACCACTTCGCCGATCGAAGCGTCGTTGGTTCTGAGGACATTGTTCGTGTCGGCGGTGACGTTTACGACGGTATTCACTGCGGCGACTCTCAGGTTCAGATCGAGAGTCATCGATTGACCCACTTCTAGAGTGACCTTCTGCGTGAGCGTCGCAAAGCCGGAAGCCTGCACGGAGACCTCGTAATTTCCGGGCAGCAAGCCGGTAATCTGGAAGCTGCCGAGATCGTTTGTGACTGCGGAGCGCGCGGCGCCTGTCGTTTCGGAGATGAGCCGGACCGAGCAGCCTGCGAGGACCTGCTGTTGCGGATCGAAGATGGTGCCGCTCAGAGTTGCGTAATTGCTTTGGGCGTTGGCGTTCGTTACTGCGAACACGAAGAATGCCGACAGGAAGAAGACCAATACGAACAGGTGAAGTGCCTTACGCATACTTGGACCTCCGCGTGACGCCTGTATTGTCGTAGCGAACGAACGGGACGAATTTCTTAGGAAGTCGACTGAGACCGCAAACTTGAAGCGGTGAGTTTAGTGAGAGATCAAGCGGGTGTCATCCAACTAAAGTTGGAGTAGGGATCGGACTTCAGACTGGATGCGCTGAGAGTGCGGCAAGTGCTAAACTCCGATTCGGAGTAGCGGTACATGAGACAACTCGATAGCGAAATTGAGAACTTCAAACGGCGAGAAGAAGCCGCCGCCCATGCACGCGCAGAAATTCTTCGCTTGGCGCAGGGGCAACGGACTGCTCTTGCGGCAGACTTTAACGATCTGCTTGGTGAAGGGGGGCCGTCGGATGAGACCGCCGATGAAATGATACGGACGATTAGAGAGTGGCGTGACACACCATCCGACAGGAGCCTTGATTAGTGCCCGTCGTCATCGACACCGACGTACTCTCGTTCCTCTACAAGAAAGACACACGCGCCAGGTTATACGAGCCTCACCTTAACGATCCGCCCTTTATCGTTTCTTTCATGTCTCTCGCCGAACTTCGACGTTGGACGCTTGAACGTAGTTGGGGCAACGACCGTCGAGACGAGTTGGAAAACTATCTCACCCGATATTTAATTCTTCACTCTGACGATCAAATGTGTAGGCGCTGGGCTGAGGCAATGGACAGTGCTCGAAAACGCGGGCGACCCGTTGCACCGGCAGACGCCTGGATCGCCGCAACTGCGTTACTTTTCGATGTCCCGCTGGTTACGCACAATGGCGCTCACTATGCAGGCATCACTGGCCTCCGAGTAATTTCCGAGGCGTAACCCTCCGCGATCACTCTTCTGAGTCATTGCCTGGTTGAGTTTCGAGCTCTTCGTCGGCGGGATATAGTTCTGGAGCTAAGGCTCGCGCTGCAGAGATCTTCTCCTTCGCAAGTTGAAGAAGCTGAGTGGCCTTCTTTCCACGCTTTGTCTTGGTTTGTGATTGCAAAGCAAGGCCCCAGTTGTATAGCGCCTCGTGCATATCCGGTTCGATTTTTAGCGCCGCTTCATACTTCTCTTCAGCCAACGCCCACAGTCGATCCGCTTCTTCTCCACGCTTGCTCTGTGCTTTAGTGATGTATTCATTCCCCACTAAAACGTGTGCCCATGCGATCAGGTCGGCTAGTTCCGGTGTCCACATTTTCGCCAAATCGGGCTCCATCGCGATCACCGCATTAAAGTCTCCGGTAAAAAGGAGATCACGGGCACGTAACGCTAATGCTGCCGGCTTTTCTATTTTCTCAATAGCGTCTCTAAGCAGCTTTTTGGGGATGGCTTCCAAACTGGACTCATTTCCACGGAGCGAATAAGGCAGTACTGGTTCTAATAGGTTTTCAAGATGCGTGAATGGCGTCTGGACAAAAGCTGGCGGGAAACAGCCAAGGCCCTGAGCTAATCCAACAAAGAAGTCGTCTGCATCATAGTCCTGTATGCAATAACAGTCCTTGCCCTCAACCAGCAATCGATCCTTCACGTGCTGCTGAGGTGGATCGTCTTTGTAACAAATCCAATAAAGACCGTTGTCGTACCGCTCGATTTTGGCGAGGTGGTCAAATACCGGATCGTTCTCTCCACTATAACCCGCCACAATCCAGACGCGACCCTGGACTGAATCCGTAAATACAGGTCCGAGATGTTGCGATAATCGCTCGACTTCGGATTCCGTATTCAGCACTACAAATCCTGTGTGTTGACCGTGCAAGTAGAAAACCGACTGCCGGGCTATGAAATCCGGCTTGAAGTGCTGTGAAGCAGCGAAGTCGTAAACAGCCGGGAACACACCAACAAGCGCACAGGCGCGCATTACGAGCGGATCGAAATTCACTACTCGCTGATCAAATCATGGCGTTCCGCGACGGACAGTTCGGCCATGACATGAGGGTAGGTTTTCTTAGCTGCTCGCGCGTAAGCTCGTGGGTATTCTTTCCCGATGATCTCGATGAATTGATTAGCTGTGGGTATTCCGGCTTTAACTGAACACCCGGCGCCAATCAACAGCGTACACGCCTTATCGCGATCCTTCGCACGTTTGACGGTCTCAAGTACATCGGCAAGTTCTCGCCGCATCGATGAGGCTCCCCGGCTTCGAGATATAAGATCTCAATTTATATTGTGCTCAGGCGCTCAGTTTGTAAAGATGCGTAAACGATCGATTTGTTATTGATTGATTTCGGCGGTAGTGGTTATTTACTTCGGCGGTAGTGGTTCTTTACTCTGAACGCCGATGAGTTTGGAGGAGCGCGATGTGGCGTAAGGAAACGGGTTTGGTGATCTGCGGATTGATTATGGCGTGCTCGGCTTGCAGCCGGTCGAATAACCTCCTGCTCGGGCGTGTCGAGGCGAAAGTCGGCAGCCATAACGTGGTCGTCACCGATTGTTACCGCACGAGTTTCCCTCCGCCGGAGAAGGTCGGAGGCCCGAGCGAACAGTCCTACCGTTTCATGCCCTGCCGCGATGCTGACGTCCTGATCCGCAACGATGAGTTGATCGTCAACGGTAGTTCCTATGGTTTACTCAAACAGGCCGATGCGGTCACGGTCGATCACGGCAAGGTGCTGATTAATGAGATTGCGGCACCGCCCGTCGCGCGTAGGTGAGACGTGGACCAGGCGCAACGTCAGAAATCAAATACTCTATGGTAACGAGCGGTGCTGGAGTAGTTACAAGTCCTGATCGCCTGCTGCTTCGGGCTGGTAAAGGATCTCTTCGACTTTGAGCCTGCGCACGCCTGACGGCACCGGCCACTCAATGGTGTCGCCGCTTCTGTAACCGAGGATCGCCGTGCCAATCGGCGCCAGCACAGAGATCTTCCCGTCGGCAAAATTTGCTTCCGTAGGAAACACCAGTGAATAGGTCGCGCTTTCTCCGCTCACTAAGTCTTTCAAGCGTACCTTCGAGCGCATTGTAATCACGTCCGAAGGAATAGCTTTCGGCTCGACGATCTCTGCGCGTTCGAGCTCGGCTTCTAACTTGTTCAAGTATTCTCGATCAGTGGCATTGCGCTCACGAGTACGATCGATCAAGCCGCTAAGACGGTTATAGTCGAGTTCTGTTATGTAGATAGTCGTTGTCTTTTTCGATCTGCGTTTCATTTCATTAACTCCAAAAATATTTCTGTGAATGACGTTACGCGGCTTTTGTCGCTGGCCATCCGTTAGCACTCGCTACACTGCTGGACGGTGCGACGTCCTTACCACGAATAACTCTGACCGAACAGTCCGCACGTTTCGCGACGGCCGCAGACGTACTGCCGAAGAGCCATCGACTTAAACCGCGCCGTTCGTTGGTTCCGAGAACGATCAGATCAGCTTCCCACTCCCTGGCACGCGCAACGATTTGACGCGCGGCGCTACCGGCGATCACTTCCGCTGAAATTTTCACAGCCGTACCAGCCAGTGCTTGAACGGCATTTCCGATTGCCCGATGCGCGTGGTCCGTGCCTGTGCCGCCAGTCAGACCAAGCTCCTCGAGCGAGTAGGTCATCGGATTTACCACACTCACCACTCTAACCTCAGTATCCTCGGGCCAATTGGCTTCGGCGATTGCCTGCGATGCGGCTACCGAGGGAACGGAGCCGTCAGTAGCGAGTAACACTTTGAAGCCGCGCGCCCCGACGTTCGCTTTATTACGAGCGCGAACAAGTTCGACGGAACAAGGCGCACTCTTGATCACCGACTTCGCTACACTCCCCAGCAATCGTCGGCGCAAGTCCGTGCGATTGTGCGCGCGCATCAGGATCAAATCCGCCGGCCATTTTCGCGCCGCGAACGGAATCAAGAACGCGGGATCTCCGCGCATGATTACCACTCGCGCCGCAATCCCGATTCTCTTCAGTCGTTCGACCGCCAAAAGAGAAACTTGTTCGCCTCGTCTGGCCATCTCGCGCCGTATTCCGGAAACTCCGTAGCCTTCGTCGCGCCAGGTCTGCAAAGGGACGTCACCGTCCTCAACGACCGAAAGCACTTGCGCTTCGGTTCCCGCAGGCCACGAACGCGCACTGATCTCATCAAGCAGAATATCCAAGGTAGTAATCGAATCTACCGCAACTAAAACTTTCATCTTTCCCTCCTGCCTTTCTCAAGACCATCACGACTCAACGAAGCGAATGGCCGTAACTTCCAGAACTAAACGCGCTCGATCCGCGTCTCTATCGATGCCGTCGAGCAGAATGCGCGTGTTGATGGCCTCACCCGACTCGAGGATCGTTTGTCGCTGCGGAATCACGACTACTGTTCTTTCCCGCACGCTCTCGTTGTTGCGGTCCAGAATCGCACCGCGCAGTTCCATTCCACTTATGCTTCGGCCGGTGTTATTTCGTACCGTTGCCGTCAGCGCGACAGCGAGGTCATTGAATGGGTGCACTTTCTCGGTGCCGACTAACTGATCGATGGCGATGTGCCGGCGAAATTCTTCAAACTCCGGTTGTCCTGCCTGCAACGCTCCTTCGAGCCGCGGCTCCGTGTAATAACTGGCACCCGTCTGTGGCGCCGCCAGGTAGTACAAACCGGCTGTTGATATCGCGAGCAGCGCAGTGATCGCTGCCGCCAGGATCAGAATCGGCCAACGCAGATCGGGCTCTGCGATCAATGTTGGACCACGATAAGCAATCATTAGTACGTTCCTCCTCACGAGTCATAAATTAGAGGGAAACGCCGCTTGGAAATAGCGTGTTAACACCTGAGCGTCAGCCGTATTTACACGTGAAGAGAAAGGCGGGAATAACGGAGCGGGATTGTTATGTGGTTAGTCTGACTGGCGTCGTTCGCGGACGTGCAGCGCCAGCTCGACGCGGTTACTCAAATTCTTTTTGTCGAGAATGCGGCTGATATGACCTTCTATCGTTCTCAAACTCAGCTTCAGCTCCGCCGCGATCTCCTTGTTCGAGAGTCCGCGGGCCACTGCCTCAGCGACGCGCCATTCTGCGTCTGTTAGATCTTCGTCGCGTACAAGCTCCGCCTCAGCGGCTTGCTGTTGATCGCCAAACATCCGCGCCAGATCGGAATGAGTACGCTGCACGCGATCGAGAATACTCTTCACCACAGCGATTAACTCTTCGGGTTCGAAAGGTTTTGTAACGTAGGCGTCGACACCGGTTCGAAACCCGGCTATGCGATCGGCAGTTTCATCTTTGGCGGTGAGGAAGATGATTGGCACCAGACGTGTTCGCGGCGACGCGCGCAGATTACGCACCAGCGCATAACCATCCATCCCCGGCATGCGAATGTCGCTGATGATCAGATCCGGTAAAGATTCCGCCACACGGATCAGCGCTTCACTTCCGCGACGAGCCGTCTCCACCTCATAACCTTCCGCGCGCAGCGTTTCCGATACGGCAAGCAACAGGCTCGGATCATCGTCAACGACCAACAACTGTTTCGCCATTGCTGCCCTCCTCGGCATCGAGTTTTTTACATGCACCGTCACGCCATACCGGTAAGTGCAATTTGAACGTGCTGCCTCGCCCAATCTCGCTCTCTACCGTGATGCGCCCGCCCATCTGCTCCATCACATTGCGCGCTAAATATAAGCCGAGGCCGACGCCGGAAACATCGGCGTCCTCTAAAAGCTCAGCATCAGTAGTGGCCTTACGCATTGCTTCCGAGTGGCGCGCCGGACGCCCCCGATGAAACTTGTCGAAGAGAATCGGCATGTCTTCCGGTGGTATACCACGGCCGTTGTCGGTCACGCTTATGGCTACCTGATCATCCTGTTGCAGCGCAGACAAAACAATGTGTCCGCCATCTGGCGTGTACTTGATCGCATTCTCGACTATGTTCGATAACACACGACGCAGCTCTTTGGGATCAGCACAGATTGGCGGCACTTCAAGGTTGTCCTCGCGCGAAAGATCGTGGCTTCTCTTCTCCGCCGCTCGTGTTTCCGCTTTGACTACGGATGAAATCACTTCTCGCACGTCGACTCGTTCATGCGTGACGCGCAGCACACCGCCTTCGATGCGCGAAAGATCCAGTAGATTCAACACCAGATCGATTTGGCGATCGCACTCTACCGAGATCGTTTCCAGATACTCACGTCTTTTCGTTTCATCGACGCCGTCGCGCTGCAAAAGACGCGTCAAGGCTTTGATCGTTGTCAAAGGAGTACGGAGCTCGTGTGAGACGGTCGAGACAAACTCTGATTTCAAGCGATCGAGTTCGTTGAACCTCTCCTGCCTTTTCTGCAGACGCTCGGCCATCGCATTGAAGTTCTTGCCGAGGCGCGAGATCTCATCGCGTCCTTCAGCCGGCGCCCGCGCAGAGAAGTTTCCGCTGCCAAACTCCTCAGCCGCAAAACCGAGTAGACGAACAGGCCTCGCGATACTTCTGGCAATCAGCAGTGCGGCTGTAATCGCGGCAAAAACAACCAGCAAGCCGACGACGGCATAACCCATCAGTTGGCGCCAGGCGGACGCGTAAAGAACCGCGCTGTGGACACCAACCATAACCACGTAGCCCGTGGCGCCCACACGGCCGAGACCATACACGCGCTCCACGTGGTCCACCGAACTTCTCGTAACCACGACCGCGGTATTGCGATCGTTTAGCGCGGCGAGTTGATCTGTACCACTGAGATCCAGACCCAAAGCGGATTCCGCGGTTTCACTGCGATAGACGATGCGATGATTCTGATCGAGTAAGGTAACAACTGCGCGCTCGGGCAAAGTGATCCCCTGAAGTGCATCTTGTAACGCCGCTCCCTCCATACGTGCGATCACCGCACCGCCGCCCTCCAGCGGGACAGAGATCGCAAGCAGGTAATGTCCTTCTCCCCTGGTCCAATCGGTTTCTAAATCGGCCGCGCCACGTTTCGCTTCGTTGAGGAGTTTTTCACTGACGGCCGCGGGAAGATCGCTAGCGCTCGCGGGTTCCACGGCAATGACCTTTCCCGTTGAATCCAAAACACGAATATCGATCCACGGGCGGCGCGGGATCATGGCGGCCTGCAAATTAGCCTTTAAGTTCGCCTGGTCCTTCAGGTGGTCGGAAGAATATGACGCTATGGTTCTGAGCGGTTGATACTGACCATCGAGCCAGTGGTCGAAGACCACCGCGACCAACTCCGATTGCTGCTCCAAAGAGTCGTTGAGCTGGTGACGTTTCTCGCCCCAAACTACCCATAGAACTATGAGGCCGGCTATCAGCAGCGGCAGAACACCGCCAATTGCCAGCGTCAGTAGTCGCCCACGAATGCTCATTTAGGCCTCTAAATAACGCGTTTTGGCGAAGTATAGCAAACCGCTTGCAGCATGCGGACGAGATAACTCCTGCGATTCACACGTGAAAACACGCTATCGCTGAACCCGTGTGACCATTACTCTTCAATTGAACGGAGGGAAGTAAAAATGATGAAGATATTGATTGGTCATGATGGTTCACAGAGTGCGGATGCTGCGTTGGTCGACTTGCAACGCGCTGGGTTACCGGATGGGGCAGAAGCCCTGATCGTCTCCGCTGCTGATGTGATGTTAGTTCCGGCAACACCGGGCTACGAGTTAGCGGCGGAGGCGCTCACGTCGCGCAGAGTGGTTTCCGGCTTGCTGTACGCGCAGAGACAAACGGAGCTTGCGCTAAGAGAGGCGAAAGACCTTGCGAGTCGCGCCAGAGATCAGGTGCGATCCTATTTCCCGCATTGGACCATACGTGCGGAAGCGCTCGCTGGCGCCGCCGCTGAAGAGCTGATCAGCAAAGCGAATGAATGGAAACCCGATCTGATTGTTGTCGGATCGCACGGGCGTTCCGCGGTTAGTCGCTTTGTGCTGGGCAGCGTTTCGAAGAAGGTCGTGACGGATTCGGATCGCTCCGTTCGCGTGTCCCGGGGCAGCGCTTACAAGGCCCACACTACACCGCCGAAGCTTGTGCTTGGTGTGGACGGATCAGTTGAAGCCGAACATGCAGTTCGCACTGTGGGCAGCCGGGTTTGGCCGGCTGGAACTGAAGTGCGAATCATCACGGTTGATAACGATGATGCGCCGGTGGCGGCCGCGCACATGGTTGCATGGGCGGAGAATGCGTTTCACGAAATCGGATTGAACGTTTCCGTCGTCGAGGAAAAAGGTGATCCGCGTCGCGTGCTCATCGAGCAGGCGCAAGCGTGGGATGCTGACGCAATCTTCGTCGGCGGACGGCGGTTCAGCAGTGCGCTTGAACGATTTCAACTCAGCAGTGTGGCCACCGCGCTGGTTACGAAAGCACATTGCTCGGTCGAGGTGGTCCGTAAATCGAGCAACTGACGAAACCGATCGGGAGGTGAATTAAGCAAAGATGACGTTCGCATTGAATCTTATCGCCGCTGGCAATCTTATTGTGGCTGGCGGCTCGGAAGTTGAGTGGTCACGTACGTTGATGATGGCGTGGCTCATCATCGCGCTGACCTTGAGTATCATCGAAGTGTATCTGCTGACGGGCGGTTCTTCTCAGAAAACCGCCCTTCCGCATTCCGAGCACGCATAGTTTCCACCTGGCCACCTTCATTCTCCCACCTCTGGACCGCTCTCATCTCTTCTGTTACCGCTCTCATGTTTTCTGTTACCACTCTCATGTCTTCTGTTAGTGCAAGTTCATTAGTCATCGTCCTACCTCCGTAATCATCTTCCATAGGCATAAGAGTAGGTGAGTTTCAGCCGGCCTTGAAACCGCGTTATCACGCGTCGATTACAAGAGTTTTCACGCTGTCGCAGGTTCTGTCCCTCGGTTAGTCTGAGAGCGAGATGAAATTGAGTAGCAAGAACAACATCAACATAGGCCATTACAAAACGAAAGGCCGTAGCCGTAGTCGAAGACGGCGTGGACTGTCAGCGAAAGAATTATTGGCACGCAAGATCAGTCTGCGTGCCGCAAAGCAAACGAAAGCGGAATCGGTGTGGCGGAGGCAACAACAACATGAACAGTCAAACTGATCTCATCGGCTCACATGATCGCCGAGGTTCAGGAAATCTCTTTTAGGAAAGCGTCTCCGAAGCAACGCATGTGTTGGAGGTTGAACTCCGAAGCAACGCATGTGTTGGAGGTTGAACTCCGAAGGAGTTCTAGAATTCTAGCCCAGAAACTATGAAGCCGGGTCTCCCGAAGTCGATTTGAAAGATGGACAAT
>CAMLLD010000040.1 GCA_946480785.1 uncultured Blastocatellia bacterium | reverse complement strand
CCGCGACCATGAAGAAGTTGAAACCCGGGAGATCGCTGTCGAAAGCGTTGACGCCTTCGAGCTGCGGCGGTACATCGTCGACGTTCACTGGCTGGTCGTAGAGATTGATGGGCGTGGTAGCGCCGGGCGCAGTGTTATCGGCAAAGACGACTTGCCCGATCTCACCGAAGAGTAGTGGCGAACTGGCTTGCGTAGTGCCGTCGTCGGCGGTGCGATAGTCGCGCGTCCAGTCCTGGTCCAACAAGAAGCCTTCATCCGTAATCTTGAAGCGCAGCGATTGCGTGGCGTTGACCTGGTACAACGTCGCTGAGCCGTCCGGCGCTTGTTGGATTGTCAGCCGTGCCGACGAGAGTGCCTCGGATTGCTGCACGTCGATCTCCAACGTGTCCGGGTCCACGAGTAACAGCCAGCCGTTGACCGAGACGCTATCAACGAAATAGAAGCCCTTAATCACGAGCTCACCGGAGGCGATTACCTGTAGCCCGTTGTAAGTGGTCCAGAAGTTCTGTTCCTTGTTGTCGCCAACGAGCGGCAGCGGCACGCTGGCAGCAATCTGCATTGTTTCCGGATCGACTTTGTAGAGGACAGAGCGTGAAACGGCGTAGACGAAACCATTCTCATGCATTAACAGTCCGCCCGTGTAGTTGATGGTCCTGCCTTCTGTAAGGTCCAACTGCATCACCTGCATCGTCAGCGGATTGACTTTGGCGACATAGGGCACGGAGCTGCGGCTTTCTTCAGCCGCCGCGCTGAGGTTCGCTTCGCTCAGAGATTCAGTTGCGGTTTCCGTTGTATCTCCGTTTTTGATCGTTTGGGTGAAGATGTTCAGCATGAACGGACTGCCGCCGATGACAAACACTTCATCTTTAGCGCGCGTGTAGCCCCAAACAGGCAGATTGAGGTTGGCAGTTGTGACGGCCAGTTTCGCTGGATCGAAATCCGCAGGCAGGCCGACGTTTGACACAGCGTGAGAGCGCCACAGATCGGTATGTTCGCTGGGCCAGACGGTTTCGTAATAACCCGCACGTTGCGGCGCGAGTAATTGTTTGTCGGTTAGGGGTTGGATTATGGGCGTACTAGTGGTGTTGGCGTTGTCTGAAGTCATTAATCCTCCGTAGGGTGGTTGACGCAGTTCATCACAAAGCTTCGTCTCTGAAGCTCGGATCTTCTGGTAATGAAGGGCGATTAACTGGCTAACCTCGGGGCGAGTTGCGAGGATAGTGCTCGTGAGTGCAGCGTAGGCTGCGAGCATCGCAACCATATCATGCTGATTCTGAAAGTCAATAAGCTAGTGTAAAATCCGTTCCCGCCGTTGGCCCATATGGTCCTGATGCGAAGCGCGACCGTCTACAAAACAAGACAGAGAAAGTCTGATCAGTCTCCTGCATAAGTCACTCTTACCGTCCGTCAGCATTCAGAAAAGCATCTTTAGGGGAGAAGTCAGCGTGGAACAGGAAATGCTCACCCGACGGACCATTGAACACCTCGCACTCAGCTTCCGAGGGCCTCAAGTAAACCCTCATAACCCCTTAAGGAGACTGCAAACATGGCAAACCAATTCGAAGTAAAAGCAAAAGAAAATAGTGTGAGTGGCGGAACGCCCCTGGTCACTGGAATCAATGTAACGAAAGGGGAACTTCTCACCATCAACGTTTCCCCGGACGACAAGTGGAGCGCAGGGGCCGGCGACCGTGAGTCAAACGCCAATGGTCTCAGCAATCCGTTCGGCGGTAATTTCGGACTCTTCACGCACAATGGGTTTTCTTTCTTTTACGGTTCCCTCGTCGGCAGTATCGACAACGGCAAGACTTTTTTCGCCGTCGGCACGCGCATGGAAATGTCGATTCTCATTCCCGAAGGACGCCTGACCCTCTATTATTGGGACGTCAACAACGGCGACAATAGCGGATCAGTGATCGCTACCGTCGCTGTGTACCGAGGACCTATCGTTTAATAACGAGGGCACAGACGCAAGTTGAACAGTAATGAACCGCAGGGCACATCCGGCATCGGGTGTGCTCTGCGATTACTTAGTCTTGAGAAAACTTATGAGCCAATTTCCCACTCGCGGCGGCAACAGCGGCAAGCCGATTTTGTTAAGCGACCAGCAGGGATTTGATCGGCGTTGGTTTGCGCCATCCTTGCAGGCTATCTACGTGCCAACGCAGCCGGACCAGGTCGCGGCTTGCGTGACTGATGCGCTCGTTACTTATGGCAAGGACGTGAAGATCACCTCCGGCCGTCACTGCTACGAAAACTTTGTCTACAGCGACAGCACCCGCGCCGTGATCGACATGTCGGCCGTCAATCAGATTGGCTTCGACAACGCGCGCAATGCTTACTTCGTCGATGCCGGTTGTGAGAATTGGACCGTCTATCGCACGCTGCTCAACACGTACGGCAAAACGCTGCCTGCCGGTTCATGTTATTCGGTTGGCGCCGGCGGTCACATAACCGGCGGCGGCTATGGGCTGCTGTCACGTATGCACGGTCTGACGATCGATCATTTGACGGGAGTGGATCTGGTGACGTGGGACGCGAGCAGCAAACAGGCGACACTGCGCTACGTGTCAAACGATAGTGCCGACCAGTCTGAACGCGATCTGTTTTGGGCCTTGACCGGCGCCGGCGGCGGCAACTTCGGCGTGATCGTACGCTACTACTTCCAGCAGTTACCAGACGCGCCTGATTACGCGACGCAGTTTACTCTCGCATGGGATTGGAGCGACGTCACTCAGGACCTATTCGCCGCCTTGCTCGAAATCTACGGCGATCTAGTGCCGCAGTTGCCCGAAAACGAATTCACATTATTGAAACTAAATCACGTCGCGGCCAATCAACTCGGCATGACGCTGCAAGTGGCCTCGCTACCCGGCGTGTCGTACGACCAGCATTGCCAACACGCTTCCGCCCGGGCACAAACCGTGAAGCAGCAGCTCGAACGCGTCTTGCCGGCGGTGCACCTGAAACGGCCACTCGGTGGTCATCCGGGCTATATGAGTTCCACCAGCAGCAGCTTGAAAGAGCTGCATTTGACCTACCTCGAATCAGTGCAGACCTTGAACAGTTCCGGCCCGAATCAGTTTGGGAAATACAAATCGGCCTATATGAAGAAAGGATTTCCCGCGGACCAGATTGCGGCCATTTACAAGTACCTGCATCTCACGCCGAATGGTCCCGATAAGCAGCCGTTGGATATGTCGCAATGCCTGCTGCAAGTTGATAGTTATGGCGGAGCGATCAATCGTGTTTCGCCGAGCGCCACGGCGGTGCCGCAACGCAGTTCGATCATGAAGCTGCAATACCAGGCGTATTGGAACAATGCCGCCGAGCCGGGCCAGGCTGATAAATCACCGTATCGTGAGATGGCACGAGGCTATTTGGATTGGATCAATAAGTTCTATGCTGACGTGTACGCTGCCATGGGCGGCACGCCCGATCCGGCGAAAGATCCGAGCGGCACTGTTGACGGTTGTTACTACAACTACTGCGACAGTGTGCTTGGCACCAATGAGGACGGCAGAATCGATCAGGCGATGTGGTTGTATTTTCTCGACAACTTCCGCAACAACACGCCCAACCTCGTCGACGTCAAACGCTACTGGGACCCGCAAAATTATTTCCACGGTCCGCAATCGATTCCCGTGCGGTAGCATTTGATTTCTGGCAGTTGCTATCTAAGGTTCGGCGAGAACTAATTAAGCGCAGTGAGATCTTATTTATCCGCCGCGAGGGAATGCTTGCAGTTGCTGACATTCAACATAGAATCTCGGAAGCTGCATCTTGAACTTCGCGGCTATCACTTGTATGACTTAAATCCTCGATGCCTTCTCGCGGATCTCACTCATCGGGCCGCAGAATCCAGTTGCACTTTTCCGGACCGCAGACGTCATCTGCTGGAAGATACACATCGCCCGCTCGAAGCTCGACATTCCCCGGTGCTACTTAGTTATCGGCCGGTCGAAAGCAAATAGGATTTCGCGCCTGCTATAGCACTTTTATCCCATCCAACAGCCATCTCTAAGGCTGAGAGCCCAAGCTTTCACTGGGACTCTCAACTATTTCGGGGCTCTCAACTATATTGGCCTCAACACATCCGCAGCTTGCCCGCCAACAACTCGGCTTCGATCACAGCGGTCTGCGTATCGACCAACCCTAACAGGTTTGCTTCAGCACAGCATGCGAAGGCGAAGTGCTTCGCTTTGTTCACGAGTGGTTTTGCGTCGATAGATTTTTCCAGCGTACGCATCAGCACGACGAGGGCGGCTGCGCATCTATCGTTCGCGCGACAGATGATCTCTGCGAGTGCTTCGACCTTTTCTTCGTTGCACGTTTCTGCCCTGGCAATGTCTTCAACGACTGCGACCGCTCGCGGATACTCCAGTCGCGGGTGCTCTATAGGCTCGGCGATGTTTTCACCGGCATCGACGTTTCGCACGATCTCGGGCAGCCACGGATCGTCGATCAGCAAGGCATAACTAACGATCTTGCGGCTGTCAGGATCGATCGATTTGTCGTTTACGATTGCCAGCGCTCTTCGTTTGAGATCGCTGAGGACGCTCGGCCTAGAACTGGTGACGTTGTTTGCGCGGTTAATTGTTTTAGTTACGTGTTGGTTTGCGTGAGGTGATTCTTCGCGCACGCTTGCGCTACTATCCTTAACCATGAGCTTCATCCTTTCGACAGAAGGTTGAGGTTCAAGGGTCGATTTCGTGGTTGCACACGAGTCGGCCCGCTTCATTTGTTGAGGGGTAAAAGGACCATAGCACAAATATTTTCGCTTGCGTTATTAAAAATGAGTTTCTACGGGTGGTCCAAGTTGTGTTCTCAAGAGTGCTTCAGATCCGAGACAGGGAACCGCTAGTTCGAATCCTACCTGCGGAGAAATTATATGTTTGATGATCAAGAGGCCACTCGCGAGGGGTGGCGTCAATTTGTCACGTGATTTGTCGTCATTCACGATGACCACTGGATATAGAGCAAAATCATAATATTCCTGTCTTTGGGCTCGTCAAGCTTTGGTGTGACCACTCCCGCCAGAATTATGGAATCTAATTGTCGTGGACTATTCTTTAGCGTGTCCTGCGTGTAACGAGCGCGTAGATTAGGAAGATCTCTATTTGCGTAGGCTCCTGGGATTTCCCAAGACTGAAAGTTCGGCGTAAATTGCTGCTGCTTAGGGTCATAAGGCAAATAGGCAATCTCTCTATATGTGTATCTCTCAATCACAAAATCCTTGCTGAAAGTTTTATCACCGGTCTTATCTGCACTGCCCTTAATGAAAAGTTGGTGCTCGATGTGAGCACGCCTCAACACGGCGATGACTTCATCGAAGAAATTTGTGAGGGGCTGACTGTATTCCTTATCTTGATCTTTGATAATGTACTCACCCATAGGAAAGAGTGCCGGCCCCTTCACTATGAGTTCGTAGTAGCAACACTGGCGTCCTTTTATCAATTCACTCTCAAGCAAAGGCTTTATTGAGAAGCCATCACCTTCATAGGAAGTCCTTAGCTTCTCCTTAAGCTTCGCCGATTCTTGGTTGTCATCAGCGGAAGCCGATGGACTCGGGACAGGCACATTATTATTCTGGTTATTACTCCGATCCTTTGAAAACTCGATCTTAACAGTGATGGTGATTGTGATTACGAGAGTTAGGTTTACAAGGATCAAAGGCAGATAGCGCTTTCGACCTTTTTTCTTTGGTTGTTCTCGCTTGATTCTTTTTCCGTCCTCTCTGCGAAGTCGGATAATTAGGAAAATATTTAGGGTGATGGCCAGAACAAAAAGAAATGTTGTGAGGTAAGGCATGGTCCCTCCGGATTAGCATGAGCAAGATTGACCGAGAAGATCTGGTTCGAGCCTAAGTAGATTACAAAGTATATTGATCACTGGCAATACTTCGGGAGATCAGTTTCTTTGGTCCTCCTAGGACTGAGGCGACGTGGATGGGCCGCAAGTTTTATCACTTAACAATCGAGGGGAGGCTTAAACCCAATCAGGAAGAAAAACTCCGAAATCTTGGGATCAAGATTTGACTAACCTATTTCCCTAACTCGTAAAATGATCGATAGCTGAGAGTCATTGTCTGCTTTTAGTTGCTGTAGATTGAAGTATTTAGGCTTTCAAGAGAACAATCTCGACTCTTCTGTTTTGTGCCCGACCCTCTTCGGTCTTGTTGTCGGCAATTGGTTTTGCGCTTCCATATCCCTGAATGATTATTCTATCGGATGGAATGCCTAACTTAACTAAATAGTTTCCTACAGTTGTAGCTCTTTTAACCGATACTTCGACGTTCGTCATTGCATTGCCTACATTGTCGGTATGTCCACCGATCTCGACCTTGAGGGTTGGATCTCCAGACATTGTTACAACGAGAAGATGAAGGTCTGCTTGCGATGTTGGTGACAAATCAAGACGGTTCGATTCGAATTTGATTGTTATTTTCGGAGTCGGCCCTGCTGCTGCCGGAGTTGGCCCCGCTGCTATTGCTGGAGTTGGTCCTGCTGCGATTGTCGCAGTAGGTACTGCTGCGATTGTCGGACTAGGTATTGCCTCTTCTTTTGATGTACGAGACTGAGCCGCTGAGTGTCCCGCCGAAGGCTGGTTTACAGGTCTTCTGAAGTAATTACAGTTGTAGTAAAAAATCAGCAGGTTTGCACCGCTAATCGTGATGATTATTGCTCTCTTCCAGAAGGCTCGCGTCATCGTATCCTCCGCGATTAGTCAATGAACAATTTCAGGAACCTATTTGAGATGAAATTGAAGAAAAAGAGTGGGAATATTTGTAAGGTTGTGCTCCAAGATACATATTGCCAAATATCACTTCCAAAATACATATAAAAGCCAAACAATACTAAGGCCTGGGGTGGGATACAGATTAAACTGATTGTTGCATCAAGTCCCTTATCTTCGAGTCGTGATTTCAATCTCCCAGATAGCCCGGTCGCCTTATTGTGACCGTTCCCGGCGCTCGGCTCCATTACAGTTGTACTAACCGGATTCGTTGGAATTGCCACGGTTGAACTGCCGACTGACCTCTTGAGAAAGGCATCAACCTGAGCCTCCAAAGCTGCTGTGAATTCAGCTGATCCGAACTTAGACGCTATGATCTGAGCTACCTTCGGTTTCTGTTGGTCACTTATGTTTTTGAGCATTTCGGCATGGGCCTTCGTCTCAGCTTGGCTCTCGTCGATTGCTCTTTTGTTGAAATCTTCTAGTAAGAAGTCGTATGCCTCTTTCTTTGTGGCCACTTTTAAGCTGATAGGCAATATATCCACGAACACAAAGAGAAAGATTATGAGCCTCTGCGTCCACCGAACGAGGTCGTTGGCTGCGGTCAGATCTGTGAATGCATTTTCGCGCGCAAGATAGTCGCGCGATTGTCTGTAGCCGTCCAAGGCTTGATTCCGTGCCGTTTCAACTTCTCCAACTTTCGTGTTGAGGTCTTTTTTCTCGTCATCAAGTTGTTGGATGGCCTGCTTTCGCTCATCGAGGAGTCGTGTCCGTATCTTCCTTATCTCATTTGCCCTGCGACCATACCACCGCCATCTTCCTATTGTTTGTATTAATGCGGTCTCCCGCTCTTTTAACTCGTCGTCCTTCTTTGTTCGCACACTCGATATAGACTGATCCAGCGTAACTTTCTTCTGTTCTATATCGTGAATCTGATTGTTGTAAGGAGTACTTATCCGTTGGAGATCGTTACGTCTCCTCTCATCCAACTGTACCTCGATACTGTTGCTAAATATGAACATGACTAGCGGGTGTGCGACCACGAATCCCACAAGCACTGCAAGCCCCAACCGAAGGATAAATGGAATCGATACTACGTCTTGACCAATGGTTTGTCGTTTTCGGAACGTGGACACAATGGCTCTATCAATCAGAAATACTATAGTTGCCCAAACGATTCCCGCTCCGAGATACAGCCGCTTTTCACCGATGAAAGTGGATGCAGCGTAGCTCATCGAGAAAAAACCCAAGATAGCCGGTATAAGGATCAGGCTTCCATAACCCGCGTGCTTAATTCGTTCTGACAAGGGACAGTTCGGAAGTAGACTGCTATCCGCTCCGGTGCACCACCAAAACAGTCTTTGAACGTATCCGGTCATACCTACTGGGAAAATGGATAAACCAACGGAGACGTGAGGCCAACAAGAAAGTGCCTTGCTAGCAGGAGTCGGTTAAGGATGCATAAAACGGGGGAACTTTATTCCGGGAGGAGCCTATAGTCAAGGCATAGAAGGGCTTCGGCAGTATTTAAAACAGCTCGTGTAAGATTTCTGCCGTTGGCCGCCTAGACAAGTTGCGAAGATTGTCCACTGTGGGGAGCCATGGTCTTTTAGTAAAATGAAGAAAAGGCCACCGGCTAAGGTGGCCTTAAACTTTTTGTGGCGTGATTTTTGATGTAACGGTTCGTTTGTGGACGTGATTCTCGCTTAGTTGATGGACTCTGCATTCGTCTCCCGATTGCTTCGTACGCAACGAAGGTCAGGCATAGCCGCAGCTTGGCTCAACGCTTGTCGGCAGATGTGACTATCGGTCTTCATCATCGCTGGCGACACATGGCCGAGATTCGCCATGATGATCCAATCAGGCGCTCCCTCCTCCGAGTGGTGATGGTACAACCCCCGCCTTTAGGGATGCTCCGTGCCCCTTGCTTCCCATCTTTGCCATCACGTAGCAGGATCGCTGAGAATGCGCGGTATGGATTGGACACACATTAGCGTCGCTTCAATCATCACCTTCATAGTTACTTGGTTTGCCCGACCTTACTTCGGTTCTTACCTGAGTAAGAAGGGCGAGAATCGTGCGACACATGAAGACCTAGATAAAATCAACAGACAATTAGAAACTATAAAGAGTGAGTTTGTTGGAGCTAATGCCTATTCAGCAGAAAAGGCCAAAGGCTTAGCTACCAAAGAAGACATTTGGTGATATCACGCGCAAAGTTGAGGATGTCAGAAGCGACGTTTCGAGCAGACTCGAACTCCTTAAATGGGAGTTAAGCAAGAGAGCTACTATTCATCGATTAGCGGCGGAAAAGGAATTTGCGGCTCTGGCAGAAATTGGGAAGGCACTATACGAGTTACAATTGACGACCACCGGCTTAAGACCTTCGTTCGAGGTTTATTTTCCCGACGAACCTGCTGAAGACAGGCATAATAGACGTTACCAAAAATGGGCCGAAAGCTCCGATGTCTTTCTTGACGTGATTGAAAAACATAAGTTATTCATGCCTCATTCTTTGTACATGCAGTTTACCAACATACGGCGGCTCTCCCTTGCTGAAGCGATAGATTTTAAGCATTCGCTCCAATCTGGCGGAGGAAAATTGCGTCCCGAATCGTACATGTGACGCAAAGAAAAAATTGACGAAATGGATACGGCAATCTTCGCAGCGATCAAGTGTATTCGTCACCGCTATGGCATCGAGGACAACGGCAACGTAGTGATCTCGTGATTGCCGTGCTGCTATTTGTCGTAGGCGCAAACTCGAGAACGCGGATTTAGCAGACATGAATAGAAACACGGGATACAGGTTGCAGTTTCGCGGAACGCTGCAAATCGATAAGCATGATTTTTGTCCCATAGTGGCAACAGTGGAGTTTGAACGCCACGATCCAACCTCACTAGAGGTAGAACTGCGCCTCATTGGTACTGGAAACGAAAATCAAGCTGCGTCTGCTTACCTCCGAAACTTTCCCTATGATTGCCTAGACCTAAAAAACGATGAAGACAGTGCTCAATCAGTTAAAGTATCAGGCATCAAGGGCTACGAGATAGGAGACATGGCTGCGCTCTATGTCCCTGACTCTGTGGAGATCGGTATATCAACAGAGACTTTCGGTTCTGAAACCCCTTTCCGTGTGAAGGCTGAGTTAACCCCGAGCGGGATACTGGTTCAGCCGAAGATAAACGAACTCTTTTATACGGGGGATGCCAGAGTTACACCTACCGTTCAAGGAAAGATCGAAACCACCAGCGAAGTCGGAACTTTAGAGGTCGGACAGCGATATGCACATTTTCATTCCCAACAGCATGGTAATGACATAACACATACCGTTCAACGACTGTCAATTACGGCTGACATTTCCCTTCGCGGTGGCAGCAATTTATCTTCGACTAGTGAACTCATGGTGCGTGAGGTACAGGCCATCTGCACAGTTCTTTCATTGTGTTACCGACAACCAGTTCAACATTATGAGATTGAATATTTTTGCATATTACCCGGAATGCGCAATCCGCGTAAGCGTATAGCGCGTAGGCGACTTCCTGCTGCAAACACAACCATTAAGCAGGACGAATTGATCAATTATAGAAACCTCATCGATGGTGGACTGCAAAGGCTCCTTCGCACCTTTCAAAACGCCGAACGGGCAGAGGAGATTTCAAGGGTTATTGATTTTCTTGCAAGTTCTTACAAGATGGTCACATTGGAATCGTCGTACTTCCTTGCGTACTCCGCATTGGATTTGGTTAGCGCCATTCATGATCCAACAGCGCTCTATCTTGTGTCAGCGTCACAATGGAAGAAGTTAGAAAAGGCTCTGCGAAAAAACATGACCATGATTGCGGAAGAGCAGCAATTAATCGGCGTACTTGATGAACTAAAAGGAAAGCTTCCTGAACTCCGGCGGTCATCAGGCGACAAACGAATTGTTAAAGCTTGTGAGGCACTTAATGTTATTACATCTGATTTATGGCCCCACGAGGGCTTCGAAGTTGGGTTAAAAACAGCTACAGGAATGCGCAACGATCTGTTTCATTCCGCGTTAGCTGAAAATCTTCATGAACTCTATCGCCATCTTGTGCGGGTGAGGACGCTCGTGGAGCGGATCTTATTAAAAATCTTAGACTGGCCCGATGATCAGATTTGGGTTTGGTATGATCAAAATCTCAGGTTTGTTAACCAGCGTATGTGAGCCAAATAACGGATGAGGGAGTCATCACTGCGACTTCTGTTGAGACTTCAATTCGCCGGGGCCGTGCTTGCGAAGGAGTTGAAGTCCAGAAAGCGCCAAGCTGGGAATTGAGGACACGATCGACAAAGGCCGCGAGAACGATCCCCGCGGCCTTTCTCGTTGCTTAAAGTTGTGGTTTAGAACTCAAACCGCCCCGCAACCTGAATCACACGGTTCAGTCCGCTGCCGCCGATCGTGTTCGCTGAAGTGATCTGGCCGAACGTTGGGCTGTTGACGTTGAAGATCGTGTTGCTGGTGCCACTGAGTAACAGACCCGGCGTAAGAACTCCCGTCAGGAAGTTCGTGTGATTGAGAACGTTGAAGGCGTCCGCACGTATCTGGAAACGCATCCTTTCCGTTAACCGGATGCTCTTCGTCAACGACATATCCAGCTCCGTGAACAATGGACCATTGATCGTGCTCCGCGCTAACGTGCCGAACTGACCCGGACCATTGTCGAAGAACACTTCACCCGAAAACGGTGTCTGCCCAAACGCCACCGCACCGCGGCCGTCGGAGTTAATCACCGAAGGATTGATGTAGTAGACGTTGCCGTTTTGCTGGAAGATACCGATCAAGTCGCTGATCTGCGAGTTAGTCAGACTCGTGACTGCCGTCTGGTTTGCCGATCTGCCGACACGATTCAGCGTGCCGCGCGGATCGACGATCGTCAGCGGTGTACCCGTGTTGATGCGTAAGATCCCGCCCAACTGCCAACCGCCAATTAGTCGATCAACCGTCCCACTCGTGTTGTTCAAGAACGACCTGCCTTTACCAAACGGCAGATCGTAAACCGCGTTGAGATTGAACACGTGCGTCTGATCGAAATCTGCGCGGCCGTAGTCGAGATGCTGGTTCTGGTTATCGAGGAACGCCGCCACCCGCGTCTGGTCCTCGCTGTTGATGCCCGGATTGCCGGGGCTGATATTGTCGAGCGTTTTCTGGAAAGTGTAGTTGGCTTGCAGTAACAAACCACCCGAGAACCGGCGCCGCAACTCGACCTGCAACGCGTTGTAATTAGATTCGCCGAGATTACCGAGCAAGTCGAGAATTCCCATGTTCGGGTTCGGCAGTATCTGCACGGATCCGGTTTGGCCTAGAGTGACATAGCGTCGCGCCAGATCAGCCACCGAACCATTCAGCAGCAGGTTTCTCACGGCCGCGGTATTCAACGAACCACCGTTTGCGAGGTTCGGGAAGACCGTCAGTGTCTGGCAACCAGCATTCTGCGCGGTAGTACACGCCGCGTCGCCCGTCAACAACAAGTTCGAGCGCGCGCGAATGTAGTCAGAAAGAAAACCGTTGCCACGAATGTCGACCTGGTTGAGATCGACCGTCCTGATCAGTTCGTGACTACGATTGCCGACGTAGCGCACTTCCAGCACAGACTTGAATCCGATTTCGCGCTGGATACCGAAGTTGTATTGCTCAACGCGCGGCAACTGCATGTTCGGATCGATCAGAAACGCGACGTTCGCGCCCGGCGCTAACGCGTTGATACTCGCGAACGTCAACGGCGGCGCCACGAACGGCGGGACCGGCACCGGCGGCGGGTTATCAATGACCGACGTAAGTCCGAAGTTGATCGGCGTCACCGAGAGTCCCTGGTTCTGCAACGCGTTGTCAGGCGAGCGGACGAATTCATCGTTGATATAACTCTCGCTGAAGCCGCCGCGAATCACTGTGCCGCCATCGCCGGGAAAGAGTTTGCGTGCGAATCCCAATTTGAAGTTCGGCGCATACGCAAAACTGAAATTGGGAGCGAAGTTGTTTTTATCGGTCTTGAAAAACTGGCCCGGTGAACCAGCGTTGGCCCCGACAAAATCAAAAGTTCCATTCGGGTTGAGCAACGCCGCATTCGGATTAAGCCCGCCGGTAACAACCTCGAGCCGCAAGCCACTCGGATCCTTGATACCGGAGAACAGCTCGTAACGTACTCCAAAGTTGAGAGTCAGGTTCGGCCGCACGCGCCACTGATCGGCCACGTAGAACGAAAGGTTGTTGTAGTTCAGCGTGTTGATAACCGGAGCGCCCGGTACGAAACCGGAAGTCTTGCTCGTCACGTTGAATGTGTTTTGCGATTCGCCGACGAGCCCGGCGAGTTCGGATTGCAACGCGTTTGCAGTCGCAACCTGATTGGGATCGTTGAGATTCGGGATCGTGAACGATGACGGGATTCCCGGAGTGTTCGCCGGCACGAAACCGAAATTCGGGAAGTTGGAGTTGTCCAGGAAGAAGGTCGGCGGTGTTGCGCCGCCGAACGAAACGATGCGATAGATGTTGTCCTGACCGCCGAAGCGGAACGAGTGATTGCCCCACGTGTAAACAGCGTTGTCCTGAATGTTGTAAAGCTTCGTCGTCCGGCCCTGCGGTAGAAAACTATTTTCCGGACTGTCTGTGAGCGGCAAGCCGATGAAGAAATCAGACGGCAGACCGCCGGTGTTGAAAAACGGATTACTCTTCTGGTATCCGCCGCGCACCTCGTTGTTGAACTTGCTGCTCAGCGACCAGTTGTACGCGCCAATGAATTCATTCGTAGTTGCGGTCTGCGATCCGAACGGCGTCGTGTTGAATCCGCCTAAGTCAGTATCAGGTCGCAGGAAGAAATCGCCCGTGCGGTGCCACACAAAGTTGACGGTCTTCGTTGAACTGAGATCGTAGTCGAGACGCGTCGTGGCCAGATTTATCCGCACGTCGGCCCGCTGATTGAAAGTGAAGCCGGTGGTGTTGAGTTGATCGCCGACCTGGTTGTTATTACCGACGGCAGGCATGCCGGCAAGAATACGACTCGCGATCAGCGAATTGACGTTTAAGCCCTGACTGCCAAGCACATCAAACTGCCGCGTAACGCCGTTGTTATCGACGTAAGTAAAGATGCCCTGTCGCGCCGACGGCGTCAGGATCGTGCGCGTTGTCGAGACTGTTTGCGGCAAGCGCAGTCCTTCGTACTCAAAGAAGAAGAACGCCTTCTTCAACTGTCTTCCGACCGGGCCGCCTTCGCCGAAACCGGGAACCCAAATCGGACCACTAACTTTGCCGCCGAACTGGTTTTGATTGAACGGAGGTTTCTCGACTCCGTTGCGGTTGTTGAAGAAACCGTTGGAAGCGAGCGCGGCGTTTTGATTGTATTCGTAGAGCGCGCCGTGAAAATTGACGCCGCCGCGTGCGGTGACGTACTGCACTTGCGACGTGCCGCCACTGCCCAACGAAGGATTCGCGTTTTGCGTGACGATCGTGAATTCGGAAACGTCGTCGATGCGCGGGCGATCCGGATTGAAATTGCCTTCGCGAATGAAGTTGTCCTGCACGTTCAAACCATCGCGCGTGATGTTTTGCGCAGAGGTCCGGAGGCCGTTAACTTCACCGCCCTGGCTCACGCCCGGCTGAAGTTGAATCAAGGTCGACGGATCGCGTCCGTTGATTGGCAAGCCAAGCAACTGCGTCTCAGTGACGGTGTTGCTGAGCTCGGCATTGGTCGAGTTAACGACATCGGCGCCCGCATAAACATTTACGTTCTCTTCAATCGCGCCGACTTCGAGCGTGGGCGTCAAATCATATTCTTTGCCGACGTCGATCTTGACGTCGTTAGCGGTGAATGTTTTGAAACCGGGAGCCGAAAACGTGACCGTATAACTGCCGACTGCGAGTTGCGGAAAGCTGAAGGCTCCCTGGTTGTTGGTCGTAACGGTCTGTGACTTCTTCGTCTGGTTATCGGTTACGACCACAGTGGCATTAGCGATGAGACCATCCGGCCCGGAAACGGTTCCCAGGAGTCGGCCGGTTGCTGCTTGTCCATAAACGAGCGTCGCAAAAGTTATGACGCTCAAACAAAGTACAAAAGGCAACATCGCCACATGCGGCCAGCGACGTTGCTCACAGAATTTCACTTCCATAGTGCTTCGCACCTTTCCCCCATTGGTTGACGTGTTCAGACGAAGCCGACCCTTGCGAGATCGGCAAGTGAGTGTTCAGATTTACGCGAAAGGGGAGCCGGTGTGGCTGGTGGCAACCGATATGCCAGCACCGGGCGGAGCATGAGAGCAGGGAAGTTCAGAGTTTTGCGATGAATAAAGTAAGTTGAAGGTAGCCGGGGGTGTGGCTTTTTTGGATCTTGAGAAAAAAAGCCACACTGCCCCCAACCCACAATTTAGTCTTTTCGTCCCTGGGAAATACTGAACGTCACAATTCTGCTGTGGCGCTTCTGCGCAAAAGCTAAAATCTCACTTTTGACTTAAGATGCCCGTGATGGCCTTCGCCGCCATCAAGCCTCCTATGCCAACCACTACCACCCGACGTCAGACTCTCAGCAAGTGGGCACTGATCTGCGGTTGCTGGACGTTTCTCGCCTTCCTGTTCAGCGGCCCGCAAATGATCCAGGCCATCAGGACGAACCGTACCTCAGCAGGCTGGGACAACGTTGTCGGAGAACTGATTTTTGCTTATCTGTGGGTTGGCTTGACGCCTTTGGCGATCTGGTTGAGCCGGTCGTTTCGTATCGAGGGTGGGCAGCGATTCAAAAGCCTGAGTATTCATACTCTGGCCAGCGTGATCTTTCTGCTGTTTCATGTACTCATCTTTACAGTGATCGCGATCCCGTTTGGCTGGTATGCACAGCTAACACCATTTTGGAATCGGTATCTCGTATTGATCCTCACGTTTACTCCCTCGAACATAATGTTCTATTGGGGCGTCGTCGTGATCGAACATGCGCTCGACTATTATCGAAAGCTTCAGGAGCGTGAGCTGCGAGCTTCGCAACTCGAAGCGCAGTTGGCCCAATCACAGCTTCAGGTTTTGAAGATGCAGCTTCATCCTCATTTCCTCTTCAACACGCTGAACGCCATCTCCGCCCTGATACGCGAATCGCCCGACGAAGCCGACGAGATGGTTTCGCGGTTAGGCGATCTTTTGCGCATGACGCTCGAGACTGCTGGTGTCCAGGAAGTGCCCTTCAAGAAAGAGCTCGAGTTTCTGAAGCACTATCTCGACATCGAGCAAACACGTTTTCAAGATCGTCTCAAGGTCGAGATGGCAATCGAGCCGGAAACGCTCGACGGGTTAGTGCCGAGTATGATCCTGCAACCACTCGTTGAGAATTCGGTGCGGCACGGCGTAGCGCCGCGACCCGAAGGCGGCTGCATCAAGATCAAAGCGTGGCGCGACGATTCGCTGTTGCGACTCGAGGTGGAAGACGATGGTCCCGGACTCTCCGGTCACGCGCCATTTAAGGAACGAGTGGGGTTGACCAACACACGTGCGCGCGTTAGTAATCTCTACGGTGAGGGACACGGCCTCAGCCTGCATCATGCTGCTGCCGGCGGACTCGTCGTCAGCCTCAGCATCCCGTTTAGGACCGTGAATGGCAACTCAAAAGCTTATGCGTGACGCTGACTTAACGAAGATTCGCGCCTTGATCGTCGATGATGAACCGCTCGCGCGCAGAAGAATCAGGAGTCTGCTGGCGCACGATTCGAGCGTTGAAGTGATTGGCGAATGCTCCGATGGATTCAAAGCGGTTAGTTCAATTAGCGAGCTGACTCCCGACCTCGTTTTCCTCGACGTACAAATGCCGGCGATGGATGGTTTTGAAGTGATCAAGACTATCGGCGCTGAACGAATGCCCACCGTGATCTTCGTGACTGCTTACGATCAGTATGCGTTGAAGGCCTTCGAAGTTAACGCGCTCGACTATCTGCTGAAGCCTTTCGATCGCAGCCGCTTTCAAAAAACTCTGGAACGAGCCAGGACAATGATTGGCCGGTTGCAAAATGGAGACGTCAATCATCAGCTTCTGTCGTTGTTAGCGGATTTGCGGCGGGAGCAGGGAACACCCGATCGTTTCATTATCAAGTCAGGTGGCCGCGTAGTGTTTCTCAGGGTCGAAGAAATCGATTGGATGCGGACGGTGGGAAATTATGTGCGCCTGCAAGTGGGCCGCGATTCTCACTTGATGCGCGAGACGATGACGGCCATGGAAGCGAAACTTAATCCCGACCGTTTTATGCGGATACATCGCTCGACCATCGTCAACCTCGACCGCGTCAAGGAAGTGCAACCGTGGGCCAAGGGTGAGTACGTTGTCATCATGCGCGACGGTACGCGACTCATCATGAGCCGGCGTTATCGAGAACGTTTGAACGAGCAACTGAGCAAACCGATCTGATCATTCACGTCGCACTCCTGCCGTTAATCCCACGAGGCTCAAGTCCGTTCCCGTAAACTCGCCGTAAATCACAATTCTAATGCGGCCGGCAGAACTCCGATACTACATTGAGCCGTCCTTGAGAATGTGGTGTAGTGAACACTTCGCAAGAAGTGATTCCACCGGGGAGGACACCTTCTACACCGATTGTTTGAGGAGCTAGCATTCTGTCGTGGGGTTCGAAGGGGAGTTCGGGATCCACGGTTGAGCGCAATACTTCTTAAATGATTTCCGGAGAGGCCACGGCGACGTGGCCTCTATTTTTATTCCGGCGGCGACAGTCTCAGGCAATACCAACCGTCGCAAAACCCTGCGAGATCGCGGCGAGTCGCGCTTCCTTCGAAGCATCGTTGGGGAGCAGTGTCCGCGCGGTGATCTCCACGACCCGCCGGCTGTCTGTGAAAAGCGCCGTTGCGCTGAGATGGCCCAGCGCGGAGTAAAAGAGCTCGGCAATGAAACGAGGCGAAAACAGGAAACGACCCTGCGCATCGCGTGCGGTCATGATATTGAATGCCGCTTTGTTGTGAATGCCGGAGTTTAAGTGGACGCCTCCGAAGTCGTTATTAGCCGGCAGGTGGCGAAAGTTGCTCATGTGATCCGGTTGACCAAAACGAGTGGGATCGCTCAGGTCGCGCAGGGGACTGCCGGTATCCGCGCCGATTTGCCAGCGCCAGACAGAGAAATCGGGATTCAGTGCGTTCGCTACCAGCACGCCAAAAATATCTGAGTACGATTCATTCAGAGCGCCAGTCTCGTTTTGATAAGCGAGTCGCGGCGGATTCGCTCCGCTTACGCCATGAAAAAACTCATGCGCCACCAGATCCAACGCCGCGGCAAACGAGCGAAAGCCCGCGCCATTCCGGCGTTGGCCGAAGACGACCTGCTGGTTGATCCAAAAACTATTCAGCCACTCCTGACCGTGACTTCCCAACTGCGCGCAAACGCAATTGATGCTGGAAACAAACGGTCCGCCCCTGCCGTCCGGACCGCGACGACGGAGTATCTCGGCAAAAAACCGCGCCACGATTTCAGCATTCGCATGCGCACTGACCGCAGCCGGACTCCACGGCAAAGGCGGCGCGATTATGTTCTGGCCCGGCAAATTAACCGTGCTCGTGCCAATGTCCTGAAACCGAAAATCCCTTGTCAAGATATTGAGAGTTGCATTTCGTAATTCCTGACCGGCGGTAATTAGATCGAAGCTTGTTTCGAACTGCCGCTGCTGATTCAGTTCATCAACCCCATTGGCCGCGCACATACGTGGGAGCACGGCAATGATCTCTCCCGAATGAGCATCAACGACGTAGTCCGCCAACAAGGGCGGCGCATCGTCCCTGCCCGTTGCCGAGCTAACAATTTCCGGCATGAAGAAGGCTAAATGCCACTCGTCTGCTTCCGTTTCCAGGTAATAGACCAGCTCGGGTTCCGGCAGTGCAAAATCAGCCGGCGGATTGGCGTAATTGCGAACGATCGTTTGCGCGTCTGCAGACGAGATAGCCGGTGTTGGAGAAACACCCTGAGGTTCACCCAACGCTGAATTCAGTGCGACCAGTTCATTGTTTTGATCCAACTCGACGGTGACAGACGAACCATGAATTCGCACGCCCTTCAAGCGTTGGTTAAAGCGAACGATTCTGGTGCCCGTTATTTCAGAATAGTCTGAGGCCGCCAACTCGAAGGTGCTTGATTCACCATCAACGTTTGGATTAGTGATTTCAGGTAGCGCTTCATTAGCGAAGACTCCGTAGAGATGACGTTGGGCAGCGCCTTCCGGGCTGACATCCGCGTCGACGTCTGCGTCGCTAACAACTTCGGCCGCCTCAGCCGCTGGCGCTGCGTCTGAGCGGACGGACGCGAGTGCGTCCGCCCGCTCCTCAACGTGAAAGCCGTGTGATCTCCATCCTTTGCGTGGCATTGATCGTGGCCTCCGTTAATTCTGCTGGGGTGACGGCGAAGGAGACGGCGATGGCGACGCTGCTTCCTGTGCTTCGCGCAAGGCCTTCTCCGCATCGAGCTTGTCTTTCTTCGCCTTCAGGATGTCCGTTTCGCGCTTCAGGCGTGTTGTTTCGGCGTCGCGCAGGGTGGTCGCCGCGTCGGTTAGATCAGTGACGTTCGACTGCTGAATGAGAGCATCCGCTGACATGTCGAAAGTTTTGATCGCGCCGTTTGCGTCGTAGTAGGTGATCTTGTAGCTGGACCTGCGACCGCCGAGCGACGCCGGCAGAGTCTCCACCGGACCAAACTGCGCAATTCGCACCTCGCTGCGACCGCGTTCGACATTGTTATCGACTAAGCGAGCGATTGTGAGTGCCGGGACGCGATATGGAAAACCGCGCTCGCCAGATTGCGAAAGTCGAGCTGTTGTGACTGTATTAGCGAACCCGGCAGGCGGCGTATCAACGTTCAGCGTAACTTGAAGCGGCGTCGCGCCGCTTAACCTGAAGATCTCACTCTGGTAAGCGTCTTCGATGAGTAGACGATTGAGTTGCGCGGGTGTGGGACCAGGCGTATTGATGAGCTTGATCGTGTCAGCCGACAACTGGACGTTCCGGAAACGTGCTCCCGTGTAAATGGAAGCGCCGCTATTTACGACGTTGTTCAAGTCCAACATCAAAGCTCGAAGGAGCTGTTCTCTTTGTTGGGAGGTTTCAACCAGGTTCAAGAGACCACCAGCGTTATGCAATAGAGGATAAAGGTACTGGGAAACCGGATCGCCGTTAGCTCCGGCGCCCGCAAGGAGTTTCTTTGCGAGTGATTTCAGATCGCGAAAATCACTGGCTATGAAATCCGGTGAAGATTCGCGGCAGTCACCTTTAAGGCTCTTGGGCCACGTTGCTTTGAAGATACCTGAAACTTCGGGACTTACCACACAAAAGCCGGGCTTACGTCCACCGGCTGAATAGGTAAACAGATCCTGGTTCATCCCCGCGAAGGTCGGTTTGAATTCGAATTTCGCGGTGGACGCAGTCTCGGAAGTTGTTCCGAAAAAGTAGGTCTGCTCCAGGGTCTTGATTTGGTCGTCTATCTGTTTCAACCGAAATTCAAGCAGCGTGCTGGTCGGTGGCTGCGCCGGCTGGCTCTCGCTCAGATAATCCTGTCGTTTCAACTTGAGTTCCTGAATCTTGTTATAGGCCTTTAGAGCACGAGCAAGCTCGCGTAATGTATCAGGCGCCAGGCAAGGACCAGGATTCGGAGGAGGAGCGTTACGACCAATGACAACGGCCGCGTGTGTACTCGGTGGCGGGAGCGGCGGACACGGCGTGGCGGAGTGCGGCATCTGTTCGACGATGTCCCATTGGTTGTCGTTGAGCGTGAAGAAGAATTCGATTCCGACTGAGTCGTTGCTCTCTGTCGATGTTGCTTCGACTACATACAACAGGAACTGATAACCGAAGTTATCACGCAACTTGTCGCGAGTAGCCTGGTCGAGACTGTTGTAAAGCGCGAGTGCTCTCGGGGTGAGTTTACTTTTGAAATACTCCTCATCGTCCGCCAAATCTCTAGTCAACCCCTCTCGTCCGAGCGGCGCCGCAGCGGCGCCAAAAGGAAGCAATGGCGCCGCGAACGCAGCGGCGGCTTTTATGCCGGAAGTAATAACGTCAATCGATTCATTCTTTGAAGACGTTTCAGTACGCGCGATTATCCCGTCGTCGTTGAATTCCAACAGCAACGTCTTAGTCTCAAACTTCCCGGCCTTGATGTGGGCCATGTAAACGTTGTTCGGATCGGTTTGGCCGCGCGTGGTGAAGGTTGGCGCACCAAGCTTGAACGTGGTTCCTTCTTCAGTGACGTATTCATTACTGGAAAGCTCCGGATAAAAGAATTCCGTCCACTCACTAAACATTCCCGGACTCGATGAAACTCTCGATACCGGGATCTCCGCGACGACTAGTGTTTCGGGTAGCGAGAACAAGACGCCATCCGCAGGGCGTCCGGTCTGACTTGGGTCTACTTTTGTGACCAGCGTTTTCGTTCCGCAGGCGCTCAGGAGCGCAACCAACGCACAAATAGAAACCAGCTTCTTTATGAACATGGCATTCTCCTTTGGACGGCTCGCGTACCCGAGCATTGACCGGTCAACGTTAGGTTGATGGCGGAAGATCTGTTTTGTTAGTTGTGCTCGTTGGGGAAAGAGCCGTCGCCTTTTTGTATGGTCTAGGTGACTTCAACCACTAATGGCGGGAAGTGGAAAAACGTTTCAGAGGTGCAACGGTAACTGTGTGAAGCGCTCGATCGGCTCGCGATAGAGGGAGCAAAAACGCCTCGCCTTGGTTCAGGCGAGGCGTTTTTGTTGTGTGCTGAGTTGCGCGCTTGCTCGCGCTCATATCTTGCTCGCGCTCATATAGAGAGTGAGCACTCGCGTAGTCGGAGTTTAAGTTTCGGAACTTCCACTGCTGCCCGAACGGCTTGATGTTCCGCTGCTGCTTCCGGAGCTGCTGCCCCTGCCGCCTTTGCCGCCGCTCGTCCCCGTTGTTCCGCTTGTACCACTCGTGCCTGTGCTCGAGCCGCCGGTGCCTGCGCCCGCTGCGGCTGAGGAGGTTGACGTTGGTGAACTCGTGCTGGTGCTTTGGCCTGAAGTTCCTTCGCTGCCGCTTGTGCCGGTGCTGGAGCCAGTTGAAGATCCGCCGGTGCTAGTGCCGGAGGTTCCCATGCTGCTCGAGGTACCTGTGCTAGTGCCGGAGGTTCCTGTGCTGCTGCCGGACGTCCCCATGCCTTCACTACCGGTTCCGTAAGTTCCGGCGCCGGAAGTTCCAGTGCCGGCGCCATAGCTTCCAGAGCCGGAAGTCCCAGTGCTGTGACTGCCAGTACTTTGGCTACCGTAACTGCTTGTGCCTTGCGTACCGTAAGTTCCGCTGCTCTGACTACCTGACGACTCAGTTCCGCGTCGCACGCGCAGTCTGTTCTCAACGTTGTTCACACCGGACACTGACTCCGCGATGTCTTCCGCGCGGCGCTTGTCGTCGCGACTGTTGACGTTGCCTGTCAGAGTCACCTCGCCGTTATCAACCGCCACGACGACTTCAAACGCGTCGAGGTAATAATCCTGGCCCAGCCGGTCGTTGATGTCTTCGCGAATGCGTTCGTCGGATCGACGATAGTCCTTTGGTCCACGTCCGCGACGTTGGGCGTCCATCTGCCGTCGTTTTTCGGCGTCTTCATCGCCAAACCACGAAGCAACTGCGTCTGAGGCGCGGTCCCACCAGCCACGTTCTTCACCACCACCGGAACCACCACGTTCTTCACCACGTCCCCAACGCTCTTCACTGCGACCGTACCGGCTGCGATCGTAGTCACCACGACCGTAGCCCTGGCTGCCGCCGCCTTCGCCGTACGAACGATCCGAACGGAAGCCCGACGGATAGTTGTAACGGTCCATGTAGCCGCCGGACTTTCCGTAGCTGCCGCCCTCGCCATAATTGCTGGACGAACCATAGCGACCGGACTGGCCATAATCACTCTGACCATAGTTTCGTTCGCGATCGGAACTCCCCGACTTACCATAACCGCCACTCGACTGACCGTAGCCGCTACTTGATTGGCCATAGCCGCTTGACTGACCATAGCCGCCGCTCGATTGGCCATAACTGCCGCCCGACTGACCGTAGCTGCCGCTCGACTGACCATAGCCACCGCCCGAACCGCCGCTCGACCCACCGTAACCACCGCTCGATTGACCGTAGCTGCCGCCGCGTCCATAACTCTGACCATACCCGCGGCTCGATTGGCCGTAACCACCCATTGAGCCACCGTATCGCTCATCGCGATCGTCGTCGTCTCGTTCTGATTCCCAACCGCCGTGTCCGGAACTTCCATAACCGCGACGACTCGTGTCGAAGCTGCCCTCATAACCGCGCGAGCCCGAGCGGCTGCCACCGCCGTACTCGCTACCGCCGCTGCGACCGTATTCACCACCGCGACCGCCGTATTCACTACTGCGACCGTAGTCGCTGCTGCTTCTGCCGTAATCGCTGCTGCCTCTGCTCCCGTACTCGCTCTCTCTGCCGTAGCTTCCGCTTCCGCCTCTGCTGCTGTAATCGCTGCTGCCACTGCGGCCGTATTCGCTTCCTCGGCTGCTGCTCTCGCCACCGTAACCACCTTCGCGGCCGTAGCGTTCGTTGTCTCTATCGCGGCTGCCGGAGCGATAACCGCCCTGGGCGCGTCCGCCCCAGGAGCGACCGTAATCTGATTCCGAGCGACGGCCGTAACTCTGGGAATCACGGTCGTTGTCGCGATCGTCGTATTTCGTTGACATGTCTGTCTCCTTTCCCCTGCTCGTCTGGTTAGATCTAATCTCTGCTGAATTCAGTTAACGTAAGAATGCGGGGCTTACTGAACATACTGCACGGGATGCTCGCAGCAGGTCGTCACAAACGTATTTCCGAAGTGCAACGTAGTTCGCACGCCTCAATCCGCGAACAGAAGCGTGCCGAGTTGTCCATTTCGCAGTGGCTGGAACTACAGTTCGCCGTTGAGAATGCGTGCGAGTTTCGCGGCGTCGAGGTTGCCGCCGGAGACCATGCAGACGATCTTGCCGGGGCCAGCCTGGCCGGCGAGGGCGCACGCGACGGAGCATGCGCCTGCGCCTTCGGCGACGATGTGGTTGCGCGTGATGAGTAGGCGGAGTGCTTCGGCGACGGAATTGAGATCGGCGACGAGCGAGCCGTCGATTAAGTTTCGGGCGCGTTCGAACATTTGTGGGAAGACTGCTTTCGCGCCGATGCCGTCGACCCATGATGGTTGGTAGTCGACTTCGGTTGGCGCATCGGCGGCGAGAGAAGCGGCGAGTGGCGCGGCAGTCGCGGCTTCAGCCGCGTAGATCCGGTAACGAGATCTCAATTCACCCTTCATGTGGAGTTCGCGGATTGCGGACGCGATCCCACACGTGAGCCCACCGCCGCCCCACGGAATCACGATCGCATCCGGATCTGGCAAGTCTTCCAGTATCTCGAGCGCGATCGTGCCGTTGCCGGCCATCACATGCGGATCGTCGAACGAGTGAATGAAAGTTCCTTCAACACCCGCAAACGCCCGCTCCTCAAACGCACGCCACCAATCAGCAAACGGCACCTTGATCACACGCCCACCGAGCCGCTCGATCGCGTGCACCTTCGCGTCAGGCGCAGTGTCCGGCGCGATCACCGTACACAAAATCCCAAGCGAGCGCGCACACCACGCGACACCCTGGGCCATGTTCCCCGCCGACGCGGTCACCACTCCGCGTTTCAACTGTTCAGGACTCAAGTGCGCGATCGCATTCGCCGCCCCACGAATCTTGAACGACCCGATCGGTTGCAGGTTTTCGAGCTTGAGATAAATCTCCGCCGGCGCGGCGTCGACATTGAGACGCACCAACGGCGTGCGGATCGCGGACCCGACAATCACGCGACGCGCTTCCTCAATTGCAGCTAAAGAGATCACCTGGCCCATGACGGCTCAAACCCGTTTCGTACGAGGAGCTTCATCTTACTGCCATCAATGCTCGCAATCCAGAGATCCGCTTCTTGGTCCTTATCCACTGTCTTCGCCCGCTCAAACACGATCGATTTCCCGTCCGGAGAAATCGTAAACGTGCGCGCAAACTCGTTCTCAAGATGCGTCACCTGATTCACCTTCCGGCTCGCGAAGTCGTAGTGAAAAATGTTTGACGAATCGCGCATCAACGTCTGGTTCGAAAACAGAAAACCCGATCCATCCGGCAGCCAGTGCAAGTCAATCAACAACTGATACTGAATGTCGGAAAACGCAATCAGCTTCGTGCCCGGATGCGTGCCGCCTTCGCTGATGCGATAGATACTCGAATCGCTCGACGCGTTTTCCGTGTAGATCAACTGGTTCGCGAGCGCCGGCGTCGGTCCCCAATCCCACGTGCAACTGCCGAGCGGATTCTTCCCGCCAAACAAAGGCTCTGACACAAACTCACCAACCGGCGGATTCACCGGCACGCTGCCCAGCGTGCAAACGCCCGAACGAAAACTCACGCGCGAACCATCACTGCGCCACACCGGTCGATAAGCGCCGAAGTATTCAAAGCCGTCGCCGCTGATACTGAATACCGGCGCTTTCGTTACTTGTCCCGCTTGCACATCAACGCCCGGAATAAACCAACGATAGTTGCCAAACATCGCGACGATCGCCTGCGCTTTGTTACCGAAGTCTGCGACCGAGTTGAAGACTAGCGTCTTCGTCGAGCCCGGCGGAAGCGTGATCTGTTGCGGTTCGTCTGCGCCCGCAACATAAATAATAAAGACGCCGCTACTCGCCTGTTGCTGTAGATAAGTTGGCTGATCGTTACGCACAGTCACGCTGACGCTTCCTTTCGGAAAACGTTTGAACTCACTGCGATCCGGCGGATTTGTGAGTTTGCGAAAGCCCGTACCGTCCGGCTGAATCGCATAGATGTCTGCGTGATAGAGCGACGTCACCGCTGCGTGTCCACTCGAGAACGCGAGCTCTTTGTGATCGGGCCGCCAGGCGAGACCATTGATACCGAGCGCCGGTGTTGCGTCCGGATGCGTCCACAGCCGGCGATCGTTCGTGCCGTCGGGTTCGATCAACCGAATTTCGGTGCCGTTGCGAATGTAAGCGATCTGCGCGGCGGCGTCAGTGAAGGCAAACGTGAGCAGTAGCAGAAGAATAAGCGGTTTCATGCGCGCCAACGTAGGGAAAACCTGTGTGTAATGTGTGGAAGTGTGGTAAAAGAATCAGCACATCACTGCAGGAGACCCCAACATGAAACCCCTGGCTATCGCTTCCGTTCTCGTCGTCCTTTTTGTCTCCGCCGCGTCAGCGCAAACGTGGGATCCGGAGCTTCAGTTGAAAGTTAAAGCCGTCGGTGCCCCGCGTGTTTCGCCCGACGGCAGCCGCGTCGTTTACACCGTCAACGATGCCGTCATGACTCCCGACCGCAGCGAGTTTGTCAGCCAGATCTGGATGGGCAACATCGCCACGAAGCAGAACATTCAACTCACCTTCGGCGACAAGACTTCGACCAACCCGAAATGGTCGCCCGACGGCAAGTGGATCGCCTTCATCTCGAATCGCAAAGACAACCGAAACAATCTCTATCGGCTGAGTGTCGACGGCGGGGAGGCTGAGCCGCTCACCGAACTCAAGACGAACATTGCGGACTTCGATTGGTCGCCTGACGGCCGTTTCATCGCCTACACGATGACCGATCCGAAAACCGAAGACGAAGAGAAGAACGACAAAGGCCGCAACGATTTTCATTGGGTCGATGAAAACCTGAAGATGTCGCGCCTCTACATCATTCCCGTCGAGAAAGACGCGAACGGCAAACGCGAGCCGCGCAAACTTACGACCGGCAATTACAACGTCAGCGACTTCGATTGGTCCGCCGATGGTTCGCACATCGTTTTCACTCACAGCAAGGCGCCGGGCGCAAACGATTGGACCACCGCGGACGTCTCGATCGTCGATGTTGCCACCACCAACGTGACGGTGCTCGCGAACACGCCCGCCGCGGAAGGCGAACCGAGTTATTCACCGGACGGGAAATCGATCGCGCTCATCGTCACTGACAATCCGCCGCGTTGGGCCGACACCTCGACGATTCAGATCTTTCCCGCAAACGGCGGTCAACCAAAAATCCTGCTCGCCTCGTACGACGGGACACCAACTCTCGCCGGCTGGTCCGCCGACGGCAAAAAGATCTATTTCTTTGAAGCGAAAGGCACCGGCACTCAACTCTATGTCGTCGACGTCGCCACGAACCACATCGACGAAATCAAACACGACACGGCCGTGCTCGGCGCGATAAGCCTCAATCGTTCCGGCACCACGCTCGGCTTCACGCGCCAAACTCCTGAAACGCCCGCCGATGTGTACGTGTCGTCTGTGGCCGACTTCAAGCCCGTGCAGATCAGTCACGCGAACGCAGATATAAAACTGCCGGCGCTCGGCCGCACCGAAGTCATTCGCTGGAAGTCGAAAGACGGAAAAGAGATCGAAGGACTGTTGACTTATCCGGTGGGCTATCAACAAGGCCAGCGCGTGCCGTTGATTCTCAACGTTCACGGTGGACCAACGGGCGTGTATCAACAAACGTTCATCGGCGGCCGCGGCGTGTATCCGCTCGCGACGTTAGCGGCGCGTGGTTATGCGATCCTGCGCGCGAATCCGCGCGGTTCGACCGGTTACGGCACTGAGTTTCGCCGCGCGAATATGAAGGATTGGGGCGGCGGCGATTATCAGGACTTGATGTCGGGCGTCGATAAAGTGATCGAGATGGGCGTCGCCGATCCGGAGAAGTTGGGCGTGATGGGTTGGAGCTACGGCGGCTTCATGACGACGTGGATCGTGACGCAAACGAAGCGTTTCAAAGCCGCGTCAGCCGGCGCGCCGGTGACGAACCTGATGAGCTTCAACGGCACGGCCGACATTCCCGCGTTTGTTCCCGATTACTTCGGCGGGCAGTTTTGGGAAGCGATGGACCTTTATCAAAAGCACTCGCCGATCTTCAACGTGAAAGGCGTGACCACGCCGACGATGATCCAGCAGGGCGATGCAGACGTGCGCGTGCCGATCTCGCAGGGCTACGAGTTTTACAACGCGCTGAAAGTGCAGGGCGTGCCGACGCGCATGCTCGTGTTGCCGCGCCAGCCGCATGGTCCAAACGAGCCGAAGATGCAGCTCGCGGCGATGAACGCGAACCTCGAGTGGTTCGATAAGTACATCGGGCCCAAGTCGCAGACGTCGCGCAATTGATCTGTGGCTGATTCGATCACGCTCGACGAGCTGCGGCGTTTTACGGTCGCGCGGAATTTCTTTCAGCCAACCACTCTCAAGAATGCGCTACACAAAATGGGATTCGTGCAAGCGGATCCCATTCGCGCGCCAGCCCGCGCGCAGGACCTGATCCTTCGTCACCGCGTCAACAACTATAAAGCCGGGGATCTCGAACGGCGTTACGCATCGCTCGACGTCGAAGAAGATTTCTTCATCAACTACGGGTACGTTTCGCGCGCGCTTTATTCGTTGATGCATCCGCGTGCGAACACGCTGGCGGCGCGCGATCGGAAGCGCGCGCGGATGTTGCTCGAGTTCGTGCGTGAGCGCGGGTCGGTGCATCCGCGTGAAGTTGATGAATATTTCGCGCATGGGAAGGTGACGAATTACTGGGGTGGGTCGTCGAATGCGACGACGCACTTGATGGATGCGATGCATTATCGCGGGCTGTTGCGTGTGTTGCGGCGTGAGAAGGGGATTCGGATCTATGCGGTGCGCGAGTTAGAGCCGTTGAAGTTGAGCTTAGTTCAGCGGCGCGAGCGAGTTGATGCGCTGGTGGATACGGTAGTGCGAATTTATGCGCCGTTGCCGGCGTCGAGTTTGAGTTATTACGTGCGGCGGTTGCGGTATGCGGCGCCGCAGTGGGCCACAGATTTAACGGATGCGCTGGCGCGCAGCAGGAAAAGACTCAATCACATTCGCGTGGGCGTGGATTGGTATTTCCCCGCTGAAGAGGAGATCGACACCGGTTTCAACCAGGATGTTGTGCGATTACTGGCGCCGTTCGACCCGGTGGTCCACGATCGGGCGCGGTTCGAGTTGTTGTGGAACTGGCAGTATCGGTTCGAGGCGTACACGCCGGTGGCAAAACGAAAGCTCGGTTACTACGCGTTGCCGCTGCTTTGGAAAGATCGGGTGATTGGTTGGGCCAACCTCGCTGTGAAGAATGGCGCACTCGAATGTGACATTGGTTATGTAGGCTCGAAGCCCACGGAGAAGGCCTATGGCCGCGAGTTAGAAGAAGAGTTGGATCGGATCCGCAGGTTTTTGGGGCTCGAATGAAAATCCACATCGGCACGTCGGGTTGGCACTACAAGCACTGGCTGGACGACGTGTTTTATCCGAGTGGGACGAAGCCGGCGGAGATGTTTGATTATTACGCCAAACACTTCGACACGGTCGAGATCAATAACAGCTTCTATCATCTGCCGTCCGCAAAGACGTTTGACAACTGGCGCGACAACTCACCAACCCGTTTCATCTTCGCCGTCAAAGCGAGCCGCTTCATCACGCACATGAAGAAGCTCAAAGACCCGCAGCCCTCGTCGGAGAAGTTTTTTCTCGTCGCGGATCGACTCGGCCGCAAGCTCGGGCCAATCCTGTTTCAACTGCCGCCGCGCTGGAAATTAAATCGCGAACGCTTCGAAGAGTTTCTGCAAGCGTTACCCGCCGAGCATAAGTACGTGTTTGAGTTTCGCGATGAGTCGTGGTTCGTGCCGGAAGTCTACGAACTGTTGCGCCGTTACAAAGCCGCGTACTGCATTCACGACTTCGCTGACATGCGCGTGCCGATCGAGATCACCGCGAACTTCACCTACATTCGTTTTCACGGCCCGACGAGCGCGAAGTATTGGGGTTCGTATTCGTCCGCACAACTGCGCGCGTGGGCTGAGAGAATCAAGGACTGGAGCACGCGGCTAGCGGGTATCTACGTCTACTTCAACAATGATCCCGAAGGCAGAGCGATCGAGAATGCGCTCGAGTTGAAGCGCTTGGTCAGTGGATTGCAGTGAGAGCCGTTGCCCGCCGGGCGATGTATCGGAATTTTACGAACGAGGGGATGATTATGAGTGCTAATGAACGGCAGCGAGGGCTTGCGATGGTGACGGGCGCGTCAACCGGTATCGGTTACGAGCTCGCGATCTGTTGCGCGAAAGAGGGTTTTGATTTGTTGGTCGTGGCTGATGATCCGCGGATTAACGAAGCGGCTGAGCAGTTTCGTAATTACGGGGTCGAGGTCGAAGCGATTGAAGCGGATCTCGCGACGCGCGAAGGCGTTGATAAGTTTTATGAGTTGGCGCGCGGACGGCGGATCGATGCGTTGCTGGCGAACGCGGGTCACGGGCTCGGCGGCGCTTTTCTCGATCAGGATTTTGACGATGTGCGTCACGTGATCGATACGAATGTCACGGGGACGGTTTATCTGATTCAGAAAGTCGGCCGCGACATGAAACAGCAGGATTGCGGACGGATTTTGATCACCGGTTCGATCGCCGGCTTCACGCCGGGAACTTACAACGCTGTGTACAACGGCACGAAGGCGTTCGTTGACTCGTTTTCGTTTGCGCTCAGGTCTGAGTTGAAGGATTCGGCGCCGAACGTGACGGTCACGTGTCTGATGCCGGGCGCGACTGAGACGGAGTTCTTCGAGCGTGCAGGAATGGAAGACACGGCGATCGGTCAGGGATCGAAAGACGATCCGGTTGACGTGGCGAAGGTTGGGTTTGAAGCGATGATGAAGGGCGAAGGCGACGTCGTGAGTGGTTTCAAGAACAAGGTGTTGTCGACGGTGGCGAACGTCACGCCCGCGGGCGTGCTCGCTGAGCAGCACAAGAAGAAAGCGGCGCCTGGGTCAGGGAATAGTTAACGTAGCGACACGCGCACACCGGCGCGGACAAGCGCGGGTGGGCCGACGGTCAGGACCGGCGTACTGCTGATGTCATAGCGTACGCCGGTCAGGTTTTGTACGGCGACGAACAGTCGCACCTGTTCGGACACGGAGCGCGAGAGCTCGGCGTCGAGGGTGAAGAAGCGCCGCAGCGGCAGCGTGTTCAAATCGTCGTCAAACTGTTTGCTTGCGAAACGACCTTGCCCGCCTGCGGTCCATTTGCCGTCCGTGTAGCTAACCTGGAAGTTGAACTGATTGCGCGGCACTTGCGGCACGAGCAGTCCTTCGAGCGTGTGATTCGCAGGGAAGCGCAGCACGGTCGAGTCGGTCAACAAATACTCACCCGCCAGTTCCCAATGACGATTCGGTTTCAATAACGCAGAGAGTTCGACGCCGCGCGCGCGTATCGCGCCGAGGTTTTGCCGTTGGCGCGTGATGAGCGCGGGCGTGGTAGAAAGCGTGACGTTCGCGATCGAGTCGTCAATCACGTTCCAAAAGAGATTTCCGCGGATGAAAAGAATCTGGCGCACGGGTTCAAACCCGATCCCGACTTCGCCGCCAGTCAAACGCTCGGCTGTCAAACCAGAGTTCGCATTCGTCACAACATTCCCAACGCGGAAGTTACGATAAAGCTCGTTCAGCGTCGGCGCACGAAACCCACGATAGAAAGCGCCGGTAAAAGAAATCCCGTTATCGAACTTCTTCAAAACCGAAACACGCGGACTAAACGCCGTTTCGGAGCGATCCGCAAAATGCGTAAGGTTCGAGAACCCGTCGTAATTGCGCCAGCGATCGACGCGCCCGCCGACATTAACAACCCAGCTACCCAACCGAATCGAGTCACTCGCAAAGAACCCGAACGTCGCCTGCCGCCCGCCCGCATCAACAAACCGTTCCGCGCTGTGACCGCGAACATCGCGTCCCTCAACACCCGCCGAGATCGATTGATGCGCGCCGAACCCGCGCCGCCACTGAAACGCAAACCCGAGTTGCTGCGACGGATTGCGTTGCCGGTTAGTCAAAACCTCCGAGTTTCGATTTAAAGCGATCGCGGTAAAGTTTTGATTGAAGTTTTCGTGCGAGCCGTAAACACGCAGAGAAAAATCGCCGGACTTAGCAGTGGCCCAGTCCGTTCCGAGGTCGAGCGAAGTGATGCGCGTGTCGTTGATCTGTAGCGGCGTACCATTGCGCCGGCTCTCGCCAAACGATCCAAACCGCAAAAACCCGTGCGCGCCCGGCCGGAAGTTTTTCGACAACGTCAGCGATCCACTTAAATCCGACGTTCCCGCCTTCGTATCAACCCGCCCACGTTGATCCTCCGGTACCAAAATGTATCCCCGCGTGCGCAACGCTTGCAGCCCCAATCCCAACCCCCAGGTGCCCCACGCCTTACCCGCGTTCAACGACACCGCGCCGGTCGCTTCATTCCCACCCGATGCTTCGAAATCCAAAAAACTCTCCGGCTCGGTCCGTGTCCTTATATTAATGACACCACCGAGCGCGCCGCTGCCATACAGATCCGAAGTCGCACCGTTGAAGATCTCCGCGCTCTCCACACTCACGCGAGGCACGCGGTTCCAGTACACCCAACCACCGAACGGACTATTCAGCGGTACGCCGTCGTACATAACGAGCGCGCGGCTCGCGCCATTCGCGCCTACACCACGCAGCGATACACCCTGCGACGTTGGATTGGCAGTCAAACCACCCGAACGCCGGAATAACGAAAACCCCGGCGCCTGTCGCAACACATCGTCAATCGTCAACGCTCCCGACAACGCGATCTCGCGTTTACCAAGCGCGTACTCACTCATGGGCGTTGCGGGAATACGTTCATCATCCGCAGTGACGACGATGCGATCGATGATCGCCGCCGGCTCGAGCCGGATGTGCAGCGGCTCACTCGGTGCTGGCCCATCAAGCTTCATTCTCACCGGACTAAAACCTGCGGCCTGCACTATCAACATTCCCTGCGCACTCTCACTCAACAATGCAAACTCGCCACGCTCGTCTGTTCGTGTGCGCGCGACTCCTTCACTCGTTTCAAACTCGACTGACGCTTGCGCGATCACTGCGCCGGTTGGATCAGAAACGACACCTGCGATCCTCGTCTGTGGTTGTTGACTGTGCGCAACCGCACAGACCACGAGGATCAAGATCACACTTGCGCGTAGTCTTTTTGTACAGGACTGAATTGTTGTCGTTCTACATCTCACGTTGCGAGAAATAAAAAATCGCGCTTTGGCTGGCGCACAGCATATCACTGTCGTGCTACTTGAATTGCATACCTTCAGCGCGCATCGGTCTGTCACTTCTAACTTTGGACCAGAAGATGAACCCGTCGGTACGATCACTGACATATCTGCGAGCGGCGCTCGTCGGTATCGCAGTATTAGTTAGCGCCACCTGCACACCCAATCGCACAGAACCACCACGGTCCACTCAGAACCGCGTCTTGACTGCGCCGACCGGCGCGAGTGTCGCGGTGGAACAGGAAGACGGACAGTGGACGATGCCCGCGAAGAACTACGCCAGCACGCGCTTTAGCGGCCTCGAAGAGATCAACACGTCAAACGTCGCGAACTTGAAACTCGCGTGGTCCTTCTCGACCGGCGTGTTGCGCGGTCATGAGTCGGCGCCCGTCATCGCCAACAACACGATGTACGTGATCACGCCGTATCCGAATATCGTCTACGCCCTCGACCTGACGCAGCCGGGCGCGCCGGTGAAGTGGAAATACGCCCCGGCCCCGTCGTCGTCGTCGCAGGGTGTTGCCTGTTGTGACTTCGTCAATCGCGGCCTGGTCTATTCGGATGGCCGCATCTTTTTCAACACGCTCGATAACCACACCATCGCAGTCGACGCCAACACCGGGCAGGAGATCTGGAACACGAAAGTCGGCGACATCAACATGGGCGAGTCGATGACGATGGCGCCGCTCGTGGTGAAAGGCAAAGTGCTCGTCGGCAACAGCGGCGGCGAGTTTGGCGTGCGCGGCTGGCTGACGGCGCTGAATACGAGCGACGGCAAGATCGCGTGGCGCGCTTATCACACCGGTCCCGACGCCGACGTGCTGATTGGGCCAAACTTTCATCCGTACTATCCATCAGACCAGGGCAAGGATCTGGGCGTCACGAGTTGGCCCCCGGACGCCTGGAAGATCGGCGGCGGCACGATGTGGGGCTGGATCTCTTACGATCCGGAAACCAACTTGATCTTCTACGGCACCGCGAATCCCGGACCGTGGAATCCCGATCAAAGACCCGGCGACAACAAGTGGACCTCGGGGATTTTCGCGCGCGACGTAGACACCGGTGAAGCGCGCTGGTTCTACCAGCTCAGCCCACACGATCTGCACGACTACGACGGCATCAACGAACAGATTCTGATGACCGTGCCGTTTCAGGGCCAGCAGCGAAAAGTTCTGATGCGGCCGGAACGTAACGGCTACGTCTACATCATCGATCGCACGAACGGTCAGGTGTTGTCGGCGAATCCATTCGGTTACATCACGACGAGCAAAGGCGTCGATCTCAACAGTGGACGCTTGATCGAAAACCCGGAGACGAAGCCGGAAGTCGGCAAAGTAATTCGTGAGATCTGTCCTGCGTCGCCGGGCGCTAAGGACTGGCAGCCGTCAGCGTTTTCACCGCGGACTGGCCTGGTCTACATCCCGCACCAAAACCTTTGCGAAGACGTGGAGAGTCTCGAAGCAAATTACATCGCGGGCACGCCTTACGTCGGCATGAATGTGCGCATGTACGCCGGGCCGGGCGGCAATCGCGGTGAGTTTCTCGCGTGGGATCCAGTGAAGAACGAAAAGGTTTGGGCCGTGCCGGAAAACTTTCCGGTGTGGAGCGGCGCGCTGGTGACTGCGGGCGACGTGGTTTTTTACGGCACGATGGACGGCTGGTTCAAAGCCCTCGATGCAAAGAGCGGGACGTTGTTGTGGCAGTTCAAATGCGGTTCGGGAATTATCGGGCAGCCGGTTAGTTATCGCGGACCGGACGGCAAGCAGTACGTCGCGATACTCGCGGGTGTTGGTGGTTGGCCGGGAGCGATCGTCGCCGGCGGACTCGATCCACGCGACGCGACCGGCGCGCTCGGGTTTGTCGGCGCGATGACGGACTTGCCGGACCACACGACGAAGGGAGGCATGCTTTATGTCTTTGCGCTTCCTTAGGCTGATCCTGTTCGTGATCTGTTTGATATCTCTTTCTGCTTGTACTCGACCGGCGCCACCTCCGACTCAAACGATCGCTCAACCTCTTATCACGCGGCCTGCGGGCGTGCTGCGCGTCTGCGCCGATCCAAACAATCTTCCATTTTCAAACAATCGCGGCGAAGGCTTTGAAAACAAGATCGCCGAACTGTTGGCCCACGACCTGGGCGAGCGCGTGGAGTACACGTGGTGGGCCCAGCGCCGCGGCTTTTTTCGCAACACATTAAAGGCCGGCGCGTGCGACATCGTGATGGGCGTGCCTGCCGGTTTCGAGATGGCCGCTACCACGCGGCCTTACTACCGTTCGACCTACGTCTTTCTGACGCGCAAAGATCGACACCTGAAGCTCGCATCATTTGACGATCCCGCGCTGAAGACGTTGAAGATCGGCGTGCAGATGATCGGCGACGACTTCAGCAACGCGCCGCCGGCGCACGCACTCAGCCGTCGCAACATCATCGACAACGTCAAGGGCTTCACGGTCTACGGCGATTACAACCAACCGAATCCACCCGCGCGTATCGTCGATGCAGTCGCGAAAGGCGACGTCGACGTCGCGATCGTGTGGGGACCGCTGGCCGGTTACTTCGCGAAGCAATCGTGTGTGCCGCTCGACGTCGTGCCCGTGTCGCCGCAGGTCGATCAACCGTTTCTGCCGTTTGTCTTTGACATCTCGATGGGCGTGCGTCGTGGCGATCAGGATCTAAAGGACCAGGTCGAACAGGTGCTGGACAAGCGGCGCAGCGACATCGATCGCATCCTTCAGGACTACGCGATTCCGCGCGTGGACCAGGAGAAAGGAGGCAGCGGTGCGTAACACGGTGCTCGGATTTGTCTGTGTCTGTCTGTGTCTATCCGTGGCCTGCAAACGAGAGAAGCGCCAATTCACCGCGCCGCCCGCAACCAATGAGTCGTACTCGGTGACGATGAGCGAGATTACTCCCGGCACCACCGCGCCGCCGCCACTGCAGAATGACGCCGCGCAACAGGCGTTCGACGTAAATACGGGCAAGCAGTTGTTCATGCAATACAACTGCGTCGGCTGCCACTTCAATGGCGGCGGGGGGATTGGACCACCGTTGATGGACGCGCAGTGGATCTACGGCTCGAACCCGGAAAACATCTACAGCACGATCGTCGAGGGCCGGCCGAACGGGATGCCTTCGTTTCGCGCCAAGATTCCCGACAGCCAGGTTTGGCAACTCGTCGCCTATGTGCGCTCGATGAGCGGGCAGTTGCGCAAAGACGTAGCAACGACGCGCAGCGACGACATGAACGCACGCCGTTCGGAGCAACGCACGAAGCGCGAGACGCCGAAGAATTCCACGCCGGGTGAAATACATTGATAGGTGGCATTCAAAACTCCATCAATCCCGCAGGCCCAAACGCTGAGAGTCTGAGCCGTCTTTGGTGGCTGATGTTCTGGGTTTGTACGGCGGTTTACGTGCTCGTGATGATCGCTGTCGCGATCGCGATTCGAAAAGGAATGCGCAATCGCGATCTCAATCCGGTTTTGAATCCGTCTCAGCAAACGGAGACAAGCAAGCGCAACGCTGTGCTCAGTGCGACAGCCGTCACAGTCGTCATTCTCTTCGTCTTCTTGATCTACAGCTACTCGACCGGACGCGCGTTGACTGCCGATCTCGGGCAGAAGAACGGGCTCTCGATCGAAGTCACCGGGCATCAATGGTGGTGGGAGGTTCGTTACAACGACGTCGACGCAAGCAACATGTTCACGACCGCAAACGAGATTCACATTCCGGTGGGCGTGCCGGTGCTGTTCACGCTGCGTGGCGGCGACGTCATTCACAGTTTCTGGGTACCGAACCTCGCGGGCAAGAAGGATCTGATTCCCGGCAAGAGCTCGACAATGTGGCTGCAGGCAGACAAGCCGGGCGTGTATCGCGGGCAGTGTGCGGAGTACTGCGGGCTGCAACACGCGCGCATGGCTTTCTGGATCGTGGCCGAGCCGCAGGACCAATTCAACGCGTGGCGACAAAACGCGACGCAAGGCGCCGTGCCGCCGGCGACGGACTCGCAGCGTTACGGGCAGCAGGTCTTTCTCTCGTCGACGTGTGTGATGTGTCACGCCATCAACGGCACGCCCGCGGGATCGAACTTCGGTCCAAACCTGACGCACGTCGGCAGTCGCAACACGATCGCGGCTGCGACATTGTCCAACACGCGCGAGCACCTGATGCGCTGGATCGTTGACTCGCAGCAGTTCAAACCCGGAAACAAGATGCCGCAGAACAATCTCGGTCAAAAGGAACTGGAAGCACTCGCTGATTATTTGCAGAGTTTGAAATGAGCCACGGATTAACACCAAAAACCGAATTAACACAGATCAGCGACGATGAGTTGAACGCGCAGATGGACCGTGAGAGAGGGGAGCTTGAGCGCACGTGGGCGGCGCCGCGCGGGCTGCGCGGCTGGTTGACGGACACCGATCACAAACACATCGCGAAGCGGTACATCGTCACGGCGTTTATCTTTTTTCTCTTCGGCGGCATTGAAGCCGCGCTGATGCGCATTCAACTCGCGCGTCCCGACAACCACTTTCTCAGCCCTGACAAGTACGACCAGATCTTCACGGTCCACGGCACCACGATGATGTTTTTGTTTGCGGTGCCGATCGTGACGGCGCTCGGTATTTATCTCGTGCCTTTGATGGTGGGCTCGCGCGACGTCGCGTTTCCGCGGCTGAATCTCTACGGCTACTGGACGTATTTGATCGGCGGGATTCTGCTCTACGTCGGCTTCCTGCTGAACACCGGGCCTGATGCGGGTTGGTTCTCGTACGTGCCACTCGCCGGCCCGGCATATTCGCCCGGCAAACGCGTGGACATCTGGGCGCAGATGATCACGTTCACCGAGCTCTCGGGACTCGCCGGCGCGATCGTGATCATCGGCACGGTCTTCAAGATGCGCGCGCCGGGAATGACACTCAATCGCCTGCCGTTGTTTGTGTGGGCGCAGCTCATCACGTCTTTCATGATCATCTTCGCGATGCCGTCGGTGATGCTCGCGAGCGGACTACTCGCCAGCGATCGTTTGATCGATACGCACTTCTTCAATCCGGCGGAAGGCGGCGACGTGATCCTGTACCAGCACCTGTTCTGGTTCTTCGGGCATCCGGAGGTCTACATCATCTTCATTCCCGCGCTCGGCTTTATTTCGGCGATCGTGACGGCGTTCGCGCGCACGAAGATCTTCGGCTACACGGCGATGGTGTTGTCGCTCATTGCAACGGGATTCATCGGCTTCGGCTTGTGGGTACACCACATGTTTGCCACGCCGATCCCGCAGATGGGCCAGAGTTTCTTCACGGCCGCCAGCATGATCATCACGATCCCGACGGGCGTGCAGATCTTCTGCTGGATCGCGACGCTGTGGCACGGGAAGTTGAATATCAAGACGCCGCTGCTGTTTGTCTTCGGCTTTTTCGCGAACTTCATCATTGGTGGACTGACGGGCGTGATGCTCGCGTCAGTGCCGCTCGACTTGCAGATTCACGACACGTTCTTCGTCGTGGCCCATCTGCATTACGTGTTGATTGGCGGTTCGGTGTTTCCGCTGTTCGGCGCGTTCTATTACTGGATTCCGAAATGGACCGGGCGGATGATGAGCGAAACAGTCGGGCGCTGGGTATTCGCGCTGATGTTCATCGGCTTCAACCTCGTGTTCTTCCCACAGCACATACTGGGACTGCACGGCATGCCGCGGCGCGTCTACACGTACCTCCCGGAAAGTGGTTGGGGTACGGCGAACCTGATCTCATCGATCGGCGCCTTCATTCTCGCCCTGGGCGTGCTGGTGTTCATTATCGATTTCATAGCAGCACGGGTCGCTGGTGAGGAGGCCGGCGACAATCCGTGGGCGGCTGACGGTTTGGAATGGAGCGTTTCGTCACCGCCGCCTTCTTATAACTTTCACAACGTGCCGGTGGTCCAGGGTCGCTACGCGCTCTGGGAAGCAACTCCCGATGCGCCGGTGGTCCGTGGCTTGAGCACGACGAAACGCGAAGGACTGGTCAGTAGTGTGCTGGACGCAGAACCCGAGCTGCGTTTCGAGATTCCTGGTCCATCGATCTGGCCGTTCCTCGTGGCGTTGGGAACAGCCGAAGCATTCATCGTCGGCATTTTTACCCCCTGGGCGATTCTCATCGGCGCGCTCCTGACGGGCGCGGCGTTGATCTGTTGGTTCTTCGGCGATCCGAATTACGAGAACCGTCCGGCCATTGAAGCGCCGGGTGAGTCGAAACATGTTCCGCCGCCGGCGGAGTTGCAACCGAAGCAAGTATGAGCACGCGCAGAGTCATCGACGTTTCCGAACTGAAGCACCACGGTTTCGACACCTACGATCCGGTGTGGTGGGGCAACAACGGTTTGCTCGCGATCGAGACGTCGATGTTTGCGATTCTCATCGCGACGTATTTTTACCTGCGCCAGAATTTTCCGCTTTGGCCGCCGCCGCTCGCGCAAGGCACCGCGCCGTTGCGACCGTTACCGGATCTCGGATACGGCACTGCGAATGCGATTTTGTTAGTGCTGAGCTGTATTCCGATGATCATGACGGATCGCGCGGCGCGGCGAGGCGATCGAGACACGTGTCAGATCGGTCTCGCGATCTGTGTCGTGTGTGGCGTGGTCGCAATGATCCTGCGCGGCTTCGAGTTTTCGGCAGTGCATTTCCGTTGGGACAGCAATGCGTACGGTTCGGTCGTCTGGTTTTTGCTCGGCATGCACATGATGCACCTGCTGATACTCACGGGTGAGACGACGTTGCTGTTCATCTGGCTGCGCACGCGCGAGTTTGACATGAAGCATCGAGTGGACATCGTGACGATCGCGGTCTACTGGTACTGGGTAACGACCATTTGGCTGATCGTTTACGCGGTGGTCTATTTCACGCCGCGGCTCGATCTGAGGACGTGATGGTACTGAGCAGCGCGAGAACAAGCTGGATGCTGATGGTCGTGCCGGCGGTGATCACGGCGGCGCAACACGAAGCGCTCTTTGTGCTCGTGCGACAGGCGTGTGCGGCGCAGCACAGCGTGATGCTTTACGGCGTGTCGATCGTAGCGCTGTTGCTGATCGCGCTGGTGGCGTTGGTCGCGTATCTCACGTGGCGGGCAGAAGGCGCACAATGGCCCGGCGAGTCTGCGGACGTCGCGACGCGCACGCGTTTCATCGCGATGGTCGGACTGCTCGGCAGCGTGATCTTCTTTTTGGTAACGCTCGCGCAAGGCATCGCGACCGTTTACTACGATCCGTGTCAATTATGATCCTGCACGAAGGACAACCGCATAACTGGGACGAGCTCGCGCACGCGTGGAGTTTTGAGCCGCTCGTGATTGTTTCGCTGGCGCTGCTCGCGCTTTTGTTTGCGATTGGCTGGTGGCGTCTCAGGCGTGAGGCCCCGGGACGAAGATCTCCGCGGACGTGGGAAGGGATCTGTTTCGCCGGCGGATGGTTCGCTTTGTTCGTGGCACTCGTGTCGCCGCTGCACGCGTGGGGCAGCGTGCTTTTTTCGGCGCACATGACGCAACACGAAGTGCTGATGCTTGTTGCCGCGCCGCTGCTGGTGCTCGGGCGACCGCTCGTGGTTTTTCTCTGGGCCTTTCCGGTGGAATGGTCGCGACGCCTCGGCAACCTCGGCAAAATCGGCGTGGTTAGTCGCGCGTGGCATTGGCTCACGATCCCGCTGGTTGCATGGCTGGTCCATGCGGTTGCTTTGTGGACCTGGCACGTGCCGGTGCTGTTCGAGGCCGTGCTGCACAGTGAGTGGGTACACACGCTGCAACACCTTTCGTTTTTGATCTCCGCTTTATTGTTTTGGTGGGCACTGATTCATGGACCACAAGGCGCGATGGGCTACGGCGCCGCGGTGCTCTATCTCTTCACCACTTCCATTCACAGCGGAGCTCTCGGCGCGCTGCTCACTATCGCCGGATCTGTTTGGTATCCCTCGTACATCGGCTTGACGAATTCCTGGGGATTGACGCCCCTCGAAGACCAGCAACTCGGTGGCTTGATCATGTGGATTCCCGCCGGGCTGGTCTATGTGATTGCCGGACTCGCTTTATTCGCCGGCTGGTTGCGTGAAGCAGAGGTGCGCGCCGCGCGACGCGAACGCGCACGCTTAGCCTAGAGATACATGAAGAAGCTGCTGGAGATCGCCCTCGGCATCGTGACGAGCGTCGGTGGCTTTCTGGAGATCGGTTCGATCGCCACCGCGGCACAGGCCGGCGCCGAGTTTTCGTTTCAACTGATCTGGGCCATCGTGCTCGGCGGTATCTGCATCATTTTTCTCGTCGAACAGTCGGGAAGATTTGCGGCCGTCAGCGGGCGCACGTTGCCCGATGCGATCCGCGAACGATTCGGTTTCAACTACTTCGCTTTCATGTACGTCGTGCTGGGGCTCGTGAGTCTGCTGGTCCTATCAGCGGAGTTGGGCGGCGTTTGTGTAGCGTTGGAGTTGGGGACGGGAGTCGGGTTTCAGTGGTGGGCCATACCGGTCGCCTTCGTTGTTTGGCTGGTGATGTGGAAGGGCACGTTCGGCGTGATCGAGAAGGGCGTTTCGATGCTCGGCCTGGTCACGCTGTGTTTCGTTGTTGGCGCGATCATCGTGCATCCGCCGTGGCACCAGGTCTTGAGAGGCGCAGCGCCATCGTTGCCGCAACACGACTCGGCGCGTTACTGGTTCATCGCGGTGTCGATTCTCGGCGCGTCGATCTCGCCGTACCTGTTTTTCTTTTACTCGGCAGGCGCGATCGAGGATGAATGGAAAGAGACGCACGTCGGGATCAATCGCATCATCGCGACGGGCGGCATGAGTTTCGGCACATTGATCTCGGTCGCGGTGCTGATACTCGCGGCGACGCAGCTAATGCCGCGCGGGATGAAGGTCCAGCACTACTCGGAATTGCCGACGCTGCTGGTTCCGGTGTTCGGCCACAAAGGTTTTTGGCTGCTCGTTGCGTCGCTCGGCATTGCGTGTTTTGGCGCGGCGTTGGAAATCACGTTGCAGATCGCGTATCTGACGGCGCAGGGGTTTGGTTGGAACTGGAGTGAGAACCAGCGGCCGCTTGATGAAGCGCGTTTTAGTTTTACTTACACCGTGATAATCGCGCTGGCTGTGTTGCCTGTGCTCGTGGGGCTCGACCCATTGACGATGACGGTGTTCTCGATGGCGGCGACGGCGGCGACGCTGCCCGTTTCGATCGTGCCGTTTCTGTTTTTGATGAACGACTATAGTTATGTGCGCGTCTATCGCAATAGCTGGTTTTCGAACGCGGTGGTGCTTACGATTATCGGGATCGCGTTTGTGCTCGCGGTGGTGACGATACCGCTGCAAATATTTGGAGGCGGTTGATGGAGCTCGTCAGGGATTGTTTGGACAAGCAGGTTGATGATGCTTCGAAACGGCGCATGGGGCGTGTGGATGGGATCGTGCTCGTGCTCGAAGCGGATCGCGCGCCGCGCGTGGCGTACATTGAAATGGGTGTGACGACGTTGATGAACCGGTTGAGTGTTCGGCTCGGTCGGTGGCTCGCGCGTCGGATGCGGAAGTGGAACATCTCGCCCGATCCGTTTCGCATTCCGTGGGGGAAGATCAAGGTTGGGCTGAACACGGTGAGTGCGGATGTGGAGGCGGAGAAGACACCGGCGTTGGAGTGGGAGTTGTGGCTGCGTAAGAAAGTGATCGGAAAGATCCCGGGCGCCTAGACTTTAGAGCGTAGATGAAACGGCAGGAAGTACATCTGGAGTTGTTGATTGGGAAGCGCGTGCTTGCGCTGAACGGCCAGCCGGTTGGTCGACTGGAGGAAGTACGCGCGCAACTCAACGAGCGTGGTTCCTGTTTTGTGACGGAGTTTTTGATCGGGAGTTATGCGATCCTGGAACGTCTGTCGGTGTGGCGCATCGGACGCGCGATCCTGCGCACGCTGCACGTACGCAAAGAAGGCTATCGCATTCGTTGGGAACAGCTCGACCTCTCCGATCCCACCCACCCACAGCTCAAGTGTGAAGTCGACGAGTTGGCGACACTGACATGAAAGCACTCTGTTTTATCTGTGTTATCTGTGTAATCTGTGGCCTGTCTTGCTCACGGTCAAACGGCCCGTTCGCCTACGTCACGAACGAGAAAGACGGCACGATCACCGTGATCGACACGAGCACAGATCGCGTCTACTCGACGATCAAAGTCGGCGGACGCCTGCGCGGCATTCGCCTCAGCGACGATCGCAAAAAGATCTGGGTCGCGATCAGCTACCCCTCAAACGAAGCTCACGGCGAAGACAAGATCGCCGAGATCGACGCGAACGGAAACATCGTCGCGAAGTACGAAGCCGGCACCGATCCCGAAAACTTCGCCATCGATAAAGCCTCCGCGAAGCTCTACATCGCCAACGAAGACGCCGGCACCGCTTCGATCACAGACGTCAAAGCGAACCGCGTGATCGCGAAGATGCCGGTCGGACTCGAACCCGAGGGCGCGGCGATCAGTCCCGACGGGCGCTGGGTCTACATTACTTCCGAAAGCAGCAGCAGCGTCTCGGTAATCGACACGCAAACGGACCAGGTAGTCAACACGTTTCTCGTCCGCGCACGGCCGCGCGAAGCTGTCTTCACTGCGGATGGTGCGCGGGCCTATGTCACTGCCGAAAACGGCAACGCTGTTTCAGTGATCGATACGAACGGACATCGGGTGATCAAGACGATCGACTTGCCGCATGTCGACGGTGCAGCGCAGTTGAAGCCGAAAGGCGTGGTTGTTTCGCCGGATGGGAAACGTGTTTACGTGGCGACGGGGCGGGGAAACAGTGTCGCCGTGATCGATGGCGACTCGCTGACGCTCATCACGTTAATCCCCGTCGGCCAGCGGCCGTGGGGACTCGCGTTAACGCCGGACGGACGAAAGCTCTACACCGCAAACGGTCTCTCGAACGACGTCTCGGTTGTTGACACCGCCACAAACAAAGTAATCGCGACGGTGAAAGCGGGCGACGGCCCGTGGGGCATCGCGCTCTGATCCGTGGTAATCCGTGTTTATTTGTGGCTCTGTCTCGCTCTTGGCTCTACCGCCAAAAACCCAAGGTGTGTTATATAAACGGCGGCACCCCCGCCTTTTTGTTCCCCAAAATTTACGTCTGGTACACGTGTACCAGCAGGAGCGCTTTTGATTGAGCAAAACGAACCGTCGTAACCGTTCGAATAACACCGCCGGTCTGCGAAAAGAACTGACCGGCATTTCCGGCTTCGATGAGATTACGAGCGGCGGACTCCCGGCCGGACGTCCCACGCTCGTCTGCGGCAGCGCCGGCGCCGGCAAGACGCTCTTCGCCATGGAGTTTCTCTACCGCGGCGCCAGCTTCTACAACGAACCCGGCGTCTTCATGTCTTTCGAGGAAAGCGGCGAGGAACTGATGACCAACGTCGCATCGCTCGGCTTCGATCTCCAGCAACTCATCGACGATAAGAAGCTGCTGATAGATTACGTCTTCATCGAACGCTCCGAGATCGAAGAAACCGGCGAGTACGATCTCGAAGGACTCTTTCTCCGCCTCGGTTACGCCATCGATCAGATCGGCGCGAAGCGCGTCGTGCTCGACACCCTCGAAGCGCTCTTCTCCGCGTTGCCGAGCGAAGGCATTGTTCGCGCCGAATTGCGACGTCTGTTCCGCTGGCTGAAGGAAAAAGGAGTTACCGCAGTCATCACTTGCGAGCGCGGCGAAGGCACGCTCACGCGCTACGGTCTCGAAGAGTACGTGGCGGACTGCGTCATCCTGCTCGACAACCGCGTCGAGAACCAGATCTCCACGCGTCGTCTGCGCATCGTCAAATATCGCGGCACGTCGCACGGAACAAACGAGTATCCCTTTTTCATCGACGAGAAAGGCTTCTCTGTTTTGCCGATCACCTCGATCGGTTTGAATCACAAAGCCTCGACAGAGCGCGTCTCGAGCGGCAATGACCGCCTCGACAACATGCTCGACGGCAAGGGCTTCTATCGCGGCAGTTCGATTCTCGTTTCGGGAACCGCCGGGACGGGCAAAAGCACGATCGCCGCCCACTTCGTCGATGCCGCCTGCAAACGCGGCGAGCGGGCGCTCTTCTTCGCGTTTGAAGAGTCGCAGGATCAAATCCTTCGCAATATGCGCTCGATCGGTATCGATCTCGAGCCTTACGTGAAGCAGGGCCTGTTGAAATTCCAAAATTCGCGGCCGTCAAACTTCGGTCTGGAAATACATCTCGCGCTGATCCATAAAGCCATCGCCGAATCTCAGCCTAGCGTCGTCGTGATCGATCCGATCTCCAATTTCCTCGCTGTCGGCGACGCCGTCGAAACGAAGTCGATGCTGACGCGCTTGATCGACTTTCTCAAGACCAGGGAGATCACCGCGATGTTCACCACGCTCACCGGCGCCACGAGCGAGATCGAAGACTCGGAAGTCGGCGTTTCGTCCCTGATGGATGCCTGGTTGCTCGTGAAGAACGTCGAGATGAACGGCGAACGCAACCGCGGTCTCTACGTTCTGAAAGCGCGCGGCATCGCCCACTCAAACCAGGTGCGCGAATTTCGTCTTACCGCTCACGGGATGGAGATCATCGATGCGTACGTTGGTTCCGAAGGCGTGCTGATGGGCTCGGCGCGTGCGGCACAGGCAGCGCGAGAGGAAGCGTTGACGGTCGAGCGCGAAACCGCGCGACAGCGCAAAGAGCGCGAGTTGCACCGCAAGCAGGAGTTGTACGAAGCGCAGTTGATCGCGCTGCGCAGCCAGTTTGAATCCGAGCGCGACGTAATCCTCAAAGAACTGGAAGAAGATCTGAAACGCGAAGACGTTGCAGCGGATCAACGTGTAGAGATGGCCCGCTTGCGTCGTGCCGACGTTCCAACGCCGGTAGAAGGAAACGGTGCTCGAAAAGCACGGAAAGGAAGCGCCAGATGAAGACCACCCCCACCACTACCAGGCGCGCGCGCGCCGCCAAAAACGGCCACGGAGCCGAAGGCGACGGCCGCGCGGCAGCGAATCACTGGAACCTGCGGCTATACGTCGCCGGCCAGACCCCTCGATCGATCACCGCGTTTCAAAATCTTAAAAACATTTGTGAGGAGTATCTGAAGGGTAAGTATCACATTGAAGTCATCGACCTGATGGAAAATCCTACACTGGCGCGGGGCGATCAGATTCTGGCAGTACCGACGTTAGTGCGGAAGCTGCCCCAACCGATCAGAAAGATTATTGGCGATCTTTCAAACACCGAGCGTGTGCTGGTGGGTCTTGATATTCAGCCACGTTAGGAGTTTTCATGGCCAATTCCGGCGAAAAAATGCCGAACGGCGACATCAGAGGTGACGGTAACGGCTCGCTGAAAGGCAACGGGCACGATGCCAGCGCTGCTTTCGAGCGAGCCGCGAAGCAGCAGGATAAACGTCGTGCGGAATACATTTTGCGATTGTACGTGACCGGTTCTTCACCTAGTTCCTTGAAGGCGATTTCGAACTTGAAGCGTGTTTGTGAAGAGCACTTGCACGATGATTATGACCTTCAAGTGATCGATATTTATAAGAACCCCGAGGCCGCGCGCGAAGAGCAAATTATCGCGGCTCCGACATTGATTAAAAGGTTACCGGCCCCGTTGCGGCGGTTCGTCGGTGACTTGTCCAATACGCAGAAGCTTTTGATCGGGTTGGGCATTAATGAATGACTATGGGAGACAAATTCGAACGCGTAACTGATACCGAGATTGACGAGCTGCGCCGGCGCCTGGAGGAAGCCGAAGACACGCTGCGCGCGATTAGAAGCGGTGAAGTCGATGCCCTGGTGATCGATGACCCACAGGGCGAAGTTATTTACACACTGACGACGGCCGATTATCCGTATCGTCTCATGATCGATGAGATGAACCAGGGCGCCGTGAGTGTGGCGCCTGATTCAACGATCCTTTACAGCAATCGCAACTTCGCCGGCATGCTCGGGCTCAACGGTACGAACGTCAGCGGCAGGTCGTTTGGCGATCTGGTGATCGGCGATCGGCGCGAGCAGTTTGACCAAGACCTGGATCAGGCGCGCACGCAGCCTGTCCGCCATGAATATTTCCTAAGGCATGAATCGGGTCGAGAAGTGCCGGTCCTCATTTCTTTCGCAAGACTCCAGCCGCAAACCAATTCCATCAGCATCGTCGTCACGGATCTCACGGCGCAGAAAAAACTCGAAGAAGAACTGCGGCAGGCGAAGAGCGGGCTCGAAGAGTTGGTGGCCGAACGCACCAAAGAGCTGCGCGACAGCGAGCGCCGGCTGTTTCGCATTCTCGAGCACAGCGCCGCCGACCTGAAAGCCATGCGGCGGCTGAACGACATCGGTACCCGTTGCGCGCGCCATGGAGACGATGTGTCTGGTTGCCTGCAGGAGATGCTCAATGTCGCCATCGAGATCAGCGGCGCCGACAAGGGAAACATTCAGTTAGTGGACCACGATACCGGCCGGTTGACTCTCATCGCGCAATCCGGTTTCGATGCGATGTTTCTCGACTACTTCGCAACTGAAACTCCGTTTTCCGCGTGCGGCAGCGCCATTGAATCGCAGCAGCGCGTGATCGTCGAAGACGTGCGGCAGAGCGCGCTGTTTGTTGGTACGCCCTCTTTGCGCGTTATGCTCGACGCGAACGTGCGCGCGGTGCAGTCGATGCCGTTGATCAGCAGCGCGGGCCACGTGCTCGGCGTGATCTCAACTCACTTCACGAACCCGCGCCGGCCCACGGAGCAGGAGATCCGGTTGATGGATCTGCTGGCGCGCCAGGCAGCCGATTACCTCGAACGCAAGCGCGTCGAAGAAGAGCGAGAAGAATTGCTCCAGCGCGAGCACGGGTTGCGGCATACCGCTGAAGAAGCCAACCGTTTGAAGGATGAGTTTCTGGCGATCATGTCACATGAACTGCGCAATCCGTTGAATGTGATTCTGGGTTACGCGGAGTTGTTGTTGCGCAGTGATGAGATCAAGCAGTCGCCGCCCTTGCAGCGCATGGCCGATGCAGTCAAACGAAATGCAGTGGCCCAGTCGAAACTAATTCGCGACTTGCTCGACCTATCGCGGTTGCGCAGCGGCAAACTGGAACTAAACCGCGAGACAGTCTCGCCGGTTGCGGCGATCGAAAACGCGATCGAGACCGTGCGTATGGAAGCGGAAGCGAAGAACATCTCGATCGAAATAGACGCTCCGTCCGATGTAGTGTTCGTCGAAGCGGATCCGGTGCGACTCGAACAGGTGATCTGGAACCTGCTGAACAACGCGGTGAAGTTCACTCCGCGTGACGGGCACATCGCCGTCCGGCTGCACAACGAACCCGAGCACATCGTGTTGACGGTGCAGGACGACGGGCAGGGAATCGACGAGTCGTTCCTGCCACACATCTTTGAGATCTTTCGCCAGGCCGATCCGAGCACGAATCGTTCCCAATCCGGCATGGGCATCGGCCTCGCGGTGGTCCAGCAACTCGTCGAGCTGCACGGCGGCTCTGTCACGGCTCATTCCGACGGCGTCGGCGAGGGCGCGAGCTTTACCATTCACCTGCCACGCAGCCAGGAAAAGCAACTGCGAAGCAGGTCGGTCATGGACCATCATGGCATCAACTCGCTGGACGGAATGAACGTCCTCGTGGTCGACGACTCGGCGGACACGACCGAGATGGTCCAGCATCTGCTCGAAATCGGCGGCGCGACCGTGACGGCGGTGACCAGTGGGTTTGAAGCACTAAAAGTCGCCGGTAAGAAACAGTTTGACGTGATCCTTTCCGACATCTCCATGCCCGGCATGGACGGGTTTGAGTTTCTCAATCGGCTGCGCCAGATGCCCGGTTACCAGGAGCTGCCGGCTGTGGCGCTCACCGGCTTTGGCCGGCCGGAAGACGTGCAACGCGCTTACGACCAGGGATTCGTCGCGCACCTCACCAAGCCGTTCGACATCCAGGCGCTCGCCTGTCTCCTGCAAAAAATGCCGCGACAGCGTGCAGCACAGCAGAGCGCTTTGACGTAAAATGCGTGCGCATGAAAACCAAACTGGTCCTCCTGTGCCTGTTTCTGTTTGTAATTTCCGCATTCGCTCAAACTTCTGATCGTCAACAATTCATTCGCGTCGAAGCGCCACTGATCGCGCTCACGCACGTGCGCGTTATCGACGGTACGGGCGCGGCGCCTCTCGACGATCAAACCATCCTTATCTCTGGCGGCAAGATTCAGTCGATTGGTCCAACCGCGGCCACGACCTATCCCGCTGACGCGCGCACGCTCGATCTCAACGGCTACACGGTCATGCCGGGGCTCGTCGGCATGCACAACCACATGTTCTTTCCCATGGGCGGTTCGCCGCCGATGTACTCGAACATGGGCAGCAGTTTTCCGCGTCTTTACCTCGCGCTCGGCGTGACCACCATTCGTACCACCGGCAGCGTCGCGCCTTATACCGACCTCGAGATCAAACGCCTGATCGACGCGGGGCGCATGATTGGACCAAAGATGCACGTCACCGCGCCGTATCTTGAAGGCCGCGGCTCGTTCACGCCCGTGATGCACGAGTTGAAAGACGCGGACGACGCGCGTCGCACGGTTGCTTATTGGGCGGATGAAGGCGCAACCTCGTTCAAGGCCTACATGAACATTACGCGCGACGAGCTGCGCGCCGCGGTTGAAGAAGCGCACAAGCGCGGGCTGAAAGTAACGGGACATCTGTGTTCGATCGGTTATCGCGAAGCAGCGGAGATCGGGATTGACGATCTCGAACACGGCTTGTTTGCGGATTCGGAGTTTGTCGCGGACAAGAAACCGGATGTTTGTCCCGGCGCTGCCGTGAATGCGAGCTTGCGGCAACTGGATCTGAACAGTGCGCCGGTGCAGGAGACGATTCGTGTTTTGGTGCAAAAGAACGTAGCCGTGACGTCGACGTTGCCCGTGTTTGAAGCAGCCAGCGCGCCGTTGACGCAGAGTGGGATCGGCGCGGCGAGTGCGTTGTTGAATCCGCGGATGTTGAATGTGATGTCGACTGATGCGCGCGTGCGTTATCTACAGAATCGCGCGCGTGTGCCGGGTGGTTCTGATTATGTCGCGCTGTTGCGCAAGGCGATGGATTTCGAGCGCGCGTTTGTGAAGGCTGGTGGTTTGCTGCTGGCCGGGCTCGATCCGACTGGCAACGGCGGCATCGTCGCGGGCTTTGGCGATCAGCGTGAGGTGGAGTTGCTCGTGGAAGCGGGTTTCACGCCTTTAGAGGCAATCAAGATTGCGACGCTGAACGGCGCGAAGTTTCTCGGCGAGGACGCGCGCATCGGCTCGCTCGCACCCGGCAAGCAGGCGGACCTGATGGTGGTGAAAGGAAATCCGGCAGCCAGTATCAGCGACATCGAAAAGGTCGAGATCGTTTTCAAAGACGGCGTCGGCTACGACACCGAGAAGCTGATCCAATCGGTGCAGGGCCTGGTCGGGATTCGTTAAAATCCGTTTTAGATTTCCTTCCCCTACGGCCGTCGCTAAGGACGCTCTGCGTAGTGAGTGACAAACGGCTTGGTTACCTTGTTTCTCTTTTCGCCACCGCTGCGGTTACGGCGGTACTTATACCGTTCCGCGACCACATCAACTCCACCACCACCGCGCTCGCTTATCTCTTAGACGTCCTTTTCGTAGCACTGTTCTGGGGCAGCGGCCCGGCACTCATCGCCTCCGTCGTCGGCGTGCTCTGTTTCAACTTCTTCTTCCTCCCGCCACTCTACACGCTAAGCATCGCCCACTCCGAAAACTGGATCGCGCTCTTCGCTTTCTTCACCACCGCCCTCGCCGTGGGCCAACTCTCCGCGCGTGAAAAACGCCGCGCCGAAGAAGCCGAACGCAGCGGCCACGAAATCGAACGTCTCTACAAAGAACTACGCAGCGCCTTCGAACGCGCGAGCCAGGCGGAAGCGTTGAAGCAAAGCGAACGATTAAAGTCGGCGCTACTCGACGCGGTCACGCACGATCTCCGCACGCCGTTAAGCTCCATCAAAGCCTCGATCACGACGCTGATCGACGAAGCGCACGCGCCGGAGTTTGCACTCGACAAAGACTCGCGTTTCGAGATGCTGCAGGTAATCGACGAAGAGAGCGATCGCTTGAATCGTTTCATCAGCGGGCTGATCGAATTGGCGCGCATCGACGCGGGTGAGTTACAACTACGGCGGCAGTGGGGCGCGATCGACGAGATCGTGTCGACCGCCCTCGCGCGCGCCCAACCGCTGACGAAGGATCACAAAGTTGAAGTGAAGATCGCCGAAGAACTGCCGGCCGTGCGCGTCGACGAACGAGCAGTGAGTGAAGTGGTTTACACGCTCGTCGACAACGCCACGAAGTACTCACCAGCGGGTACGACGATCAGGATCAGCGCCGGATTGCGTGACGGCATGGTTGAGATGGCGGTCGAAGATCAGGGCGAGGGCGTGCCCGTTGGTCTGCGCGAGCGTGTGTTTGATAAGTTCTTCCGCGCGACGCGCGACGGTGATATCAGCACGCAGCAACCGTCCGGCACGGGCATGGGCCTCGCGATTGCGAAAGGCATCGTGGAAGCACACGACGGAAAGATCTGGATCGAATCCCCGTCCTCGGGCCGCGGCACTCGGGTCGTGTTCACCCTCCCGATTGGCGACGACGAAAAATCCGGGTCATCCGTGGCCTAGCTATGACCGACAAACCGCGCATTCTCGTGGTAGACGATGAGCCGCAACTGACGCGCGTGCTGCGCACCGGTCTGACGTCGCGCGGTTACGACGTGCGCGTCGCGGCCGACGGTCTCGCCGGTTTCGAAACGTTCACCGACTGGCATCCTGATTTGGTGATCACGGATCTCGCGATGCCCGCGATGGATGGTCTTGAGCTGTGTCGTCGCCTGCGCGCGATCTCGCAAGTGCCCATCATCGTGCTCTCCGCGAAGGGTGAGGAAAAAACGAAAGTCGAAGCGCTCGACATCGGCGCGGACGACTACGTCACCAAGCCCTTCGGCATCGACGAACTACTCGCGCGCGTTCGCGCCTCGTTGCGCCGCTCGAGTGCCGTCACCCCCGAACCCGAATCCACTGTTTTGACCGCCGGCGATTTCCACATCGATCTCGAAACCCGAAAAGTTGTTGTTGTGGATCGCGAAGTTCACTTAACGCCAAAAGAGTTTGATCTCCTGGTCTACTTCGTCAGACACTCCGGCAAAGTCCTGACGCACCGCACACTCCTCGCTGCCATCTGGGGCGGCAACTACGTCGAACAGAACGAATACCTGCGCGTCTTCGTCGGCAACCTCCGCAAAAAACTCGAACCCGACCCCACTCACCCGCGCTACATCCTCACCGAACCGTGGATCGGTTATCGGTTTGATCCGCAACCAGCTTGATTCCGGTCCATCATGGAAACATTTGTTCGGAGTATTGGATCACAGCAGGTCGACGACAAAGGGTTTATCGGGTTTAGGTCGACAGTTCGTTATTCTTAGAGATCCTACCCCCTCAATCAACCGATGTGCGATATAACGCGAATCCGCAATTGGAGCCATCAACAAAGATTGAGCCAGGTACTTCCTCCAACCGTCTTCCGTCAATAAGTCAAAGCCATAAAAATGAAAGGAACGACCAGACTGTATGAGCGCTCCATGCTTTTGTCCCATCTGGTGCAATGCGATCTTGAGTTTCTTCAGATTGGACTCTGTCGGTTTGCACCGGAAGTCCATCATGGGTATGTGCTTGATTGAGCCGTCGACAGTGATACATCGGGAACAGATAGCAATGGCGGCATCATCCGGTAGGGTTTCTATTTTTTTCGTAAGAGTATCCGCTACCGAATCAACATTCGTCTCAAAAATGTCTATCGCTTCATCGGCGGGGCGATGTCGAAGCGCCTCACGAATGAATTGCTCGCTAAGCTCACTTTGCCAAGTCACTGCGAAAACCAATTCCCAGTAGGGAATCAGATCTTCCGTAAGCTTCCTCAACTCCGAAACCCGATCCATGAGTCCAATAGCAGGAGATTCGTCAACCCGCTCGTCTAATGTCGGAAGGGAAGAATATGCTTTGAACTGCAGGCGTTGGATGGCAGGTATAAGTTGGCTAAATTTCACAACAAGGTCAATTGCATAATCACCCTTCGTTACGAGATTGGCGTGCTTCTCAATAGTCATTTAGTCTAATTAAGCAGGTTCTTGCGGTATCTTCGTTCTTCCTTTGCGCGAAGCCAATTTCTAATAGCCTGCGTCGAGCGATCGAATCGCTCATAATTTCTATACAATTGCCAGATCAGCAACCAAATGAAGGTTATTACTCCGGCGAACTTCAGCCCAAATGCCCAAGTCCATAGTGATTCAAGTTTGGGCTGAATATAAACAGCATAGCTATAGTAGAAATGTCGCAGGAGCAACACTGCCCCGAGAAAAATCACTAAAACAATTCCCGCTATCAGATGATTCTTAAGATCGAAAACTCCAAATTCATCACTTAGGTCCAGCATCACGTGATAAGAGTTATTGGAATCGATTGCCTTTGCCTTGTCATTTCGCCATTGAAATACTGTTAGCTTTTCCTTGCGTTTCAGATCTACTAGTCTTCGTAGATATGGTTCCCACACGCGACCCTCAAACAATCGCATGTAATGGTATTCAGGACTTGCGGCCCTAGGTTGTAACCACGAGGGTGCAATCACGAACATATTCAACTGTGGGATGGTGACGATTCGCTCTCTAAACGTATTCCAATCCCTGGCCGCCACGAACGAGCCTCGGACATCAGTCACGCGTAAATCTACAAGTGCGCCGTTTTTCAGCATACACGTCCGCTTCCAACTCCAGATTCTATCGGCGTTTCTGACGTGAAATCTAACGCGAAGGTATGAATCTAATCCGTTGTGGCGAAGAGGTCTTGCGAATTTCAATGTCCAGTAGCAGAAGTCGTCTCCGCTTAGGGACTGATTGATTTCCGTTTCTCCACGGATTATTGAGAGAACGTTAAGACTTGTTGTGACATCTTGACCGCCGGCGCCCGCGGAACTGTAGTTGATCGTTGAGCCATCGATCCTTACAGGTTTTCCAAAAACCAATTCCGCCACTTTCTGCTCGAGAATAACGTCTGACAAGTCTTCCACGCCGTTATCCTCAGTTCTAAATGGCAACGCCAATGAAAGCTTTGATATCTCTCTTGCGCCTCCTCTTAACCGAAGGCCAACATCACACCAGAAAATGCGTCGTTTTAGTGAGGCTGAAAGTGCCCATAGATTGACGTGACAGGCAACTACATTGAAGTCGTCATCGTAAGCATCCCGAACTACTGCAAAGTACGCCATATGTTTCTCGCCTGTTGAGGATTGTGAGCTAATATCTGAAGACTGATTCAGGAGTTACGCCATATGAGAATTAACTCGCTTCTGTTCAAGCCGTAGCGTTGGCGCTCGATGTCTCCATCGAAAAAACCATAGCGCCGCAGCAAGGGAGCGACGCCCTTTTCCGATAGGCTTACATCGACGGTTAAATGGACCTGCGAAATTCCATCCCTCAACCAACTCCGTGTGCAGGCATTCATTAGGACATTCCCGAGACCGTGGTTGCGATAACGGGGATCCACAACAATAGTCGAAAGTTTGGTTGCGTGAGCACCTTTTGGGGTTTCGATTGTCAAACCCACGGGTAAATTGCCCAGTAATGCCAATGTGCATCGGGCCTTCTTCGCAAGAACGTCGGATAACCTTCGATCCAGCCACTTATAGCCGTTTGGGTACAGTCGAGGTAAATCCCTTAGCAAGTCAAAAACTGAGTTTCGGTGATACGGCTGGTATGGCTCCACAATACATTGCCACGAGGATAATCGCACCACGGCCTTCGATTCTTCGGGTACATTAGCTTTTCCAGCTTGTCGCAATCTTATAATCATCTCGTCAACGGATTCTACCGTACCATCTGTGGCTTTATCCAATGTAAAGGTCCGATAACTCGGCATCGGTTAGTCATCATTAGTGACAGTGCCATGTCGAGTCGAGTGTCGCAAAAAGTCGCGGTTAAATTGTGCTCGTACAAATCGCTGCTTGGACCATTCTGGCGCTCATTCACGTGCCACCTTTATACGCCGCTCTGCCATTCTAGTCCCCTTGCCAGTTGCCCTGAGACGCGCAGAAATAATACGCCGATCTTTACGAACTCTTTATAAACTCTTTACCCGCCCTTTATCTGCCGCGGCGTAAGCTATGAAGGTTGATAACCAGTCGCCGAGGCTGCTCGCCGATCAATTGATCGAGAGGGGCAGCGCGGGGGAACCAAACGTCTCGCAGGTGCGGGACATGGGGCGCATCGTGAAAGCGCGCGCGTAAACGATCAGCATCGTGGACGCTGTGTGACGTAACGTCGGACACTTCCTGGTCCAAGCCCGTCAGCTAACCTCGCAGGCTTTTAGAGGAAGGACAACATACGCCTTACTGCCTTGGCGCGGAGCGTTGTGCTTCGCGCCTTTTCTTTTTCGGTAGGTGGACGCGGCATGAGCAGCGAAGAGACGTTGCCGGCAAACGAATTGACGCCACGTTCGATCATCAGTGAATTGCGCTGTCACGGTTGGACGTTGAAGACGTGCTCCGCTGCATTCGGCTTTTGCGGCGGTGTCTGCGCGGGTGTGTTCGGATCGATTCTGACAGCGATCGCGTGGTTCACGGGCGCCGTTTGGCACGGCCACTCGGTGCAACGCTCCGGCACGATTCTTCTGTTCCTGACGATTCCTTTATTAGTTCTCGGCGCGCATTGCCTCGACCTGCTCGAAACGCAGGATGAAAGGAAACAACGATGACGCGCGCCGCGATCACTTTTCTTTTGTTGCTGACGGTGGCCGGGGTTGGTTTCGCGCAGGAGTCAGGGGAAGAAAGCGAACAGCAGTCGAATACGGACTGGCAGTACGGCGCGTTCGCCGACGTAGCTTATCCGCTCAACTTCAATCATCCCGCGAACCATCTTTTTCGCAGCCGCGGGACTGCGTTTCGCACCGACAGCGTGTGGCTAAACATGGCCGGCGTTTATGCGCGAAAGAAGCCGACCGAGAAGTCGCGCTGGGGTGTGGAGTTGACTGCGCACGTGGGCAAAGACGACGAGCTCTTCGGTTTCTCAGCGACCGCGCCGAACATCGCCGGCAACAAGTTTCTGCGCCATCTTGGTCCAACAAACGTTTCGTATCGCGCACCGGTAGGCAAAGGACTCACGCTGCAAGCGGGCATCTTCACGAGTCTGATCGGCTACGACTCGCTTTACGCCAAAGACAACTTCAACTACACGCGTCCGTGGGGCGCCGACTTCACGCCGTATCTGATGATGGGCGCGAACGCGAGTTATCCGTTCACGAAGAAACTCACCGGCACGTTCTTCGTCGTCAACGGTTACTGGCATCTCGCGCGAGCGAACAACGCGCCGAGCGCGGGCGGCCAGATCGCGTACAAAGTTACGCCCAAGATCACGTTGAAAGAAACAGGCTTTGTTGGACCACATCAGCGTAACACCGCGTCCGAGTTCTGGCGTTATCTGACCGATACGATGGTCGAACGCAAGACCGGAAAGTTTACTCTCGCCACCGAATACATCTTCGCAACGGAGCGTGTCGATGCGCCGGGCAAGCCGCGCGCTCTGATGATGTCGTGGCAACTGCCGACTCATTGGGCGCTGAACGATCGCTGGAGTTTGTCGTTTCGACCGGAAGTGTTCTGGGACCGCGACGGGCGTTGGACCCTCGCGCGACAAACCGTCAAAGCATTCACGTCAACAGTCGAATATCGCGTTCCGTATCGTTGGGCCAGCGCGATCTTTCGTCTCGAACATCGGTTCGACGATTCACGCGGACCGGATGGGGGTTTCTTTCGCGGTGCCGCGCTGCCGTCAGGCGCGGTCGGCTTAACGCCGAGTCAGCATCTGCTGATCTTCGCCACGATATTTACGTTTGATTCACCGGTACCGAAGTGAGGGAGTTGAGATGCTGGACCTGATGTTTGTAGCCGTAACGATTGGGTTCTTTCTGATTGCGATTGGCTACGTGCGCGCGTGCGAGAGGTTGCGATGAGCCTGGAGACGATCGTGAGTTTGGTGGCTGCAGCGTTGCTGCTTGTTTACCTGACGTACGCGTTGCTGCGGCCGGAGAAGTTTTGAAGTGACGATCAATGGCTGGTTACAGATCCTGGTTTTCTTTCTCGTGATTCTCGCGATCACGAAGCCGCTCGGCCTCTTCATGGCCCACGTCTTCAACCGCGAGAAGACGTTTCTCGATCCGGTGCTGCGTCCGGTGGAGCGCGTGATTTATAAGCTCACGCGCGTTGATGAAAACCGCGAGATGCACTGGACGGAATACGCGGTGACGATGCTGCTGTTCAGCGGTGTGTCGATGCTGTTGTTGTACGTGCTGCAACGCGTGCAAGGCCACCTGCCATTGAACCCGCAGCAGCTACCGGGTGTTGATGCGAACGGGTTCGTCGCTTCTGCATTCAACACGGCCGCGTCATTCACCACGAACACAAACTGGCAGTCGTACGTGCCCGAAACGACGATGAGTTATCTCACGCAGATGGCCGGGCTCGCGTATCACAACTTCGTTTCCGCGGCGGTCGGCATCGCCCTCGCGATCGCGTTCATCCGCGGCATCGCGCGGCGCGAGATGAAGACGATCGGAAACTTCTGGGTCGATATGACGCGCGCGGCGCTGTGGGTCTGTCTGCCGTTTTGTGTCGTTGGCGCGCTGGTGCTCGTCGCCGCAGGCGTGCCGCAAAATTTGCGCGCTTACGACAAAGCGCAGTTGATCGACAAAGGCAACACGAGCGCGACCGAGCAGACCATCGCCCAGGGACCAGTCGCGTCGCAGGAGTTCATAAAAGAGTGGGGCACAAACGGTGGCGGCTTCTTCAACACAAACAGCGCCCATCCTTTCGAAAACCCGACGCCCTTCACAAACTTTCTCGAAATGATCGCGATCTTCGCGGTCTCGGCCGGGCTGACTTATACGCTCGGTCGCATGACCCGTGCGCAAGAGCATGGTTGGGCAGTGTTTGCTGCGATGTCCGTCTTGTTCTGCGCGGGTGTCATCGTTGCCTACTGGTCAGAAGTCAAAGGCAATCCGTTGCTGGGCGCGCAGGTGGACCAGGCCGCGACCGCGACACAGTCCGGCGGCAACATGGAAGGCAAAGAGGTCCGCTTCGGCATCGCCAACTCCGCCCTCTTTGCCACCGTCACCACCGACGCCTCCTGCGGCGCGGTCAACGGCATGCACGACAGTTTCACGCCGCTCGGCGGACTCGTCCTGCTCGCCAACATCATGCTCGGCGAAGTGGTGTTTGGCGGTGTCGGCGCGGGCCTGTACGGCATTCTGATCTACATCGTCCTGGCAGTCTTTATCGCAGGCCTGATGGTCGGGCGCACGCCGGAGTATCTCGGCAAGAAGATCGAAGCTTACGACGTGAAGATGGCGATGCTCGTCGTGCTCGTCTTTCCATTAACGATCCTCGTGCTCGCGGCGATTTCATCGGTCTCTCCTGGCTTCGGCACTTCGCAACTCAACAATCCCGGCCCACACGGTCTATCCGAGATTCTTTACGCGTTCACATCCGGCGCAGGCAATAACGGTTCTGCTTTCGCGGGAATTTCGGCAAACACCTATTGGTACAACACGACGATCGGCATCGCGATGCTCGTGGGCCGCTTCTTCATGATCATTCCAATGCTCGCGATCGCCGGAAGTCTCGCGAGCAAAAAGATCGTGCCGCCGTCGCTGGGCACGTTTCCCGTAACGACGCCGTTGTTCACGACGTTGCTGGTGAGCGTGATCGTGATCGTCGGCGCGTTGACGTTCTTTCCGGCGCTGAGTCTGGGACCAGTCGTCGAGCATTTGCTGCTATATGAGTAAAAACAGATCGAAGCAGATTTGGAACGGACAGATCGTCAGGCGCGCGATCATCGACGCGTTCCTGAAGCTTAACCCGCGCAGGATGATGGCGAATCCCGTCATGTTCGTCGTCGAGGTCGGCAGCGTGCTCACGACGCTACAGATGATTCGAGGCCCGCATACAGCGTTTGAGATTCAGATCACGCTTTGGCTCTGGTTCACGGTGCTCTTCGCCAACTTCGCCGAAGCGATGGCTGAAGGCCGCGGCAAAGCGCAAGCCGACAATCTGCGTAAAGCGAAGACGGAAACGATCGCGCATCGCGTGCTTTCTGATGCGTTAACGGAAGATGTGCCCGCGCCCGAACTGCGCAAGACCGATCTCGTGATCGTTTCGGCGGGTGAGTTCATTCCCGGCGACGGCGAGATCGTCGAGGGTGTGGCCTCGGTTGATGAGTCGGCGATCACGGGCGAGAGCGCGCCGGTGATTCGTGAGGCCGGCGGCGATCGTTCCGCGGTGACCGGCGGCACGCGCGTGCTGTCGGATCGCATCAAAGTGCGCATCACGTCGAACCCGGGTGAGACGTTCATCGATCGCATGATCGCTCTCGTCGAAGGCGCCTCGCGACAAAAGACACCGAACGAGATCGCGCTCAACATCCTACTTGCGGGATTGACGATCATCTTCCTGCTCGCCGTCGTCACGCTGCAACCGTTCGCCATCTATTCAAATGCGTCGCAGACGATCTTCGTGCTCGTCTCGCTGCTCGTTTGTCTGATCCCCACGACTATCGGCGGACTGCTCTCCGCGATCGGTATCGCCGGCATGGACCGGCTCATTCAACACAACGTGCTCGCGATGTCGGGCCGCGCCGTGGAAGCCGCGGGCGACGTCAACACGTTGCTGCTCGACAACAGCAAGCAGACCGCGATGATCTACCTGCTCATCTTCCAGTCCAGCCCCACGCACGGTGCCGACTACGGCGGCCTGATGGCGGCGGCCGGCCTCACCGCGCTGCCGGTGGTGGTGCTGTTCGTGCTGTTCCAGAGCCGGATCTCGGCCGGCCTGACCGCCGGTGCGGTGAAGGGATGACGGTACTGACGGGA
>CAMLLD010000039.1 GCA_946480785.1 uncultured Blastocatellia bacterium | reverse complement strand
AATTTTCCGAGGTGATCCAATGAACAGCGAAGTACGCGACGAGATCGCGGAGGGACTGCGTTACGTCCATTTTCGCGCCGATGCGAACACGAGCAAGCTCGTCGAAGTGGCGTCGTTCCTGTACGCCGCGATCGACCTGCTGAAAGAAAAAGGGCTGCTCGAGATCGATGAGCTCGATGAGCGGAAGCAGAAAGCCGCGTGCAACCTCGTCGAGAAATTCTCCGAGCGCGGCATGGGCGTGGTCTATCAAAAGCCGGAGATGGACAAGTACGCCTTTGAAGGTGGCGCGGGAATCGATTGCGAGAATCGCCTGGACGAGTGTCATGCCGCGTGTTGCAAGTTGCCGTTCGCACTTTCGAAGCAGGACGTCGAAGAAGGAGTGGTGCGCTGGGATTTCTCACGTCCTTACGTGATCGCGCACGGGGCCGACGGTTATTGCCAGCATCTCGACGCCGAAAAGAAATGTTGTTCGGTCTATGGGCAACGGCCCGTGCCATGTCGCGGTTACGACTGCAGCAAGGACAAGCGCATCTGGCTGGACTTCGAGCATCACGTCATCAACCCGCGAATCAACGATCCCGATTGGCCCAGAAACATAAAAGCTGAACCCGAATCGACCGATCAAAACTGAGATGCCACGAGCAGGAGCGAGACAAGTGCAACAGCAACAGCCGCAGCAAGCGGCAGTTGTGTCGCCCGCTGGGTCGCTCGAAACAAATTCCTCAGGTGAATTTTTCGATCTGCAGCGCGATGCCGGCAATCGAGTTGTGGCGGATTGGTTGAAGGCAGGAATCGGTGAACCTCAACCGCGAATACAAAGAAAATCCACCGGTGGTGAATCGCTTAGCCCCGCGGAAGAACAGCAGGCTGATAAAGCGGCCGAAGAAGTTACTAAGCCAATCGATGCCAAGCAGGCGAAATCGTTGATCGTTGAGGACGACGCGAAGTCGCTGGACGCCGGGCAGATGAGAAAGAGCGAGTTCCTCGCTGACTTGCGCACTGCATCCGAGAACACTGCTGAAGAAGCGCTGAAGGGAACGATGTGGACGTCGATGGGTTGTCCCTACATCGACCGTTGGATCAGTCACTACGAAGGACAAACTGCGGAACACGTCGAACGCGCCGTTCAGAAATACACGCCGGAAGCTCGCGGCGCGAGCAGTGCACACGACTACATCCCCGCTGTAACGAGTCGACTGCGACGCGGAATTAATCAGTGGCGAGAAACTGGTGAAGTGCCGGCGGACGTGCCGGAGGAATTTACGGCCGGCGGAATGCCGGGCATGACCGCGGGTGCGTTGCTCGGCGGTCTGGTTGGTGGCGCACTGAGAGCCGTTGGCAGCGCTGTGTCCGGGTTGGTGAGCGGCGCGGGAAAGGCCTTATCGGGATTGGGCAGCAAGATCTCGTTTAAGGAGCGCGAAGGCGGCGCGACCGAGCCCGATGATCCCGGCGCGATTCAGGCGCAACTCGGTTCCGGACACTCGCTCGACGGGAGCTTGAAGACTCAGATGCAGACGGCTTACGGCGCTGACTTTTCGGACGTCCGCATTCACACGGACGGAAAGGCCCATGAACTCTCGGACAACCTCAACGCGCGGGCCTTCACCATCGGCAACGACATCGCCTTTGGCAGCGGCGAATATCAGCCGGGCACGATCGTTGGTGACGCGCTGATTGCGCACGAACTGGCCCACGTGGTGCAGCAAGGCAGCGGGAATTCCGCTGTGAGTCGCCAAAGCAAACAGGGACCAGCCGGCGGCGGTCTGGAAGAGGACGCCGATCTGGCGGCTGCCGGGGCGATGGTTTCAGTTTGGGGAGGCGCAAAAGCAAAGCCGCAACCGCAACGTCGTTCCGGTTTGCGTTTGCAACGGTGCAGCGGCTCTAACAAAGCAGTCAAACAGGAAAAGAAACTTTCGGCAGAAGAAATCGCCCATAACCGCTTCCGCTCCGAAAAAGTTGCGACTCGCCAAACGAAGCTCGACGACGCCAATACCACCTTACGCGCTCTCGGTACCTGGGCAGCGACCGAACAGAAAAAACAGGGCCGTCCGGAGATCACCGCTGTCGTCGATATGGATCCGAAACTCCGCGACAACGCGGGCCAGGCAGCAAAAGATCTTCAAGCCATCGGCCCAACGTTTGAAACAAAGGGTCTTGACGCCGTAGTCGCGAAACTTGATGAGGCGGTCACGAATGCAAAGGGCGCCAAGAAGTACATCGGCCACGAGGAACAAGAATTTCAAATGCAAATGCGCGTGCAGCTCATTCATGCCACCGAGTCTGTGGATGAGGCAGTAGCTGCACTTGAGAAGCTGAACGATTCCATCGACGGTTATGATCTGTGGCAGGAAATTGAAAGCGCGCGAGCCCTTATCGAAGGAGCCAAAGGAAGCAAGGATCCCGGCGACGCGATTGATGAATTTGCCCAGAAGATCAAGGCCATCCGCGACGAGATTCGCGAGCTCCAGGAAAAATACAAACGATATCCCGCCGCTATTGCGCGCATTGCTTTCGTGGTCCAGTACTTTATTGCCATCAACACCCCGGGGTTTGCCGGCCTTCCTTCAGCAGATGAAGTCAAGAAGTTCAAGGGCACTCTTACTGGAAGCCTGAGCGACGATTTCACCCTGGTGTTTGGTGGCCAGGGGCCGAACTCCCCGTTTGTGGTGTTCACCGCTTATGCCAATATCCTGGATAAGCAACTCGCCGTGCTCGACAAGATGTCTACCGCGGGCACGCCTGCCAAGACCCCGATCCCGGAACAGGATGAGGTCGAGGCCTACTTCAAGAAGCTCGCGAAGAAACCGAATGACGAGGTACGCAAGGCGTACGAGGACTACGCCCAGGGGTATTTCTATCATCGCATCGTTACCAACATGGAGGACATGGCCGTCACGGACGTGTCCGATCTCTACAAGCGCAAGCTCTCCATTGCCGGAACTCGCCCGTTAGTTTGCTCGGGTTACGCGATCCTGGGTGCGGATCTGTTCAAGCTGGCCGGAGGCAGTGTCACACAGTTCATCAGCGCGGTGCGCGCGACAGATGCACAGATCCGCAGTAACTCGATCGATGAAGGCCACGCGCTCGCGCAAATCAGCCGCCAGGGCAAGACATTCTTTGTCTCCAACCAATACACCTTCGATAAGGAGAAAGAGGCGATGGATGTTGCCTGGGCGCATCCGGATGCTCCGATGACCAAAGCCACGGGAAACACTAACAACGCTGCGCTTGAAGCTTTGAAAGAGAAGTTAAAGAAGAAAATGTAATGGCTGACTATGGAAGATCATAAGCAGGAAAAAACGATCAACGAAGCAGGTTCTACGATGAACGGCGAGCTCGAGCTGGCGACGTGGCTTTCGCCGTTTAATTCGGCGACGTTTATTTCCCTGCAAAACACGATCGGCAACCAGGCGCTAAACCTGTTGTTGCAAGGCGACGTGGCCCAAGCTCGCCAGAACGGCAACGGTCACCGCGACAAGCGAGCCGTAGCATTCATCATTGAGGACGACGCGCAGCAACTCGAATCCGGGCAAATGAGAAAGACGGAGTTTCTGGATCACTTGCGGGCGAGCGTATGCGGCGCGGCGGAAGAAGTGTTCAGCGGCACGATGTGGTCCGCGATGGGATGCCCATATATCGAGCGGTGGTTCGGCGCCTACGCGGGACGGAGTGCTGAACATTTGGAGAAGGCATTACGAAGACTCGCCGGCGAAGCAGCGCATATCACGAGCGCCAGCGATTACGTGCCGATCATCACCGAACGCGTTCGACGCGGGCTGGCACATTGGGCTGACACCGGAGAAGTAATCGCTGTGCCGGAAAAGGTTTCGCAAGAGGTGGCTGCTAAGCGACTCAACGCGTTTCAGGTTTGCGGTTTCGCGGGCGTTGCTTTGGGCAGCGGCTTGGCATTCGGTCTCGCGGCGTATCTCGGGCTGTCTTACCGGGTCGTTAGCGCGGTCGTTCTTACCGCAGTGGTTACGTTCCTTTCGCTGACGGCGTTGGTCCAGGTCTGGATCGGCCAGCAACGCCTCACCTACTACCGCTACTTCGTGGTCACGCTCGCGATGGTGGCGGCGCTGCTGCTTTTGTTGGGCCAACCGCTCTTGCCTTATCTCGACCTGACTGTGCTGGGCATCGGCTTGTTTGTGGCTTGTGGCCGCATCGGTTGTTTTCTGATTGGTTGCTGTCATGGGCGGCCGCACAAGTGGGGTGTCAGGTATCGCAAAGAAAACGCCGCGCGAGACTTTCCGGAAGAACTCAGCGGCGTCCGTCTGTTTCCGGTTCAAGCAGTGGAATCAATCTGGGTGCTTGGCGTTGTCATTGTTGGTACGGCAGAGGTGCTTGGCGGCCGAGCCGCGGGAACGGCTTTGAGCACTTACCTCGTCGCGTATGCGTGGGGACGATTTTGTTTTGAGTTTCTGCGTGGAGATATGCGTCGTCAGTATCTGTTCGGCGTGTCAGAGGCGCAATGGACTTCCGTGTTGCTGGCGTTGGCAGTCGGAGTGGCGGAGTTTTATGGAAAGCTTCCGGTTAGTTCCTGGCATTCATTCGCCGCATTCGCCTTGCTGACCGCAACTGTGATCGTGAGCGTCGCCTATGCGACGACGCCCCGGTGGGGGGAATTGGAACGAAGTAACTGATGCGTAAACACTCGAGGCGACCAGAAGAGACCGAAAAGAAGAAAACGCCGGCCGCACCAACGGCTCAGCGACAGGCTCCTCCGCGGTCGGATAACGGTTCTAACGATCTCTTGAGCTTGCAACAAACCGTGGGGAATCGCGCGGTCGAACAACTCATTCATGGCTCGACTAAAGAATCGGCTAGTGAGTCGAAGGCCATCGCCACGAAGAGTGTGAACTACGTTGATGAAGGCACTGGCCCAATCGTCACAAAGGGCACAGAAAGCGGAAGCGGCGGCGGTGGCGGCGGTAGTGATGCAGCAGTAGCAACAAAAGCGCCCGAAGCGAAAAAGAAGAAAGCCGGTGTCGATTCTTTCGATGTGAAATGGTCGGAGAATCCGAAAACAACACCGAAGAGTCCGCGCCTCAGGCTCGACTTCAAAGCAAAGTTCAAAGACGACGACGAGCATGATCCGGCGCTGGCAGAGTTTCGTCAAAACGCGGGGGCCAGGCTCGAGGTTAAAGACGGTCCTGGAAAAGGACTAATTACCGACATCCCGATCAGGGACGACGATTACTCGCGAGCTGACGACCATTTCGGCCGGCCAAAGAGCGATGTCAATTTTCAGTCGGATGACAATCCCGGCGTAACAGAAGATGCGGGCATCACCGGTGAGTCCGATATCGACTTCGTCTTCACCGCGGAGCAAATGATCATCGACACGTCGCAGGGAAACAAGGTGCTGGAAAAGGTTGGTCCAAAAACCGGCAGGATTACCGGCAAGCATCCGCGGAAGTTCGACATACCAAGCAATTGCTGAGCGCAGTTTTAGAGGCACTAATGCGTAAACACGCCAAGCGACAAAAGGAAACTGAGAGCAGGAAGCAGACGGCTATGCCGCGAGTCCAACCAAAGGAAACGCCGCGGCCGGATGACACTCCCAATCAGTTTCTGGCCTTGCAGCAAACGCTTGGAAATCGCGCGGTAGAGCGATTGATAACCCCGAGCGAAAAGAGCGTTGATGGAAAGGTTGAGAATCCCATTGGAGACATTGTCGAGAATAATCCGCAAGGCACGGGCAGCGCAGGATCGGGTGGCGGTGGAGTAGCGGAAAAGGCCCCCAAGAAAAAGACGGCGGGCGTTGATTCATTCGATGTGAAGTGGTCCGAGAATCCGCGATCGACGGCGACTAAACCAATGATCCGCCTCGATTACAAAGCGAAGTTTAAAGACGATGACGAACACGATCCCGCGTTGGCTGAGTTTCGCCAAAACGCGATGACGAAATACGAGATCAAAGACGGTCCACACAAGGGGAAAAAAGGCGATACCACCCCGTTGCACGACGACAACTACTCGCGCGCTGACGACGATTTAGGCCGCCCGCTGAGCGATGTCAATTTTTCGTCGAATGATAATCCGGGCTTTGTGACTGACATAGATAAAGACGATGACCTCGACTACGCGTTCACGGCCGAGCAAATGATCGTCGACATGTCGCAGGGAGAGAAGGTGGTGCAAAAGATTGGCCCAAAAACCGCAAGGATCACGGGAAAGCATCCGCGAAAGTTCGACATACCGAGCAATTGCTGAGCGCGATTATCAAGGAGGGAAGAAGTTATGAGTGACGACAAAGAACAGATCGATGAAGTGCTGCAGCGCATCGCCAACGGAGAGTTGAGCGCGCCGTCGAGCATGGTCCAATCAGGTTGGGAGATGACTCTGTCAACCGGCGACAAAGTTGCGCGTTCGACGCTGCAGGCCGAAGCCCAGCCGCTGATCCTATTGGGCGCGGCAGCGCTGCCGCATCTGCTGCCGTGGGTGATGAGTGATGATCTCGCCGCTCGTTACGTCGCGCTTTACGCGTTGGAGCAGATCACCGGCGAAAAGCCTTATGTTCCGTACTTCGATCAAGCCGACGAGGCAGGGAATCGTGAGAAGGCCGTCGCTGCCTGGCAAGCCTGGTACGACGCTAAAGACAAGTAGGAGGAATTTATGCCGACCGTAGAAGACGAACTGAAAGATCTCAAAGCCGCTCGCGACAAGCTTGATGCGGACATCGCCGGCGTAACCAAAACATTGAAAGACACCCAGTCGAAGTTAGGCGCCGCAAATAGTGAGCGCGCTTCACTGCAAACCAAAATCGGCGCGGCCGAAAAGAAGTTGGCAGATCTGAATGCGACCAAAGACGCCGGCAAAGCGCAACGAGAAAAGATCGCCAAAGACCTGGCGAGCACGCAAAAAGTTTTCGACGACTTGCAGAAAAAACTCACGACGGAAGTTCCCGCCGATCGCCGCACCGCGATCGCAACGGCGGTCGCCGGCATCGACACCGCGATCGACGATGCACGTGCCGCGGCCAGCGCAGCGCAGACACAGGCGAGTGACGCTGACACAGCCGCCAACGATGCAAAGCAGAAAGCAGCAGCCGCAGCCGCAGACGCGAAACAAGCAGCGGAAGATCTGCGGCAATGGCCCATGCACGTCGAAGCCGAACGCAGCAAGATGACCAAGCTCGCGGCAGACGCGAAGACGGCGCAGGAAACCGGAAAATTCGCCGAGGCCTACCTTCGCATCGTGGAGTTGAAAACCGCCCTCGCAATGCTGCCGGTCCTGAGCAGCCAGGCAACGGAAGACAAACTCACGGCCGCTTATGCCGACAAATCGACCGTCGCAGAGAAAGCGGCGGGCGATGCTGCTAAAGCTGCTGATGCTGCGAACCAGCAAAAAGCAGCGCAAGCCGCCGCGGAAGCGGAACTGAAGAAGAAGGAGCAATCGCGTTCGGCTGATCTAAAGGCCGCGCTGTCAGCGGAACCCGCGCCGGCTGAAGCCCCGGCCGAACCGCCGGCCGAGGCGCCCGCGACCAAACCGCCGAAGAAATAACCGACGCCGATCGACGGAATTGAGAAACACGAGTTGCTGAGCAAAACCAATGTTTCAAGATCTCGACACCGCTCTTACTAATCTGCTGCACGATCCGACGGCGCCGCTCGACGTTCGCAACGCGGATATCAGTTTCGAAACGCCGGACAAGAATTTTGCGCCGGCTGACGGAACGGTGAATCTCTTCCTTTGCGATCTGAAAGAGAACCGCGAGTTGCGCGACCCTGAACCGATCAGAGAGATCGTTGCCGGCGTGGTGGTCCGGCGCCAGCCGCCGCTGCGCACTGATTGCACCTATCTTGTGACCGCCTGGGCCAATAATCTTGCCGGCCCGGCTCGCGTGGCCGGCGAACACCGCCTGCTGGGCCAAACACTCGTGTGGCTGAGCCGGTTCCCAACTGTGCCGGACTCATTCTTTGCCGGCGGCAGTTTGGCCAATCCACCGTTTCCACCGCCGACGCTGGTCGCGCAAACAAAAGCTGACAGCAGCGCGGGCGAGTTTTGGAGCGCGCTCGGAATCCCGCCGCGCCCCGCTTTTTACCTGACCGTCACGATCGCACTCGAGCTCGGATTGGAAACGCCGGAAGGCCCGCCGGTGGTTACCAAGGAAATGATCCTGACCGAGATTCCGACTCCTGTGATCGCAACGTGGTTCGACATCGGCGGCACGATCACCGATTCAGCTACGACGCTGCCGATCGCCGCCGCGGAAGTAACGTTGACGGAAACAGGAGCAGTTTCACTCACGGACGAACAAGGGCATTTTCGCTTTTCGAATCTGGATGCCGGTAACTACACCTTGCATGTCGTTGCCGGAGCATTCGCGCCGCAGGACAAACCAGTGGTGGTCCCGGGGCTGGTTCTCAATGAATACGACGTTGCCTTATGACAACTCAAGAGTCTGCTTAGAAGAGACAACAAAGGAGGATTGAAACATGCCAGTCTATTTAACGCCTGGTGTCTACGTTGAGGAAGTACCGGGTACGCCACCCATCGCCGGAGTCGGTACCAGCACCGCGGCTTTCATTGGTGTGGTCGATACCAGCGGCACGTTTACGATGCCGCAGACACCCGCCGACCCGACCGTCAGGTTCACCGTGACGCCGGTCAACACGGCCGTACCCATCGCGAACTTCGAGCAGTTCAAAACCAACTTCGGCGCGTTCCAGGCCGGAAACCAAATTCTCGCGCACGCGGTTTACGGTTTCTTTCTGAACGGCGGCACGAAGTGCTACGTGATTCGTGTTAACGATCTCGCGAACGCCACGGAGGTGGGCGACGCCCTGCTTCAGTTGGCGAAGATCGATGAGATCGCCATTATCGCCGCGCCCGGCGCGCGTGACGCGGCCGTGCAAACCGCGATTACGGCCAACTGCGAAAACCTGAAAGATCGCTTTGCGATTCTCGACGGTCAGATCACCACCACGATCGACGTCAATTCGATCCAGGGAACAGTGGGCGACAGCAATTACGCCGCGATGTACTTCCCGCAAATCCAGGTAACCGACCAGACGCTCGTCGCCGATCCACCGAAACCGATCGAGGAATGGAAACCCGCCACGGGTGCGGTGTTGTTCCTGCCGCCGAGCGGTCACATGGCTGGAATCTATGCCCGCGTCGACCAAACGAGGGGTGTACACAAAGCGCCTGCGAATGAAAAGGTGATCGGCGCGTTGGGACTCGAGTATCTCATGACGAATGCCGAACAAGGCGACTTGAACAAGAACGGCATCAACATCATTCGCGGCTTCGACGGCAATATCAAAGTCTGGGGCGCGCGCACGTTGGGCGGTGATGGTAACGGCGAGTTCAAATACGTCAACGTCCGCCGCTTGCTGATCTTCATCGAGGAGTCGATCGACGAAGGGACACAGTTCGTGGTCTTCGAACCGAACAACCAGGCGCTCTGGCAGAAGATCGTCCGTTCAGTAACTGCGTTTCTTACGAATGTGTGGCGCGACGGCGCGTTGTTTGGTGTCACACCCGCGCAGGCTTTCTTCGTCAAGTGTGATGAAACGACGAACCCGCCGGAAGTCCGCGACTTGGGCCAGGTGGTCACTGAAATCGGAGTCGCCATTGTCAAACCCGCCGAGTTTGTCATCTTCCGCATTTCGCAAGTGACTCTCCCGGGATAAGGATTCAACAACTATACGACGCAAAGGAGTAAATCATGGCCACAGGAACACGCGTAGATCCTTACCGCAACTTTAGTTTCCTAGTCGAGATTGACGGCATCACGCAAGCCGGGTTCTCGGACTGTTCCGGCTTCGGCGCCAACACTGACCCGATCGAGTATCGCGAAGGCGGCGAGACGAAGACGGTGCGCAAACTGCCCGGTCTGACGAAGTACCCCAACATCACTTTGAAGTGGGGGTTGACCGATTCGAGAGAACTCTACGACTGGTATCGCGACGTCGTGAACGGAAAAATCGCGCGCAAGAGCGGCAGCATCATTCTGCTGGACCTCGAAGGCAATGAAAAAGTTCGCTGGAACTTCTTCGAAGCCTGGCCCACCAAGTGGGACGGCCCGGACTTCACGGCCAAGGGAAACGACGTCTCCATCGAGACGCTCGAGCTCGTTCACGAAAGAATTGAAAGGGCTTAACCATGATTCAGACGGAATATCAGTTCACGTTACCGGTCGGATACCAGGACGAAGACGGCACGCTGCATCGCGAGGGAACGATGCGCCTCGCGACAGCGGCCGATGAAATACTGCCGCTGAAAGATCCGCGCGTGCAGGGCAATGCCGCTTACCTGATCGTGATCCTGCTGTCGCGAGTGATCACGGAGTTGGGCGCGCTGAAACTCATCACCCCGAAAGTGATCGAGGGACTGTATGCGGCCGACCTGGCTTACTTGCAGGAGTTTTACAACCAGGTGAACCGCAACGGAAAGGCGCAGGTCGATGCGGCTTGCCCGAAGTGTGCGCACGCTTTCGCGGTGGAGCTGAACGGCCTGGGGGGGTATTAGGCTACCCCCTTAATTCGCTCTACGAGGAGGTAGCCTTCGTCGCCTATCACTTTCACTGGTCGCCGGAGGCGATCATGAACATGGAGCACGTGGATCGCCGTCGTTGGGTGGCGGAGATCTCGAGCATTAACCAGCGGATGAACGGAGAAGCAAACGCGTGAACCCTGATCGTTGGACCAACTGGGCGCAATCGCTGGCGACTCGTCACGAGCGCTTCGCGATGCGTCGTGGTTTGCTCGCGATGACGCTGCTGGAACCGTTGCGGATGTCTCTGGCGATTACCCAGCGGAGCGAGAGTTTTGCGCAGTCGGTGTTTCCGCGGATTCAGGTTTCTATCGCTTCGATTCTGCAGCAGATCGATGCGGCGCAATATCACGCCTTCATTCAGCAGATCCTTGTTCACAACTCGTCATCGCAATCGAGATCTCTAACGCAATCCGATCAGTCAAGTAACACTGTAACTCTGCGCCACAACACAACGGCCAGCCACAATCTGCAGCAGCAGTTCAACTCGATGATTCGTGCACACCAGGAACTGAAGAAGTTTTCCCTGTCACCGGTGGCGCGGTTCTTTGCGCGCGCGCAGACGAGCGGGCACGGTGTCGTCAGGTTGGAAAAGCTGCTCGTCGATCACGATCGCAAAACCATCGTCGAGCGCGTGGTCCGCGAACACTCGCGCGTCGAACAACGAAGAAGCAGCGACATCGTCATGCGCCAGCAGAAACCGTCCGCTGACGCAACGGAAAATCGAACGAGTCTCACGTTGGAACAACAGCTTGCCGCCACGAAAACACAGCGGCACGTGTGGCCCGCTAAGCCCGCGGAAATCAACGTCGATCAGTTGACCGAGCAAGTGATCCGGAAAATAGACCACCGGATTATGGCTTATCGCGAACGTTTAGGCAGAGCGTTCTGATCCAGTTATGAGGTGACCTTTCATGGGCCTGGCCAAGATTCAGATCATGGTGGAAAACACCGGCGAGAAGTTCAACGTTCTCTTCAACCCGGAAGAGTACACCATTAACAAAGACAACAACTTTGCTTCGCAGGCCATTCCCGGTCTCTCCGGCCCCTTGCTCCAGTTTGTGCACGGCAATATGCGCACGCTCGAGATGGAGCTCTTCTTCGACACTTACGACACGGAAACATTGCCAAAGCAGGATGTGCGCGACTTAACCAACCGCGTCGTGAACCTGACCACGATCGATCCCGAGCTGCACGCGCCGCCGATCCTGCGCGTGTCGTGGGCCTCGCTGCAGTTTCGCTGCGTGCTCGCACGCGTGAGCCAGAAGTTCATCTTGTTCGCGGACGACGGCCGGCCGGTGCGCGCGCGGCTGAACGTGACGTTCAACGAGTACATCGACGCCGTGCGCGAAGCGAAAGAGATCAGCCGCCAAACGGCGAACTTCAGCAAGGTCCACGTGGTCACGCAAGGCGAGACGATCAGCCTGATCGCGGCGACGTATTACGACGACGCAACCGCCTGGCGCCCGATCGCGATCATGAACAACCTGGTCGATCCACGCGATCTGTCCGCGGGCCAATCACTGCGTATTCCGGCATTGCCGTTCATCGATCCCGAGAGTGGGGAGGTGGTCCGCTGACATGGCTGCTAACCCGACCTACGTTCCGGATTTCAAACTCTTGATCAACGACTCAGCCATGCCGGCGGCACTGAAGTCGACGGTAACGAGCGTGCGTTACCAGGACGGATTGAACGCCGCGGATCGCGTTGAGGTTGGCTTTGCGAATCCGAACCTCCAGTGGCTTCAGCAACACATACGCGGCCTGGGCTTCAGCGCGTTGCCGACGGGTGTCACGCTTGGGCCAATCGGGCGCGTTGACGTAACCGCCGGCGGTTCGTTCGACATCGACAACAAGGTCGAGCTGCAAATGGGCTATGCGCCGTTTCCACTCGCGGACATGTTTCTCGGTTCCGTGACGGGCGTGGACGTAACCTTTCCCAACGGCGGCATGCCGACGATGACGCTCGTGGCCCATGACTATCTGAATCGCATGGCGCCCGGGAAGTATGCGCGCGGTTTTGGCCCGCTCGCGGACGCGCTGGTCGTCATGATCCTGAGCGCGGAGAACCTGCTTATTCCACTCATCGATCCGACGATCACGACGATCTCCGCGGCGTTGAGCGCCATCAACTTCATTTTCAAAGGCACCGGCACCAAGCAGGAAGGCGAAAGCGATCTCGAACTGCTGACCAAGATCGCCGGACAGTACGACGCTGACTTCTGGGTTGACGGCAACACACTTTACCTCTCGCGCTTCATGAAGGACTACTCGCCGAGCGTGACGCTCACGTGGGGCAGTAATTTGCAGGAGTTTTCGCCGCACGTGACGACGATCGGGCAGGTCGCCGGCGTGTCGATGAAGTTTACGTTGCGCGAGATTCCGCTCGATTTTCTGGTCACCGTCGGCTGGGACTTCGATCGCGAGACGCTAATCATCTCCGTGCTTCCGGGTGTTGCCGCAGCCGCAGCGAAGTCCGTGGTTGGGCCGGCGTTTTCAATCATCAACCAGCCAATCAGCAGTCCCGGCGATATCGCCAACAGCGCGCTGGTGATCCTCCACGAGTTGCGCGGCAAGCTCAACAGCCGGCTGACCGGTAGCGGCTCGTGCGTCGGCGATCCACGCATCCGCGCGAACGAAATCATCAGGCTCGACGGTTTGGGTCCTGACTTTAGTGGCAACTATCGCGTGAAGAGTGCAACGCATTCGATCGACGGCAGCGGCTACAAGACGAACTTTCAGGTGTTCAAGGAGATTATTCCATGATCGAAGAGATGATCAGCAATATCGAAACGTCAGTCGAAGAGTCGAAGAAAAAATACTACGGCGTCACCGTCGGCAAAGTGATCAATCCCCTCGATCCGATGATGCTCGGGCGCGTGCAGGTGCAACTGCCCTTCATCGACAGTCTCGACCTGAGCCCGTGGGCCCGCATCGCGATGCCGATGGCCGGAATCATGCACGGGTTCTATTTTATTCCAAACTTGAACGATGAAGTGCTGGTTGTATTCGAGCATGGCGACGTCAACGCGCCTTACATCATCGGTTCGCTTTGGAACGCGATGGCGCCGCCACCGCTGCAATCACCCGTGCCGCAGATTCGCGCGATACGCACACTCGCCGGCAATCAGATCGTGTTCACGGAAGTGCCGCCGTCAGTAACGATTCAAACGGCGCCGACACCGCCGGCCGCTTTGCCGGCGCCGCCTACGCCGACTGGTCCATACCAAACGATCATGATGTCGTCTGCCGGCATTCAGATCATGTCGCCGACGCCGATACAGATCATGTCGCCGGCCGGCATCCAGATCATCGCGGGAACGAACATCGTCAACCTGACGCCGGACGGCGTCACGATTACGGGCACGCCGAATCTGAACCTCGTCGCTGGCGGAACGATGAACCTGACGGCGCCCGCCATCAACATCACGGGCGGGCTGGTGAAGATTAACTAACGACCGGCTATTCGATCGCTTAAGGAGAAACGAGATGCCTCCGGCTGCACGCATTCTGGATCCCATCGGCCACCCGGGAATGATTACTGGTCCCGGCGTGCCGAATGTTCTGATCGGTGGTTTGCCCGCGGCGGTGATGGGCGACATGGTCGCCTGCACGATGCCGCCCCTCGCCGGCCCACATCCGCCTTCGCCGATCGTGATCGGAAGCGTAACGGTGTTAATCGGCGGCCGGCCGGCGGCGCGAATGGGCGATATGTCAGGTTGTGGCGCTCCGATCGTGATGGGCATGCCAACTGTTTTGATTGGTGGTTAAAACGATGAACGGAACAGACGCAGAAAAAGCATTCCTGGGACAAGGCTGGTCGTTTCCGCCATGTCTTGAAAGTCACGGCGGGATCGAGATCGTCGCGTATGAAGAAGACATTCGCCAGGCAATCATCATCATCCTGCGCACGAGCCGGCGCGAAAGAGTAATGCGGCCTGACTTCGGCGCCGGCCTCGACGATTTTCTGTTCGAGCCGTTGAACGAAACGACGATGCAGTTGGTGAAGACGCGCGTCGAGGAGTCGTTGATCGACTGGGAACCGCGAATCATCGTGGAAGACGTGACGGTCACCGGCGAGCAGGAACCGCAGGGCAAGTTGATCATCGAGATCAGTTATCGCATTCGCGCGACCAACACGCTGCATAACCTCGTTTACCCATTCTATCTCCAGGAAGGAAGTGGAACGTGATTGGCAAACCCATAGCCCTGCTGGATGACCGTGACGCCGATCAGATCGCGAGCGATCTGCTGGCGCGGCGCCTGGGCTACGTCGCAGGTTGGACGCCGCAGAGCAAAGGTGCTGACACGGCGATCTCTGAAATCGCGGCGCATTACCTGTACGCGGTGATTCAGCGCTTGAATCAGTCGCCCGAAAAAAACAAGCTGGCCTTTTTCGATCTGCTCGGGCTCAGTCTCGTTCCGGCCCAGGCAGCGCGCGCTCCGATCGTTTTCCAACTCAATCCCGGTGGACCAGACGCGACCGCGCTCAAAGGCACGCAGGTCGCTGCGCCGCCGCCACCAGGCAGCACCGACCAGATCGTTTTCGAAACTGAACGAACGACCGGGCTCGCCGCCGGCCAACTGGTTCAGGTCGTGAGTCTCTGGCCCGGGCGCGATCAATATCTCGATCACTCAAGCGATTTTGCCGCCGCCACTCAGTTTCAGTTGTTCGACCTGCCGAAACTTGAAGACACGCCACACGAGCTCTACCTGGCCCATGACAAACTGCTCGCTCTGGCCGGCGTGTCGACCGTCGTCGTGGAGTTTGAATTAACGCAGGTGAGCAGCGAGCAGCTCGGCCTCCTTTGGCAATACTGGGACGGAAAAGTCTGGCGGCCGTTCAAGTTTGTGCGTCCGGCGTGTTCGCTCAAAGACGCGAAGCATCTCGACGGCACGGCGGGCTTGACCACCAACGGGAAATTCATCCTCGAATCTGACTGCGCCGAAAGCAAGAAGACGACGGTCAACGGCGTCGAGGGTTTTTGGATTCGCGGGCAACTGATCGAGCCGTTGCCGCCCGATCCCTCGAAGGCGTTGCCGCTCGTGGAACAGATCCGTTTGGGCACGCTGATCAAACAGGAGCTGAAAGCGAACCTGACCGCCGAGTCACTCAATCCTGCTCAGAAGACGCTGACGCCGAGTGCCCCCGGACTCGAACAGATTCAGTTTACCGGCAACGTGACGAATGAAGCGGGCGCGCCACTCGTCGGCGTACCGGTAAGAATCAGCAGCCCGTCAAATCCGAACTTTCCCGAGGTCTTAAAAACTACCGGGGCGAACGGAGCCTACGACAGCGGCCCGCTGGATCAACAGGATGACTACGAGGTCCGCGTCTCGTTTCTCAGTCTGGAAGGTGTGTACCGGCGTTCGACGCCCGATTCGAACCGCACGATCGATCTCGATCTGGTTTTCAACGTCAGCGGTATCGAGCCCGAGCTGGCATTCTCTGACGCCAATAAAGTCGATCTAACAAAACCGTTCTTTCCGTTCGGGCAACAACCACAGCCCGGATCGGTTTTCTATTTCAGCTCGCAGGAGATCTTCAGCAAGCCCGGCGCGAAGCTGCAGATCTACGTCGCGCGCACCACCACGCCACAGGACCAGTTCGACATTCCCAACACTGCGCAAAGCAAGAAAACGCCGCTCGAGAACCTCGTCGGTTTTGAATACTGGAACGGCCGGCAGTGGGCCACGATGATGCACTCAGTCGACTTCGCCAGGGATTCCACGAAAATCATCGATCTCGGCGACGTGCCGCGCGACATGGTGAAGACTAAAGTCAACGACCAGGACGGTTTCTGGATGCGCGCGCGGCTCATTCGCGGTGGTTACGGTTTTACCGCCGAAGTGCCGACTAATGCCGGCGACGGCACGAACACGTTCAAGTTCGTCATCGCGCAGCCGCCGTCGCTCGCCGCGTTTCGCATCGGCTACACGTGGGCTTCCGTGCCCGAACACGCGGAACACGTGCTGGCCTATAACGACTTCCAGTACCTGGACCACACGTACGAAGCGCAGTGGCCCGGTGAGACGTTCTTCCCGTTCAAGTTTGTCAACGACGTCACACCGGCGCTCTATCTCGGCTTCACGCAGAAGTTGCCGGTCGACGACATCGGCATCTACTTCGACATCGTTGAAGAGCCGGGCGACACCAATGGGCCGGCGTTGCTCTGGGAGTATTTCGACGGCGGGTCGTGGGAACTACTGTCAGTCGAAGATGAAACGCGCAACTTCCGCGTGCCGGGAATTCTTTCGTTCATCGGCGCCGAAGATAGCGCGCCGTTAGCCAGGTTTGGTACGCCGCTGCAGTTCATTCGCGCGCGGCTCAAGGAAGATGGGCCTCCCGGCGAGCCGGCGATCAACGGCATCTTTCCGAATGCCGTCTGGGCCTCCCAACAGCGGACGCTAAACGATGCGGTCCTGGGCGTGAGCACGGGCATGGCGAACCAGGTGCTGCGTTTTGCGCAGATACCGGTGCTGGCCGGCGAACGGATCGAAGTGCGTGAGCTCTTCGGGCCGCGAGCAAATGTCGAGTGGCGCATCGTCGCGCAGGAGGTTGCGCCAGACGACAAAGACATCATTCGCGAGTTTGAAGATCTGCTGGCCCAGGAAGGAGCGCAGTTGGAGTTTACCGTTGGTGACCTGCGGCTTCGTCGCGACAAGAACAAGAAAGTAACCGAAGTGTGGGTGCACTGGTACGAGCAGCCGAACTTCTTCGACTCCGGTCCTGACGATCGTCACTATGTAATCGATCGTGCGCGTGGTCTTGTCTTCTTCGGCGACGGAGACAACGGAAAAATTCCGCCGCCGCAGGCGCAAGTGGTATCTCGCCAGCATAAATCCGGTGGCGGGCTCGCCGGCAATGTGGCGCTGAACGGGATCAAGTCGTTGCTGAGCGGCGTTCCCGGCGTGAAAGGTGTTTTCAATCCGCGGGCTGCGGAAGGAGGAGCGGATGCTGAGACGCTCGAGCGCTGCAGCGTGCGTGCGCCGTTTACGATCCGTCACCGCGGACGCGCGATCACGCCGCCGGATTACGAAACGCTCGCGCGTGAAGCGTCGCCGGCAGTCGCGTTCGTGCGCGCCATCGCGACGCGCGACAACAGTGGCCGCCCGCGGCCCGGCTGGGTGACGCTACTGATCATTCCGCAAAACGATGACCCGCGGCCGTGGCCTTCATTCGGCCTGCGGCAAGACATTTTGAAGTACATCGAGGAACGCGCTCCGGCCGAACTGGTCGGCACGGGCCAGATCTACGTGACCGGGCCTGACTATCTGCCCATCGATGTGAACGCGACGATCGCGCCCGTCGATCCGTCGGAAGCAGGAACAGTCGAGAAGGCTGCGCGGCAGGCGCTGGAAGACTTTCTTCATCCGCTGCGTGGCGGGCCGGACCACCGCGGTTGGGACCTCGGCAGAAACGTGTACATGTCGGATGTTGCCGCGGTGCTGGAGCGCGTCAGCGGAGTTGATTACGTGAAGGAGCTGGCGCTGCTGGTAAACGGCAACCTGCAAGGGGAACAGGTTCGCGTTGGTGACAATCGCGTGGTTGTCGCCGGAGTGATACGACTAAAACTCGAGGCTGCGGAAGGATAAGTTCGTGAAGATTCCACTACCCAATCTCGACGATCGCCGCTGGTCCGATTTCGTTGACGAAGGTCGCTCGCTCATTCCGACCTACGCGCCCGACTGGACCGACCACAACGTTCACGATCCGGGCATCACGGTGATGGAGCTGCTGGCGTGGGTCGCCGAGCAGGACATCTATCAACTGAATCGCATCTCGGATGAGCACAAGCGCAAGTTTCTGGCGCTGGTAGGCGTGACGCCGGAACCGCCGCGCGCGGCGCGTAACGTTTTGAGTTTCACGTTGAAGGCGAACGTCCCGCCGCGCGAACTGGCAGCTACTACGGAACTCTTCGCCCGCGATGCGAGTGGCGTGCAAGTGCCGTTTCGCCTGCTCGAGCCGGTCATGGTTGTGCCCGGGCAACTCGCTACGGTGCAGGTGAAAGATCGCGATGGATTTCACGATCTCGGAAATCGTTTGTTGTCCGGCGAGCCGGTGCCAATCTTTGGCCCCGTAGCTGAACTCGGCAGTGAGATCTACTTCGGCTTCAACCAGCCGCTGCCGGCAAACACGCCCGTCAGTCTCTACTTCCAGTTTGGCGGCGGCCGTTCCGGTCCAGACGAACGACGTCGCCTGAGCGAAGAGCTCGCAGCGCGCAGTCGCACGTGCTCGCCGCCCTCAGGAGAGATCACTTGCAACAACACTGACTCATCGGCAACCGAAACCGGCACGAGCGCGACTGAAGTGATCCATCCGCTGCTGCGAAACGATCGCGTGCGCATCGTCTGGGAGTTTTTCACGCGCCCTGGAACATCGACAACGACGAGTCGCTGGCAGCCTGTGGACCAGGTCGAAGACGACACCGCCGCTTTCACGCTCGACGGCCGCGTCTTGCTCACGCTGCCGGCGACGATGGAAAAGAAGATCATCGGGCGCAGTGAGAGTTTTTACCTGCGTTGCCGTTTCGAGGCGGGCGCGTACGATGCGCCGCCGTTGTTGTCGGCCGTCGCCATGAACGGCGCCTTGAGCGAACAAGCAGTGCCGCTTTCGATGAAGCTCTTCATTGCCAGGGACGCGGGCCTTCGTCCTCCCGACCCCGCGCCGATGCAGCAGACTGACATTCTCTTCAGGCTCGACGATAAGGGCCTGATCACAAATCTTTCGAGTGGCGATGAGCCAAACGATCCGCAGTTCACGGTGCTCGATTTCCAGCGGCCGACAGCCGCGGACTTTGGTTCGCTCACGCTGGCCGGAGTCACGCTCGGCGGTGGCGACGGCGCGCCTTATCAGGACTTCAATCTGTCCAAGTTTCCGGTACAGCAATCGAGCTTGAGCCTGATCAGTCTGGAAACTACCGGCACGCCGCCTCAGCCCAACTGGAGACGCTGGACCTTGCGCCAGGATTTCGACGCTTCAAAACGCAACGACGCTCATTTTCTGCTCGACGCCACTGAGGGCGTGCTGAGTTTCGGCGACGGCGAGAAAGGAAGAGTGCCGCAACCGGACGCCGCGTTCTTCGCACTCTACAACTGGACTCGCGCGGAGGCGGGAAATCTTCCCGGCCACGAGAAGCTGGAGTTCATCGACGGGCCACACAATCGAGCGCTCATCGCCAGCTTCGACAACGTCGTCAAAGAGTTCGACACCATGACGAACGCGATGAGCAGCATTGCGGGCGCGCCGGCTGAAACGCTCGATGGCGCAGCGACGCGCGCGATCAAAATGCTCAACCAGACCAATCGCGCCGTGACGCTGCAAGACTACGAACGCCTCGCACTCGCGACGCCTGGCACCCAACTCGCGCGAGCCGAAGCGCGCGCGAATCGTCATCCGAGTTTTTCGTGCCTGAAAGCACCCGGCTTAATCACTCTCGTCGTGTTGCCGAATATGCCGGTAACCCGGCCCACGCCGAGCGCCGGACTCAAACGCGCGGTCGCCTCATACCTGCAACCGAAACGCGTCATCGGCACGCGCGTGATGGTGATGGGGCCTGACTACCTGGAGATCGCGGTGCAGGCAACGGTGAAGTCGTTCACCGGTGTCTCCCGCACGAATCTGCAAAAGCAGATCGTCGCCGCGTTGAATAATTTTCTGCATCCGCTCACGGGCGGGCCGCAGGGAACCGGCTGGCCGCTCGGCCGCGACCTGTATCGCTCGGAGGTGATGCAACTCATCGATCAAGTCGTCGGCGTAGACAACGTCGTCTCGCTGGCGCTGGTTGTCGGTAACTGCGGGCCGCAGTGCGGCAACGTCTGTCTTGGCCCAACGTCGCTGATCGCTGCCGGCGCTCACGTGATCGAAGTCATTTGAGGTTCTTAAATGGATAACCGCCCTTTCGAACTGGAACGCCTCAAGTACTGGCAGGGCCAGAAACTGAGCTCGCGCGACTTTCGCGATCAAACGTCGTACGCGGCGCAGCTTCGCTGGTGGCATAACCGCGCGTTGCATAACGCTTACGGCGTGAGCTACGGCTTTGCCGTTACGCTGATCGACATGCGCGTCAGCGTCGATTGCGGAGTCGCATACGACTGCTACGGTCGAGAGTTGATCCTGCAGACGGCACGCGAACTGGAGTTGCTGGAGCCGACTGCTGATTTCGCGAGCGTGACTCTGGTCGCGAGCTACGACCCGGGAGACAGTTCGATTTCCAGCAAAGAACTGTTGCTTGGGGCATGTGGCTGTTCGAGCAAAAACATTGCGCCGTTGCTGCGCTGGCAGCGTTCGAAGGCGTTCAAGTTTACCGACGGCGTGGCGCTCGCCCAGATCGACTACGAGCCTTCGGCGCAGCTCGATAGCCTTCCGGCGGACGTGCACATCCCGTCAGATCTCTCAGCGAGGGTTTTCTACGACAGTGACCGGAAACTTCTGTTTGCCATTGGTGGCCTGTCGACGACCGCAGAGAACAACGAAGCCGACAAGTTGAAGAAGCTTTCGGGCAACGTCGCGTGGGGCGAGGCGATCGATAAGCTCGCTGCGGGGAAAGAGCGATCGCCTTTGCTTGATGCGGCTTTTATGGTTCGCCGCGCGCGTGGTTTCACTCGCCCGCGGATCGGTTCAGGCCAGACCGTGCCCGGCGACACTGCCTGGGAGCTGTGGACCGAAACCACCCTCAACCCGAACGGCGCGAAGGTCGAAGCGGATCTCGGTGTTCAGGTAACGATCGACACTTCCGGCGCGGGCTTCACCGAAGTGCCTTGTTATTTTGCGTGGGTGGAGGGAACGCTCTGGAACCAGGTCCACTTGAACTTCTTTCCCGTTCCGATCATTCACATCGATCACGAGACGACGAGCCGTTTCCGCCTGCGCTTGTGGATGCCTTCGATCATCACGGTTCTGGGCGGCCGGATCCGTTATGCGAACATCACTCCGAACCTGCAGGAGAAAGGTCCGCCCCCACAACAAACTCTGCTGCTAAGCAATATCGCCGCCCCGCGTTTCGAGCGCGCTGAGGCCGCTGTATTAGACCGTCCCGCGGGCGTCCCCGCTATCGCTGCCGCAGCGACTGCGCCGCCGGACCCGCCGACTTACCTCGAAAGCGGCAGCTTCGTCACTGACTTCGTCAACTTTGCGCGCCAGCAGAAGCTTTACGTTTGCTGGACCGGAATTCAGGAGATGGTGAAACCGCAATGCGAACCGTTTCCCAGTTGTGAGTGCCTGACGACGATTCCTGAACCGCCACCGCCGCCGCCCAAGCCGCCGAAGAGACCACCGAGACCGACGAGGCCGGCGCAGGTAAACAACTCGCGGGACTTAATACTCAACTTCTTGAAAATCGAGGGCAAGTCATGAGCATTCTCGACCAGACACGCTTCATCGAACGACAACAGTTCTTCAACGGCCAGCGACTGTTTGCCGACGATCTGCAAAGTCTCGAAGCTTTCAACCGCGAGATGCGTTGGCTTCATAACAAGAGCCTGCATCAACCCGGCATCGGCAACGGCTTTGCCGTCGTGGGAAAGAAAGGCGATCGCGAGGTCACGATTGGGCCAGGCTACGCGATCGATCGCGAAGGTCACGAGATCGTTCTGATTCGCGATCAGGTTGAAGCGGTGCCACCGGTTGCCTCTGAGTCCGACGGTTCTCCGGTGCTTTTCGATCTCACCGTGTCGTACCTGGATGAGGAGCTCGAAGAGGACGAAGTGAGACAGGGAATCTGCAACCAGAGCGGCGCTGTTCGCTTGCGTGAAGAACCCGTCTTCTGCTGGGTGCGGCTCGATGCCAACGGCCAGCCGCGCGAACCGCAACAGAAACTCGAGATCCTTGCCGGAATGCGTTTGGTGCTGGCGCGCGCGCAGGTGCTGAATTGCGAGCTTTACCAGGATCTCTCAGTTGCGGAGAGAATCAACGCTCGCCCCGCGACCTTGCCTTACGTTTGTTGCGGCACGTCCGAATTGAAATGGAAGCCGTTAACTTTTGCGCCGCTCGATCCCGGTGTGATCTTCGGCGCCGCGGGAAATGGGACGCCGCTGGCTGAGCTGATCACAGCGTTCGCGCAAGGGTTAGGTTTCTTCCCGTGGGTGCTGCCGGTCGGCCTTTCTGCAACGGTCGATACGTCAGCGTGCGGCTTCCTCAATACGCCCTGCTATTCCGCTCGCATTGACGGATCGAGGTTCAGGACTTTTCACGTCGCGAACCAGGCGGACATCCAGATCGTGCTCGAGGGTTTCGTTCAGATCGTAGATCCGAAACCGAAAAGTTTCACCGTGAACATCCTGTTGATGGGCCAGGTGATCGCTCCGAGCGGCAGCCAGCGAACCGCTTTGTTCCAGGTGGCAAAGGAAGCGATCTCGGTGCTTTCCGACCCGAACGTGGATCTCGATTCAGACCAGTTCCAGCAGCAAATACAAAAGACTGTCGACCAGTTATTCACGTACTCCCGCAACGATCAGACCGGCGTCGAAAACGGCTGGCGCCTGGTTTGGATGGGAGTCGAGGACTAAAGCAGTGAGTGACAACAAAGACAATTTTCGTTTCCTCAACGTCGACGGGCGCTGGCCGGCGTTCAAGTTGGACGGGCTCGAGCTTGGCGCTGACGGCACATTGCAACTGCAATCCGTGCCGTTGCTGGAAGGCGCCGATTTGATCGACGACGCGAGTGCGTCGGGCAATTATTTTCCCGCCGGAATCGCCGTCGCTCGCGACGGCGCGATCTACTTCAGCGATCCCGACGGGCAGCGCGTGCTGAGAATCGATCCGTGCGACGGCACGATCGGCGTTGTGCCGTGCATCGGCGGCGAAGGTTCATTGCCGCGGCAGTTCAATCTGCCGCGTGGGTTATTGATCCCCGCGTATCGCGATTCGCTTTTCGTCGCCGACAACGCAAACCACCGCATTCAGGTGTTTGATCTCGCGTCGTACCAGCTCGTCGACATCTGGGGCGACAGCACTGCCGATCCGGCGCAGCCGTCGAGCGAACCCGGTCGCTTCAATGCGCCGACGACACTCGCCGGTGATCAGAACGGAAACGTCTACATCGTCGATTACAACAACAAGCGCGTGCAGAAGTTTAATCGCGCGGGCGAGGTAGAACCATCGTTCTGGGAAATGGTTGCCGACTGCGGTGTGCTGAAACAGCCGGTCGACGTCGCGGTTCATGCGAGCGACAGAGGAACGCGCGTTTACATCGTTGATGCAGTGCTGCACTGCGTGTTCATTTTTGACCAAGAGGGAAATCCAGTGCGCACACCGGAGAATCCCGACGCGGCGTTTGGCGCGGAAGTGCTGATCAATCCGCGGGGGATCGCCGTCAGTGACGATGGAGTTTACGTTGGCGACAACGAGCGACTCGCGATTCTGAAATTCAACCGCGGGAAGACTTATCAGTTCATCGGCGAGGCAATCGGTTACCACGCTCCGGTGCTGGCGCTGGCGATGCTGGATGACGAAACGCTGCTGGTCCACAGCGACGATGGTGCTTCGCTGCGGCGTTTGTCAGTGCGGAAAGGTTTTCGCACGCACGGTGCGATGTGGAGCAGCGCGATCAGTGTCAGCCAGGTAAAGACGGCGTGGCATCGCGTCGAAGTGGAGATGAGTTCGCTGGCGGCTGGCGCGCACCTGCGCTTATTTGTGTTCACGTCGGACAACAAGGCCGACGCGCCGAAGGTAGATAACACCAAAGACAACCCGTTTGCCGATCCGAAGTGGCGACCCGCGATCACGCCCACCGAAGGTTTTGCCGATCTATCTGACCTGTTCATCGGCGGTGATCCGGCGCGCTTTATTTGGATCGGCGCGTTGTTTACGAGTGAAGGTCGCTCGACGCCCGTTGTCTCGCAGTTCCGCCTTGAATTTGATCACAGCGGCTACATCGATCACCTGCCGACGATCTATCGCAACGACTCGGCGTGCAAGGAGTTTCTGCAGGGATTTCTTTCGCTGTTTGAATCGCTGTTCGACGACGTCGAAGAGAAGATCGTCGATTTGTCGGTGCTGTTCGATCCGGCCAGCACTCCGAAAGACATTCTGCCGTGGCTCGCCGGTTGGTTGGCGGTCGAGCTGAATGAGGACTGGGATGAAGCGACGCAGCGGCGCACGATCGCGCAAGCCTTCGAACTCTATGGCCGTCGCGGCACCGCGGAAGGCTTGCGCGAGATGTTGCGGGTCTTCGGCGGCGTCAACGCGATTATCGAAGAGCCGATTATGAACTCGTCGTGGTGGTCGTTGCCGGCAGCGCCAGCTCCCTGTGGCTGTCGTCCGAAAACAAGTTCGTGTGGGTGCGGGCAGGGAGCCGGTTCGTGCGGCTGCAGCAGGAAGAAAGGCGAACCCGCGTGGGAAGCGACTGAAAATTCCATTCTCGGTGTGACGACGATGCTGTTGCCCGCTTCGGCCCAGGGTGCGGTGCTGGGTTCGAGCGCGACGCTGGACCAGTCGCACTTGATCACGAACGAAGAGTTTGGCGAGCCGTTGTTTTCCGACGTGGCCCACCAGTTCAGCATTCAGATCTACCGCACGCAGTTGCATTGCGCGGAGACACTGCCGCGCGTGCGGGCGATCATTGAACGTGAGAAACCGGCGCACACCGAGTATCACCTCTGCGTGATCGAGCCGAGCATGCGCGTCGGTTACCAGGCGCAGGTGGGCAAAGACGCCGTCGTCGGTGGGCCGGCTTCGGAAGTGTTGTTGCACGAAGGCATGAGGCTCGACCGGAAGAGTTCACTCGGCGGCCAGCCAGCCGGGACGCTGGGTGATCAGAGCCGCGTCGGCGTGAGCACGCGCGTGGGTTGAAAGACTAAGGAGCGATCGAAAGTTTGGAGGAGGAAACATGGCACAAAGACAGCAGGCCATTCAGGGCCAATATCAAGGCAGCTATCCTGCCGGTGACAGCCGCACGCCCAGTGATTTGAAATCACCCGTACGAAACAACTACTTCTACGGCAAGCTTCTCGATGTTTTCCATCTCGAGATGGAACAGGAGTATTTCAACTCTAAACGCCAGTTGCTGAACCGGCTGGTGACTGGTCCGGGCGTTATCTGCGGGCTCAGAGTTGATCTAACCGACGACGGCAAGAGCGTAGTGGTCCAGCCAGGCTTGGCGATCGATCGCTGCGGGCACGAAATCATCGTGGCCAAACCGTCGGCGCCATATCCGTTGCCGGAGTTGCCGCCGTACGAACCGCCAGATCAAAAGGGACGCGGCCGTGAAAACGATCGGTACCGGCGCGAAGGCGAACATCATTACTGCGACATCGAGTTTGCTCACGTGCTGCTCTGTTATCACGAATGCAAGACCGAGCCGATGCCGGCGCTGGCGAGTGATTGCGATTCGCAATCATGGTGCGCTTCGGGCTCGATTAGTGAGCAGTATTCGATCGAGATCCGGGAAGGCTTCGCTCCGGGAAGAGATTACGGGCTTCCCGACGACGTCGTCTACGGCCACAAGGTCAATTACCGTGCCCTGGTCGATTACGTTACGGGCGGCTGTCGCGAGTTACCGGACGACTGCTGCATTCCTTTGGCAAACATAGAACTCAGAGCGGGTGATGACGGATTGGAGCCGGAACTCGACAACAAAGTCTGTCCCATCGCCTTCACCAATCGGCTGCTCTATCGATTGATGATTTCGCTCATGGCCAGACCAGCCCAGGAAAAAGAATAAGTTTGAGAGGGAGAAGACTATGAAAACCGACACGATGTGCGCCGACGTGGCCTGCGATCGCGGCGCGGCTGAACGGCCTCGCTATTATGCGCGCCAGCTTATCACCTCAGACGATCTGACACTCGAGCAGGATTACTTCCGCAACCGGCTGCGCATGCACAACCGAATGCTGCACGGCTGGGGCGTGGTCTGCGGCGCTCAGGTCTGCATGGTACCGAAGAAAAACGGCGCCACCAACGGAAACGGCAATGGTAATGGAAACGGGAACGGCAACGGCAGTAGCACTGCCAGCACTAACACCACGACTGCGCAGTTTGAACCGTGGAAGGTTTACGTCAAGCCCGGCTACATTCTCAGCCCGTGCGGCGACGAGATCAATATCGACTGCGGGCGCGTGATAGATCTGCGCACGAACGGCACGAGCGGTGTTACCGGCGAGGCGTGCGTTGACGCAGTCGATCCGTGGTGCGTCGAAGTGCTCAACCAGAGTGATTCGAACGTGTTGTTCGTTGCCGTCAGATACCAACAGTTCGCGTCGCGACCGGTTCGCGTTCAACCGATGGGTTGTGGTTGCGACGACACGCGTTGCGAGAACTCGCGCTGGCGCGACGGCTACGAGATCAAAGTGCTGGACCATTGCCCGCAAGAGCACGCCGATCCGCCGGTCTTCAACCAGTTATTCGAAAACGCTCCCAATCCTGAGTGCCCCACAACGCCGGATGAGCCGTGGGTTGGCCTGGCGCGCGTTCAACTCGATGATGACGGCACGATCACGAAGATCGAGAACTGCGCTTGCCGTCGCATGGTCCTGTCGCAAGCTTCGTTCTGGTGGAACTGCCAGGGGCCACAGCAGATTCAATCCGTTGACGACGCGCAGGATCTGGTGCCGGGCGAAGAGCGCGTGATCAAAATTCAGACCGACCGGCCGATTCCGCCGGGAACGATGGTTGAAGCCGGACCGGGAATAACTGTTAAGACGGATGCGATAAAACCGTCCGCCACCGACAATCGAGTGCTCGAAGTTCCGATCAAAGTCGATCAGGCCGCCAAAGCCGGAGCACGCACGCTGGCTCTCAAATTCCCGAACGAGCAGCGCGCAGTGCAGCGCAATGCGTTGCAAGTGAGGGCCGCCGCTGAGCCGACGGGCGCCGGAAAGGCGGACTCCGCGACGACCGACAAGGCGGACGCGCAAAAAAAAACGATAGGTAAGGCGCCAAACCGCGACACCGCGCCGCTCGCGGATACGCTACCGCCCAGCAAATAGCCGGCCTCAAACGCTCTCGGCGACCTCTTCGTTCTCTGCGTCCGGGTGGTTTCGGTTCGTCAGGCCGAAATCACCACGACGGCATAGCGTGCCGGATTCCGATGCGTAGTCCCCGAACAAAATCACCGGCGAAGGGTTTGGCAGTTGTGGAGCAGGGAAACGCGCTGCCCGCGAACGACACGCTGCGCCAGCATTCCGTGCAGGAGTTGCAGCAGAGCGCCGGCAATCAGGCGCTGTTGAGATTGTTCAGCGGCGGCGGGACGATGCTGCAAAAGAAGGGAAAGGACGGTGGTGCAGATTCTGGTGCTGCCGCTCAAGCGGAAAATGGTCAACAGCCGGCTGGGCCATCGCTGATCGTTGAAGACGACGCAGACGTAAAGCCTGGTCAGATGCGCAAGACGGAATTTCTTTCCCAACTGCGCAACGCCGCGTGCAGTGCCGCGGAAACAGCACTGGCCGGCACGATGTGGTCGGCGATGGGTTGCCCCTACATCGATCGCTGGCTGGATCACTACAGCAAACAACCGAGCGCGTATCTGGAGCGCGCGCTGCGCAAGTACGTGCCGGAAGCTGCGAGTGTCCACAGTGCGTCGGACTACATTCCGCTGGTCCAGCAACGCTTGCGTCGCGGGATTGAAGAGTGGCGCAGCACGGGTGAAGTGAAGGATCTGCCGCCGGAGTTTGCGAGTGGCAGCATGCCGGGGATGACCGCCGGAGGATTGCTGGGCGGATTGATCGGCGGCGCAGTGTCAGCGATTGGTGGCGCGATCTCGAGTGCGGTGAGCGGCATCGGGAGCGCGCTGTCGAGTGTCGGGAGCATGTTGTTCAAACGGCACGAAGGCGCGCAAACGGAGACGACGGAAGATCCGGCGGCGATTCGAGCGCAACTTGGCGGCGGTCAATCGCTCGACGGCGCGACGCAGCGACGGATGCAGTCAGCGTTCGGAGTGGACTTCGCGGGCGTGCGGGTACACACGGACACGCGCGCGCGTAAGTTGACGGAAGGAATGCAGGCGCGGGCGTTCACGATCGGCAGCGACATCGCGTTTGGCGGAGAGGAATACAAGCCGGGCACGCCGGTCGGCGATGCATTGCTGGCGCACGAGTTGGCGCACGTGGTGCAACAGGGAGGCGGCAACGCGGCGGCTGGCGCGCAACACAAGGGCGGTGATTCAGGTTCGCTGGAAGAAGACGCGGATCGCTCTGCGGTCGGCGCGGTGATGAAGTTGTGGAGCGGCGCGCGCGGGGAGTTGTCGCAATTGGGCCAACAGGCGATGCCGCGCATGCGTTCCGGCTTGCGGCTTCAGGGTTGCGGTTCGAGTCCGAAGAAAACTGATTCGACCACACCGGGCGCGGCGAGTAAGCAAGTCGCTTTGTCAGGCGACTGGGCCAAAGACGTGGAGACGGCGAGGCCCAAAGACGACTCGAAACCCAGAGACGAGGCGATGATGCTGGCGCTAGTGAAGCAAGCCTTGGGCACGAAATTCGACGTAAACCTTGCGACCCAGACTTCGAAGGACCAGGAGTCTCCCAAAGATTACAAGCAAGCTCCCGCCATCAACTTCGACCCCCGGCTGGACCACAAGAAGAAGTACAACAAAAATAGCGAGATTGGTAAAAACCCTGGTCATTCTTTCGATGTTGGCAACGACATTTACGCGGTCATCGGCCCGTATGCACTCGATCCCGCCACTCCCCTGGTTACGAAGATGTACGCGGAGCACGAGCTTTATCACACGACGCATCACCTCGGCTCGCATGCAGAGAGGCAAAAGCCCGGCGACAAACCTCTGACAAAAGAAGAGCAAGCGGTTAAGGATGATAGTGAGGAACTCGAGACCTGGACCGTTGACTTCATTAATTACTTCCAGCAATACGCCTCACTTCCCAGGGAAGGCCGGCCGCTCTTCGCGCCACTGCTTGACTATTACTCTACGGCTTCGCCCGCTGCGAAGACGGCGTCTCTCGCAAAACTAAAGGCCTACTACGACAAGCCGGTATCTGATCCGACAGAAGCTGAAAAGGTGCAGCAGTCGATGTCAGTTTGGGTTTACCGATGGAAGACTCGCGAAGCGACGAACCGGAAAGGTGAGCCGCTGTCGAAAGAGTTGATTGACGATCTCATGAAGATCGTTCGCGAACCGAAGAAAAAGTAATCGGCGATGGGTAACGCGCGCGAAACAGTTTCTGCTCAAACAGCCAATGGCGAGCAGGCCAGGCAGCCACCCAGTGAATCAACGTCAGTCGATCTGCTGCTGGACCTGCAGCAGGCTGCCGGCAACCAGGCGATGCTGCGATTGCTCGCCGGTGGTGGCAACAGACGAAAACCAAAAGTGCCTGAGCCGGCGAATGAGTCGGAGCAGCAGGCCGATCTTATCGCAACGCACCTTACCAGAAATCTTCCCGGCCCGATGATCCAACGCGCGGCACGCGAAGGAACGCCAGACACTCAGCCCGCCACGCAACCCGAAACCGCGCCCGCTGCAAAAGCGCCCACATTGATCGTCGACGACGACGCGAAAGATCTGAACGCGGGACAAATGCGCAAGACTGAATTTCTTTCCCAACTGCGCAACGCCGCGTGCAGTGCCGCCGAACAAGCGCTGTCCGGCACGATGTGGTCGGCGATGGGTTGTCCTTACATCAATCGCTGGTTGGACCACTACAGCGAACAGTCGAGCGCTCATCTCGAACGCGCCCTGCGCAAGTACGTGCCGGAGTCGGCCGGCATCAGGAGCGCGCAGGATTACCTGCCGCTGGTTACGCAAAAATTGCGACGTGGGATCGAGCAATGGCGCGCTACGGGCGAGACCCCGGAGGTTCCGGAAGAGCTGGCGGGCGCCAGTCCCGAGATGCCGGGCATAACAGCTTCCGGACTCGTGGGTGGATTGCTCTCAGCCGCGGGCAGCGCGATCGCAGGCGTTGGCAAGATGTTGTTCAAGGGCAAAGAAGGTCACGAACCCGGCGGCAACGTAGGCGATCCGCAAACAGTTCGCGCCGAACTCGGCTCGGGCCAGCCACTCGAAGGCGGCATCAGGCAACGAATGCAGTCCGCGTTCGGCGCGGATTTCTCCGGCGTGCGAGTGCACTCAGACTTTGCCGCACAGGAAGCTTCAGATCGTCTCGACGCGCGGGCCTTCACGATCGGCAGCGACATCGCGTTTGGCCCAGGCGAGTATCAACCGGGAACGCCCGTCGGCGATGCCCTGATCGCTCACGAGTTGGCCCATGTCGTGCAGCAGCAGAGCAGCGACGTGCCCGGCGCGCCGATGACGAAGAGCGACGCGCAGTCGAGTGCGTTGGAAGAAGAAGCAGACGTTTCGGCGGTTGGCGCTGTTGTTTCCACTTTCGGAGGAGCGAAGGGGTTGCTGGGAAACTTCACCAAACAATCTCTGCCTCGACTCCGATCCGGCCTGAAGCTGCAACGATGTTCGGACAAGAAATACAGCAAGTCAGATCTGCAGACGAAGGTCGATGGAGGGACGACGGTTGCGGATCTGCTCGCGTTCATCAAAGGCCTCAAGCCGGATGAGCAAAAGCAGGCGCTCAAAGATCTCGAGGCGCTGCGCATCGACTACGTCGATCGCAACGTTTCGCCTGATGCGGTCTCGGTGATGGAGCAGACGCTGCAGAACCTCTATCGTGAAGTCAGTCAAACACAAGCGCCGGCTCAAATTTCCCCTGAAAAGGGATATGCGGCAACAGGTACACCAGTGCCACCCGAACTGTTGGCCGGCACACATGCGCTGACGCCGGCGGAAAAGACAGCGGCAACCGGCGTGTTAACGGTGGCTCCAGGTACTGGTCCATTGCCGGAGTTCAAGCCCGACATAGGCGCCAATCACTATGAAGCCCGCATCAAAGCGCGCGTGAAAGATTGGATCGACGAGAAGACCGCACAGTTGGTCACCGGCAAAGGGACCGTCGAACATGGGCAGGCAAGCAAGACGTTTAAGATGGATCGTTTCGAAGAGATCGGTAACGCTGCCAGACAGCAAACAGACAAGGTTTTTGGCAGTTATGCGAGAGGACCAGAATTCAAGGAAGGCGTAAATCTGAACGACCGCTTTGTAGAGCAGAAGGCCAGCCAGGCCGCGCTGGATAACACCGGGAAAAAACAGCAGGCAAAAGAGCTGGTAGCCTACATGCTCACCGACGACGCAGACATTCTGCAGATTAACCGCGAGCATGGGGCGGTGCCGGGCCGGACCACGCCACCGCCGGCGGGCGGCGATGCGGAAGCTACGATCCTCGAAAGGATCCAGAAAGGTTTCGCCTCAACGCATAGAGACAAACTGCTGGCTATCGATCGGAACTGGGAAGCGTCGCAAAATGAAGGTAAAGTTTCGATCCAGCGTTTCAAGAAAGGCAGCGACGACGAGAATAGAAAGATGTTCTGGGATTACTTCCAGATCATGATTCATGAGTACGTCCATTCACTCGAGAATCAGGACTATCATAACTACGCGGATACGACTTTTCATTACGGGTCTGAACAGTACAACGCGTTGGTTGAAGGGATGGCTTCGGTGTTGGCGGAAATTGCGTGGACCAACATTAAGAGCCACGTGTCGGAGCAGGCGCTCAGAGATCAAGTTGAGGGCACGGCGCTTTCCGGCGCCCCGTTTGATCCCGCGAATGTGCCCGAGATGAATCAGCGCCGCTATGCATCGTTTGATCAGGCTATGAAACTGGTAAACCAGGTCGGGATTCAGAATGTTTATGCCGCATTTTTCCTGGGTAAGATCCAGCTCATCGGCGCGCCGTGAATTTGACCGCATTGAGGAAGTTGATATGTCTTGCTCGTCCGCACTCGAAAATTTCGCTGCTCGTGATTTTGGCAAATGGTCCGGTCTGCCAGCGTCGTGTTCGTTGCCTGAGGTAACGCAGCACTTTCGCTTGGTGAACGATGGTTACGGTTTCGCGCGACTGGGAAAAAGCAAACGAGAGTTTCGGATGCTGGTGGCGGAGAATTACGATCAGCCGGTTAGAGTGTGGTCCGATGGACCACAGGCGCTGCTGTTGGATGTAGCGTATCCGAATTTCTCTACAAGCGTAGCCGATCTGTTGAAAGACCTCGGTGAGCCGCAAGCAAAATTTGATTGCGAGTGGAGCACGATACAGATCGCAAAGGGTGAGTGGGTCTACTCAGATCGCGGGCTTGCTCTGTTTCTCTCGCCGGAGAGTTCCAAAGTTCTTCATCTTGCAGTTTTTCCCGGCACGACGCTGCAAGGTTACGAGGAAAATTTTCAGTTACACCTCGGCGAGCGACGATTTCCGTCAGCTCGGCCAAGATGAAGCGATGAAGAGAGTCGTAAATAATTTCTTTGATCGACTGGTGCGACCCGCGTTTGAGTTCGGCGGCAGATCGTGGTCGTGCTTTCAGGTCTTCGGCGGTTTGGGACTGGTGCTGGCGATAGTGTTGATGTTGGTGCTGGCACATCTTACTGGACTATCGCTGCCGGTCATGAGCTTATTGATCGTCGTCGACGTCGTAGCCTTTCTGGCGTTGATCATGGGCACGAAAATCATTCTCGGCGAGGAACGCCTGACGTACTGTCATCATGAAATCGTGCTGCTTGCTGCGACTGCATCCTTATCGTGGTTGCTAACCCAGCCGGTGCTGAGTTTTCTCGACATTAGCATCCTGGGTTTGGGAATCGGGCTGATGTGCGGGCGAGTCGGTTGCTTGATGGTCGGGTGTTGCCACGGGAGTCCGGCACGATGGGGCGTGCGTTATGGCCCGGAGCACGTCGCGGCGGGATTTAGTCCGTATTATGCGATGACGCGTTTTCTGCCGATTCAGCTTATCGAATCATTGTGGGTGGGCAGTATTGTCGCGGTTGGCTGTGTGCTCGTTTGGCGCGGCTATCCGCCCGGCACCGCGCTGTCCTTATATATATGCGCGTACGGCACGGGGCGGTTCTTCTTTGAGTTTGTCCGCGCCGATACGGATCGCGCTTACGTGCTGGGCTTCTCTGAGAGCCAGTGGATTTCGCTCGGATTGATGTTGCTGGTTGTCGGCGGCGAGTTCGGCGGCGTACTTCCGCTTCACTGGTGGCACGTCGCGCTAACGGTTGTGGTGACGTTGACGTTGCTTGCCGTGGCAGTCAGGCGGCGGCTTCAGAGTGAGACGGACTATGAGTTACTTTTACCGCGGCATGCCGAAGAGATTGCGCAAGCATTGAATGCCACTGCGGATCACGCGGAAACGAACGGCGGCGGCGCGCAACCGAGCTTATGTCGGGCGGGCGTCGCGATCGATTGCACTTCGCTCGGCGTGCAGATCTCGGCGGGCCGTATCAAGGTGAGCGGAAGTTTGCTCTATCACTACGCGCTTTCGAATCGCGCGGCCAACATGACGGCGGGCAATGCGCGGCGCATCGCGAAGTTGATCCTGCAGCTCAAGCATCCGGCCGCGCGAAGCGATCTGGTCGCCGGCAAGCAGGGCGTATTTCACCTGCTGGTTGGTGGCCCATGAGGGTGTCTTGATGAGGCGCGCCTCGCTTGAGCGAGCGATTCTCACCGTTGGGCTCGTGATCTTTTTCATCGCCGGATACTTCGGTGTCGGCGCCTCACGCGATTCGCAACAGGCGAGGGACTTGAAGACCTTCCTCGACGATCACATTCCCTTTATCGCCGCCTCCGTTTGGACTTATCTGCTGATATTCCCCTCGGCATTGTTGCCCTTGTTTGTCGTCCGTTGCCAACGCCTGTTTCGGCGCACCGCGGTTGCGTACGCGATCGTGATCACGGTTTCGCTGTTCTGCTTCGCGTTTTTTCCGGTTACTTCGTCTGCGTTGCGTGCCGATAGCGCAATGCTGGATCTCGGGCGTGCTTCGGGTTGGGCCGTCGCGACTCTCTACGCAATCGATCCGCCGTACAACCTTTTTCCTTCGCTTCATCTTTCAATTGCCGTGCTCGCCGCTTTCGCAGTGTGGAAAGCCGCGAGGCGTTACGGGTTGGCGGCATTTGTTACGTTGGTTGTTGTCGCTGCGTCGGTGTGTACTGTCAAGCAGCACGTCGTGCTCGACGTTGTCGGCGGCGGCGCGCTCGGCATGCTGGTGAGCTTTTTAATTTTAAGACCTTACCGGCCGTACGCCGGCGTCGAGCCGGCGTATTCATGGCGCGGTCCGCTGTTGTACGCGGCCTTTCTCGTGATGGTTTATACCGGCTTCTATCTCGCCTTCTATTTCGCGTCGCGAGTTGCTTCGTGAATCACGAATGAGCCCTTCGCGCAGCATAAAGGACATCACGTAAGCGACCGTGTCTTTGAGCGGCGGATCGGTGTTGCCGTTACCTGACGTGTTTCGGGCGACGTAGTAGTTAGCGTTGTTGTAGCGCTTGCGCTGCATCGCTGCGATCTTCCGTTGCGAGCGATTGAAGAAATCGAGCAGCGGGTAGAGCAGGTTGCCCGGCGTGCAGCGGCGCTTCATCTCAGTCACGAAATCCGGTATGTCGCAATAGACGAACTCGTAACCATGCTCGTGCGAGATCAGGCGAGTGATGTCCGCAAGGTTGTAATACTGATCTGCAGTTACGTGGAACGTTCTTGCGGGTGTCGCGCGTTGGTTGAAGATAGCGGCGATGTTGTTGGCGACAACCTCCGCTGGCAGGAAACTAATCTGATTTTGCGCGGTGACGGCGATGCCTTCATTAATCATGAAGGCCAGCAGGCGAATGACGATATCGTCGCTGCTGGCGACGCTGTGAGTTGAAGTCGTGATGAATGACGGGCGATAGACGCGCACCGCGAGTCCCTGCTGTGCGGCGGCGAATACTAACTGCTCGGCCACCCATTTGGTTTGCGCGTAACCGAAGTCGAGATTCAGCATCTCGTCGTTGTTGTCAGTCTCGAATAGTTCGGCTTTCGCGCTCCAGCCGAAGATGACGGTGCTGGAGATGAAGTGAAACTCCTTCGGCGTTTCGGTGACGGCGAAGCGCAGCAGTTCGCGCGTGCCTTCCACGTTTGCGGGCCTGAGTGCGTCGTAGTTCAGCACGTAATTCACGTGCGCGGCGTTGTGAATCACGGCCTGCACGGTTTTGCTCAACGACTGCCACTGATCTCGAGTCAGACCGAGATTGGGTCGCGCAATGTCGCCGCAAACTACTTGCACGCGTGTTCTTAAATTCCGCGCGAGCTCGGGCGTTAAGAGTTGAGTGCGACACAATGATTCGTGGATGCGATTCAGGCCGTGCTCCGCGTCTGCTGCGCGCGTGAGCAAGTGATATGTGTAAGGCGTTTGTGTCAGGAGGCTGTGTAACAGGAACGGGCCAAAGAAGCCGGTTGGGCCAGTGAGCAATACGTTGCTGATCGATTGCGTGGCCGAGGTGTCAACGGGCGCGATCTCGAGCCGCGCATCTGATCGCATTCGCTCCTGCAGCAGTTCATCCTGGCCTTGCTGAAATTTATCGAGCATCGTTCTCAGCGCGGCAATTTGCGCGGCGGACTTCTGATCGATGGAGTCAAAAAAACGTGTCAGCTCGGCGACCCGTAGTCGTTGGAGCCGCCGGACGTCGATTTCACTCAGCAGATCGGTCAGGCCGTGATCCTTTAGCTGTGTTTCGATGTCGTCGAGCAACGACACCATGCCCAGAGAATCGATGCCCAATTCACCGAGCGTGTGATCCTCATCGCCTTTGAGGTTGTAGCGTTTCAGAAAATTGCGCAAGCGAGATTCATTGGTTGCACATTTGTGTGTTGCTATCACTCGCAGTTTGCCGGTCAGCCAACGGCGGCACGTTGGCTGGCGCGCGATCTTTCCGGAAGTGGTTTTAGCGATGGATCGCGCCGGTACGAAGACGATCGTGTCCGGCGTGAGTTGGCAACGGGCGTATATCGTTTGCATGATTTCGGCCGGCTCCGGAAGATCGTTGGCCCGCTTTACCTCCGCGATGACCACTACTTCATTTTCTGCCTGGAAGGCTGCGACACCTCCGGTTCGTATCTTCGCTGACGCTGATTCGACGACACTTTCAATGTCTTGCGGATAGTAGTTAACGCCACGCACGATGATCAGATCTTTTATCCGGCCGCAGATGAACAATTCGCCGTTGTCGACGAGTCCGAGATCGCCGGTGCGCAAGTAGCGCCCGGCATCGGTGTCGTTCGCGGTGATGCTGTTGCCGAAGGTTTGTTCAGTGAGCTGCGGACGGTTCCAGTAGCCGAGGCAAGTGCTCGGGCCGGCGACCCAGACTTCACCGATCTCGCCATCGAGAAGCGCGTTGCCTGATTTCGGATCGACGATGCGCACGTGAATTCCTGCCAACGGCGCGCCCGAACTCATTAACTCGCGTTCGCCAAATCTTGCAGATCGCCGGCCTCGATGAGTGACGGCGAGTGTGTTCTCCGCGAGTCCGTAGGCGACAATGTGCGCCTCGGAGCGCAAACCGTAAGGCGCGAATCGTTCGAGGAAACGGCGATGCGTTTCAGGGCGCGCCGGCTCTGAGGCATTCATCAGCACGCGCAACGAACTGAGATCCAGGCCGGCGAGTTGAGCGGAGGGGATTTTATCTTCGCGCAGGCAATACTCGAAGCCGAAGTTTGGCGAAGACGTGCACGTCGCGCGCACGCGGCTCAACGTTTGAAGCCACAGCAGCGGGCGTCGCAGAAAGTCGGCCGGCGAGAAACCATAAGTGGCGCCGCCGGAGATGCACGTGAAGACGTAATACCCGATCAGGCCCATGTCGTGATACTGCGGCAACCAGGAGACGCTGATGGGTTTGTGATCCGCGATGGCAAAGCAGTTATGAATCACGTTCTCATGCGAAACGATCACGCCTTTGGGATCGCTCGTCGAACCGGACGTGTATTGCAAGAAGAGGATCGGGTGTGGGTCGTGATTCAGAGTTTCGTTTGGCTTGCCGCGCAGGTAGTTCGTAGAGATGCATTGCAGAGCGGAGAGATCGGAATGTTGTGAAGTGGTGAGTGCGACTGTGGGCTGGCAATCGTCGACAATGAAGTCGAGCTTTGTTGAGCGCGGGGCAGGGGTGTTTTGCGTGGGCGGGTAAACCGGGACGGGGATCACGCCGATACGCGCGCAGGCAAAGAAGGCGACGATAATCTCGAGGCCCGGCGGATAGACCAGCAAAGCTCTCTCGCCAGGCTTGAGCCCAACTTGTTGGGATAGATATTCAGCGACGTAGGCAGTGCGCTCGTTGAAAGCGCGATAGGTGTAGGTCTCGGTTACGTTGCCGTGCAGGTCGAGGAACGTCGCGTAAGGCTGCTCCGGTTGCACGTTGGTCCAGTGATTGAGGTAGGAGATCAGCGAGTTCATCTTAGGCGTGAGATTCTAGACTGCTGAACGCCGTGGTGGCCACAAAAATTGACACGTTAGGGGTCTGCGGTTCAAATCCGCACGCGCCTACCATTCCTCTCAGTCGGTTTCGTCACCACCAAGTTTTCCGTTGCTCCATAACATTCCACGGCACTTCCCGCTCACCGCGGATGAGGTGGCTGGACGGGTGGCGGAACTATTTGGCTATTAACGTTAGTTGGGGAATTTCTTTACTTGATCCGGGAGGGGTGTGACTGGGAAGGTGGTGACGGTTTCGTCGCCTGCTGCGACCCGGATGGTTTGTGAGCCGGTCGAGGATCTTGTTTGAGCCGGTATGGTTCGCTCGTCCAGAAGAAGAATATGTTCTCCCGGCGGCAGGTCGCCGATGATGAAGTAACCTTTTTCGTCCGTTAACGTGTCACGACCACTTCCGGTCACTACCCGAACGTCCGCCAGCGGCTGCTCACCTGCGTCAACGCGTCCATTCTCATTCATGTCCAGCCAAACTATTCCCGTGATCCGTCCGGTTCGCACTACGCGGAAGTCAACGATTACATCACGACCGGAATTCAGGTTTATCACCTGTCGTGCGCTATCTAAAAAGGTGAGGTCGGCGCGCACGGACAAGAGATCCAGGTAGACCGAATGTTCACCTTGCGCGACACTGTCTACACGAAAATTTCCGTCATCGTCGGAAACGACGTAGCGGCTGCCATCAACCCTCACTCTAACGTTCGCCTGCGGTTGATCGATGCCCGGATCAAAGCGGCCATTTAGATTAAGGTCCTGGTAAACACGTCCGTGTACCGCCCCGTAGCGATTCAACTCTGCGATTGGACCATTGACCCCACGCTCAGCGCCTTTTGAGGAAAAGAAAAATCCGTGCAGACTCAAGAGGGCGGTCGTACCAGTTACTGTCTTCAAGTAACTGAACTGCATCGTGGTATTCCGTCGCAGCTTCACCGATGCAGAAAGATGCTCCGACATCTGAAGCGGAGTCGAATCACTTCTCGTGTAACCGAGCCCGCCGCTCAAAGACAAGCGGTGGCCCAACAGGTTCGACGTCTGCCACGTCGCCATTCCCGTGAACACGCCGCGACTGCCTTGCGACTGGCTCACCTCCAGCGAATTTGATTCGTTGATGCGAAAGCTCCCACCAACCTGCGCGGTAAGTGATGCGTCGCCGAACGTCTTGACCCGCGAGCCATTGAAGAAGAGTTGCCAACGTTGAAACCGCTTCGTTGCATTCAGCAAGGTGAACGTGGCGTCGCGCAATTGAGTGGTGCTGGTTTCGGTATGTGAAATGAAGAACGACGGCAGATGATTCTCCGGGGTGAGATTTAACGTTGCCGTGACGTAACGATTGAATTGATCGACTTTGCCGGGCGTGGTCGCAGTACTGCCACTGATTGACGCCGCGAGCCATTTGCGAGGCTGCCAATTGACGCTGACCGCGCTTAAATTCGTGGGTTCATTCAGTCCGCTTTGTGGACTGAGAAAGTTTTCGCCTACATACGAATACTGCGCTTGCACTAGTAGCTGATCGGTGAGATGAGAAGACCCAATCAGATTAATTGCAAACGCGGAACCCGTTACCTGATTTCCATAGCGACCAAGACCGGAAAACCGGCCCACCGCCACGTCAGCCTGAAATCGATTCACGGCGGTCGCGTACTTCACATCACCAGCCACTACATCGCCCTGCCGAGTTGGCCCACCAAAGTGAAGACCTCCGCCTGACAAAGTGATACGTGTCTGACTGGGGATCTCTGAAGCCGTCGTCGCAATCGCTCCGAATATACTGGTGTCATAGCGGACGCTCAGATCCGCGAGGTGCGGGAGGGGGTCATTTGGATTCGACGTCGGTGCGTTCGCATGTGTCTGGACGATTCCTGAAGTCGTTTGCCCGCCGAAGAAATCCAGCCGCAACCTGCTCACAGGCAGTTGGACCAAACCACCCCTTACAGCCGCACTCAAAAAAGCGACATCGGTGCCGGTACCAAATTCACCAGCAACGAAGCTCTGACCATTCGGACGATCTAGCCGGACGAAACCGCCAATCGTCTTTGGACCAAACGCATCGTGCCCGATGGCCATTGAAGAGTTGCTGATAAAACTCAGCCGGGCGTCGCCTACGCGGCCTGTACCACGAAGAATCAGGTTGTGGTCACCTACCGAAGAATAGCGGCTGAAGTTGTAATCGTACTCGAGCCGAAAGAGCTCGAATCGTGCGTGCTTCTCACCAGTGCGAACAGTTTCCACTTGCTGGTCTTTGCGACTAACGATAATGGCGTTTCTTTCATCGCGCCGAACTGTGACATCGAGCAGCGCAGAAACAATTTCCGCGGGCAGCATCAGCTCACTCGATATTGGCGGGAAAACTAAATCCGCAGTACCCGAGACGGTGAGAATAATGGACCCGTTCTCGCGGACCTCATTCAGTGGACCATTGAACACGGCCGTTGTCCCGTTTTGCCGTCGAACTGTGGCGATACGCAGCGTCGAATCTGAGCTGAACGTATCGCCGAGCGCCTCAGCGATCGTTGCTACCGGAAGAAACAAACGCCCGCCGCGCAACTGCGCCGCACTGTTCGGTCCGACCAGAGGCCGGCCATTTACAACAATTACTGAGGTTTCCTGCGCTGCATTCTTGGGTGTGGGCGCGTCCTTGCCGAAGTTGTGAGCCAACACGGTGACTGGTACAGTCGCCGCATAAGCAACAAGCAGGATCGCAACAACTCGGAACAGCAGGTGCATGGGAAGCTCGGCAGGGAAGGCACTTTCCTGAGAACTGTGCCGGGATTAAGCGTTTATAGATTCTGCAATCTAAATCAGGAGAGTTTCAGGTGCTGGCAATGAGCCGGTTTAACTTGACGTGTCGTGTTGTGTTCAGCGTCATCGCTGTGATGCTGCTGATGTCCGCGCGCACGGTCGCGCAAAATGCGGGTGTAGTTCTAAACGGTGGCGTTAGCGAAACCGTTACTCTTTCTGTGCCTCGAATCCTGCCACCCAACACGATCGCGACAGACGTGGTGAACACCGGTAGTAACCGCGTTGACATAACATTCTCGAGCGCCGACAAAAACGGGGTCATTCGTTTACCTTTACTGGTGCGTTCGAATTGCGGGTTCAAGATCACCGCAGTGCTCAATTCAAACTCTGCGGTCGTGAGTCAAGTCGTGATCACGAGTGTGCAAGCAACCGGCCCACTGGTGTCGCGGCAAGCTGTGCGTGACGTCAAAATTGCGAGACGGTTCGATGCGCGTGGTCCTGAAGAAAAGGTTTTTCCCGGTTCAGTTGCGCTTGAGCTGCCCGAGTCATTATTAGTGTTAAGTGGTTCCCGCATCTCACTCGGTGGAACTCTCGACTCTCCGGGTAATGCGTTGGAAATAGTGTTACTCATTAATTTGAAGTCGGACTCTGGCCCGGCGACGTCGCATTTGACGCTGCTTGCGACTCCCGAACTATGAATTCCGTCACGCCTTCAGTCGGTCTGCTTCCATCCTGAAAATCCACCCTGTAGCTCGCTGTATAAGTGCCCGGCGCCAATCGCGTTTGAACCACCAGCGGCTTAATTAATTCAGAGCCGCCGAGCAGTGGTAACGATTCTGCTTGCGGTAACTCCACTACCGCCGCGCCCGCCGCGTTCATCACCTTCAAAGACGTAAGAGGACGAAGAACGCTATTGCCGGCATTCTTCAACAGCGGCGTGACTGTTAGTTCCTCCTTGCTTGCCTCAACCTTGAGACTTTCCAACGAACCCTGCCGGTGTAACTGCGGGACCTTGATATAAAACGCCGCGGCCATTCGATACTTGATCACCATCTGCCGGCGATTTTGATCCAGCTTGATATTGTCTGGCCGCTGTTCGATGACGAGAGCTGTCAGATGATCGCCGGGCGTTGCGTCCTTCGGAACTGAAACGGTCACGCGAATCGAATGCAGGTTTCCCGGGATTACAGTCGTTTCGGCGGGACTGTAAATCAGCCAGGAACTTGCCGAGTTCGTTAACGTGTTTGGTTTCTCAAACCTCACCTGACCACTGCGATCGATGGTCCAATCATTCAAGCTCGCGATAATACGAACGGGTTGCGCGTTCTCAGCACTGCTGTGATAGTCGAGGTTTACCACGACGGTCGTTTCCGATCCGGGTTGCATCTCCAGCTCGAGCCGCGCGGGTGCTAACGAAATCCCATTTCCTCTTTGCTGTGGAACTGCGGTCGCATTTTGTTCCTGGGCTTTCAGCAGGACCGTCGCAGTAAGTAACAGGACCAGAATTGTTGCGCAGCGGGCAATAGTGTTTGGAATGGACATCGATCTGAAGACCTTTCAGCAGGGTACATTCGGACCAGCGGCGATCGTGAATATGAGAGTTGCGGAAGAAATTCCCGTCGCGAAGAACTGCGGCGTGAGCGTAAAGATGGCATCGAAGACGTAACCGTCGCTTTGCTGTCGAATAGAACTGTTATTTTTGGAAAGCTGTGGCCCGGACAGAATGATCGTTGAGCCTGACAAATTCGCGAGTGAAGAGGTGTAGGCCACTCGACCATTTGCTGCGACTGTCGCAGAAGTTGATGGATCGTTGTTGAATGGTGAGCGGATAGTGTGCGTACTCTGCGTACAAACTTTTCCCGCGCCTCCCAACACACGAATGTTCTGCAGGCCAAACCCGATATCTGATGCTTGCAAAGCCTGAGCATTCGCGTTGCTGAGACCGGACATTGAAACTGCAACCTGGTAAGGCTGATTGCTGCGAATCGCTACCGGGACAACTACCTTTACGATCGAATTCGTATTGAGCGGTGAAACTTCTCCAAAATTTATCGTCACTACTAAGTCGTTTGTGACATTCGAACTTCCGGTAACTGATCCGCTGACCGCTCCGGTGATCGTCGGTTGACCGCCGGAACTAATGTCGAGGGCCTGAGCGGAACTCGTCTTTTCAGCAGCAAACAAGACTGCCGTGACGAGTAATGTGTAGGTCAGAAATCGGAGTGTCATTACGGTGCGACCACAGTAAAGGTCACTGAAACTGTTGTAGTACCGTTTTCGAAGAACTGAGGTTTGATAGCGAAGAATGCCGGCACGGTCAGTCCGTTGGTATTGCTGCGCGGGACCGCGTTCATGATGAAAGGTCCGCTGAGTGCGGTAGTGGCGGAGCTAAAGGCGCTGAGGTTCGATCGCACGGCCGTAAATTCGTAACGACCAGTGCCCGCATTAACCGATCCGTTCGCCGCGAGAGTTGGATCGCCTGACGTAGCGTTCGTGTCAGTGCCGCCCGTGTTGACTCCCGTGCCTGAGCGCGTGACTGTGCCGAGGCCAAAGCCAACGTCGGCAGCTCCGATTTTGTTGCTCGTCGTACCGGAACTGGTGACCGTCGCGCTCATCGACAGGACATAAGGCGCGTTGCTTCGTAGTTTGAGGGGAACCTGGGCGGAGACGAAAGGATTTGTATTGCTGGGACCGAGTTCGCCCAAATTGATCGAGACGGCGAGCGGACTGTTCGCTACGCCATCTGTAGTAATACCACCACCGGAATTACCCGACAGTGTGGCGGAGCCGCCGGAGTTGATTTCGACGAACTTCGATACCGTCGCACTCATGGTGACAGTACCGGTAGTCGATTGTGCGAGAGATGCAGTGGCGGCGAGTAGCAGGAAGGTGATCAGTAAAGTAGATCGGCAACTGAAGAGTTTTAGTGAGCGGGGCATGGGGATGTCCTCAAGGGTTAAAGCGGGATTGAGATCGTCCGGCCGTTGAGCACGAGAGCCATAGCGGCCGGACTCACTCAAGGGAAGAGAGCGTCGCGATTAGAGAGCGACAACCGTGAATTGAGCCGTGATCGTGATCGCCGGAGCGGGATCGAAGAACTGAGGCTTGACGGCGAAGATTGCCGGAACGGTTAAGTTAGTGGCACTGTTGCCGGACACAGCTTTGTTAATGCGTGGTCCACTCAACACCGCACCCGATACCGCGTAAGCACCGAGGGTAGAGTTTGCGCCAGCGAACACCCAACGGCCGTTCGCATCCGTGCTGCCACCGACGGTCGGATCGCCAGGCGTAGCATTCGTATCAACACCAGCGGCGAGATTGGCCGGGCGTGCTGCCGGGGTCAAGCCAAAACCGACGTCAGTGTCTTTCAAGCTGAAGCTGGTGGCGCCGGCGCCGGCAACGCTGCTCACCATGTTGAGTTGGTACGCGACGTTGCTGCGAAGTCTGAGCGGCACACTGAGCTGCACGAAGCTGTTCGTGTTGCTTGGTCCTAATTCGCCCATATTGACGACGACCGCGAGCGGACTATTGGCGGTGCCATCGGTGATGACGCTACCGCCCGAATTGCCGGTGAGCGTAACAGCGCCGGAAGTCAGTTCAACGAAGTTCGAGACGGTGGCGGTCATGGTGACGGAACCGGTGGTCTGCGCGTTACAGACCGCTCCGCCCAAAGAGAGCAGGGTAGCTAAAACAAGGGCGCAAAACAGGCCCTTCCAGGATGTCGACATTGTGGTTTTTATCCTCCTAATGGGATGGGGTAGGCTCAGGTCGCTTTGAGGGAAACTGAGAGAGTTTATGGGAAATGGGGTCCGGGGCTTGAACGAACGTCCACTTTTACCCCACCTTTAGCGGACATTGGGCATAATAGACGGGCAAAACACCTTTGTCAATGATGAACACTTTCAAGGTCCCAGTTTTAGCACTTTCCGGGTCGGTTGGTGTGGGGAAGACTGCCACGCTTATCGAGATACACGACGTTTTGGAAAAGCGTGAGACGCCGCACGGATGCGTGGAGCGGGACGCACTCGGATATTCGTGGCCGGCGCAAGGCCGCTTCAATGAACGGATCATCGAACTGAACCTCGCGTGTGTCGTCACGACCTTTCTTGCAGCGGGCGCTGAGCGCCTGGTGATTGCCGGAGTGATCGAAACGCCGGATGACATGTCGGTTTATCACCGCTGCATTCCGAATGCAGAGATTCAGGTGTGCCGGCTTACGGCTGAGCTGGATCTCCGGCGCGAACGTCTGCGCACTCGCGAAAAGGGAGCAGGCTTACAGTGGCATCTCGATCGAACCGTTGAGCTCGACGCCATCCTGGACCAGGCACGAGTCGATCACTTCACTGTGGACAACGGCGACCGTCCGTTGCGTGACGTTGCGTTGGAAGTTCTTGCTCGTGCGGGTTGGTTGCCAAATCCGTAGCGAATGTCACTTGAGTGATGCATTTTTCCGCAGTCACGGCAAAATGCCGTAGCGAATCTCCGCAAAATTTCGATCGAAAATAACAACTTGGTCCAACGCGAAAAAGTTGTTGTTTGTGATGTGTAAATTGATGGTATTGTGATCTCCAGCGCCTCACCTGCGTCTTCTCGAGCAGAAGAACTTCGCCCAACTTTAGCTCTTCAAAAATTCGCCTCAGTCTAGCTGTCGGACCACAACCATACTAAGGAGCTCTTGATGTCTTCACTTTTCCCCCGGTCTACCAGGAAACTAATACTGCTCGTTTTCGCAATCGCGATCGCCGTCCTGTTAGCAGCTTCGCTTTCGCAAACAGTTGGAAGCGCCGCCGACACAATGCACGCTGCCACGCAAAAAGGCAGAGGCGTTATAAAAGTTCCGCAGGAGCAACCGTCGCAATCGTCCAAGCCGCGGCAGTTTCCCAACCTGGACATCAGAACATCAGAACCTGAGACCATGTCGGCCATTGCTAACGCCAACGCCGGCAAGATCACGCAACGACTACAAGCTCGCAAGACGGCAGTCGATAACGCGTTGACGCGTTTGCGAACGTTCTCGCGAGGCGCGCAAGCCAAGTCGTCGCCAGTGACCGGAGCGGTGGAGATCTTAAGAAGCACGACCGGCGCGCTCAGTGGACCAGCCGTCGGCCGCGAGGGCGATGACATCGTGCGCAGCTTTATCACGGCGAACAGCGACCTCTACGGCGTTTCGTCGAAAGATGTCGCCGTTATGAAATTCACGGGGGAAAGCACGAGCGGCGGTAGCGGCATGCGCATGGTGCGCGTCGAACAAACAGTCAACGGACTGCCGGTCTTTCAGAGTGAAACGCGCTTCATTCTCGACGCGCAGGGACGAGTGTTTCGTTCGACCGGTTTGATGATTCCTAATGCCGCGGCCGGCCCGCTCGAATTTGATGGACTGATTTCAGCGCCGGCAGCCTTGAGCGCCGCGATGAACTCCGTCGAAATTCAAACCGACACCGCTCAGGCCACACTCGCGAATGCGAACATCGACGGAACGGAAGTAGAGATTGTCGCTAACAATCCAAACATCTCGGGTAACGTCACCAGCAAACTCGTTTACTTTCCGTTGGCTCCCGGCATCCTCGTTCCGGCTTGGTCGCAAGTGACCTTCACCAATGGCTCGGGCGATTGGTATACGCTCGTCGATGCGAGTTCCGGAAAGCTGCTATGGCGAAAAAACATTCGCGACAACGCTTCAACTCAGGACGCTCGCTTCCGCGTCTACGTTCAGGCCGATGGGACCACGCCCGCCGATAGTCCGGCGCCGCTCTCACCGTCCAACGCCACCGTCGGTTCCAATACTCAGCCCGCGGGCATCTCGCCGACGATCGTCAGCATGTTCACGGCGATGAGTGCGGTCGCGAGTCCGAATGGTTGGATTGACGATTGTCCCGGTGGTGTTTGTACCGCCGCGCAAACGCAAACGATCGGTAACAACGTCCACGCCTACATGGACCGTGTCGGCGGCGCGGACAACAACGTTCCCGACACCGCGGCCAGCTCAGTGCTCGACGGCGCCGGCAAGCCGATGGGTAATCCCGACGCGAATGGCCGCAACCGCGATTTTCTGGGAACGACACCGAGAAACTTTCAGACCAATTTTCTGCCGCCACCACAGGGCGGAAATCCTGAGTCAGGCCAAACACCAACCGGCAACGGTAACAACGGCACGCTGCCGGTGGACCAGTTTCGCCGCGGCATGATCACGCAACTCTTCTACGTCTCAAACTGGTATCACGACAAGTTGTATTTGCTCGGCTTCGATGAAGCGGCAGGTAACTTCCAGCAAACAAACTTTTCCGGCATGGGACTCGGCAACGACCGTGTGCTGGCTGAAGGGCAGGACAACACCGGCACGGACAATTCTAATTTTTCGACGCCGCCCGACGGGCAATCAGGCCGCGCGCAGATGTTCCGCTTTATTGGACCAACAGTGGACCGTGACGGCGCGCTCGACTCAGAAGTCCTGATTCACGAACTGACCCACGGATTGACTAACCGGCTGGTCGGCAATGCGGCCGGCTTGATCTGGGATCCGGGTAAAGGAATGGGCGAAGGATGGAGCGATTTTTACGCGCTCTCGCTGCTCAACAATACGAACGCCGACGATCCCAACGGCATGTATGCGCTCAGCGCGTATACGAGTTACAAGCTCTTCGGCGTAACTACATTCACGGATAACTACGTTTACGGCGGCCGTCGCTTCCCTTATTCAACCAACAACTCGATCAACCCGCTCACCTGGGCGGACGCTGATGACTACACCAACAATTTGTCCGGCGGTCTTACTCCCGATCCACTCGGCTTCAACATTGGTGGCGGCGGCGAAGTCCACAACGTCGGTGAGATTTGGGCGCTGACGTTGTGGGAAGTGCGCAGTCGCATTATTGCCGCGAACGGCGGCGACGTGCCAACCGGCAATCAGATCATGCTGCAACTGGTTACCGACGCGCTCAAGATGACGCCGATCAATCCCAGTTACATCGATGCGCGCGACGCGATCATCGACGCTGATTGCGCTACTAATGCTTGCGCCAACGAACAGTCCATCTGGGATGGTTTTGCGGATCGCGGTCTCGGTTACGGCGCGCGTGTTTCCACTGCGCGTGGCTTCGCACCCCGTGCTTCACATCAGGGCATCGTGGAGTCGTTCACCACGCCCGGACTCGACGTCCAGAGCGTCGCGGTCGACGACAGCCTCGGCAACAACAACGGCGCTATCGACGCGGGCGAGCCGATCAAAATCACAGTCACGCTCGCGAATCCGTGGCGGAGCGCGTCGAAGAACGTAGCTTCCGCGACCGCGAGTCTGACCACGTCAACGGCAGGCATCAACATCACGGACAATTCATCCACCTACGCCGCGATTCCGGCTCAAGGTAGCGCGGCCGGTGACACTTTCCAATTCAATGTTCCGCTTTCAGCAACTTGTGGACAATCGATCAAGTTCACGATCATTTCCACCAGTTCGTTAGGCGTGAAGGCGGTGGACTTTCAATTCCGCGTCGGCGCTCCGAACGGTACCGCTGCGCCGGTGACTTACACGCGTACTCTGGGCGCGCCGCTCGCGATTCAGGACAACCGGCCGCGCGGCGTCATCGACTCACAAACCATCACGGACGACTTCGAGATTGCCGATCTCAACTTCCGCGTTGACAGTATCAATCATACTTTCCCCGGCGACCTGACCGTGGGCTTCAAGGCGCCGAACGGTTACGGCGTGGATCTCATCTCGTTCATCGGCGGCGCTGTTGCCGGCGGCGGCGATGGCGACAACATCACAAACATGGTGATCGACAACCAGGCTTCGGGCGATATGCTGCTGGCCACCAACGCGCAAGCGCCGTACACCGGCAGTTGGTTGCCGATCGCCAATTCACCGAGTTGGCCCACGCTCGGCTTTGGCTCGCCGGAGCCGGTCGGTGAACTCAACAAGATGAACGGAGCAAGCACTCTGGGCACGTGGCAGGTGCTGGTTTCGGATCAAGCGGCAATCGATACGGGCACGCTCAGCAGTTGGTCGTTGATCGTCACCCCCACGGCCTTCGCTTGTAATCCGTTCTTTGGACCACCGGCGACCACCGGGCAATTGGTCATCAGTGAATTCCGCCTGCGTGGTCCAGGTGGCGATAACGACGAGTTCATCGAGATCTATAACAACAGCGGCGCTAACCAAACCGTTTCTGATTCAGGCGCCGGCACGGGTTACGCCGTCGCCGCGTCGGATGGCGTAGCGCGCTGCGTCATTCCCAACGGCACGGTGATTCCGAGCCGCGGCCATTACCTTTGCACCAACTCCGGCGCTTACTCGTTGTCTGGTTACGCGACGGGTGACGCGACCTACACCACCGACATACCCGACAATGCCGGTATCGCGCTCTTCAACACGTCGGTCGCGGCAAACTTCACATTGGCCAACCGGCTCGATGCTGCCGGATCGACCACCGAAGCCAACACTCTCTACAAGGAGGGGACGGGTTATCCGGCGATCACGGGTTTCAATATCGACTACGCGTTCGTTCGTGACGAGTGTGGCAAGCAGGGCTCGATCACGAGTTTCGGCGCGTGTCCGTCAGGTGGGGCACATGTCGACACCAACAACAATGCAAGCGACTTCTATTTCGTGGACACTAACGGCATCAGTGCGGGCGCGGGTCAGCGACTCGGTACGCCTGGTCCACAAAACCTCGCGTCGCCAATCCAGCGCACGGCGCAGTTTCCATTCCTGATGCTGGATTCGACGGCGTCTCCGTCGTCGCCGCCAAATCGCGTTCGTGATTTCACGAGTGACTCAGCAAACAACTCGACCTTCGGCACCCTCGATTTTCGCCGCCGTGTGGTCAATAACACGGGCGCGTCAGTTACGAGGTTGCGCTACCGGATTGTCGACGTCAGTACCTTCCCGGCGCCTGCGGGAATTGCGGATCTGCGTGCGCGCACATCGTCGCTGGTAGTGGTTTCGGGAATTAATGACGCGGCAACGTGTCTGTCTTCGAATGGAGTAGCGACGACGCCTTGTACCGTCAACGTGCAGGGCACGACGTTGGAGCAACCACCTTCGCAACCCAACGGTGGCGCATTCAACTCTACCTTGTCGTCAGGCACGATCACACTGGGAACACCGCTGGCGAACGGCGATTCTATCAACATCAGGCTGCTCTTCGGCATTCAACAGACCGGCAGTTTCAAGTTCTATGTGAATATCGAGGCCTTGCCTTAACAGTCGGTTCAGAGCAAAGGGACGAAGCAGCCGTCGGAGTTTTCCGGCGGCTGTTTGATTGTGTGCCGTTGTTAACGATGGATGACGAACTACACGACTGAAAGGTAAGATTCTCGCAACTCATCTTGTTCGCTCCGAGGAGAACACTATGCCCCAGGCTCGCAATTCATACGCTCGCTTCGCGTCGCTGATCACTCTCGTCTTCGTGTTACTGCTTGCGGTCAGTAACAGCAGCGCCCAGGATCTCGCGCCTGAACTGCGCGACCAAATCGATAAACTTGCAACCGATGCGCTCGCGCAGTCAGGCGTGCCAAGCGCTTCGATTGCAGTAGTGAGAGACGGAAAGATCGTCTACCTGAAGGCTTACGGATCGGCGCGACTCGATCCAAAGACGCCCGCGACTCCCGCGATGCGCTACAGCATTGGTTCGATCAGCAAACAGTTCACGGCGGCGGCGATGTTGCTCTTGCAGGAGCAGGGAAAACTCTCGCTCGACGACAAGGTGGCGAAGTTCATTCCCGATCTGACGCGCGCGAATGAAGTGACGATCAGGCAGTTGCTGTCGCACACGTCCGGTTATCAGGACTACTGGCCGCAGGACTACGTGATGCCGATGATGCTCCAGCCGGTTACGTCGGCGAAGATCCTCGACATGTGGGCGCGTAAGCCGCTCGATTTCGATCCGGGAGCAAAGTGGCAGTACAGCAATACGAATTACGTCATCGCTGGCGTGATCATCGAAAAGGCCAGCGGCAAACCGCTCCTGCAATTCCTGAAGGACAACGTATTTGCACCGCTCGGCATGGCGAGTGTGGCGAATATCGATGAGAAGCGATTGGGCGATACGGACCCGACGGGCTACATGCGTTATGCGCTCGGACCATTGCGCGCCGCGCCGAAGGAAGGACCGGGCTGGCTTTTCGCGGCCGGCGAGCTGGCGATGACGGCTGAAGATCTCGCGAAGTGGAACATCTCGATCATGGACCAGAAACTCCTGCGCCCGGCCTCGTATCGTGAGCTGGAACGTGAGGTCCAAACCAACAACGGTCTCGGCACTCGTTACGGACTCGGCGTCACCCTCGGGACGGAAGCCGGGCATCGCGCGGTTTCGCATGGTGGGGAAGTATCGGGCTTTGTTTCGGAGAGCATCGTGTTTCCGGATGAACGGGTCTCGGTGGTGGCGTTAACGAACCAGGACGCATCCTCGGCAGCCGACGACATCGCGCACGGCATTGTTCCGTTGCTCTTCCAGCAGAACGATCCGGCCACACCAGAGAAACTGGAACAGGCGAAGAAGATTTTTGCAGGGCTACAACACGGCACGATCGATCGTTCGCTCTTCAGCGACAACGCGAACGCCTACTTCAGCGAGCAGGCCTTGCAGGACTTCGCGGCCGGCCTCGGCCCGTTGGGTACACCGAGACAGTTCGTCCAGGTCCGACAAGGATTGCGCGGCGGCATGACGTTGCGAATTTACCTCGTGCGCTTCGATAAGCAGACGTTGCGCGCGTGGACCTACGAATTGCCCAACGGCAAACTCGAGCAGTACCAAATCGCGGTGCAGGAGTAGCGCGAACATCCCGGCGCGGATTTATCGGATGACTTCGTTGAAATCGATCTTTCTGCTTGCCGACAGCCAGCTTCTTTTCTGGCGCGATAACGGCCAGCTCCTGCTCGAGAGAGTGGTGCAGACGACGACGCGAGACCGGCTGAAAGCTGCTTATGTCGGCGCATCGAATGGCGACCAGCCGGACTTCTATGATCTCTTCGTAGCGGCGATGGAAGGAGCGGGTGTCTGCGACTGCAAAATGATTTCGTCTGCCCTCACCGAAGCAGAGCTCGCATTTCTCAACAACGCCGATCTGATCCTGTTGGCCGGAGGTGATGTTGAGATGGGCTGGCGGACCTTTCTTGCCAACGGGTTGAATGACCATCTCGTCAGGAGACACTTCGAGGGAGCATGCCTGATCGGTATCTCCGCCGGAGCCGTTCAACTGGGCCTGGGCTTTCGCGGCGCGGACGGATCGCGGATCGAGACCTTGAAACTAGCGCCCTTCATCGTCGGCGCGCATGAAGAATCCATTAACTGGAAAACTACAATCGAGTGCTTACGCCTGTCGGCGTCCGATACGCGAGCCATCGGATTGCCGACAGGCGGTGGCGCTATTTACCATCCTGATCAGACAGTCGAGCCTCTACGTCACCCGTTGGTGGAACTGTCACTACGAGGAGATAGTGTTCAGCAAACTCTTCTCCCACTGGACCAGCGTCAGCGCCAATCGTCGATGAGATAAACGCCCGCGTGGTTGTAGCCCGGCTCGTTCGGCCGGCTCATTACTACGCCCTGGATGTCCGTACGGAACCCGTGTGCGAGCATCTGCTGATATGCTTCATGGCGCGCTGTATTAACTCCGCCGGCGAGACGCGCTAGTTGCTGGGCCGAGGCCATCTCTTCACAGGCGTCGATTAAATTATTGAAGTGCTGTTCGGCGTTTGGCCCAGGACGCACCGCGCCAAACTTGATGTAGCAAACGCCACTGCCTGCTTCTGTGCCTGGTCCCATGTGACAGACAGCCAGTCCCACCAACCTGTCGTCGCGGTCCCATAAAAGAACCGTGTCGCCCAGGTTTTGGGCAGCGACGGCCTGGATTTCATGCCCCACGTCGAGGCCTTCATAGATGGCGTCGGTAACATCACGGCACGCGCTCAGGACATCGTCTCTATCGCTAGCCCGCAGTTCGCCGAATCTCGTCCACGGCTCCCCGCTCTTTATCGACTCAACCGGCCGCGACATCAACGCCGTTAGAAACCGCGGCCAGAAGCCGAACCTTTGATAAAGCCCGACGTGCTTGGTGCTGTGCGGAAAAGTGAAAAGGCCGGCGTGCCTCGTCTGCCATTGATCGAACAACGCCACGATCGGTTCCATCAGGCGCTTACCCACGCCGCGGTCCCAAAAGTCGGGCCGAATCGTCAATGGACCAAAGAAGCCGACGCTGCCCCAGTTAGTGGCAAAGTTTGACCCGATGACTTCTCCGTTCGCTTCAGCCGCAAAAGCAGCATTCGGATTGGCGCGCCACCTCGTTCGTACATAGCTCGCATCGCCCATGAACGCCATCGGGTCGGGCAGGCCGATAAACGTACCGAACGCGAGCCGCATGATCGAGTCGGCTGTAGAAAGTTCAGCCTCTTGCAGAGGACGTACGATGATTTCAGACTTCTCAGTGTCTTGTAGCCTGGATGTAGGTTTCATGATTACTCCTTATAAAAACAGAGCTTCAGTGCATCGCGACTGCGCCGCCTTTTGCGCGGACGCGCTTGAACAGAAAAACAGCGGGCACGCAGAGCACACATAAGAATGCCAACATGCGGAAGTTGTCGATGTAGGACAGGACCATCGCCTGTCGTGCGACGATGCCGTAGATCATGCCGTAGGCTGATCCGTCGCCGCCCGCGCCGCCGGACAACGCGCCGGTGATTTGCCGAACGCGTTCCTGCACTTGCGGATCGTAGGGATTCACGTTGCGCACGAGCGCCGCCTGATGAATCTGGCCGCCGCGCGACAACATCGTCGTCATCGCCGCGATTCCGATACTGCCACCGGTGTTGCGCATCAGATTGAAAACTCCCGACGCGTTTCCCATCTGCTCGTTCGAAAGCGTGCCCATCGCCATCGTCGTGAGCGGTACGAAGATGAAGCCCATCGCGAAGCCGCTGATGATGTTGGGCCAGGTGATGCTGGCCGACGTGACCATCAGATTGATGTCACTGAATTGATACGTGGCGTAGCCGAGCACGAGAAAGCCAACCATCACGAGATAACGCCCGTCGATTTTCCCAATCAGCCGGCCCACCAAAACCATCGACGCGATCGAACCAAACCCGCGTGGACTGACAGCCATTCCGCTTTGAAGCGCGGGATACCCGAGCAGCGTCTGCAAAAACAGCGGCAGGAGCGCAATCGTGCCATACAAGACGATGCCCATAACCGTCATGATGCTCGTACCCACGGTGAAGTTGCGGTTCTTCAACACACGCAGATCCACGATCGGTTCTTTCGTCGACAACTCCCAAATGACAAAGGATACGAGCGTTATGGCTGCAAAGATCGTCGCGAAGGTGATCAACGACGATTGAAACCAGTCTTCTTCCTGTCCTTTGTCGAGCACGAGTTGAAGCGTGCCGAGACCGATAGCCATCAACGCGAAGCCGAGGCGATCGATTCTTCCCGGACGCTGGTCGCGGATGTACGGCGGATCTTCGATGAACATGTTAGCCATGAACACCGCGAGAATTCCCACCGGAATGTTGATGTAGAAAATCCAGCGCCAGGAATAGTTGTCGGTAATCCAGCCGCCGAGTGTTGGACCAATGATCGGCGCGACCACGACACCCATGCCAAACACGGCCATCGCCTGGCCGCGTTTCTGCGGCGGAAAACTCTCCATCAACACCGCCTGCGCGATCGGCTGCAAGGCGCCGCCGCCGGCGCCCTGAAGAATGCGCGCGACGATCAGCATCCCGAGGCTCGCGGCCGCGCCGCACAACGCTGACGCAAGCGTGAAGATGACAATGCAGATGATCAGGAAACGCTTACGGCCGAAGTAACGGCCGAGCCAGTTAGTGGCGGGCAGGATGATGGCGTTCGAGACGAGGTAACTCGTCAGCACCCACGTCGATTCTTCTGTTGTAGCGGAAAGGTTTCCGGCGATGTGGGGCAGGGCGACGTTCGCGACCGAAGTGTCGAGCACTTCCATGAAGGTCGCGAGCATTACCGAAGCGGCGATGAGCCACGGATTGAAACTCGGAGTCCAAACGCCCGCCGTCGCCGCTGGTGCTCGATTCGCAAACCGCGCTCGTAGTGACTCGCGCTTACTGCTCACCGAATCTTGACCTCAGGCACGACAGACATTCCCGGCCCGAGCAGGTGCTGCTGATCCGGACCTTCGTCAAAAACGATCTTCACGGGCACACGCTGCACGACCTTCACGTAGTTTCCAGTCGCGTTCTCAGCCGGCAGCAAACTGAACGCTGCGCCCGTGCCGGCCTGAATGCTGTCGACGTGTCCTTTGAAAGTCTTGTCGGGATACGCGTCGACGGTGATCTCCACCGGTTGACCAGGGCGCATGTTTTGAATCTGGTTCTCTTTGAAATTCGCCGTGACCCACACGTCGCCGGGAACGATCGCCATCAACGGCTGATTAGCCTGGACCAGCGCGCCCTCTTCGACAGACTTGTTCGTGACGCGGCCATCGTCGGGTGCGTAGAGTTTTGTGTACGACAGTTCGAGCTCGGCTTGCGCCACCGCGGCGCGGAGTTGCTCGAGCGAGGCGCTGGCAGTCTGCGCTTGCGCTTCGCTCGACGCGACCTGTTGCGGCGCAGTGTTCGCGGCGGCCAAACGTCCCTGTGCTTCCTGCACCTGACCCTGCGCGGCGCCGATTTGCGCTTGCGCGCGGCGCGCGTTCTCGGCAGCGGTGCGCTGCGCCGCTTCGCTCTCGCGCACTTGCGAGGCTGCGGCTGCCGCTCGTTGACGTGCGGCCTCGGTCTGCGCTTCGGCCGTGCGCGCGGTTGCGATGGCCTGGTCCAAGCGCTGCCGCGACACTTCGTCTTTACTGTAGAGCTCCTGGTAACGCGCCACGTCGGCCTGCGCGCGGACCAGTTCCGCTTGTGCGGCGTTGACCTGTGCTTGCGCTTGTTGCAGGTTTGCTTGCGCGGAGTTAACCGCGGCCGCGGCCTGCGTCACGCGCGTGCTTTCGGCGGTTGCGGCGGCGCGTTGAGCAGCGACACCCGCACGCGCTTGTTGCACCGTGCCCGATGCCTGTTGCACGTTTGCTCGTGAGCTCGCGCGCGTCAGCTCGACTCCGGTTTGCGCTTCTTTCAAACGAGCCTCACCGGCCGCAAGCGCCGCCTTCGCCTGGTCCAATCGCGACTGATAATCACGCGGATCGATCTCGACGAGTAGATCGCCCTTCTTCACCTGCTGGTTCGCGTGGACATATACCTTCACCACGTAACCGCCAACTTTGGGTTTGACCGAGGTGGTGTGCGCATCGATGAAGGCGTCGTCGGTCGACTCGTGACTGCGCGCATAAAGCCAGTAATTGATCCCCACCGCAGCCGCGACCAGCAGCACGATGACTGCTGCGATCAAGAACGCCGGACGCCGGTAGAGTGGCTTCTTGCGGCGCTCGGGATGCACACGCTCAGGTGGAACCGGGTCGCCGTGTTCGTCGAGCAGGACCGGCTCTTTCCGTTCGTCTTCTACTTCCACTTCGTCGTCAATCGTCGTGCTCATAACTCCGTCTTAACTATCTAAACACTTTCCGCCGTCACCATCTGAACGCTTCCGCTCGGCCTAACGACGCGGCGAGATTCAGCCGCGCGGCATTGTAAACCGCAAGCGCCTGCACCTGTGCGGCGCGCGCATTTGCCAGCGACGTCTGCGCATTGATCACTTCGAGATTGTCCGCGACGCCCGCGCGAAAACGATCGCGCGACATCTCCAGTTCGCGTTCAGCAAGCCGCACGGCTTCATCCGCCGCGCGCACGCGTTCCAACGAGGTGCGCAGTGTCGCGAGTGCGAGGCGCACGTCCTGCTCGACCTGACCACGCACACTGCCCAACTGCAACTCCGCTTCATGCTCGCGGCTGCTCGCCACCGTCAAACGTCCCTGCGTTAATCCGCCGTTGAAGATCGGCACGTTGAGTTGAACCGCAACGCGGCGCGTCGGTAGCGCCGTGTCCGTCGGTGTGATGCCGCTGACTCCGTAATCGCCGACGAACTGCAAAGACGGCAGATACTCGTCTCTTACGGCCTTGCGCTCCAACTGAAACATGCTGACTTGTGCTTCCGAAATCAAGACCTCGGCGCGATGGGCCAACGCGTCCGCAACCGCGTTATCCGCCTGCGGCACTGCTTCAGCCGTGAACGTAAGCTGGTCAGTCAAAACCAAAGGCGAGCCGAGCGGAACACCGATCACACGCTGCAAATTCAAACGCGCCTGCTCCGCAGTAGTCTCCGACTGAAACAAGTTAACACGTTCCTGGGCCAGCCTCGTTTCGGCGCGCGTCACGTCGGTCCCGGTGGCGACGCCGGCGTTGCGCTGGTCCTGCGCGAGTTTCAGGAGCGCTTCCGCGAGTGTCACATTCGCTTGCGCAGCGGAAACGTTTCGCTCACTGCGCAACGTCTCGAGATACGTGAGCGCGGTGGCTTCGGAGACTTGTTCGCGCGCGAGTCGTTGCCGAAATTCAGCGATGCGTACGCCCTGCCGGCTCGACTGGTAATTGCGAATCGAGCTGAGATCGAAAATGTTTTGGACCAGGCGCGCGCGCGCGTCGAAGTTGTTGAATGGACCGATGAAGGCGGTCTGAATACCGGGGAACGTTCCCGGTTGAAAACCGAGTGCGGCGAGGTTCGTGGTCAGGTTCGCCTGGTAACTGACGCCGGAGATGTTGGGGAGCAGGGCAGAGCGTGCCTGTTGCGAAAAACCTGACGCGGCGCGTCGTTCTTCCTGCGCGGAAAGCGTCGCGAGATTGTTTTGCAGCGCGAGATTGATCGCGTCGGACAGTGATAACTGCGCGGGCGCGGCTGAAGTCTTCGCGGCCCCGGGCAGGTTCTGTCTGATCAGCGAAGACGGATCGAAAGTCGACGACGGCAGACTACCGGTAGTCGGCGTCGTACGCACTTCGGGAATCGCGTTGTTTGAATCGGGATTTTGCGCGGGAACAGTTTGTTGCGCGTTCGTCGCAGTAATGGACAGACAAAAAAGCGGAACTAAAAAGCCACCGAAAGCTGAAAAAAGCAACCTACCAAGGTTGCGCGTGCGTCCCCTCGACCGACCCATCCTCAGTCACCTTTATCGCTTCAAGCTACAGTTTCTTCGTGTCGAAAATGTCTCTTACCAGCCGGGGGGCGGCACGTCCATATTACCGTGACTGCATGGTCTAGCCAAATGGATCCAATTAATTCTGTCGCAGCCTGCGAAACGCAAGTCTGACGGACGACCGGCCACGCGCGCGAACCACTTTCTCGAAATCAAGGAAACACTTCTAAGCTACGCCGGTCGCACTGCTGGTCGATAAGACGTTGAAACCGCTAAAGCTCGTGCTGGCGAAAGAGGGTTACGCTTTTGAAGAGGTCAACGCCCTCAAACGTAAGGCGTCGAACTGAGTCTTCATCGTGCGCTGGACCACAGGCCATCGCTCTGCCGGGCCGCGTTATTGCAACGCGGCCTGTAGCCAACCCACTTCGCGATCGTGCTCTTCCTCGAGACGTCGCAAGCGCGCTGTCATCACGCTTGCACGTCCCAGATAGCCGATGAGTTTGTGTGGGTCGTGACGTTCCACGACCGGCAAGCGACCAATGTCGTTGCGCACCATTCGCGCGACAGCTTCGCCGAGAATCTCATCGGGATACGCCACGATGAGATTGCGCGTGCCCGCCTCGAGTACCGTCGCGTTTTCCGGCAACTGTTCCAGCGCCCGCACCAAGTCGCCGCGTGTGATTATGCCTGCAAGATTGCGCTCGCCGTCGACGATCAACGTGCCTTGCCGCGCTATCAATTCGGGATCGTGGCGCGCGATGCGATCGGACAGATCGGTGACCTTCATCGACGCCGGAATCGTAGGCGGATGCCGGTCCATCACCTCGCCGACTCGCAATGCTGCCAACGGATCGACGCTGTATTCGCGCGTCACGTGAAAACCTCGTCGCGCCACTTTCTCCGTGAGAATCGAACGCCGCAACAACAGCACCGTCACCGCGTGCGCCGCGATACACGAGATCAACAACGCCGGCAGCACGTCGAGATCGTGTGTTAGTTCGAGCGTGAAGATCATCGCCGTCAAAGGCGAACGCATCGTGCCCCCCATCATCGCGGCCATGCAGATCATCGCCCACAGACCCGCGTCTCCGATCGGAATCCAACGCGCTTCGATCGCGCCGAGCGCGCCGCCCATGATGAGCAACGGCGCCAGCACGCCGCCGGACGTGCCCGAGCCCAGCGAAATAGACCATACGAGCGCCTTGCCGATCAGTAACCCGATAACTGTCGCGCCGATCAACTCGCCTCGCAACAGCGAGTGAATCGTGTCGTAGCCGACGCCGAGCACACGCGGATCGAGCCAGCCGCCGATGCCGACGAAGAGTCCGCCGATTGCGGGCCACCACATCCAGTGCAGCGGCATTTTGCCAAACAGGTCTTCGCACGCGTAGACGATCGCCGTCAGTAAACCCGAAGCGAGTCCCGCCGAGATGCCGACGATGAAAGCGATCGTCAAACCTTCGGCGCCGAGCGCCTGGTGTGCGTGCGTGGGAAAGATTGGACCACTACCGAGGAGGGGAACTCGCAACACCGCCGCGACAGCCGAAGCGAGCGCGACCGGAATAAACGATCGTGGACGCCACTCGAACAACAGCAACTCCACCGCGAGCAACACGGCCGCAACCGGCGAATTAAAGATCGCCGACATGCCACCCGCCGCGCCGGCCACGAGCAGTGTCTTACGTTCAGCGGCAGACAAATGAAACATCTGTGCGACGAGCGAACCGATCGCGCCGCCCGTCATGATGATCGGGCCTTCCGCGCCGAATGGACCACCAGTGCCGATCGAGATCGCCGACGAGAGCGGCTTCAGCACCGCGACTTTCGCTTTCATGCGGCTGCGCCCGAACAGAATTGCTTCCAGCGCTTCGGGAATGCCGTGACCGCGAATCTTCTCCGAACCGTAACGGGCCATCAGTCCGATGATTAGACCACCGATGACCGGCGCCAGAATCACGAACGCTCCCAGGTGATGATTAGTTGGTGATAGAAACTCCGTAGAAAAGCGTTGATAGAAAGTTATGTTCGTAAAGATTGCGATGAGCAGGACGAGAAGTTTGGCGATGACGGCGCTGAGTGCGCCGATTACGAGGGCCATCAATGAGAGCAGCAGAATTCGCCGGTCGCGGGTGAAATCGGCTAAGCGATCTTCCACCCGCTCCGCAGTTTTAGGCATAGTTCCTCCTGGAAAATAGAGATTAACGAGCTAAGTTGGGGGTTCTCGTTGAAGCGTTTTTATTCTAGCACTCTCAACTCCGGGGTGCGATGTAGCTGCGCCGTGCTTTCACGACGAGCTTCGTCTGCTGCTTCTTTTTCGTGCCCTCCGTGAGATCAATCTTCAGCTTCCGCAGCGTGCCGTCGCGTTTCTTGTTTGAAGAAACGAACGCGAGGTTGTAGCGCGTGCGCAGGTGTTCGATGAGTGTGTTGAAAGACGTTTCGAGGTTTTCGGGTTTGTCCTGGAGGAGCTCGCCGCCGGTTTCGTCGGCGAGCTTTTGAATGTCGAGCGTGTGCGCGCCCGCGACGCGGCCGAGACGTGTGGCCCAACGCATCATGCCGTTCTCCATTGCCTGCACGGGAGTTTGCGGCACGATCCCGCAGACGACGCTGCCCGACTCGTAGAGCGACTGCGTTGCGGCTTTGCCGGAAGGGCTGCCGAGACAGTCGAAGTTGCGCGTGACGCCGGTGATGAAGATCACCACGCGCCGCCCAGTGGGATTGGCGGCTGTGTCCATGTAACTGGCCGCAGCGTCGAGCACGGTGTCGAGACAGTGATCGGCGCGCTCGTCGTGTGGCGGCACGTAATCGAGGGCGCGCTTGACTGCGTCGCGATTGGTGGTGAACTCCTGACGCAGTTCGGCGGTGTCGTGGTAAGTCATGACGCCGACTTCATCGGTTGGCTTGAGTTGGGCCAACGCGCCGAACGCCGCGTGGCGCACGGTGTCGCCGAAGGGATCGAGACACCCGCCGCGATCGATTAGCAACAAGACCGAGAGCGGCAGACGGTCCTGGCTGAAGTGCGTGATCGATTGTGTGACGCCGTCTTCGGCGATGACGAAATCCTCACGCAAGAGATCGCCAACGACGCGCGACGTTTTCTTTTGCAGCACGAGCGCGTCGACAGTCACGAGATCGACGTCTGTTTTGATCGTTTCAGTAGGTTTGATTTCGGATTCGTTGCGAGTTGGACCAACGGTGCGCTGGCGTGTTTGCGGCGTCACCCGCGAAGGCAACTGAAAAATCGCGACGAGGAAAAGGAGAGCCAGGGCCGGGAAAAATCTCTTCATAAGCACCTCCTGTAGTTGGCACGCCTGGAAGTTGGCGCACGCCAACGCGTAGTTCGGGGAGAGTGCTGTTTGTTAACTGGATGACCGCGACGACTTTCGTGGGAGAAGGCGGTCGTGAATGGACGGCATGATAAATCTTTTCCGGCCCAAAGAATAGATCTAAGTTGCGTCTTGTCGTTAGCACATGATGTGTCCGGTGAAATTAACAAATGAAATGTCCGGTCTGA
>CAMLLD010000038.1 GCA_946480785.1 uncultured Blastocatellia bacterium | reverse complement strand
AGCGGTTCGAAAAGCAGCGAAATGGTCACGGCCACGGAATTCGGATCGCTCGCGGCTTTGTGCGCAAATCGCTCGTCACGCAGCGCAGCCTCCACGATCGTCTGCAAATCACTATCGAGATCCCGAATCGTCGTTCCCATGCAGCCACGCAACTGGCCGTCAATGTAAACGGTCACGTAAAACGAATCGACGTTCTTCGGCAGCAGATCGCCACGCAACGGCGACGTCTCCGGCGCACGATCGAACAACCGCGCCAGCACGAGATCGCGTGCGCGTTCCGCGACCGGCCCACAAACGTTTCTGTCTTTATGCCACGGAACTTCCGCCACTGCCGGAACGCCGGTCGGCTGCCAGTTCACTTCCGGCTCGACAACCTTCACCACGTCGTGACGAAACAGTTCATAAGGCTCAAACGAAGCAAGCTGCCCGTTCTTGATCCGCGCGTGCTGAAACTGGTGCCACTCGTTTCTGATCCCCGGCATGCGCGGCAACGCACCACCCATCTTGTCGCGCCGTTCCGCACTGCGCACCACGATCCCGTAACGATCGTTATCGAGCTGACCCGGTGTGCACTGCTCCAACGCACCGAAGAAGGTAACCGCAAACGCGCTCTGCTCGACGATGCTCAACCCTTCTTCGCCGCGCTTGAGCTGCGCCGCAGTACTCAACGCCGCCATCACAACATCTTCCGCCATCGAGCCGCGCGTCTCATGCGGGAAGTGCCAGAAACCACCGCGCGCAAACCGTCGATGAATGTCGGTGCGCGAACGCATGCTCACCCACACCCCGCCGGCCGAATCGTAATCAGCGTCGAGCTGCAACGGCGGCCGCAACAGTAAACCCGACGACAAATACTCCGAGATCACAACGCGTGCGAGTCGTGCGGGATGTAGCCCTTCAGGCGCACGCTCCGTGCTCCATTCAAACGCTGGAAACCATTTCGACGGATTCGCGAGTGGCTTCTCCTCATCCTCCATGTGCGAGATGAAATCGTCCCAGATGTCGTAGACCGCTTCCATGTGATAGCCGCGCTCCTGCATGCGCGCGAAGCCGCCGTACCACCCGAAGCGCACGAGACAAATGCCGCCTTCAACCCGCAACCCCGCCTCCTCAAGCCGCTCGGTCGCTTCATCCATCGACATCCCCGAGCTCACCGAATCATCAATCAGCACCACCGGCTCACTCGGGTCGATCTCGCCTTCGATCAGCTTGAGCGAACCGTGTTGCTTGCGCTCTTTTCTGACGAGCAGTCCGCGATAACGATCGTCCTGGAGAATGCACGATTGAAGAATCGGAACGGCCGTGAGTCCGTAGGTTGCGAGCTGCCGCCCGTCAAAACGCTTGAGCAGTTCGAGCAAACACTGGCCCGCGAGTTTTGCGCCCCGCAGGGAAAGCGTCACGCCGAGTGAATCGAGCATCCAGCGCCCTGACGAGCCGTCGCGCGAGAGTATCGGCTGCGTTTCCGAGCGATAGAGAATGCCGCGGCTGCGCAGCAACTCGAGCAGCTCGGCGCGCGCCGAGTGAAAATCCGGCGGCAGCGCTGCGAGCGTGGTGGAAAGCGGTTCGCGCAACATCGGCGTGGAATTAGTAGTAAGCGTTTTCCGGCAGGGCGAGACTGAGATAACGATTGTCGAGATGGACCATGAGCCTCCGTTCGACAAACTCCGCGATCGCCGCATCGACCCACGACGCGCCGTCAAACTCCGCCGCGATCTCCTTCGCGCTGTGAGCGTCGGCGCAGAACTCGTAAAGCTGCGCGTAACGATCCGAATACGTCGTCGTGTGCGGCGAACAGTTGCGCCCGTCCTCAATCAAAATCGTGGCCCAGGCTTTTCGATAACGCATATAAGGCTTCGGCCGCTGCCGCCAGCGCTGCTGCCAAACACCGACCGCTTGATAGATCTCATCGTATTCCTTGTCCTGAAGCGTGTTGTCCATCTCGTGCTCGAAGTAATACGAAACACGATTCAGGTCGAAACGATCTTTCGGAAACAGGTAGTCGTAACACGGCGACGGCACGAGTCGCGTGACTGATTGCGTCTCCGGCTCCGAGTACATCGGCGACCCGCGATCCGCGCGCGCGGCGGCGATGGCCCACGGCGCCTGGAAGTGATGGATCTGCGAGATGACTTCACACTGCGTGCGGTAGTCTTCCGCCGTCTCGCCGGGAAAGCGCAGCAGGATGTTGTAGAGATTGTTGATGCCGTAGTAGGTAGACCACTTGATCAGCTCGAGGTTGCGCATGCCGGTCGTGTGCTTGCGCATGAGTTTGAGAATGTGCGTCGACAAACTCTCGACGCCCGGCTGGATCGAAAACAGTCCGCCCTTGCGCATCTGTTTGAGTTGCGCGCGGCTGAGGCTCGGCCGCACTTCGTAGTGCAAACGGATGTCCGTGTTCGCTTCGCCGAGCTGGCCGAAAAGTTTCTCGATGTACTCGGGCGCGATGATGTTGTCGATCGCGTTGAAGTCGAGTATGCCGTAGCGGCGCGAGAGTTCGTCGAGTTGCCGAATGACGTTGTCGACGTTCTTGGCCCTGAACTCCATGCCCGCGCGATTCAAGCCACAGAACGTGCAGTGGTTCTTCACGCCCCACCAGCAACCGCGCGCGGTCTCGATCGGCAACAGCACTTCCTGCGCGCTATCGTGCTTGCCGTAACCGCCTTCCTTGCGCGCGTAGAAGTACTCGTCAAAATCCGGCACGGGCGTTTTGTTCATGTCCTTCAGGTTCGGCGCGCGGCCCGCATAAACAATCGCGTCGTTGTCGCGCCACATCAAACCCGGCACTCCGCGTAAAGATTCTTTGGCGTATATGCGGCGAATCGTTTCCGGTAACAGTTCGTCAGCATCGCCGCAAAAAACGTAATCGACCTGCGGACAGCCTTTCATGATCTCTTCGGCGATGTCGTCTTCGAAAGTCGCGCCGCCGAAGATGATCGGGATTTCGGGATAGCGTTCTTTGAGTGCGCGCGCGAGGGCGACGCTCGCGAGTGTTTGTTGAAACACAACGGAGAAGCCGATCAAACCGAAGCGCGTCCAATCGACACTGTCGAGACAGAAATCAATAAATGCGGGCGCGAGCTTTTCGCGGATGTCGCGCAGGTCGGCGACCGAACAACCCGCCTGGTTCGCGATCGACTCCAGATTACCGCGATAGATCCGCAGATATTCCTCGTCGTCGGCAAAGTCGTCGAACGCGGCTTTGGTCCAGATCCACTCACCCACCATGCACGGGTAGACGTCCGCGAGCGCTTCGTTGATGCGCCAGCCGATATGTGTGCCGAAGTACATGAAAAGCGAGAACGTTTGCACGGGAATGCCGGCGCGTTCGAGCGTGGGTTTCAGCAGTGCGAGTTGAAACGACGGAAAGCGCGCCGAAAGCGTCGGCATGCTGACGAGTGCGACAGGCTGGGATACCTCTGTGCTCATGGCCAAGTAACTCTTGTAACTTTCGAACCCTCGAACAGACCTGCGGAACGTGGTCCAAACCCGCGCATCCGGGCCTGGACCATTCCGCTGCTCAAAGTTCAGCGCGTTGTGGTGGCGCTAATAACTCTTCTTTGGCTTCTCCGGCGCGATTTCCGGCCGCGGCGTTCTTTCCGGGGCGATCTCGGGAATCGGACGTGGGGCTTTCTCCGGCGCGATCTCGGGGATGGGACGCGGCGCTTTTTCGGGCGCGATTTCCGGTTGGACCTCGGGACGAATTTCGGGCCGATATGACGGTCGCACTTCCGGCGCGATCTCGGGTTGGACCTCGGGTCGAATTTCCGGCCGAATCTCAGGTGCGATCTCCGGTTGAATTTCCGGACGGATCTCGGGCGCGATTTCCGGTTGCACCTCGGGTCTTATCTCCGGACGGATCTCAGGGGCGATCTCCGGCTGAATCTCAGGACGAATCTCGGGTGCGATCTCCGGCTGGATCTCCGGTCTAATCTCCGGACGAATAGAAGGTTTGCCTTTTGAGCGTTGTTCGATGACGGCGGCTGGTTTCATGAATTATCTCCCGTGAACGTGAGCGGTGGAAATTTCAAGTGAGAGCCAGCAACGGGATGCGCCGTTGCGGCAGATGGTTTCGGTTAACGAGGGAACCGGCGCAGCGTAATGCTATCCACGGCCCATGTCAACAAAAATCAAACGCTCACCTGAACCACGTGATGATCGTGAACCGTTCGCCGCTGATAACGGGCGCGACTTCATGCATCGTCTCGGCCGTGAAAGCTACGAGCAACCCCGTCTCGCCGAACAACGGCGATGGCCCTGGACCATCAGGCGGGAGATTGTCCTTGTCGTACAGGTTCAACGCGCCGCCGCTGTAGCAGTTCTCCTGCGGCTCGGGCGCGTAATCATTGAGAAAGACGATCACGGAGATGCGGCGGATACGCAAGTGATCGAACTCGAGCTGTTCGGTGTTGCCGTCCTGATGCCGCACGAAAAAGTCGCCCGGTTCGTAACGCAGAAACTGCGGCTGCTCGCAGTCCGTCAACGATTGACCGAAATGCTGTTCGAGCGCGGATTTTTGCGTCAGCAAACGCTCGTGAATTTGCGCGACCGTGGCGTCCGCCGGATGAAAGCTCGTGGTCTTGCGCACGGTTTCGTGAACCGTTTCATCAGAACCGCGGATGTAAACCGGCGCGCGCGTCGTCGGCGCGGAACGCGCTTCGTCGATCAGATCGCGACACGTTTGCGCGTCCAGAAAATTCCGGGCGGTGAAGACGTGGTACCTGGCTGCGGTCGACTCGAGCATTACTTTTCGTTTTTCAAAACGATTCTATCGGCAAAGACGCAACAATCAAGACCGGAACTCAACAGACATTCGATCGCGTCGCTGGGCGTCTCGACGATCGGCTGGCCCATGCGATTGAACGACGTGTTGAGCAGGATCGGAACGCCGGTGCGTTCGTGAAACCGCTTCACTAATTCGTAGAACCTGCCGTTTGTTTCCGGCGTCAGCGTTTGCAATCGTCCGGTGCCGTCGACGTGCACGACCGCCGGCACTTCGTCTCTTCGTTCGCGCTTCACTTCACAAACGCGCAACATGAACCGGCTCTCGGGCGACGTGCCGCCGAACTCGAACCAATGCGGAGCTTCTTCGAGCAAGACCGCAGGCGCGAACGGGCGAAACGGCTCGCGCATCTTCACGCGCCGGTTCAGTATCTCTTTCGCGTCAGGCTGGCGCGGATCGCACAGAATGCTGCGTTGGCCCAACGCGCGTGGGCCAAGCTCAGCGCCGCCATCGAACCAGCCGATGATCTTGCCATGGCATAACAAATCAACGGCGTCTGCGACAACGTCAGTCGAGCGGACGACGTTTACCGCGTGTCCATTGTTAAGCGCGGCCGATATGTCAGCGGGCGAGTAAGCGCGGCCGAGCGCGTCGTGCGCGAGGCGTCGCTGTGAATTGTGATTCGTGAGTTGCCAGAGTCCGTAATAAGCGGCGCCGACCGCGGGACCGCTGTCTTCCGCCGCGGGCATGATGTAGACGTGCTTGTAACCCGACTCGCGAATCAGCCGCTCGTTCGCGATGCTGTTCAGCGCCACCCCGCCCGCGTAACAGAGATTGTCGCTACGACAAAGCTCGCGCAGCCGCTGGACCAGGTAGAGTAACGCGACTTCGAGCGCCGCTTGCACCGAAGCCGCGAGCGCTTCGTATTCGCGCGCCTCGTTGGGCCAGCGGCGATCGTGCCGGAATCGCAGCGGCACAGTGTCTTTGAAATGAAAACAGCCGCGCTCGATGTCGAAGAAATCGCTCGCCGGAAACACGGGCTCGGCGTACGAAGCCAGGCCCATCACCTTTCCCGCTTCGGTCGACTCGCCGAAGATCTGTTCCGCAGCCGCGGAAAACATGCCGCCGAGACTGCCGAACGAAGGCATTTCGCCGTCGTACGTCACGAACCACGCGCCGCGATCGATGACGTGTTTCTCGAGCGGCACAATGCTCGTCCCGGAAGCGTAGTAAAGCGAGATCGTTTCCCAAGCATCACCGGAACCGCCGTTGAGCAACTGCTTCTCCGCGGCGGTGAAGTCAGAGGCAGGCGAGCCCGCGCCGTCGACAATGAGAATCGCCGACTCGTCGAAACCAGAAGTAGCGAAGGCGCTGAAGGCGTGGCCGTAGTGATGCGGGATCGTGAGCGTGCGCGTGCCGTGCGCGCGGAGATTCAGAAACGGATCGCCATAGATGTCGTGTACTTCGTCCTGTACACGGCCCTGCACGCAAAGGACCACAAGGTCCAACTCCGCCGGATTGAGACCCGCGTAGTCGAGACAGTATTTCGCGGCGAGCGAAGGCCCGCGGCCATAGACGCGATGTCGTTTGAAACGAGAGAGACGCTCTTCCTGAATCGCGACGACGATCTCGTCGCCGTGCAGCAGACACACGGAACCGTTATGCGAGGCACTGATCCCGAGGACCCATGGTTTTTCCGTTGAGAGCACGGAGCTTTAATTTTTATGCAGACACGCCTTCACTCAGAACTGGTTTTTCAGGCTGCGGAATGAGGGCGGCGATCTCTTCGACGATGTAACGAGTCGCGTTTGGTAGTGCGAGGTTCGCGGTCGCCGCGCGCATGCGCGAGTAGTGAACTTCGTCTTCCATCATCCGGCGCACTACGTTGACGACGTCGCTGGCGCGATTGAGCATCACGCCCGCGCCACGCTGCGCGATCAACCTCGCCGTGCCCGCTTCCTGCGGCATCGGATCTGTGATCACGTCAGCGATGATCGGCACGCGGCAGGCAAGCGCTTCGAACGTAGTCAGGCCGCCGAGTTTCGAGATCATCACGTTGGCCGCGCTCATCAACTTCTCGACTTCATCTGAATAGCCAATCACCTTCACCGGAAAAGGCGCTTCGCCCGCAATCGACTCAGCCGCTACGCGCAAGTCTTCGTTCTTGCCGGCGAGAAAGATCGCTTGCACGTCGAGCTCACCGTGCACGAGCTCGCGGAAGATCTGCGGGATGTTGCCGCCACCGATCCAGCCGGCGTTAACGAACACCGTAAACTTTTCGGGATCGAGACCGAGGGCGCGTCGCGCGGCTTGCGCCGCTTCTTCACCCGGATAAGCAAACTTTGGATGCACCGGCATGCCCGAGATCTTGATCCGTTCGGGCGCGACACCGTAGTCGATCAACTGTCGCCGCGCTTCTTCGCTCGCGACCAGGTAAAGCGTCACCGCGTCACACGCCCAACCTTTCCAAAAGCCGTAACAAGGATCGGTCACGACGGAAACCAGCGGCACGCGATCCGCGAGATTGAGTTCCTTCAACACGCGGCCGAAGAGATGTTGCGTGAGCGGATGAACACTGACGACGATGTGCGGGCACCAGCGCTCGAAGAGTCCCGCAACGTAGCCGATGCAACGCTTATGAAAAAACTCGCGCGTCTCGGGACGAACACGATTCAGGATCCAGTAGTAATACTTCATCCAGTGCTGGCGATTGCGCAGCAGCCAGTTGTAAAGACGGACCAGCTTGTCCGCGAGATGATGCGACTCCTCGACCGCGCGCACGACGCGAATCGCATACGACTCGCCGTCGAGAAACTTCTGCACGCCCGCCACGATCGCGGCCGCGGCGGAGCGATGCCCGCCACCCGTGTCGGACGAGATGATCAGTATCTTCGGGATGCGAGGCTGGTCTGGCATTTAGATCTCGGTTGTTTTCAGATCTCCTACTGACAGACCACCATCAAGCTCGCGGCGCGCTTTCTTCATCTCGCGCTCGAGTTTCTTGATCTGGATCAAGTGACCGGGATTGAACGGCAGCGACGGGTAGTAACTGTTCGATTCGTGCGTGCAGAAACAACCGTTCGCCGCGTGTTTGCGACGTTCCTTCATCGCCGGCGAGAGCCAGAGCTTTTGGAAGTTCCAATCGAAGTCGCGCAGGTTGCCGATGGGCGCGAGGTTCTCGCACGACGAAACGGTTCCCTCGTCGTAGATCACGCCGCCCGCGGTGCCGGCGTAACACTTCATCTGCGCGGTCTGCGTTTCCTGTGTCTTCGCGATCAGGCCGTGCATGTAGATGTCGATCGCGGCTTTGAAGAACCCGGCTTTGCCGGTGTAGTTGTTTTTGATTGCCGCGTGACGCGAATCGTCGTCGATCATCTGCGCGAGTTGCGCGTAGCGCGAATGATCGATCTCCAGTTCCTGCGGATCGGCTGAAGGCGGACGAATGTAGTTGAAGTTAACTTTGTCAGGCTGAAGGTTGTATTTGAGAAAGTCGTACCACTCGAAGATCGTGTCCTGGTTCGAGTTCATGAAACACGTGCACGTCTGCACGTCGAGACGTGGATACTCTTTCTTGATCTGCTGAAGCTGCCGCGCGGTGTCGATCGCGATGTCCCACGAGCCGGGCTTCTGCCGGATCTTCTCGTGCTCGTTTTTCAGACCGTCGATGCCGAGCGCGACTGTGACGTTGAGGTTCGGACACTCCTGCAGGATGCGCGTCACGTCCGGAAAGATCCGCTTTTGGATCTGGCCGTTGGACATGATGTAGATCGATTCGAGCTTGTTGTTGGTGTAGAACGCGCGCGCGATTTCGGGCAGGTCTTTGCGTGTGAACGGCTCGCCGCCCGCGAGAATCAGCACGCCGAGATTGCCGCCGAGCGTCTCCGAAATCTTTTCGATCTCGTGCGTTTTCATTTGCAGCTTTTTGCGCGGGCGATCGTCGAGCTCGTCAGTGAAGAAGCAGTGCGTGCAGCGCATGTCGCAGACCGAAGTCACCAGAATGTTCAGTAACACTGGCGAAAACGGCTGCCCGAGCGCGAGCTTCGCGTACCGCTTCAGTAATTCTTTCGTCGTAAAATCCATTTCACCTCAATCTTTCTCGCGCCAATTACACACGAGAACTTAACTACTAAGCTATTTGAAGACGCATTGTCAACGATAGTTTCCTGACGATTTTTAGCTGGCGGGAGCGAAACGCGGTGCTTCGGTGACGATCACGTCCATCACCCGAAAAGAACCGCCGGCAGGGACTTCAAAACACACGTCAACATAACCACTCTGACTCTCGACGATATCCGACACGACTTCGCTGATGCGTTCGGGTTCCACTGTGCCCATCGATTTCGCGCCGCGCTCCGCATCGGCAAGCGACCAGTTGACGAACCCGCGCGCGACGCTCACGCGCGCGTAAAACAGATAGCGGCCGTTGCGTCGCACCGGAATGCGCTGCCACAACTTGCCGCCGGCGAGCGCCGCCATCGCCTGGCCCCCAGTCACCGTCATCGCTTGCACCGGGCCCGCAACCGACCAGTCGTCAGCGAGTTGATTCGAACGCGTTGTCATACGAAACGAGGGATTGCGCGCGAGGTTCGTCCCATTAAATAACCCGAGGTCCTGCGCGCGTTCGTGTTGATACGAGCAGCCTTCGACGGTTCCACTCGAAGAGCGCACGCGAATGCCCGGACTTTGCTCGCGTCGATCGCGCACGAACAAGTCGTTACCGATCAACTGCACGAACACGCCGGGCGAGATCTCCGAGCGTCGTTCGAGGACGATGTTCTCGCTCGTGTCGAGCCTTTGAATATCGATCCGCCGGTCCGTGTGAATCCAATTCTTATCGTGTAGGTTCAGCGGCTCGAGTCGTTTGTCGGCGAAGTAGAGCACGGTGCCGCCGGGTTTGTACTCGTAAGAGATCTGCCGGAAGTACAAGCGCGGATCGAGATAGTAGTTTGCGAGTCTCTGCTGCGTGGCTTTATCGTGCGGCGCGAATTTTATGGGCCGTTGTTCCATCATCGCGTCGTGCAGCAACATCGCGCTCGCGGGTTTACCGTCGACTTCCCAGTAACAGTTGAACGTCGGGTCTTCATAAATCCAACCGCCCATTTCGGGAATCCAGACCTCCGCGCCAACGTGCGTGTCGACGCCGAACAGTCCCTTCTGCACGGCGACACTTAGGCCCACCGTGCGCGCGGTGAGACCGGCGGCTTCACAAAGCGCGACGTAGATCTCCGCGAGATTTCCGCAGAGCACCGGCTGGCCGGCTTTCATCTGATCGTAAGCTTCACGCGGATTGCGCGTCGTCAAACCGGGAAAGCCCTGGTGATTGTGTTGGGCCAACCAGAGGCGAATCTTGTTGGCGCGTTGCCAGGTCGAGTCGGAGCCGAAGCTGTCGAAGCCGATTTCACGGCGGAAGAAGGCGATGTTCTCAGCGCTCAGGTGTTCGCGCGGCGCGATACGTTTTTCGATCACGGGAACGCCGACGATCTGATCGCCGCGACGATTAATCGAAAGCCGTCCGAGCTCTTCGCCGTCGGGCGTGCGGCTCGTGATCGTGACGATCGTTTCGCCTTCGGGGAGATCGACGCGAAAGTCGGAGATGGAGATCTTTGGTTCAGCGGGTGGAGTTGGGTTGCGCGACCAGAAGGAAACACCGAACCCGGCGACGAACGACAGGAGAATTAATAGGCTTATGGCCCAGGGGGAACGTAGCTTCTCTTGCACTTGGCCCATGTGAGAGACGTTTTGAAATCTGAATACGAACTTAAACGTGGAACGGGCGCGAGGCGAGAATAACACGCCGCGTGTTCCGAGTGCGTTGTCGTTTTGTAAAGTTTTGTAAATGGGCCACGGATGAACACGAATGAACACGGATCAGGAACAAAGAGAGGGACGTTTTTAAGAACGGTTTTGGATGCCGAGGGCGCGCATGCGGCGATAGAGATGGCTGCGGTCGACGCCCATCAATTCCGCGGCGCGCGAAACGTTGCCGTCCGCTTCTTCCAGTTTCCGCTGAATGAACTCGCGATGATAGGCCTCGGTTGCTTCCTTGAATGACGGAAAGCGAAACGAAGCCGCAGGCGGTTCTTCCTTGCCGTGAGGCGGCAAGTCGTTGGCTGAGACTTTCGTGCCCGGATGCATGATCACCACGCGCTCGATCGTGTTGCGCAACTCGCGCACGTTCCCGGGCCATGAGTACGACTGCAACTCCTCCAACGCCTCCGCCTGAAATTGCTTCGGCTTCTTCGCGTACGCGCGCGAGAAGTGTTGATTGAAGTAGTCGACGAGCAGCGGCACGTCTTCGAGTCGTTCGCGCAGCGGCGGCAACTCAAACGGAATCACGTTTAAACGATAGAACAGGTCCGCGCGAAAGTTGCCGTTTTCGATCTCCGCGAAGAGACGTTTGTTTGTCGCGGCGATCACGCGCACGTCGACGGTGACCGAAGCGCCGCTGCCGACCGGCTCGAAACGTTGTTCTTCAAGCACGCGCAAGACTTTCGCTTGCACCTTCGGACTCATGTCGCCGACTTCGTCGAGGAAGATCGTCGCGCCGTCAGCGAGCTCAAACTTGCCTTTCTTCGCGGCGGTCGCCCCCGTGAACGCGCCTTTCACGTGACCAAACAGTTCGCTTTCGATCAGCTCTTCGGGAATCGCCGCGGAGTTTACTTCGACAAACGGCGCGGCGGCGCGGCGCGACTCGGCGTGAATCGCGCGCGCGACAAGTTCCTTGCCGGTGCCCGATTCGCCGTAGATCAGCACGCGGCCGTCGGTCGGCGCGACGACCGAAATCTGTTTGCGCAACGCACGCATCGCGACCGACTCGCCCACCATCGTGTACTCGCGCGCGAGCGCCGCGGCCATGTTGGCGTTGATCAACTCGAGTCGCTGCTGGCGCAACGCGTTGCGCACCGTCAGCACGGTCTTCTCGATCGAGAGTGGTTTTTCGATGAAGTCGAACGCGCCGAGCTTCGTGGCGCGCACGGCGGTTTCGATATTGCCGTGACCGGAGATGATCACGACCGCAGCTTCCGACCCGGCCGCGCGCAGTTGTTTCAAAGTTTCGAGGCCGTCAATGCCGGGCAGCCACACGTCGAGCAGGATGCAACCGTAGGCGCGTTTGCCGAGCGCTTTGAGACACTCCTCGCCGCTGGCGACCGCGTCGGCCGCGAAGCCTTCGTCTTCCATCACGGCGCGCAGCGTGTCGCGAATGCCGCGTTCGTCGTCAACGATGAGTATCGAGTCCATTAAGTATTAAGCCGCGGTCGGGAGTTCGATCAGAAATCGAGAACCGCGCGGATCGTTTTTCTCGGCGCGGATGCGGCCGCCGTGTTCGAGAATAATCTGCTGAACGATCGCGAGACCCAGACCGGTGCCGCTGTCGCGTCGCGAGAAGTATGGCTGAAAGAGTCGGCGAAAATCACCCGGCTCGATTCCCTGGCCCGTGTCCGCGACTTCGGCGTTCACGACGCTTCGGTCGGCGTCGTGGCTCGTCGCGATCGTGATGCGCTTTTCAGGCGCGGTGAACACGGCTTCGATCGCGTTGTCGATCAAGTTAACGAAGACGCGTTTGATCTGCTCGACGTCGAGCAGCGCCGGCGGTAGATCGTGATCGAGCTGCAGCTCGATGCTGACGCCTTCAAGACGCTCCTGGTAAAGCCCGACGGCCTGGCTGATCACGTCGTTCAGGTTCGCGGTCTCGAGACGCGTCGCGGGCAGACGCGCGAAACGCGAAAACTCGTCGACCATCGCTTTGAGACCCGCGACTTCGCGACTGATCGTTTCAGTGCATTCGCTGATCACCGCCGCGACGCGCTTTTCATCCGCGCCGTCGCCATTCGCGCCGTTCGTCCCGTTGCCGTTGGCCGCGACGCGCGCGTAGCTCTTTGCGATCCTTTCGGCGGAGAGTTGAATCGGCGTTAACGGATTCTTGATCTCGTGGGCCATGCGGCGCGCGACTTCACTCCACGCGGCCGCGCGTTGCGCCGCCAGCAACTCCGAAAGATCTTCGATCACGAGTACGACGCCGCGGCGCGAGCTCACCGAACCGCGCAAAGCAGTCGCCGTCATCGCCACGGGCAAAGCGCCGCTGCCGTTTGCGCCGCCTTCGAGTTGCGTCTGTTCGGTCGCGTGGCCGGTGCGACGCGCACGACGCAGCAGGCGATCGACAACGTTCCAGTCGTCGCTCGCGATCAACGCGCTGAGCTTGGGATTGTTTTCGAGTCTGTCAGTCAGGCCGATCATCCGTGAGGCCGCGGGGTTCAAGGTCGTGACGCAGTCGTTCTCGTCGAGCGAAATGACGCCGGTCGTGAGCGAGTGAAGAATCGTCTCGATGTAATTGCGTCTTTCGCGGAGGGCGTCGTTCTTGTCGCGCAGCTCGGCGGCGCCCGCTTCGATGCTGCGCCGGTTTTCTTCGAGTTGCGTCGTCATCTGATTGAACGACGCTGCAAGAAGAGCGAGCTCGTCGTCCGCGACAGTGGTTACGCGATGCGAGAGATTCCCGCGCGCGATCTCGTTCGACGCTTCGGCGAGGGCTTTGATCGGCGTAGCGATGCCGCGCGCGAGATAGATCGCGATCCAGCTCGACGCGAATAGCAGAATCAACGTCATCAGGCCGAGTGTCGACAGCCCGAGCAAACGCACGCGACGCTGTTTGCGCACGAGATCCTGGTAGTCGCGTTCGGAACCACTGACCGCGTCTTTGAAGTTCGTGTCGGCGCGTTTCTGCGGCGCGATGATTAGTAATTCCGAGTCGTTTAAAGGCACCGCGATCACGTCAAACTCTTTGCCGTCGGCGAGATCGACACCGGTTGGACCACGATAACTACGCGCTTGTTCGAACAGACTGTCGAGTCGCTGCGCATCGTCCGCAGGCAGTTTGGCGCGACTGTTTACTACCACGTTTCCGTCACGCGAAATAATCTCGATGCCGGTGAGTTGTCCTGACGAAACGATCTGATCGATCGTCGCCTGGCGTTGTTCGACCGGCTGCTTGTTCAGCAGCATGACGAGCAACGACGCCGTGTCCTGAAGCGCCTGCTGCTGGTTCGAAAGTGTTTGCCGTCGCAATTCAGTTGCCTGCCGCACGATCTCATCCGGCAAAACGTAGAACCATTTTTCGAGCGAGCGATTGAGAAAGAGATACGAGAAGACCGCCATCGCCGTGATCGGCAGAAAGCTGATCGAGATGAAATAGACCAGCAGGCGCGTCTTTACTTTCGAACCGAGCTGGCGCTCTTTGCGCTCGCGGCGCAGCTTGAGCAGATTGCGGACGAAGATGAAAAGAAAGACGAAGAAGGCGACGAAGTTGAGCGTCGAGAGTGCGTAGAGCACGAGCGCGTCGGCGGCGGTGTCGGGCTTGACGACGGTCCAGAGCCAGAGTTGTTGCGAGACGATGATCGCGAGCAACAGCAGCACGGTGATGCCCAAGACCCACAGCAGCGCGCGGCGGCGACGGCGGATTCGCTCCCGGCGCTCGGGTGTCAGGTTGTCTGCGTTGTCGTTCATGAAGCCTCAAAAGTTTAGCATGCCGGAACGCCGAAGGCGTTTGCTAGTTCGAGCCCTGTAACGCCGAAGGCGTTTGCTAATTCGAGCCCAGGGTTGCCACAACCCTGGGGTTGGCAGCAACATTTTTCGAAAACGCTGAAAGCGTTGGCAAACCCGCGCACGATCTTAGTCAACGCTTTCAGCGTTGAAGCAACGGCCACTGATGACCCAGGGTTGTCGAAAGCTCCAACCCTGGGCTCGAATTAGCAAACGCCTTCGGCGTTTCGCAAATCGTCACGTGACGATCGTTAAGCAGGCCGTTCCTCTTGGTACTCGCGCAGCCGTGGCCTAGAATGGCCCGGCCATGCGCCAGATCTTCATCAACGACTTCGGCCGCCTGCGCAGTGGGTGGCGGCTGCTGATCTTCATCCTCGTTCTCGTCGCCGTCCTTTTCTTATTCGCAACTCTGCTCCGCGTCGCTTATTTGGCCTTCGTTCAGTATGAACCATCAATTCCTCACGTCGACTTCATCGCCGACGTTATCTTTCGCCTGACGTTGATGGTCGCCGCACTCGGCGCCGGCTACATCTGCGCGCGCTGGCTTGAAGGTCTGCCGTGGCGCTCCCTCGGACTCACTTTTCATCAAGACTGGCTGCGCGACCTGCTGGTCGGGTTCGCGATCGGATTCACTTCGTTGGCCGTTGCCGTCGGCATCGCATCCGCCGGCGGTGGACTGCGCTTTTCGTTTGGCGGCAGCGCAATGACGGGCGCAATCCTGCGCGCCTTCATCAGCATGACACCTTTGCTATTCGTCGCAGCGTTAGCTGAAGAAGCACTCTTCCGTGGTTACGCTTTGCAAACACTGTCGCGCGCGCGGCTCGCGTTGTTAGGTCTGTTACTCACGTCCGTGCCGTTTGCCAGCGTTCATCTTTCCAACCCGAACGTCGTGCCCGGCGTGACTTTCGCCAACACCGCACTCGCGGGCATCTGGCTCGGCGTCGCGTACCTGCGCACGCGCAGCCTTTGGTTTCCGCTCGGCGTTCATTGGTCGTGGAACTGGGCGTTGGGCTGGTTCTTCGGTTTGCCGATCAGCGGCGTGAACCTCGTGGCGCATCCGCTTTTTAAAGGAACCGATCTCGGTCCGGCGTGGCTGACCGGTGGCACTTACGGTATCGAAGGCGGCGCTGCGTGCACCATTGTTTTAATTCTTTCGACGCTCTTCATCTGGCGCACGCGGCTCGTTTCCGCAACGCCGGAACTGAAAAAACTTACGTCCGAAGAAAACCCTGCGATACTGACGCGCGTACCAAGCACTCGTCCTGCTGACGACATCGCTTAAAGCGGTCGCGTAAATCGCGGCCTGGGCCTGTTAACAGTCCTCTCCTCTATCCCGTCTTAATCGCTGTCATGGCGACCGCCAACATGCTGCTGATGAATCCACTGGCCAAGGCCGCACCCGAACTGGCAGACGAAACGCCGATCGAAATCGGTCTCGTCCAGGCGGTGCTCGCAGGCGACCGCGACGGATTCAACCGGCTCTACGTTCTTTACGCGCCGCTCGTGCACGGCATTTTGTTGGCGCGTGTGCCGCGGGCGGAAGTCGACGATCTCGTGCAGGACATTTTTCTGCACGCCTATCGGAAGCTGCACACGTTGCGTGACGGAGCGGCGTTCGGACCGTGGGTCGCGATGATCGCGCGCAACCGCGCGGTCGATTTCCACCGGCGTTCGCGCGAGACGGTCGAGATCACAGACGACGTGGCTGGCAGCGACAAACAGGAAGCACGCGCGGCGGAGATCCTCGAACTGATTCGGAGTCTGCCGGAGGCTTATCGCGAGACGCTTGTGTTGCGGTTAGTGGAAGGCATGACGGGACCGGAGATCGCGGCGCGCACCGGGCTGACGGCGGCGTCAGTGCGCGTGAATCTGCATCGCGGCATGAAGCTGTTGCGAGAGAAGCTCGGATTTGCGGAGGGCTTATGAACGAAGATTACTTGTGGGACAAGAGCGGCGCGCCCGACCCCGAGATTCAACAACTCGAGGAGATTCTCGGCACGCTGCGTTACCAGCCGAAACCTTTGCGCCTCGCTGGACACTCGTTGGCCACTCGCGGACGCAACTACCTCGCACTACTCGCGAACGCCGCAACAGTTGCAGTAGCACTTTTAGCGGGCGGTCTGTGGCTGCTACTTCCGAAGCAAGAAGCGTCCATCCCTTCGGTGGCTTTCGTCACGCCAGCGACTCCAATCCCTTCGGTAACGCCCGACCCGCTAGTAACTCCGATTCTGTCCCCACTGGCCTCGCCCAAGCGCCACCCACGCGTATTAGCGAGACACAACAACGACGAAGCAGTGGCCGCCAAACAACAACTCATGTTCGCCTTACGCCTCGCGAGCGAAAAGCTGAACGCCGCTTATCGCCGCACCCAAACTCCCACTCAGATGAAGAACCAACACAGAGCAGGATGAATGGAGCAGTTATGAAAACTCTCTTCCAAACAAAACTCGGCGCGTTAATGATTGTCACGCTACTTCTCGGCTGCGCGGCAATCGCGGGCCGCGGGCAAACACCGCAGACTTCGCGACTCGAACTCAGCAGTCTCGATCATCTCGCGACCAAAGCCAGCCAAACAGTCGAGGTAAACATCGACGAACGCCTGATACGCGTCGCCGCCAAAGCGTTCTCCGACAAAGACGCCGACGAGCGCGAGATCAAGAAACTGATCGCCGGCGTGAAAGGCATCTACGTCAAGAGTTTCGAGTTCGATAGCGACGGCCAGTTCACCACTGCCGACGTCGACGCGATTCGCGCGCAAGTGCGCGGGCCGGGTTGGACCAGGCTCGTGAACGTCACCAGCAAAAAGGAAGGCAATGTCGAAGTTTACCTGCTGATGAACGGCGAAGAGATTGGCGGCTTGGCCGTGCTGAGCAGCGAAGATCGCGAGCTGACGGTGGTGAACATCGTCGGGCCAGTCGATCTCGAAAAGCTCGCGAAACTCGAAGGACAGTTTGGCGTGCCTGAGCTGGGCATTGAAAAAACGAAATCGAAGAACGACGAAAACTGAGGTTCAGCGATGACCAAGATACACCTCAGAACCTTTGCTGTTGTTGTTGTGCTTGCGCTCGCGAGCGCCGTGTACGCAAAAGGCGACGACTTCAACGCGGTCGTCAAAATGATCGAGCAGTTTTACGGCGTGAAGCACGAAGGAATTCCGTTTCTCGCGAGAGCCGGAATGGGCGCGGCGCGCACAGCCGCGCGGATCAAAGGCGGCACGGCGCGACGTCTCGCCGAAGCCGGCACCGTCAAGCTCGCCGTGTTTGAAGATCAGAAGTTCAATGGCGAGTTCGCAAAGTTTCGCAACACACTCAACACGGCGCTCAACGAAACGTGGTCGCCGCTCGTGCAGACCGTGTCCGCGACCGACAACGAACAGGTCTACGTCTTTCTCCGCGAAGCCGGAGAGAAGTACAACGTGCTCGTAATCACGATCGACGCGCGCGACGCGACGGTGGTCCAGGTCACGTTGTCGCCGGAGAACCTCAAGCTCTTGCTGAAAGATCCTGAAGGCACGGGCAAAGCCATCACCGAAGAAGCCACGATCATCGATCAGGAGTAGCTCATGTTTAGATACCGTTTCAGTCTCTTGTTGCTCGTCCTTGTTGCCCTCGCGTCTGTTTCCATTCGCGCGCAGGAAGTTGAAGACACGATTAAGATCAAGACGCGCGTCGTGTTTCTCGATGCGCTCGTGAAAGACAAGAAAACGAGCCTGCCGATCTCGAATCTCACGCAGGAAAATTTCGAAGTGCTCGACGACGGCAAGCCGCGCGAGATCTCCTACTTCACGCGTGAAGGCGAGGCACGTAAGCCGCTCGCGCTCGTACTGATTCTCGATCTGCGTGAAGACGGCGCGGGCCGCTTCCTGAAGGAAGAGGAAATACTCAAGTCGATGGAGAACGAGCTGGCGAAACTCCCGCCGGGTGATGAAGTCGCGATTCTCGCGATGAACATCGGTGAAGACGAACAGCGTGTGTGGCTGAGCGAGTTTACCAACGAGCGCGCGAAGCTTGCCGAAGCGTTGAAGCAGGTGCAGGCGATCTGTTTGAAAAACGCAGCGCCACACTCGCAAACGACCGCGGACAGCATCGACGGCGCAGCCCGCGCAGTTAAGAAGGAAGTAGTGTCGACGGAAGTAAACAAAGGGCGCAACGGTTCGGTCGTGACGCGCAAAACGATGAGCGATGGCTCGGTTGATGTCACGCGCGTCAGCAGGAACGGCAAGATGTCGATCGAGTTGGGCGAGGTTTACGACATGGCCGCAGCGGTGCGCGAAGCGACGCGCAAAGCGCAGGACTTGCGGCCCAACTCGCAAATGTCCCTGGTGTGGGTGTCGGACGGCATCGCGCCGATCTTCTTCGAGGACCGCGACGCTACGCAGGAGATCATCACGCGCGAGAACGTCATCTTCAACTCATTGACGGTTGAGCTGCGCACGTTGTTCAAGTTCCTCCTGCCGGTCGCAAAACCGATCGGTGGCTGGATGGGGATGAGTCTTTACGGCAGTGCGAAACAACTCGCGCAACGATCGGGCGGTGAAGCAGTGAAAGTTGGGCGCGTAAAAGACTACGGCGCCGGTCTCGCGCGCATCATCGGCAACCTAACCGCGCGCTACAGTCTCGGCTTCACCCTAGCTGAAAACGAAACCGACGACGGCCGCCTCCACCACCTCGAGGTCCGCGTCAAAGCCTCGGACGAAAAAGGAAAAAAGCGCAAACTCCAAATCAGCTCACGCCAGGGTTATTACATGGCGTACCCGCCGATTACACAGAAACAATAACTGCGTCGCCGCGTTTGGCTGTTAACAGTTCCGCCGCTGAACTACGGTTAACCGCAATTTCGAGAAAGCCGGCGCTGCCCCAGATGGCGAAGATCTCTTCCGGAGATCCGTGCTCATCCGTGAAAAACTTACGAAACGTTTCAATAACTCTTCCGTTCACGATGAGCTTCGCTGAGTTGGAGTCGCGCAGGTCGGCGTGGGTGAAGTTGGTGATGCAGTTGCCGAAGTGATCGATGTGGATGATGCGGCCGTGTAGTTGGCCGGCGTCGTCTCGCGTCGGAGAGAGTGGGGCGAGACGGACGAAGTCGGTTATTTGTGGGCCGAGGGCCTCGGGGCCGATGCCTGTCGATAAGGCGGCCGCCACGGGGGCGAAGACGTCGCGGCCGTGGAAGGTTGAACTCGGCGACGGCCGAAAGTATTCCGAAGCCGTGACGTGGAACACTTCACACGCAGGTTCGCGATCGTAGATGTAACTGAACAATCCATTATCCGGCCCGACAAGGTAATAAGAGCCGGCACGCACGACGATCGCCCGCCGCGAAGATCCCACACCCGGATCGACCACGGCTACATGAATCGTCCCCTCCGGAAAATCGCGATAACACGTCAACAACGTGAACGCGCCTGCTTCAATGTCCTGTGGCGGAATTTCGTGAGTGATATCGACGATGGCGGCCATCGGGTTGATGGTGAGGATCACGCCTTTCATCGCGCCTACAAAATAATCCGCGGTACCGAAGTCGGTGAGTAAAGTAATAACGGGGAGATGGGGTTCAATCTGCCCCAGTCTCCCCGTGCTGTCTGCCGAATTTCCGGTGCTCACATCGCGCTCGTATCGGTTGAGGTGCGAATCTTCAAGTGCTGCCCGCGGTCGAGACGAATGTCTTTGCCGCGCTGCGTCATCACACCGGCCGTGCCCGCGCCACCACCGATAATCGCGCCGATCGCCGCGCCTTTGCCGCCGCCGGCAATCGCGCCGATGATCGCGCCAACGCCCGTCGCCGCGCCGACCTTCGCTACATCGTCTTTAGTGGAGCTTGGTCCTTTGACGCCGCCTTCCGAGTCGACTTCCGGTTCGTTACCACCGCCGATCGGCGAGATCTCGATGAGCTCGGCGTGAAGCTGCGCGACGCGATTGTCAGGCGAGCGAATTTGATCGAATGAGAGTTGCAGTTGGGCCGTGCCCTTCGTTTTGCCAGGACGTTTCACTTGCGAGATGTGTCCGTCGATGATGTAACCCGCAAACTCCACAGGCTCGACGACGCGCGCCTGAATGCGGTCGCCACGCTGGCTTGCATCGGTCGAAACCGGCGTGAGCAGTTCGAGCGCGAGAATCGTGTTGCGTGGAATCGCAAGCGAGCCGTTGCCGCTCGTGTTTACAGCACCGTTCTGGTCGTTAGCTTGATTATTAGCGGTGGAGTTTTGATCGTTCGCTGGAGCAGCGGTCCTGTCGTTAACAGTCGAGTTGTTAGCGGCTGGACCAGCCGCGCCGCGTCGTTTGAATCCCACCGGCAGGTTTGAATTGAACTGCTGACGTTCGTAACCAGCTGCGTAACCGGCTTCAAACCCCTGCTGATAACCATCGCGATAGTCGTCGATGGTCCCCCAGGCTTCGTTGAACGAACGATCGGCGCGCCGGTAGTCCTCTTTACTTTGATAATCGCGCGGCGCGTTGACGGAGATGTCTTTGTAGCCCGCCGTGTAACCGTCTGAATAACCCGTTCGATAGCCGCGTTCGAGCGCCGTCGATTGTCCCTGAGCGGAAACAGAGACGATGGCGCACGCCGCGCTCACGCAGAGGCTCAATAAAACCACCAGGGGAAGTTTTGAATATCTCATTGGTTATGTCCTTCCAAAAATTTACGGCCTCGATAAAGGCGTAGCGTCTTGGGAGAGCCAACCTCGCAACGAGCGAATGCTAACATTGATGCACAGATTTACACAGAGAAAGAATCAATTTACTCGGCTTGACGCTCCTGAGTGTGCGACCTAGACTCGCAACATCGCTCTCCAGCGCGGCTCAGAGTTGCCGGTTCAGATGCACCTTGCCGCAGCAGAGTTGGGCGGCGAATTGATCGAACTTTCATGCCGGATCGCAGGATTTATCTAGACCACAGCGCCACTACTCCGGTCGACCCGCGCGTCGCGGACGCGCTGGCGCGTTCGCTCACGGAAAACTTCGGCAATCCGTCGAGCGTGCACGGCTTTGGCCAACGCGCGCGCGCCGCAGTCGATCGCGCGCGTCGCGAAGTCGCCGCGCTAATCAACGCCAAACCAAACGAGATCATCTTCACGTCAGGCGGAACGGAAGGTAACAACCTCGCGATTCGCGGGATCTGCGAATCGTCAGCCGCATACGGAAAACACATCATCACGTCTGCGATCGAGCATCCGTCAGTGCGCGGCGTTTGCAGCGCGCTCGAGCAACGAGGTTGGGAAGTCACGCGGTTGCCGGTTTACGAGAACGGGATCGTGAGAGTGGAAGACGCGCGCGACGCGCTGCGGCCCGACACAGTCCTTGTCACAGTGATGCTCGCCAACAACGAGATCGGAACGGTCCAACCGATAAACGAAATCACTGCGATCATTCGCGAGCGCCGCGCAAACGGTCAGAAGCATTTGTATCTACACACGGACGCGGTTCAGGCCGCCGGACGCATGTCTCTGAACGTGGAAGAGCTCGGCTGCGATCTGCTCACGATGTCGGCGCACAAGCTTTACGCGCCGAAAGGAATCGGCGCGCTTTACGTGCGGCGCGGCGTGCGGCTCGTGGGCCAAAACATCGGCGGCCACCAGGAACGCGAGCGACGCGCGGGCACGGAAAACGTTCCCGGCATCGTGGCGTTTGGTGAAGCAGCAGAACTCGCACGCGAAGAGTTAACGGAACGGATCGCGCACGACGCGAACCTGCGCGACAGGTTCGAAAGCAAAGTCGCAAGCGCGATACCCGACCTCGTTTTCAACGGCGATCGGACCAGAAGACTGCCGCACCTTTCCAACATCTCGTTTCGTTACATCGAAGGCGAAGGACTTTTGATCAATCTCGATCTGCAAGGCGTCGCGGTTTCGACCGGTTCGGCTTGTTCGTCAGGAACGCTCGAACCATCACCTGTGATTCGCGCGCTCGGCGTCGACGATGAAATCGCGCGCGGGTCGATTCGCTTCAGCTTCGGCACAGACAACACCGAAGCGGACGTCGATTACACCGTTGCAGTGTTGGCCCAAGCTGTCGAACGTCTGCGTGCGCTCTCGCCGTTAACGCGGCCGCTCGCAGTTTCCTAACGCGTGTCTTACTCCGCCACATTCAAAGATCATCTCGCGCATCCGCGAAACGCCGGCGAGTTGCCGGAAGCGAACGCCGTCGCCGAGGAAAGCAATCCTGTTTGCGGCGATCGACTGCGTCTCTCGCTCGCGATACACAACGACCGGATCGAAGCCGCGCGCTATCTCGCGTACGGCTGCCCGCCGACGCTTGTGTGCGGTTCAGTTTTGACTGAATTAATTGAAGGAAAGACGATCGCGGAAGTTAAAAACCTGACGCGCGCCGATCTACTCAACGCGATCGGCGGCCTGCCATCGCGAAAACATCACGCGGCCGCCCTCGCGATCGAAGCGCTCAACGCGGCGGTGTCGCAACTGTCCTCGGACGACCGGGACCGGCCGGTTCAATAGTCCGCCCGCGGTGATACTCGGGCCCGCAATACTTCTTCGGCTCCGTTCCCAACACAAACGTCTTCGTGCGAATGATCGGACACGTCTCGATAGCGATGAGTCCCGTCGTCGGATCGATATCGAGCGTGATCGTTCCTTCGAGATGACCGTCGGGAACCACAGCGGGTCTACGCGGCGAAGGTGATGCTGACGGCAGCGGAATCGGCTCCACCGGCAACGGCTCGACTCCCTGCGTCGGCTCGGGTAATTCTGCCGGTGAGGCTTCTTCAGTCGGTGTTTCAGTAGGCTCGCTCGGATGAGTGCCGTTGATGAAATACTCGGTGCGTTTCTCGGTGTCGCCCGGCTGCGTCGGCGCGCCCGTCTTCGGATTGATATCAACTTGTTCGATGCCGCCCGGCATGTCCCAATCACCGTCCCACTCGGGATGCTCGGCGAGCGCGACCTGCATAAAGTCGGACCAGATCGGCAACGCGGAGTTCGCGCCCGTCAAACCAAGCTGCGAACCATCGTCAAAACCAACCCACACCGCGCAGACGAGATTCGGCGTGTAGCCGGCAAACCAACCATCGCGCGACGTTCCCGTCTTACCCGCCAGCGGCATCTTCAAACCACGTTGACGCACGGGCGCCGCCGTGCCGCGGTTGACCACGTCTTTCATGAACGACGTCATCACGAACGCGACTTCCGGCCGCAGCACTTCATTTCGTTGCGCTGTAGGCGCAGCGATCGTGACGCCGTCGCCGGTGGTGATGCGATTGATCGCGATCGGCGTGATGCGCGTGCCGAGGTTCGCAAACGACGTATACGCGGAAGCGATCTGTAGCGGCGTCGCCTCATTCGTCCCGAGCGCCATCGCCGGATACGCACGCGGCGGTTTCGGCAAACCGGCTTTCGCCGCCAAAGCCATCACGCGTCCAATCGTCACTTCCATCGCGACCTCGACCGTGACGACGTTGAGACTATGGACCAACCCTTCGCGCAGCGTCACCGGCTCGTGACTGTACGACTCACCGAAGTTCCCGGGCGAATATTCCTGCCCGTCAAACGTGAACGTTTTCGGCTCGTCCATGTACGTCGTGGCCGGCGTGATCACGCGCGGCACCGGATCGTAAGCAGTGTTTAGCGCGGTCGCGTAAACGAAAGGCTTGAAAACGGAGCCTGGTTGCCGCAACGCATCAGCAGCGCGATTCAACTGGCTTTTCGAATAATCACGGCCGCCGACCATCGCGACGATCTCGCCCGTCTTCGCGTTCATCGCGACGAGCGCCGCTTGCAACGTTCCCGGCGGCGCACGCTTCGCTTCGATCTTGTCCAACGCCGCGAGCTGTTTCGTCAGCGCGGCGTAAGCGGCGCGCTGTAGATCCATGTCGATACTGGTGTAGATGCGCAGGTGTTCGGTGGCGCCGGGACCGGCAATCATGTCGCCGAGCTGGTTCTGCACGTAGTCGACAAAGTACGGCGCGTCGGAGACGTCGATGCGTCCGCGCACGGGCGCAACCTGCAACGGTGTCTCTTTCGCAGCGTTCGCCTGGTCGGCGGTGATCGCGCCGGCTTCGAGCATCGAATCGAGCACCTGGTTGCGGCGCGCAGTCGCCGTGTCGATCTTGTTGTATGGGTTGTAACGGTTCGGACTGCGAATCAGTCCCGCGAGAAACGCCGACTCCGGCAGATTCAACTGCGTGACGTCCTTGTTGAAATAAGCGTTCGCTGCTTCGCCGAAACCGTTGATCGAGAAGCCCGCCTGCTGGCCCATGTAAACCTGATTGCAGTAGAGGCCGAAGATCTGCTCCTTGCTGAGGCGCGTTTCGAGGATGATCGACATGTAAGCTTCGGCGATCTTCCGGCGCCACGTTTGTTCGGGCGAGAGCAGGAGGTTCTTGACGAGTTGTTGCGTAATGCTCGAACCACCCTGGCGTGCGATCGGCGAGTTGGGATCGGCATCGTAGCGGCGGACGAAAGCGCGAATGATGCCGCGAATGTTTACGCCGTAGTGCTCGAAGAATGATCGATCTTCAGTGACGGTGATGGCTTTGACTAAATGCGGCGGCAGATCGCCGTAACTGATCACTTTGCGTTTCGCTCGTTCAGTGCCGGTGACGGAACTGATCAACTCGGGTTCGAGCCAGGTTTGTTCGAGCGAGGAACGATTGTCGAGATCGTAAAGCGAGCTGATCGCTTTGCCGCTGCCGTTGAACTGCACCTTCACGTGCAGAAACTGTTGCCGGCCGTCGACACTCGAAGCACTGCTTGGTTCTATCTCCAGGGTCGTGGCGGCAACGGTGTAACGCCCGCGCGACGTATCGGCCTGCTGAGTTTTCTCAACATACCCAGCGCGCTTCAAAAACGCGATCAGATCCGCTTCCGAGATCGCCTCGTTAACGCGAAGCTGTTTCGGCGCGGCATAGATTCCCGCCGAACGCGTGAACACTTCGCCCGCGAGCAGGTTGTCGATGCGACGCGAAAATACGGTCCAGTAGTAGATCAGAATGCCGAGCACGATCGCGCCGAGAAACACGACCGGAATGATCACCGGCGCGCTGAACAAGCGACGCAGCACGCGGCGCATCAGGCTAGGTTCTTGTTGTTGATAGGAGACGACCCGCGGCTTGCGATCCGACGGCGGCGGAGTATATGGCGGATAACGTACTGGCATACACGCAACGTGGCGGGGAGCACCGGCGACTTTCCCGAACTCCGGGTTTCACATATTACGCTACATTCATCGCGCGGTTCCTTTGGTCTTCAGTTTGACAGTAATAACCGCTTTAGTTAACGTGGCTTCCCTGCTCCTGGCCGGATGTTCGCCACTGTGATGCCGTTCTGCTTCGATGAGTCTACCATCTCGCCCTCGATTACTTCTCACCAGTCGCGCAAAGACCCGGCTCGGGCTCGCAGCCGTCGGCTTGGCGATAGCGACCGGCACCGTCATATTTCATCTGTTGGAAGGGTGGTCTATAGTTGATAGCCTTTATGTAACTGCCCAGACCGTGACCACGGTCGGTTACGGCGATCTCGCGCCGCAGACTTTTTACGGCCGAGTCTTCGCCACCGGGTTCATGATGGTCGGCGTCGGCATCGTGCTTTACGCGCTGACGAGCACCGTGCATACGGTCGTGCAATCGGAAATGCTTTTGACCCTGGGGCAATTACGTCATTCACTGAAGATGAGCAAACTGCGAGATCATTTTATCATCTGCGGCGCGGGGCGCGTCGGTTCGCATCTGATTCGCGGCTTGAAGGGCACGGGAGATCAGTTCATCGTGATCGAGATGGACCGGGGCAGAGTCGAGAACCTGGTGGACCAGGGCATTCCGGTGCTCGTGCGCGACGCTACGCTCGAAGAGACGTTGCGCGCAGCGGGCGTCGAACACGCGCGCGGCCTCGCTACCTGTTTGCCGGACGACGCGGACAACGTTTACGTCGTGCTGACGGCGCGCGATCTGAATCCCGATCTGCACATCGTCGCGCGCGCGGCCGAAGAACAGGCGGAGAGTAAGCTGATACGCGCAGGCGCGAACCACGTCGTCGCGCCCACACTCATCGGCGGGCATCGCATGGCAATGGCGTTGACGAAACCCGCGGTCGGCGACTTTCTCGATTCGGTTACGGCGAACGATCTCGAGCTCGGTTTCGAGCAAGTGGAAGTCGACGCCGGATCGAAGTTGGTTGGCCGCAAACTGCGCGAGACGGTGATTCGCTCGGAGTTGAATATCGTGGTGGTGAGTATTCGCCGCACTGAGGGAGAGGTTATTTTCAACCCGAGCGGTGAAACGCAAATACTAAACGGAGACATGCTCGTCGCGATCGGTAACGCAGAATCGCTGCGTCGCCTGAACGAACTCGCGCGCGGGCGTGTACCAGCGGAGAGCAGCGCGAGCAAATGAGAATTCTTGTTACGGGTGGCCGGGGTTATTTAGGAACTTACGTTTGCCAATTTTTCGCAGCGGACGATTTTTCCCGCCGCTCAGGTTTCGACCTGCTCAATCCGGACGACGTGCGGCGAGCGGGCGAGTACGACGCGATCATTCATCTCGCCGCGCACTTCGACAAACATCCCGACGGCGCGCCGCAGTGTTTTCAGGTTAACGCGGAGGGGACGCGCAACCTCCTCGAGCACGTTCGGCCCGGCGCGATCTTTATCTACGCTTCGACGAAAGATGTTTACGGTAGTCACGCGAGTGCGACTGACGACGTGACGGAGAACACGAGCACTGCATACAGCGGACAGACGGCGTTTGAGTGGTCGAAGTTGATCGGCGAGCAATACGTGGAGTACTACGCGAAGACACGGGACTTCCGCGCGTGCATCTTTCGCATGTCGACGGTGTTTGCGCGGCCGTCGACGGGCAACGATTACGGGTTTGTGACGCACTACGTCGAGTCGATCAAGCGCCGCCAACCGATTCGCCTGCCAGCGGAGATAGATCCCGTTCGCGATATTCTTTACGTGGATGATTTGTCGCGCGCTTGCCGGTCGTTTATTCATTCGTCAGTTCCGTTTGGACTTTATAACCTCGGTGGCGGGCGTTTGAATGCGGTGAGTCTGCGCGGGCTTATCGAGCGCGTGAGCAAGATGATCGAGATCGAGCCGGTGCTTGAAGAAGATCCGCGCTTGCCGGCGCCGGTGCCGCTGCGCTACGTGTCGGACCTGACGCGTATCACGGATGAGTTGAATTGGCGTCCGCAGATCGGCATCGACGACGGGCTGCGAGTGTTGTTGTAGTTGCAGGTGTTGTTGAGTTATGACGCAGGTTAGTGCGAGCGAGATCAAGCGCGTCGTCGTGCGCGGCACAAACTGGGTCGGCGACTCGGTGATGACGCTGCCGGCGTTGCGGGCGCTGCGGCGCGTGTTGCCGGAAGCAAAGATCACCCTCGTCGTACGTCCGAGCGCACGAGGGATTTTCGCGGATGTCGACTTTGTCGACGAGATCTTGATTTACAACCGTCGCAATGCGCTTTCAATCCCCTCTCAGGTTCGTGAGTGGCGGCAGCGACACTTTGATTTAGCGGTGTTGTTTCAAAACGCGTTTGAAGCGGCGTTGATTCCCTTTCTCGCCGGTGTGCCGCTGCGGCTCGGCTACGCGACCGAAGCGCGACAGGCTTTGTTAACGCATCCGCTCGCGTTGCCGGAATGGCGTTCGTCGCGGCATGAAGTTTTTTATTACTTGTACTTGATTACCGCGCTCGAGCAAGTGCTGTTTGGCACGAGCGAGATCTGTGAAGCGGCGCCGGATGCTAGTTTGCAGATCTCGGACACGCGGAGGTCGGAAGCAGAGAATCTGCTGCGAGCTTACGGCGTGCGTGAGGGTCAACCGGTCGTCGCGCTGTGTCCAGGATCGATCAACAGTCGCGCGAAGCGCTGGCCGGCTGAAGCTTACGCCGCGTTAGCGGATCGACTGATCGAATCGCAGCGGCAGGTGTTGCTGATCGGTTCGGCCGACGAAGCAGACGTAACGCGCGAAGTCACCGAGCGTATGCAACAGAATCCGATCGTGCTGACGGGAAAAACCTCGCTCGATCAAATCAGCGCGGTGCTTTCGCTCGTGGATCTGGTCGTCACTAACGACACCGGACCGGCGCACATCGCTGCCGCGCTCGGTCGCCCGACACTCGTGATCTTCGGCCCGACAAATCCGTTGACGACGCGTCCGTTCGCGCCCGAAGCCGAGATTCTGCGCCACCCGCCTGACTGCGCGCCGTGCATGTTGCGCGACTGCCCGATCGACCATCGCTGTATGACGGCGATCACGGTCGATGAAGTGTTCGAACATTCTCATGCGCTGCTCAAACGCGCCAGCTTTGCGAAAACCGTGAGGAGCCTTTGCGATTCGGTCGTATGAACACGCTCTTGTCGCGCGAACAGATGAAACGACCCGCACTCTTCATGGATCGCGACGGAACGATTTCCGAGGAAGTCGGTTACGTCAATCACCCGTCGCGCTTTCGCCTGTTTCCCTACACGGGCGAGGCGATCAAGTTGCTGAACGACAGCGGCTGGCTCGCGATTGTCGTGACGAACCAGGCGGGCGTCGCGCGTGGTTATTTTTCCGAAGACATGATCGTCGCGATTCACGAACGCGTTGAGCGGGAGTTGCGAGGCGCTGAAGCGCGGCTCGATGCGATCTATTACTGCGCGCATCACCCGTCTGTCGGCGAGCCGCCGTATCGTTTAGACTGCGACTGCCGTAAGCCGCGGCCCGGTTTGATCCAGCGCGCCGCGCGGGACTTCGAGATCGACCTCAAACGAAGCTGGATGGTGGGCGATCGCTACGGCGATATCGAGCTCGCGCATAATGCGGGATTGCATGCGGCGTTTGTGCTGAGTGGTTACGGGCGCGGCGAATGGGAATACCAGCGCGGCTCGTGGCAGATCGAGCCGGAAGTTGTCGCGGAAGATTTGTTGGACGCGGTGAAGAAGATCGTCGAACGAGATGCTGCCAGAGCGACTGCTTAAAATTGTCAGGCGTTTTCCGGAACGAAAGCTGTTGATTGTCGGCGACAGTATCGCCGACAAGTTTCTGACCGGATCTATTGCGCGCGTGTCGCGTGAGGCGCCGGTTTTTATTTTGCGGCACGAGTCGACGGAGACAGTGCCGGGCGGCGCGGCGAATTGTGCGCTGAACCTCGCAGCGCTCGGCGCGAAGGTTTCGCTCATCTCGATCGCCGGGAATGACGAAGCCGGTTTCGCGTTACGCGACAAACTGGGCGCGGCGGGTGTGAACGTCGACGGGCTCGTGCTTTCAGACAAGGTTCAGACGACGACGAAGGTGCGCATTCTCGCGGGACACGCGCACGCGGCTAAGCAGCAAGTCATCCGCGTTGATTATGAAGACGCTCCTTTAAAGGACACGTCTCTGCGCGCCTCGATCAATTCGCAGCTCAAAACCGCGCTCAACGCCGCTGACGCCGTCATCATTTCCGATTACAACTACGGTCTCGTCGACGAACACGCGGTCGAGCTCGTTCGCGAAGCACAGCGCACCAAGAACATTCCGGTTTTGGTTGATTCGCGGTTTCGGCTCGCGGATTTTTGCGGGTTCACCGCGGCGACGCCGAACCAGGACGAAGTGGAACAGGTACTGGGGCAGTCGATTACTTCACTCCCGCAATTGGAATCATTAGCGTCGCGTCTGAAAGAACAGTTGCAGTATCGGGCGCTGCTCGTCACGCGCGGCAGCCGCGGGATGATGTTGCTCAGCGATGATAACGATCTGCCGCTGCACATTCCCGCCGTCGGCGCGCAAGCCGTCGACGGAACGGGCGCGGGCGATACCGTGATCGCTACGTTTGCGCTCGCACTCGCCTCGGACGCGTCGTTTGCGGAGGCAGCGCAGCTTGCGAATCGCGCGGGCGGACTCGTCGTGATGAAACGCGGCACGGCTTCGATCAGCGCCGCCGAACTCGAGCACGCTATCAAATGATTCTAAGCCGTGAAGAACTGGTAGCTCAGATTGCCGGCGAGCGCAGGAACGGAATCCGTGTCGTTTTGGCAAACGGCTGCTTCGACGTGTTGCACGTTGGACATGTTCGCTACCTCGCGGGCGCGCGTGAGCTCGGCGATGTGCTCGTTGTCGGCGTGAATTCCGACGCGCAGGTAGAACGCTTGAAGGGGCGCGGGCGTCCGATTATGTCTGCTGTCGAACGCGCAGAATTAGTGGACGCGTTGGAGTCTGTGACTTATGTCACGGTTTTTGACGAGCCGACGGTTGAAGAACTGTTGCTCGCGCTCAAGCCGGACGTGCACGCGAAAGGGACTGACTACACCGAAAACACTGTGCCCGAACGTGACGTGGTACGATCCTACGGCGGGCGCGTTGCCATCGTCGGCGACCCTAAGGATCACTCGACGTCGGCCATTCTTGCGCGCCTGGTAGAAAAGACTTGAAAAGAATACTCAAATCGATCGCCCTGACAATCACGCTGTTGGTTGTTTCTGTTCCTGTTTTTACCCAAAACAGGTTCAATCCTGATGGCGCGTTCTGGCTGATCGGCGAACCGCCCGACGGCTTCTCGGATTTCGGCGGGATAAATCTGAACGCGAGACGACTGCGCCGGCTTCCCGCGCAAGGCTTGGAGCTCAACAACGGCAAGCGACTCTCCTTCAAGACTGTAACAGTCAAACGCGACAACTTCAGCTTCACGACCTTGACCGTCGGCGGTGTTTACTACACTTTTGTCGGAAAATTTCTGCGGGGCGGCGTGTTCGCCACACAAGATCTGAGCGACGAGCAGCCCGTGCTCGAAGGCGTGCTGACGAAGTATAAGAATGGGGAAAAAATCGCCGAAGCCAAAATGAAGTTCAGTTATTTCGGCGGCACCTGAGCATTGGCGATGCGAGTTCTCATCGTAAAGTTAGGTAGTATAGGTGACATTGTTCACACTCTGCCCGCACTCGCGGCATTGCGCGCGGGGCTCCCGCAGGCTGAGATTTCGTGGGTCGCTGAAAGGTCGGCAGCAGAAATTTTGAAAGACAACCCGGTTTTGGATCGTCTCATCGAAGTCGACACGAAGGCGTTGAGGCGCGGGCTGATGTCTGGGGAGACGCTGCGGGCACCGCGCCAGCAGTTACGTCGGTTACGCGCCTCAGCCTTCGATGTCGCTTTAGACTTCCAGGGCTTAATCAAATCAGCTTCGATAGCGCGCCTCTCGGGCGCGCGACGTGTTTTTGGCTATTCGCGCGCCGGCTTGCGCGAACCCGCCAGCACCGTCTTTCTCTCGAAACGAATCACGATCCCGCCGCACACGCACGTCATTCGGAAAGCGTTGCTCTTGCTGCAAGGCGCGCTCGGCATTTCCGCTCCGCAGGAGATCTCGTTTCCGATCGGCGTCACACGCGAGGCCGAAGCAGAGGCCGAACGCGCTGCCGAGAGCGCCGGGGGAAATTACGCGATACTCAATCCCGGCGGGGGCTGGCCGACGAAGTTGTGGAGCGCGGAAAGATTCGGCGGATTGAGCGACCTGCTCTGGGCCAGTTACGGTATACGATCGTTAGTGACGTACGGGCCGGGTGAAGAGGATCTCGCCGAGCTCGTGCGACGATCGTCGCGGTCGGAAAAAGCGACGCCGGTGAAGCTTTCGCTCAAAGGATTTTATGCGCTTGCGAAACGCGCGCGCGTTTACGTTGGTGGCGACACCGGACCAACGCACATCGCAGTTGCCGCCGGCGCGCCCATCGTCGGGCTGTTTGGCCCAACCGAGTGGTGGCGCAACGGTAGTCCTTACGCAGCGGACATCTGCGTCGAACGCAACGACATCGATTGCCGCGTTGATTGCCACCGTCGCGCGTGTTCGAAGTGGATCTGCATGGACATCGATGTCAGTCGCGTGTTCGAAGCTGTGGCTCGGAGAATTAGTAATTAAATGCGACGAGGCGGAACGTGGATTCAGCGCTGGCGAGTGCCGCTCGGTTTCTTGTGCGCGGCAGTGTTTTTACTGCTGGCGAAACCGACGCGCACGGCGCTCGTTATCGGCGCGTGCGTTTCGCTCTTGGGCCTGGGCGTACGCGCGTGGGCGGCCGGCCACATTCGCAAGAACGCCCAACTCGCGATTTCTGGTCCATACGCGTTCACGCGCAATCCGCTTTATTTCGGTAGTTTTTTGCTGGGCCTCGGGTTTACCATAGCGTCCGGTCAACTGGTCCTCGGCCTGCTGTTCGTGGCGCTATTTCTGGGCATCTATTTTCCGGTGATGCGCGTCGAAGGCTCGACGTTGGCGGAGCTTTTTGGCAACGATTACGAGGTTTACCAACGTTCGGTGCCGCTCTTTTTCCCGCGGCTGACGCCTTTTCGTAACAGTGATTCTCAGGCGGTGAAATTCGACAGATCGCTGTATTTTCGCTATCGGGAGTATCGGGCGGCGCTCGGTTTAGTGATCGCCTGGAGTTTGCTCCTTATTAAGACTTACTACCAATAACTACTTTGCGAAGAGTAAAGACAATCATCTGTAGCGTGTTTCTGGTTGGGTTGTTGGCGGCTAATGTGTGCCCGCAAAAAACCGCATCGCCGACCAACGTTCGTCCGTTCGAAGAGCTTCACTTCGAAGCCGAGTTCTCGCGGGCACTGCTGCGCAAGCTCGACGTCGCCGACATTAAGTTTCGCGCGTCGAACACGCCTGACGGCGACTCCTACGCCTTAACCTTCAACGCCGAAGTCACGAGCAAAGGCTTTCTCGCGCGCTTGTTCAATCTGGATTTTCGTGAGGTAGTCGAGTCGATTGTCGAACCGCTAACGTTCACGGTTAAGAAGACGACGATCCGCGACGAGCAAGGCAAGCGCGTACGCACCACTGAATCGACCTTCGATCAATCGAAAGGCAAGATGACTTGGATCCTGCGCGATCCAAACAATCCGCAGAACGAAGCGCGCCGCGCCAGCGCCGACTTCTCAGGCCAACTGCAAGACGTCCTCTCGGCGATCTACTTCATTCGCACCAAGCCGCTTCAGATCGGCAAAAGCTTCGACATCTACATCGGCGACGGCGGACGCGTTTACACGATTCCCGTAAAGGTCGTGCAACGAAAGCAGTTGAAGACAGTGCTCGGCCGCGTCGATGCGTTGCGCGTGGACGCGGAGCTGTTTGGTCCACAGCGGTTGATGGAGGACGAGAAAGGCGAGTTCTCGCTCTGGGTGACCGACGACGCGCGCCACATTCCCGTCAGTGGTCACGTCAAAACCGACTACGGCTCTTTCGACATCAAGCTCAAACGTGTCATCACGAGTGCTCCTGCCGTAAAGTAGTTCCCGGTAAAATCTTTCCAGATGCGCGAGCCATTAATCATTGGTCATCGTGGCGCGCCCGCTGTTGCGCTCGAAAACACGCTGCCGGCGTTCGAGGCTGCGATTGCGGCAGGCGCGGACGGAATCGAGTTCGACGTGCGCCTTAGCAGCGATGGCGTGCCGGTGATCATTCACGACGACACGTTGACGCGAACGCATGGCGTGCGCAGACGCGTGGCGGAGTTGACGCAGGAAGAGCTGCACGGCTTCGGTGTGCCGAGTCTGCGAGAGTTGTTTGAGTTGATGAGCGGTAATAGTTTGCTCTTGTGTTTGGAAATTAAATCTCGCGAGCCGGAGTTGGCGGAGTTGTGTTGCCGGATGGTGCGGGAGTTTGAGTTTGCGGAGCGAATTATCATTGAGTGTTTCGACTTGAACGTTTTGCGAAATGTCGATTTAAGAAAGGCGGCGTTGTTTGAGCCGCGGATGCAAACGGAGCAAAGCGTGATCGATCGCAGTTTGGCGGTTGGGGCCACGGTGCTCGCGCTGCATCATCGGATGGCGAAGCCGTCGCTCGTCGAGAAGGCGAAGCTCGCGGATCTAACGGTTGTTGTGTGGACCGTCGACGATCCGTCGTGGGTCCTTCGAGCTCGCGAACTCGGCATTGCAGCCTTGATCACAAACGACCCTGCGAGGATGCTTAAAGCATGACTCGTTCCCCTGCTCAAGTGAACCGGTTCTTCGTCTCGACCGACTTTTCAGTTTCTTATCGACGCGCGAAACAGCTTCAGTGGCAGAGTCAGGGGACGTCGGGTTACGCGCTGCTCGTTGCGCTTAACGGCGAGCTCAATTACGCATTAGATGGTAAAACTCTCCAGCTCGACGCGCCGCAGTTTGTTCTCTTCGAACCAAACGCAACTATCGTCATCGACGCCCAACGCGCCGAACTACTCTTTCTCACCTTCTCTGCCTCGCTCGTAATACAGCACGCGACGGCGATGCAGTTGATCCCGCCGCAATCAACCGTCGCGTTCAAGCCCGAACATTTCAGCGGCGATAAGAGACTCGACTCGTTGTTCGCAGAATTCGTCAGCGAACTGACCGACGAACGACCGGGCAAGGAGATCGTGATGCACGCGCTGATCGAACAGCTCCTCGTGCACGTGCTGCGAAACTACTCCCAACCGCGCCGCTCTGAACAACTCGAGCTCTCGCGCGCTGGTCTTGTCGATCGACGCATCCGGCGTTCGGTCGAGCTAATGCACACGCAACTCGATCAGGACCTCACGCTCAGAGCACTCGCGGCCGCTTCATATCTTTCACCGTTTCACTTCGCGCGTTTGTTCAAGAAACTCACCGGCGCGACGCCGCACAACTATCTCGCCGGCATTCGCGCCGCGCGCGCCCAACTGCTGCTCGCCGACACCGAACTCTCGGTAACTGAAGTCGGCGCGCGCGTCGGTTATCTCAGCGCGAGTCATTTCACAAAAGCCTTTCGTCTGGCCACGGGAACGACGCCGCGCGAGTTTCGCAAAGCGCTCATCCCTACGAACCACACCTCAGCAAACGAGCGCCAATAATGCGCAAGATCCGTCTTATAGCTGTCCTTCGCGGTTAGTATCATCAAGCGTAGTCTTTCATCGACAACTTGAGGAGAAACGCGAATGCCTGTTGCGAAGCAAGCGGAGATTAGTCCGGCTGAAGGAAAACTCGGAGTGTTACTCGTCGGTCTCGGCGCCGTGAGTACGACTTTCATCGCCGGTGTTGAAGCCGTCAAGAAGGGTTTTGCGCAACCAATCGGCAGTCTCACGCAGATGGGCACGATCCGTCTCGGCAAACGAACAGACAATCGCGTTCCGTTGATCAAAGACTTCGTGCCGCTCGCGCAACTGAAAGATCTCGTCTTCGGCGCGTGGGACATCTTTCCCGATTCCGCTTACGACGCCGCACTCAACGCGGGGGTGCTCGAAAAAGAACTGCTGGCCCAACTGAAAGAACCGCTACGCAAGATCAAACCCATGCAAGCGGTTTTCGATCAGTCGTACGTTAAGCGCCTGAGCGGCACGAACGTGAAAACGGGCAAGACGAAGTTTGATCTCGCCCAACAACTCATCGACGAAATCGCCGACTGGAAAAAGAAAAACAAATGCTCGCGCCTCGTGATGATCTGGGCCGCCTCGACGGAAATCTTTTTGAAACCGCATCCGGTGCACAAGACGCTCGACTCGTTCGAGAAGGCGATGAAAGAGAACCACAAAGCGATCGCGCCATCGATGATCTACGCTTACGCGGCGTTGAAGTCCGGCGTGCCTTTCGCGAACGGCGCGCCGAATCTCACCGTCGACATTCCGGCGTTGATGACGCTCGCCGATCAAAACCGGCTCGCGATCTGCGGCAAAGATTTCAAAACCGGCCAGACGTTGATGAAGACGATCATCGCGCCGGGTTTGAAGTCGCGCATGCTTGGTCTACACGGCTGGTATTCAACAAACATTCTCGGCAATCGCGACGGCGAGGTGCTCGACGATCCCGATTCTTTCAAGACCAAGGAAGAGTCGAAGCTGTCAGTGCTCGAATACATTCTTCAGCCCGAGGTCTACCCGGATCTCTACAAAGACTTCTCGCACGTGGTGCGCATCAATTATTACCCGCCGCGCGGCGACAACAAGGAAGGATGGGACAACATCGACATCTTCGGCTGGCTCGGCTATCCGATGCAGATCAAGGTCGACTTCCTCTGCCGCGACTCAATTCTCGCGGCGCCGATCGTTCTCGACCTCGCGCTGTTTCTCGATCTGGCGCAACGCTCGGGCATGAAAGGCGTGCAGGAGTGGCTTTCGTTCTACTTCAAATCTCCGCAAACCGCGCCGGGACTTTATCCCGAGCACGACATCTTCATTCAACTGATGAAGCTCAAAAACACGTTGCGTCACTTACGCGGCGAAGATCTGATCACTCACCTCGGTCTCGAGTATTACGACTAAGCGCGGTGCGCGAACCTTTTGATTCACTCCTCAACGAAAACGTGCGGTTCGCTGCTGTGAGTCGCACGACTACAATTATTTGTCAGTGGTTGCTTGACACGAAATGTCAGGCAACCAGCGACAATCGTCGTGACAATTCGTCCTACCGCAACAGCGAACCCACAATATTTATGGTGACATTCACGGCAGAGTTGTATATATAGCTTCCGAGTTGCCTGGCGTTTTCGGGAGTTAAACGGCGGACAGCGAACTTCAATTCCTTCTGGAGCATCAATTTAATGCGCGGATCGTTCCTTGCATAAAACCGTGTGGCCGGTATTTTCGGGCCGCGTTAATTCGGAAAATGACCCGACGGAACGGCAAGGAGCAAGCCGATGTTAGCAGAGATGGATATGACAAGAGCGATGAACAACACGGGTACGATTTTCCTCGATCCCGATCAGAAGAGCCCTCGTGCTCAGGATTTTGAAGAGCGATTGACGGCTCGCATCGTGGGTCAAGAACGCGCCGTGAGGCGCATGAGTGGCCTCTACCAAATTTTTCTGGCGGGAATGAATCCGCCGAACCGGCCCATCGGCACGATGCTGTTTCTTGGACCAACCGGTTCGGGCAAAACACGCGTGATCGAAGCGGCTGCGGAAGTGCTTTACGGCGATCCCAACGCAGTCGTCAAAATTGATTGTGCCGAGTTTCAACACTCACACGAAATCGCGAAGCTTATCGGATCGCCTCCGGGTTATCTCGGCCATCGTGAAACGTCGCCGATGCTGACCCAGGAGAACCTCGATCGAATGCACACCGACGACATGAAAGTCTCGCTCGTGCTGTTCGACGAGATCGAGAAAGCTTCCGACAGCTTGTGGCAACTGCTGCTCGGCATTCTCGACAAAGCGACTTTAACGCTAGGAGACAATCGTCGCGTCGACTTCTCGAAGTCGATGGTGATCATGACTTCGAACCTGGGTGCGCGCGAGATGTCGGAATTGATTTCCGGCGGCATCGGTTTCGCGCCGGGCAAAGGCACCAAAACGCCGAACGACACCGAAGTCGATCAGAAGATTTACCGCACGGCGGTCGAAGCGGCGCGGCGCAAGTTTTCGCCGGAGTTTATGAACCGCATCGACAAAGTGGTGGTCTTCCGTTCGTTGAAAGAACATCACCTGCGGCAGATTCTCGATCTCGAGCTGCAAGCGGTGCAGGACCGGATCATGCAGTCAGCGGGAACCAAGTTTGTCTTTCAGTGTTCCGACACCGCGAAAGACATGCTGATGAAGGAAGGCCTTGATTACAAATACGGCGCTCGTCACTTGAAGCGCGCGGTTGAGCGGTTCCTCGTTTATCCGCTGTCGAATTTAGTGGCGACGGGACAGATCGGTTTGGGCGATCTCGTACACGTCGACGTTGATGGCATTCGCAACCGATTGGTCTTCTCGAAGAGCTCGGGCGGCGCTTTGATTCACGAGGTGACGCAGGGCGCTTCTGCTGAGGAAGACTCGGCTGAGACGCTGTCGGGTGGAGTTGGACTACCGATTCCGCAAGCTTCGAAAGCCGCGAAGAAGGGCCAGGGCCGAGAAAAGACTGACGTTTAGCCACGAAGACGCACAAGAAGCACAAGGGAGGCACGAGACAACAGTCTTGTGCCTTTTGTGCTTTTAGCGGCTTAGCTTGCGCAGCGCCTGAAACGCGAGTTCGGAGAGAAAGGGATCTTCGCTGCTTGAAGCAGATTTAAGCGCCGGGATGGCTGCCGGGTCTCCAATCAGACCCAACGCACGCGCCGCTTCCCGGCGTACATCTTGTGGAAACTTTTCATTGTTGAGCGCTGCGATCAGGGCCGGAGTTCCGGCCCTGTTTTTTATTTCGCCGAGCGCTACGGCCGCCGCACGCAACACAAAGTCGTTTGCTTCTGGCTTGCGTTTGCTCTTCGCCGGCGCGGAGAGTTGCGGGGCCAGCACATTTGCTAGCGCAACCACGGCGTTCTCGTCGCCGATCCTTCCTAACGCTACTGCTGCCGCGCCACGCACACCCGCTTCTTTATCATTCAACAAGTGATCTGTTAATGCCGTGGTGGCGGAGCGACTGCGCGTCAGACCGAGGGCGTAAGCTGTTTCGCGTCGCACGAACTCGTCTTTGTCGTTGAGCAACGGCAACAACGCCGCCGCACTTTCTTCGGAGTCGAGCGAAAGGATCGCTTTCGTGGCGGCTACGCGAACGGCCGGCGAAGGATCGGCAAGCAGTGGCAGAGCGATACGCGAAGCGGCGGCGCGGTGCATCGCGCCGAGTCGCATTAGTGCGTCACGCCGTTCTTCTTCATCGCTCGAACTAAGTCGTTGCTGCTGTTTCTCGATCTCGCGTTGAAGCGGAGTTAAGTTGCTAGTTGATTGAGCGTTGGTGGCGACTGCAAAGACAAGGATTGCGACAGCGGCAAGAATTACCGCCGACAGAGAAACAGATCTAATCTTTTGCCGTTCGCGCATTCAGAGGTAAGCACCGACTCGCGCTGCCGCTCGCTTCTCTGCTTTACGGCGTACGGCCTCCCACTCAAACGCCTGGCGCGCGCGCCGGTTTTCACGAGCTTCCGCCAAAACCGACAACACCTCATCTTCCCAAACGGTTGAAGCCGTTCTCGCACGGCGCGTCGATTCCATGGTGGAGATGTAGTCTAAAACCTCGCGCACCTCAACATCATTTAGCATCTCCAGTTTCTGAGCCAGAAACTGGCGCTGGCTGACTGTCTTGCCCATTGGCGTGCTCCTTTCGGGGCGACGAGTTTTATGTGACGGGGCAAAGCAATATACACGAGCAAAAAGCGGGGAAGCAAGAAACACCCATGTTATAACTGATCCGGAGAAGGAGAACATGCGATACCACTCACTTCGACAACTCTTTCTTTTGCTTGCCTTCTCTGTGCTCCTGCCGGGCGCGGCCCGCGTCGTTAACGCCTGCGAATGCGGTCCAGGACGGACCGTTCTCGGTTCATTCGAGATGTCTGATGAAGTGGTAATCCTGCGGGCACTGGCCGTCGAAAAGGCCCCCGACACAGAAGAGCAGTCTTACGAGGACGGCGTTCGTTCCACCAGAATGATCGTTGAAAAAGTTTTTAAGGGAAAACTGAAGGTCGGCGAGGAAATCGTGTTCGGGCAGGGTGGTGGCGCAGACTGTATCTGGACGTTCAACGACGAGTCGGTGGGAAACAAATACCTCTTTTACTTGCACAGACCCGAGAACTCCGATCGCACTTATCTACCGTCTCGCGATCCGGGTTTATGGTTTGCCGTCGGTTGTAGTCGCTCAAGTGAGTTGGACGACGCGACCGACGATCTTCTTTACCTCGAAAACATGAGCAAGTTCCGTGGCAAGACTCGGATTTCGGGAACGCTGGGCGGATGGATGAACCCGGATTTGGATGTCGCGGGTAAGACAGTCAGGATTATTGGACCAAAGAAGACTTACCAGACGAAGACCGATAAGCACGGCGTGTTTGAAATATACGACCTGCCGCCGGGAAAGTACTTTATAGAGCCAGAAATCGCGCCGGGATGGATCATCGATCCAACCTGGCTCAGGCATTCACCAAGTGTGGTCAGAGACGAGTTCGACAGAGTAGAACTGCGAACGCCGAGACAGGTGCCTATTATCCTTGAGCCCGGGAAACACGCAGGCGTGGATATATCGTTTCGCATCGAAAACTATGTCCGCGGGAGAGTGATCGGACCACAAGGAAAGCCGATGTCTGAGGTCTGCGTTTATTTGTTGGTGCGCGGAGAGGAGTTTGGTCTCCACGACTGCACGGACGAAGATGGTCGTTTTGAAATCACGTCGATAACGCCGGGAGAATACGTTTTGGCAGCGAACCCCAATGACCGGCCGAGTAGTAATGAACCGTTTCGAAAAATCTTTTATCCCGGTGTCTCGGAAAGAGAGCGCGCCGCTGTGATTAGCGTGGCGCAAGGGCAAACTATCGATAACCTTGATCTCGTCATTCCGAAACTCGAAGAAACAATTACGATAAAAGGTGTTCTGCGTTTCTCTGACGGAAAGCCGGCGAGCGAGCACTACGTTCAATATGAAGCCGGAAACGAAAAGGAACGACCGTTCGCTGACGTGAAGAAGTTAACGGACAGAGAAGGCCGATTCACCCTATCCGTCTTGAAGGGAGTCGCTGGTGCAGTCTGGGGCGAAAAGTGGGTCGTGCAAGGTCAATTCACAAACTGTTCCGCGGTCGGTAAGTTATTGGCGAAAAGTGGCGTGGACAATATGGACGTTCGGAGCAACATCGTCGAAGTCACTGCTGAACGGAACGTCTACAACATTCAGTTAACCTTACCCCTTCCGCATTGTGAAACAGTAAAGCAGTAGACTACAGAAGCAGGAAGAAAATAGCCGCGGAGCTAGTCGATGCGCGATGCGATGCCGTGGACCGTGTCCACTATCAGCACGGCGATGGGCGGGTAAACGATCAGATCGGGAATTAACAAAGCAGCCCACGTGTAAGCCAGCATGCTCGACTGCACGACGCCTACGCGATGGCGAAACAGCAAAGTGATGTCGTTAAAGAAGTCCTGCGTGTGCCAACCGATGTAGAGACCGATGCCGACGCTGAGAGCATAGCCGACAAGCAGAAACGTATACGCCGAAAAGCGCGTGAACGGCTGTTCGGGCTCGCTCTCGTTGCGCATGATCGAATCGGTAAAGAGTCTCGGCTTGTAAGTGTAGTGAGCGAGATACTCGCGGAGACGGTTCGCGAGATGCCAAACGCCCATCACGAATAACGTCAGCACGATCACCTTGCCCCACGTCGAAAACACGTCCCAGAGTTGTGGCCGCATCATCGCGAGGAAGAAGGTCGAGAGAAACAGCGAAACAGTCGTAAACACGGCGCGCTGGCGTTCGCGATTCTCCAATCGATCGCGCTCCAGCACCTGGTCCACTAAACGATCCCACTTCGCCTGCACCGCGAGATTGCGCGCGCGTTTCGCGTGCGGGTTGTTGGAGTCGAGAATCGAGTAGCTGCGGTTTTTCTGCGCGCGGAGTTGGTCGTCGTAATAAGCGCGTTCCTGGCTGTCGATGAGCGTGTGATACGCCTTCGAAAGCAGGGCAAACTGTCGTCCGGCTTCGGAGTTCGGATTTAGATCGGGGTGGCTTTTGCGCGCGAGTTTCCGGTAAGCCGATTTGATCTCGGCTTGAGTCGCAGTGGTCTTAACGCCCAGAATTTTGTAGTAGTCGATCACTGTGCTTTTGTTGGACTCCTTGAAAGCCAGCGATGAATGCCAGGGCTGCCTGAAGAACCGCTAGGCCGGAAAATTATAACACCTCGCGCAAGTCTTTAATGCTCGCCTCAGTACTCAAAGGCTTAGCGGATGTTATTCAGATGCTGGTTGAGCTAAAAGGTTCCCAGTTTCCTCAAAGGGGGGTGCCAAAGGGGGCCGGGATAATAACCTCGAGCGGCATTCGAGGGGGCGAGGACGATTGACTAAGGCGACTCGCCCCTTTGGCGATTGCTTCTGGCTTTACAACCGCCATGCCACCAACCAACCATGTAAAAAACCTCGAAAAATCGCAAATCGCTTTGTACGGGACCGGACAAGTGTCAACTGACGGCGACACTCGTGTCTACGACTAATTACACCTACCTCGCTGCGGCCCGGTCCACGATCTGAAGCAGTGTGCGGAGCGCGATGCCCGTCGGGCCTTTCGACCGGTATGGCTTGGCCTCGTCACCCCACGCCGTGCCCGCGATATCGAGATGCGCCCACGCGAGACCCTCAGTGAACTCCTTAATAAAGGCCGCCGCCGTAATCGTGCCCGCTTTGCGCCCGCCGACGTTCTTGATGTCCGCGATGTCTGACTTGATCTGCCGTGAGTATTCCTTGTCGAGCGGCAACTGCCAGAACTTCTCGCCCACCTCGCGCCCGGCCGAAATGATCTCGTCGATCAGTTGCTGGTCCGTCCCGAGAACGGCAGTATTGACGTCGCCGAGAGCGATCGAAACTGCGCCCGTGAGCGTGGCCATGTCGATGACTTTCGTCGCCCCGATTTTCTTGGCGTAAGCAATGGCATCCGCGAGGATCAATCGGCCTTCGGCGTCGGTGTTGATGATCTCGATCGTTTTGCCCGTCATCGCTTTTACGACGTCACCGGGCTTGGTTGCCTTGCCGGAAGGCAGATTTTCGGTACACGGAGCAACGCCGAGAATCGGAATCGGCGGTTTGAGTTGGGCGATCGCGCGCATCGCGCCCATGACTGTCGCCGCGCCGGTCATGTCGTACTTCATCAACTCCATGTTCTCGCCCGGCTTCAACGAGATCCCACCCGAATCAAACGTTACGCCTTTGCCGACAAACGCCAGCAACTCTTTCCCGTCGCCTTCGAAGTTTGGCGGTGTGTATTTCAGGATGATCAGTTTGGCCGGCTGCTCGGACCCGTGCGCTACGCTGAGTAGCGAACCCATTCCTTCCTGTTCCATGCGCGCTTCGTCCAGCACGTCAATGTTCAGGCCAAACTCGTTTGCGATCTCGCGCGCACGCTCTGCCATGTCGGTCGGCGTCATGTAACCGCCCGGTTCATTAGCCAGATCGCGCGTGAAGTTGATTGATTCGCCGACGATCGCGCCTGCTTTCACGCCGCGATCAAGTGCGCCCTGGTCTCCTCCGTCAACGGCGACGACGAGACGATCGATGTTCTTCTGCTCCTTCTCGATCGTGCGGTACTTATCAGGATCGAAGAGGGCGATGTACGCGCCTTCGACAGCTCGTCTCGCCGTGTCTTCATCTTTGCCGCTGCCGCGCGGGACCACTGCAATCGATTTCGCGTTCTTGCTGCGGAGCGAACGCACGGCGGTTCCGGCCATCTGCGAAACCTGCGGACCAGCGTAGTCTTTCTCATCTCCGACGCCGACCAGCAGCAGCCGGCGAAACTTCAGTTTGTCGTTTCCGACCAGGTGGAAGTAGGCAGTCTCGCCTTCTTTGCCGGAAAACTCTTCCGCTTCGATAGCGGATCGCACGAGCCCGCCGGAAAGCTCGTCGAGCTTTTTCAGGTAGTCCTGTCCCGGCTTCTCATCTTTGTAAACGGCCACCGCGAGAGCTTGAACGTCAAGCTCCTCGATCGGACGTCGGTTGGCTTCAACTTGCATGTGAGTGGGTTCTCCTGGGGTATGAATTGCGGATAACTTAACTTTTTATCGGTTACGCTCCTTTAACTGCGCGCGTGTTTCGCGTTCCACCGTTCGCTTCAATTCGGCCTCGCGCTTGTCGTACATCTTCTTGCCGCGCGCAACTCCGACTTCGATTTTGATCCGGCGGTTCTTGAGGTAAAGCTGTGTCGGGACGAGAGTCATTCCCTGCTTCGCCGCTGCATCGTCCAGCTTCGATATCTCGCGCTTGTGAAGCAACAGCTTGCGGGTCCTCAGCGGATCGTGGTTCTCACGATTGCCATGAGAATACGGCGAGATATGGGCGTTGAACAACCACGCTTCGCCGTCGCGCACTGAAACGTACGCTTCTTTCAATTGCACCCGGCCATCCATCGCGCTCTTTACTTCGGTGCCCGTCAAGGCAATTCCCGCTTCGTACTTATCGGAAATGTGATAGTTGTGAAACGCAGCGCGATTTGCCGCCAACACTTTTTCTTCTTTACTGGCCAACGTTGTTCAGCTTCTGATCGAGTACGTCGTGACGCGTGATGATCCCGACGATGCGGCCGTACTCCTCGACCAGCACCGCGGGACTGGTCTGCAAACGCCGTGTTACTTCGCGCGAGCTCGCATCAACATCGACACTCGGAAAACCGGTCTCCATCACTTCACGCACTGGTGCATTCAGTAGTTCGCGATCGCGCACGACTTTCGCCAGTACGCGATTCTCGCGCAGTGAGCCGACGCACTTCCCTTCTTCCAAAACCGGAATCTGCGAGAGACCGAGTTCATCCATCTGTTGCAGTGCCACTGCGACGGTGTCACTCGGCGCAACGGAAACGAGCGCTTTCGGCGCCTGCGGTTTCTTTGTACCGCTGATCAGTCCGGCAGTGATCTTTTGCGGCTCGAGCAGTCGCTTCTCTTTTAGCCACTCGTCGGAGTGGTGCTTCGTCAGGTAATGCTCGCCGGTGTCGCACACGATGAACACGACGATCGCGTTCTCATCGAGATCTGCGGCCACACGTAAAGCCGCCGCGAGATTTGTCCCGGTCGAACCGCCGCAGAAGATCCCTTCATAACGTCCGAGCGATCGTGACAACTCAAACGACTCGCGATCGGTGACATTGATCACTTCGTCGACGTACTTGATGTGCACATTCGGCGGCACGATCTCCTGGCCGATTCCCTCGACGAGGTAAGGCGTGGCTTCTACAACCTTTCCCGTTTCTTTGTAGCTCTTGAAAATCGAACCGTAAGGATCTGCGCCGATAATCTTGATCGCCGGATTCTGCTCTTTCAGAAAGCGTCCGGTGCCGGAGATCGTTCCGCCCGTGCCGAGACCCGCGACAAAGTGTGTGATCTTTCCTTCGGTCTGTCGCCAAAGCTCCGGACCGGTGGTGCGATAGTGCGCTTCCGGATTAGCGGGATTGGAATACTGATCGGGATAAAACGAGTTCGGAGTCTCCGCCGCGATGCGGCGCGCGGTCGAAACGTAGTGATCGGGTGTTCCCGGTTTTGCCGAAACGGGCGTGATCACCACGTCAGCGCCGAGGGCTTTTAAGTAACGCGACTTCTCGACCGACGCTTTGTCAGTCATGACAAAGATGCACTTGTAACCCTTCACTGCCGCGGCGAGCGCGAGTCCGATTCCGGTGTTGCCCGATGTCGCTTCCACCACCGTTCCGCCGGGCTTGAGAATTCCCTCGCGTTCCGCAGCTTCGATCATGGAAATGCCGATCCGGTCTTTCACCGAGTAACCCGGATTCAGGCTCTCCATCTTCGCAAAGATCTGCGCCTTAACTCCTCGCGCCAACCGGTTCAGCTTCACCAACGGCGTGTTACCGATCAGGCCGAGAACATTTTCGTGGAATTCCATTACAGTCTCCGACGGCTCTTTGAATTGCGACTCTATCTATAACAGAAAGGTGGAAGATCGACGAGCGTGAGGTTGTTACTTTAGCGGAATTTGACTGGGACGCAAAATGTTAGGACCCGGATGTGCTCTCCCCTTCACATCCGGGCCCCGACAAGGCCACTCATCTTGCAATGCGTGACCGAACTTTAGCGCGACACGTTAGTAGCGACGATTTTTGCTGTAGCGATACCTGTCGTCGCGGTTGTCGCGAATCTTGTAGGTGTAGAGCGCTGCTCCACCGCCACCCGCAATCGCTCCGATAATCGCACCCTTCTTGCCGCCGATGATGCTGCCGAGCAGAGCTCCTGCGCCGGCGCCTGCGGCGGTCGTGATCTTGTCACGGTGCTTGTCCCAAACTGATCGGTTGTCGTTCCAACCTCGGTTGTCATAACGACGACCGCTATAAACTCTCTGATCGTAACGCTGATCGTAGCGTCGTGATCTCGTTTGCGCGCCCGCCGGAATTGCGGTGACGCTCAGTGCTATCGAACAAACGATTGTGATTAACCCCTTTTTCATTGCTCTGCCTCCGTGCCCCTCTTTTGGCAATGACCGTGCCAAGCGGGCCGCACGCGCTTTTTTGCAGTTTTGCGGGAGTTGAGTTAAATAGTCGGCGCGGAGCGTTAACCATACCGTGCGCGTTCTGCGGCATGACTGACCATTTCGGGTAAAGCCCTTTTTCGGAGGAGCAAAACTGAAGCTACTAATAGTCGATAGCGAACAGATCGCGCGGCTGCTGCCGATGGCCGAGTGCATCGAGCTGATGTCTGACGCGCTTGCGTCACTCGCGCGCGGTGAAGTTTTTCAGCCGTTGCGCACGATTGTTCGTCCACCTGACGCGCGCGGACTGCTCGGGTTGATGCCCGCATATCGTCACGGTGAGCGGGGCGCGTTTGGACTGAAAGCCATCTGCGTCTTTCCCGGCAATCCGGCGATCGGAAAAGACGCGCATCAGGGGATGGTGATTTTGTTCAGCCAGGAAACAGGCGAGCCGCTCGCGTTAATGAATGCGTCGGAGATCACGGCGATCCGAACGGCGGCGGTTTCGGCTGTCGCGACGCGTTTGCTCGCGCGCGAGGATGCGGAAGAGCTGGGGATTATCGGCGCGGGTGTGCAGGCGCGCACGCATCTCGTGGCGCTCGCGTGTGTGCGTCCTATTAAACGCGCACGCATCGCTTGTCGGAATCGAGATCACGCGGAGCAGCTTGTGCGCGAGATGCGGGAGAAGGTTCCGTTTGCGATTGAAGCTGTAGGTTCCAACGAGGAGGCTGTGAGAGATGCTGATGTTGTTGTGCTCGCTACCTCTGCTCAGGAACCGGTGATAAAACGGGAGTGGCTAGCAGAGGGCGCTCACGTCAACGCCATCGGCACACACTCACCGCAGTCACGCGAGATCGACACCGCCACGATGGCCGCCGCACGCATCTTCACTGATCGACGTGAGTCTTTATTGAATGAAGCCGGTGATTATGTGTTGGCGGCGCGGGAAGGCGCAGTCACACCCGACAGCGTTGTGGCCGAGATTGGTGAGCTCGTGATCGGAACAAAGCAGGGCCGCACTTCATCCTCAGAGATCACTTTGTTCAAGTCTCTTGGTCTCGCAATCGAAGACGTCGTTTCCGCGGAGTACCTCTTCCGCAAAGCGAGCGCAGAGAATGTTGGTACGTGGGTAGATTTCTGAATTTATAAAGCCCGCCGAACTGCGCGGCGCACGAGTTCGGTCGTCAGGCCGTAAACAAGGTGCGACGCAAGCGAGTAGGCGTGAACCGACACCGGATAGTCGGTCGGTTTTCGCGAGAGTCCCATCGCGGGCACAATCGCTTCGTCAGCAAGTACCCAAACCGCGGCCCCGAACGGAAGCCCTTCAGCAACTGTCGCCACCGGCATGACCTCAGCAACCGCGCCGTAAATCACTCCCGAAGCGACGCCCATCGCGTAATGCGCCGCAGCGCCTGCTTTCTCTTTTTCGGATTTCGTGAGGTGGTGTTCGAAGACCAGTTCACTGACTGCATTGCCTGTCCGCGACGCAGCATCGTCATCGGGATCGTCCACACCGCGTTCCGCTAACTCGCGCCCGATGCCGTGGTCCGGCGATCCCTGCTGGAGCGACTGCGCGCCGTGCGAACGATCTTCGTTCGCCATCAGCTTTCCCAACGCGGCCTGAAACTGGTTCATCACGAATGATGCGACCAAACCACCTGCCGCTCCCGCAGCGACACCCTTGTAGACGTTCATGGACCGCAGTATACAACCGCGTTCTAATCAAATTAACCGGTCGCCTTCAAACGAAACAGAATCTTGACGATAATGACACCCTCGACTCTGCCGGTTGTGCTGCGCCGCCTGCGCGACGATGAGCGCGACTTCCACCGCGTTGCGCAAGCCGATCAATCCGTCGGAAAGCTTCGTCGTGCGATAGAACGTCTCGATCTCATTCCACAGGTGACGCAACTCACGAATGGCTCGCGATAGACGATCCGCACTGCGCACGAGGCCCACGTAGTGCCACATGATGTTTTGAATCGTCTGCATGTCGCCCTGGATCAACGCCGGATCGGGATCGGAACTCAGCCCACTCTCGTCCCACGGCGGAATATCATCAAACCTCGGAGTTTTCGCTGAAGCATCAAGCGCGCGCTCGATCTCTATCGCCACTCGATTGCCCCACACGAGACCTTCAAGCAACGAAGTCGACGCCAGACGATTCGCGCCATGAACACCAGTGCAACTGATCTCACCGATCGCGTACAAGTTCTCGATCGTCGAACGGCCCCATTCATCAACGAGCACGCCGCCACAGAAATAATGTGCCGCCGGCACGACTGGCACCGGCTCGCGCGAAATATCCAAACCAACTTTCAAACACTCCTGGTAGATAAACGGAAACCGCTCGCGAATCGCAGCCGCCGGCATGTGCGACGCGATGTCGAGCAACACGTAGGAATATCCGTTCGCTTCCATCTCGTGATGAATCGCGCGCGCCACCACGTCGCGCGGTGCGAGATCCTTCCACTCCGGGGAATACCGCTGCATGAACGGTTTCAGATCCGGCGTCAACAACACACCGCCTTCACCACGCACCGCTTCACTGATCAGCAAACCTTCAGCGCCGGGCGCCGCGAGCGCAGTCGGATGAAACTGCACGTACTCGGCGTTCGCGATGCGCGCACCGGCGCGATGAGCCATTGCCAAACCGTCGCCGCGCGCACCGGCGGGGTTCGTCGTGTTGCGATAGATGCGTCCGAGTCCGCCCGTCGCAAGCACGGTTGCCCGCGCGAGATAGCGATGCACCGTGCTCTCTTCGCGATCGAAAATGTAGCAACCATGACACGACACGGCGCGATAGTTGTCGAGCGGATCGCGCGAGTGGTGCGGAAACGTGATCAGGTCGACCGCCGTTGCTTCAGCTTCGATTTTGATATTCGGATACTCGTTGAGCGTGCTGACGAGCCCGTCGATGATCGCTCGACCGGTGGCGTCGCCGACGTGCAAAATGCGGCGGCGCGAATGTGCTGCCTCCTGGCCCCAAACCGGCGCGCCTGATTCGTCGTGATCGAAGACGACGCCCGCTCGTTGTTCGAGCACTTCGGTCAGCAGCGGTGGTCCTTCGCGCGCGAGAATGCGTGCGGCCTCAGGTGAGCTCACTCCCGCGCCCGCGGCGATGATGTCTTCGAACAACAACTCGGCGCTGTCGTTTGGCCCACGTCCGATGATGCCGCCCTGCGCGTAGCGCGTGTTTGATTCGTGAGTGTCGCGCGCGCGCGTGACGATAGTGATTTGACGGTTCGGATTCCGGGCCAGCCGGAGAGCGGCGGTCGCGCCGGCAATGCCGCAACCGATGATTAGCACCTCAGTTTCGGCCATGTTCAGTGCTCAGTCTTCGCGACCGATCTGGAGCATCCTTTCGACGGAACGCAGCGCTCGCCGGCGCACGTCCTCATCGATCACGATCTCGTACTGCTCTTTGCGCAGCGACTCCAGCGTGTCTTCGAGCGTGATCTGATTCATGTGCGGACAACGCACGCTGCACAGCCGCAACATCTCCTTGTCGGGATTCGCAGCGGCGATATTGTCGCCCATCGCGCACTCGGTCAACAGCAGATAACGCGGCGCGCGCGTCTTCTCCACGTACTTGATCATCGCGGTCGTGCTGCCCGAGTAATCCGACGCAGCGACGACTTCGGGACTGCATTCCGGATGGGCCAGGATCACCACGTCGGGAAACTGCTTGCGCACGTTTTGAATGTCTTCGACGCTGAACTTCTCGTGTACTTCGCAACGTCCTGGCCAGCCGATCAACTGATACTCAAGCTCGTCCGCAAACTGTTTTCGAGGCTCGCGCGTCGGAAAGATGATCGTCTTCCCTGTTTCGCGCGCGACGTTGCTCGCGAGGTATTCGTCGGGAATGAAGATCACTTTGTCCGTCTTCAACGACTTCACCACGTCTACCGCGTTCGAAGAAGTGCAGCAGATGTCGGTTTCAGCTTTCACGTCGGCGTACGTGTTGATGTAGGTCACGACCGGCACGTCGGGAAAACGCCGCTTCAACTCGCGCACGTCTTCAGCAGTAATGCTCGCGGCCAAGGAACATCCTGCTCGTAACGATGGGATCAGCACCTTCTTCATCGGGTTGAGAATCTTTGCCGTCTCGGCCATGAACTTCACGCCGCAAAACACGATGATGTCTTTGTCAGTCTCCGCGGCTTTGCGGCTGAGCTCGAGCGAGTCGCCGACAAAGTCGGGAATCGAGTGAAAGAGCGCGGGCTCCATGTAGTTGTGGCCCAGGATCACCGCGTTCTTCTCGGCCTTGAGCCGATTGATCTCCACGGCCAATTCGGCTTTGAGACGCAGTTCGAACTCGGGCATCGTGTCGGACAACAGCCGCTTCAGCTTCTCGTACATCTCTTCGGTTGTCGCGTCAGCAATCATTTCAATCATGTCAGTCAATAAACACCAAACTTACATCAAAGACCTGCGCCGAATGCGTCAGCGCGCCGACGGAAATGTAATCCACTCCCGTGCGGGCTACTTCGAGCACATTTGCGAGCGATACGTTGCCAGAGGCCTCCAACTTTGCTCGCCCGCCGGTGAATTGAACGGCCTCGCGCATCAGCTCAAACGACATATTATCGAGCAAGATCCTTTCGACTCCGAGCGCCAGCGCCTCACGCACGTGGTCCAGCGTACGCGCCTCGACTTCGATCTCGACCTTCACTCCCGCTTCGCGCACGCGCGTCACCGCCGCGGTGATCGAGCCGGCGAAGTCAATGTGGTTGTCTTTTATCAAGACCATGTCGAAGAGGCCGGTTCGATGGTTTTGACCGCCGCCGATGCGCACGGCGAGTTTGTCGGTGAGACGAAGACCGGGCGCTGTCTTGCGCGTGTCGATAATGACCGCGTCTGTCGTCGCCACGGCGTCAACAAATCGCCGCGTGAGCGTCGCGATGCCTGACATGCGGCCGAGAAAGTTCAACGCAATGCGTTCCCCCGTGAGCAGTGCACGCGCTGGGCCAGCGACTTCCGCGAGCACGGTGCGGTTTTCGACGCGCGAGCCATCAGAGACTTGCGCCGTGAACGTCACGCGATCGTCAAGCTCGCGCCACACTGCTTCCGCAACGCTCAGTCCGGCGACTACGCCGTCCTGCTTAGCGATGATGCGGCCGCGTAGCGACGCGCTTTCAGGAACGATGCTGTCGGTGGTTACGTCGCCGCTGCCGATGTCTTCGGCGAGCGCACGGCGAATAGAATCGATGATCTCAACAGGCAGGACCGCTTGTTTTTGGGAGTTGTTAAGCAAAGCGTATTCTAAGCTCTTAACGGATCGTGAGCAAAACGTCCCGTCCTTCCTGGGCCTCGTTGCCGGAATAGTCGGCGGCGATGATGCGGAGGATGTAATCGCCGGGCGTGAGTTGCGACGTGTCCCACACGCCGGGCTCGGCGCGTCCGTCCCGCACCGTGTTCGTCACTTCGTATAGAAAGCGCGTGCTCGCGCTGCCGTAGACGGTGATACCGCTCTGATCGGCGTACGCGATCTTCGTGCTGGCGCGATCGGGCGGCAGACGATTGAAGAGGATGTTGATGCGCGGTTCCGCAAAACCGGGCGCGGGACTGCCGTCGGGTTTCAGAATCTGGTAGCCAACGCGATACAGACCAAGGCGGCGGCGTTCGGCGTTGAAGTTGGTGCGATCGAACGCATCGACAACGATGCGCACGCGTCCCGTGACGACCAGGCGGCCGTTTTGCTTTTGGGAAAACTGCGAGCCTGACTGATCGAAGAGTTGAATGCCGTTCTTTTCGATCGTCGGCGGGATGTCGTCTTTGAAACCGATGGGCGAAAGCGAAAGCGGATTAATCTCGCCGCCGGATGGCCCAACGATCAAGTGCACGTGATACATGCGATTGATCGTGCCGAGCGCCTCGCCGCGCTTGAAGCGCGTGCCGCGTTTGATCCGCACGCGCACGAGTTTGCCGTCGGCGCCGTTGACGGGCGTGAACCGCGCGTCGTCAAACATCTTGTTGTCTTTATCGCGGCCGACTTGCTGGTGAATGTAAGCGATCACGCCGACGCGGAAGCCTTCGTTCAGTGAATCAAAGCCCCAGTTCGGCAGCGGGCTCGTGACTTTCTCGGCGCGAATCGCGCGCACCGTGTCGCCGTAAGCGCCGAAGACGTCGAGACCGCTGTGGAGATGATCGCGGCTGTCGGTGGAATCGAAACTGCCGCGGACCTCGCCGACAGTCGCGACGACCTCGTGCGGACTGTTCTGCGGATCGACGGGCCAGATCATCGACTGTTGGCCGAGGGTTTCGTTCGTCAGTCGTGGGAGTGGACCGGGTTGAACTGCGTTTGCAGCAGCGGCGGCGCCAGTTGGCGGCGTTGCGTCGGCGTTCGCCGTTGTCGGAGTTAATTTGCGAACAAGGTAGTTTGCGCCGTCTGTGACGTAGAGATCGCCGTTGCGCTGATCGAGCGCGATGCCAGCGGGTTGATTGAACCGGGCGTTTTCCACGCCTTCGGCGAAGCCCGGCCCGCGTCCCGCGATCACGTGTGCGTTGCCGTCCGGCGTGATTTGCAGAACGCGCGAGTGATCGAGTTCGGTCACGTAGAGAACGTTGTCGTACGTGAGCGCGAGCCCAACCGGGCTTGATAAGTTGCCGCCGTCCAGGTTGACGTTGAACGTGCTGACATTTCCGTCTTTGTCGATCTTGCGCAGACGATCGTTACCGGTGTCGGCGACGATCAGAGTTCCGTCGTTCGCAACAATGATTCCGCACGGCGTATCGAAGAGGCTGGTGTTGCGATCGCCGTCCGCGTAGCCGAGCGTACCGGCGCCTGCAACCGTGCTCACCTGCCCGTCGGTTGAAATCTTGCGAATGCGATCGTTGTAACTGTCAGCCACAAAGACATTGCCGTGCTCATCGACAGCAACTCCGATCGGCCCATTGAAACGCGCCTGCGCGGCTGGACCATCGCGATATCCGGCAGTGCCGTCGCCCGCGATCGTCGACACTTCGCCTTGCGGCGTCACTTTGCGAATGCGGTTATCACTCGTGTCGGCGACGTAGAGATTGCCGTTCGTATCGAGCGCGAGTCCCGACGGTGTATCGAAGTCGTTGCCGCTGGTGAACCTGGTGAGTTGTCCCTCGGGCGAGATCTTGCGGATGTAATCGTTCTCACCCGCGTCTGCAAAGTAAATGGTCCCGTCTTTCGCGACTGCAATACCGAAAGGATCGGAAAGCACTCGCGGCGAACCATCGCCGGCGACAGTCGTGACCCGCGCGTGCCACGCGATCGGAGTCGGCGCAGGTTTTCGCGTGCGGCGGAAAATGAAAACCATGACCGCGCCCGCGACGATCAGCAGCAGTATTATGACGAGCAGCGCTTTACGCATCAACGGTTTCGTTCAGGTAAAGCTCGGGCTGGGCGAGCATCTCCTCGATGCGCGCGATGTAGCGTCCGACGTGAAGGCCATCGACGAGCGCGTGATGCACTTCCACCGAAAACGGCATCAGCGTGCGCTCGTTTTCGCGAATGAACTTGCCGAACGAAATTTTCGGCACGGAGTCGTCGCGGCGCGAGTGGCGCGCGTGTGAGAAGCTCGTGAAAGCGATCCACGGGAGGGTGGTGCAATGGATGCGCGCGTCGTCGTCGTGTCTCGGATTAAAGCCACTGTCCTTCTTTTTCTCTTCAAGCGCGCGCTGTGCGGGCCCGATGAATTCCGCGAACGTCTCGGCATAATCGAAGTAGACGAGCGTGAACGTTTCGTTCGGCAGCATGAGCGTGGTGCCGCCGTGGATCACGTCATGGACCAGGATGCGGTCGTCGCGCAAGCGATAACGAAACTGCTCGATCTCGTTCGCGGCTTTAAGCGCGAAGTAGTGATACGTCAGCGCGACACTCGCGCTTTCATGGCGCTTCAGTTCGTTCAGTAGGTTCGTGACGTCGAGCCGCAGACACACATTGAAAAACGGCTTGTCGAAGCCGCGATAGAACTCAAACACCTCGCGCCGCGGCCAGGTGTCGAGATCGATGAAAGTCGGCATGGGTGGGATTGTAACCGCGAAGCCCGCCAGACACATAAAACCCCATAAAAAACCCGCTGCCAGAGCTGATTACTCAGGCAGCGGGTTGCTTGCGGACGTACTTGAAAAAACGGTGTGAAGCTCAGTGGCGGTACGTCACCCGCCAGATCTTGTTTGCTCCGTCGTCTGTGATCAGCATCGAGCCGTCGTTCAAAACCAGCAGCCCGACCGGTCGGCCCCAAACCTCGCGGCTGTTTTCGTCGAGCATCCAGCCGGTGAGGAAATCTTCGTAACCACCGACGGGCTTGTTGTTTTTGAAACGCACGCGAATGATCTTGTAGCCAGTGCGCTTCGTGCGATTCCACGAACCATGCAGCGCGATGAACGCGTCGCCGCGATACTCTTTCGGAAACATCTTGCCGTTGTAGAAGACGAGGCCGAGCACCGCAGAGTGCGCCTGAATCAACACGTCGGGCACCAACGCCTTCGCGACGAGATCGGGCCGCTCGCCTTTGCGGCGCGGGTCTTCGTTCTGGCCGATATAAGAATAAGGCCAGCCGTAGAAGCCGTTCTCTTTGATCTCCGTGAAGTAATCGGGCGGCAGATCGTCGCCGAGGCGGTCGCGTTCCTGCACGGCGGCCCAAAGATGTTTGGTCGCGGGATGAAAAGCCAGACCGATCGGATTTCGTAAGCCGCCGGCGAAGATGCGCTTGCCCGAGCCGTCCGGGTTGTATTCACTGATCGTCGCGCGTAACGGATCTTTCTCCGCGTCGACGTTCGACTCCGACCCGACCGTGACGTAAAGCTTCTTGCCGCTCGGATCGAATACCACGTTGCGCGTCCAGTGTTGCCGATAGCCGCGCCCGGGCAACTCGGCGATCTTCTCCGGTGGTCCCTGTGCTTCCGTTTGTCCCGGCTTGTAAGCGAAACGCACCACCGCGTCGGTCATGCCGACGTAAACGTAGTCGTGCCAGAACGCAATGCCAAACGGCAACGTCAGGCCGTTAGCAAAAGTGAAACGAGTCTCGGCTTTTCCATCACCATCAGTATCACGCAGAACGATCAACTTGCCCGCGTCGGCGTCGGTGACGAACACATCGCCGTTGGGTGCGAGCGCCATCCAGCGTGCGTTTCTGAAGTTACCTTCCGCGAACGTGCTGATCTCGAAACCCGGCGGCAGGTGCAGAGTGGCGTCCGGCGGCTGCGCCACGACGCGCGGCGGATTCTCTGCGTCTGGTCCAAGATTCGGCGGCGGCAGATTGGCAGGCGTGATCTCGTAATGAGTGGGTGGCGGGGTCGGAGTCGAGAACGACTCCTTTACGTTCGTCTGACTCTGCACAAGGCTGAAAGACAGGCGAAGCGCAGCCGCGAACACGCAGATAATGCAAAAGACAATCCTGGCGGCGCCTTTATTCACCGGAGAAAAATCTCCTTTTGGCCGAAAAGTCTTTCCGATGTGAGGCCGGAGTTTTGACATTCCGCTACCAGCTTGCTCGAATCAACAATCGGCCGCGACTGCTCCGTGTATTGGATCGACGTCAGATAGGTCAGCCACGGTTCCTGGCCCATGGCGTAAACGTAGACCTGCTGCGCGTTCAGGCGCTTCACGAGATCGAGCGCCTTCTCGAAATTCGATCCGTCGAGCCGCCGCGATTGGTCCTGCTTGCGCGCCAAAGGCTTCGTTAAGAGCGGACCGTAAAGCCAGGAGAGTGGTCCACCATCGCACTCCATGCCGAGAAACACCACGTCAACATTTCCGATGTCCATGCGAATGTGCTCGTAGAGTTTCGGCTCGATGTCGTTCGAATCCGCGGCGCACAAGACTTTCTTACCTTGCAACTCGATCAGGTAAGCAATCTTGGTCCTGATGTTGAGATCCGCGTGCTCGCCGAGAAACGGCAGTCCGGTGATGCTACCGCCTTCGACTTCGATCGTCTCCATCTCATCGATCTCCGTGACGCGAGTGAAGCCGATATTCCGCAGCACCATCTTCAACGACGGATCAGCGAGCGTTCCGCCGTTGTTCTTCGGCACGATCACGTTCTTCGTTTTGTGACGAAGCTGAAGCAACGTCTCAAACATGCAGTGGTCCTGGTGATTGTGCGTGATGACAACATAGTCGATCGTTTCTGGCAGGTCTTCGTACGTGTAACGCTGAATGCCGTCGCTGTATTTGTAACTGATCAGCGGGTCGGTAAGGATGCTCACCCTTTTCGTTTCAAACAAAACGCAGGCGTGACCGAAGTAACGGATTCTCACATCGTCACCGGCATAGCGCGTCGCAGGCGCGGGCGGCTCAGTGGTGAAGAACGAAGAAAACGACTGCTCCTCGCCTTCGTTTATTTGCAGCACGTCCTTGATGTAAGCGAGCGGGCGCGGCTTGGTTTTCATCTTGAAGAGCTCGTCGAACTCCGTCGAGCTGAACGGCCGTTGTACGTAAACATGCCCATTTCCGCCCAAATTCGGTGTACTTAGCGCAAACGGACGATCGTCGTGCGTGACCAGCGACAGCGCGAGACTCTGCGACGCCGGGTTATAAAACGGGCTCCGATATAAGAGTCCTTCAATGAAACGAATCGAAGATTTGTTGTTCAGGTCGTAGACCAACTCCACGTAGCCGCGCAGATTCTCCGGCACTTTTTGATAGAGCGGTTCGAGTGAAAAACCCTGCGCTTCGTTTTCGACGAGGTCGTTGAGAGTCTGAATCGAAGCCGCCAGCTCGAGCATGCTTGCTTGTTCTTTGATGGTCCGGTCGAGCAACTCTTTCACTTCCGCAGTGCGGCTCGCGTCGTAGTTGATGAATGGACCACCGCGCATCGCTGGATTCTTCAACGCCGCGACGTGTATCTGCGGTGTGTTTACAAACGACTGCATGATCTTCACGTGCGAGTTGGCGATGAACATCGCCGCGGTCGCCGGTGAGATCAAACAGGACCACGCATACCACTGATTGAACAGAGGCTCCGCCAGGACATTCTGTTTGAGATAGACGTTCTCGTTCGTCACGTCAGTTCCTTCGCGTGCCCGTAGAAAAGTACACTGGGAAAACTCACAGAGTTCCGGCTCCGATTCGCGCAGCAATAACTGAAAGCGGATCGATCATATGGTTGTTGCTGCGATCGCCGTTGGTCAAGAGCCAGCGCGCGATGATGTGCATTTCCGTGCAACCGGAAATAAAAGAGTCGACTCGATACTTCGCGAGCAGGCTCTTGAGTATCGGCAACAGTTCGCAGACGTTGCGCCGTTTCTTGATCTGGTACAGCAACTCGTGATGGATCAGCTCCTGATCGCCATCGTCAGGAAGCACGATGTACTCCTGCGTCGCTGCCCAATGCTCGTGATTTTGAAACAAACCGCTTTCGCGCGTGCCTTTCGTGCAAATGAGCAGACGCTTTTGCGGTGACTGAATCAGCTCTTCGAACATCACATCCACGAGCGAGATGAGGCGCGTGCTGAGATCCGGCGGCAGTCTCTTCAGAAAACTGTGCGCGGTCACGCAGCATATAACCAACTGCGTCGCGCCGAGATGCGACAAAGCACGCAGACTCGAAACCAGCCTTTCCATCAACTCCGTGGTGTCTCCCGAAAGAAGCGCTTCAGTGCGATCCGGAAAGGTCGGATCGGAATACATGATCACCCGCGGCGCTTCCTGCTCCAGTTCATGCCGGCTGTTCTCGTAGATCGCCTTGAGAAACTCGGCGGAAGCGAGTGGTCCAAGTCCACCGAGTATGCCGACAACTTCGTGTCCCCGAGGACTCGTGAAGGAGCGTTCGGCGCTGAGTGTCGTTTCGGTAGCTAAATCAAACATAATCAACGCCTCCCGGCGGATACTTTTTGATAGGTTTTCAGGTCTTCAGAAATCAACCGCAATAGCTGCGTGCGAGCAGTGCGGATGAAGAAGTGATCTCCCGGCAGCACGCGCACAGAGAATGCGCCGGTCGTATAGGACCGCCAGCCTTCGAGCTCTTCCTGATTGACTTCACCATCCTCCACGCCGCCGAACACAGACAGCGGGCAAGTGAGTGGTGGACCAGGTTGATAAACGTACGTCTGGCAGAATTCGAAGTCGGCGCGCAGCAAAGGCACGAGGAGCTTCATCAACTCCGGATGTTCGAGGACCTCGGGCGGCGTGCCGTTGAGCAGACGCAGCTCTTTTATGAATTCCGGTTCCGGCAGGTCATAAGTGACGGTGGTCCTGTCTCGCAGCGGCGGCGCCTGGCGGCCGCTCACGAACAACACTTCCGGTTCCATGCGAAACTTCTGCCGCAGCGCGCGTGCGAGCTCGAAACAGATCACGCCGCCCATGCTGTGACCGAAAAGCGCAAACGGCTTGTCGAGAAACGGATGCAGCGCTGGAACCAACGACTCGATCAGCGGTTCGACTCTGGTGAACGGCGGTTGACTCAAGCGCATGCCACGACCGGGAAGTTGTATCAGCCCGACCTCGACGTCCGGCGGCAAATCCGCCGGCCAGTCAGCGAACACGAGCGGACTGCCGCCCGCATACGGAACACAGAAGAGCCGCATCGTCGCGGCGGGATTCGGCCTCGCCAGGATGAGCCAGGGTGTGGACGTTGCTTTAGTTTTCATTAGTCAGCACCAACTTGCGACCGGCATAACCAGCAGGTCGTGAATCTCGACGTAGTGTTCGACTACTAGAACGTGAAGGTCTTGCTCACCATCGTGGCGTCGCCGTAAGGATTGAAAGGATAGGCCGTCGGGATCTTGTCATCGGGCCGCGGCTTGTGAGATCCGGCCAACGACGCGGGCAGTTCGAACGACTGGTCCACTACACGCAGTTTGAGCGGCTGTGCCGGCGGCAACTGTAGATCCAGATCGACACCTTCAGCCGGTGGTCCATAAAAGGCCAGATGCCACGGCTGGTTCGGATCGTATTTCAGCACCTGACTGTTCTTGATTGGCTTGCCGTCGACGCTCGCGCCGAACACTTGTATTGCCGACTCGAGTGTCAGCGCGATGAAGGGCGCGCCTCGCCGGGAAGTGAGACGCAAGTGAACGTTTCGCACGCCGTTGCTGGTGTTGTCGTTAACGATCGCGATTTCCGGCGCAGGCAGCGGAGCGACCGGCGCCTGGCCGCTGCTGAACCGGTTGTAATTCGACGGAATGTAGTCGTTGATCGAGCCCTTCTTCATGCCTTCCGTAAAAAATCCGGCGGCCCAGTTGTCGACCGGTTCGTCGCTGCTGGCCCACACCGCTTTTCCGCTGTCGGCGTTCAAGGCGTAGAAGATGTTGGTGGGTTGCGGGCGCTCGCGATTGAAGCCCGAGGTCCAACTGCCCCACACGATGAAGATCAGGCTCACCAACACGGCGAGGCCCGGCAACAGCCAGCGACTCGGCGCCTGCAAAAGATCCAACTGCGGCAACAGCAAACCGAGCAGCAGCACGACCAGGATTACGATGCCTGCAAACATCGCCGGTGGAAGACCGATGAATAAGAGGTTTACTACGGGAACGATCAGCACGATGCCGGGAATGGCGAAGACGTAAAGCGCGAGGAGCTGTCCGCGTGTGAGTCGATCGTGATTGGCCGTCGCAAGCCTCCACGCGAACGGCGCTAACGCGAAGAGCAGCGGCAACGTGAAGAGATAACTTGCTCCCGGCGCGACGACACTGGCCACAATCATCGCGACTACCCACGCTAACAGCGCGCCGGCGTACAAGTTTTCCGCCTTCGTTTTGCGACGAAACCAGATGTAGAGCGAGGCTGTGATGGCAACGGCAAGCGCCACAAACGCGACGGCGTAATAACCGCTGTTGTAAGTGTTGCCCTGAAACATCAAACGGTAACCGCGATAGAGCGCCCAGATGTTGAACTGCAAAAGCGCGACCACCGCGACCACACCGATCAGCGTCACCAACATTGCGGCGAAGCCGAACGCGATGCCTTTCAGTGTTAGTCGACCCTTCTTCACGCCGATGACAACGATCGCCGCGAAAAGCAATAACGTCAGAATCGCGAGCGGCAGGACCCAACGGGCCGAGTAATGAATGAGTGTCAGACCGAGCAAGTCGAAGTAAACGGCATTGCCGGTCTTCGTCTTGGTTAGATCTGCGTTGCCGTATTGACGCGCGAGGGCCAGCGCGTAATCGCCCTGATGTTGTAGGCTGCGATGGTCTATGTTTTCCAGGCTGTCGGAGAGCGAGTGGTAGTGCGCGACGCCGTCGATGTAAGCGAAGTTGAGGCCCGCATACCCGGCGCGCTTGAACATCGTCATGTCGGTCTCGTTCGGTAGCTTGCGGTACGCTTCGTAGAGCAACGAGTTGGTGCGGGCGGGTGTTCCGGCCTGCGCGAGTTCGTCGATCAGAAAACCGTTTCCATCGCTGGTCTCAAACATCAACGCCGGACCTTCGCTGCCGCGCGCTTCGAAGTTGAGCACCACGCCGATGTCGCTTTTCCAGGGATGTTCGTTGACGAAAGCGCGCGCGCCCATCAAGCCGACTTCCTCAGCATCACTGAAAAGAAAGATGACGTCGTTTTTGAGCTGCGGGCCGGCGCGTAATGCGCGTACAGTCTCGAGCATCGCTGCGACCGCGGCGCCGTCATCGCTCGCCCCCAGGCTCGTCGGCACTGAATCGTAATGGCCCACCAGCATGACGGGTCTGCTGTTGTTGGTCCCCGGCAAGCGCGCCAGAACGTTCTCGACCGTGCCGGCGTGAAAGGGTGGACCACTCGTGGTCCGAATGACGACCGTTTTCTGCACGGTCGGAGTTAGACCACTCTGCGACAACTGGTTCAAGATATAATCGCGGACCGCGGCGTGTTCAACCGAGCCGACCGGATGCGGTTTTTGCGCGATGACGTTCAGGTACGTCATTGCGCGCTCGGCGGAGAACTCCTGTGCAGGCGCGCTCGCGGGTACGACCGCGGGTGGTCGCTGCCGATAGATACTGACAAACGACAAGAGCGCGATGAACCCAAAGGTCAGCAGTGCAAGCCTCGCTGCGGGGCTGAGGGACCAAACCCGGAGGCGCGCTTGTTGCGGGCGTTCTGAGACTTTGACTGGTGCGTATGCGTGAGCCATAACACACTCCTGTCTGCGTAGATGTTGTTAACGTTCAGGACCGAAAATGTGAGCTGATTGTTTGAGAAGAAATGCGCGTGAACTGTGTAGTGTTACGTGAACTGTGTAGCGTTACGTGAACTGCGTCGTGTTACGTGAACTGCGTCGTGTTACGTGAACTGCGCGGTGCTACCGCCTGTTGAGCCGAAGAATTCTCAACTGTTTGAGTGTAAAAGTGTGGCGTATTATACGCCCCTCCGAAGACGTGTCAACCAATACGCAAGCCTCAGTATTGGGTCAGTTTGGGTTGAGCGCCTTCCTGG
>CAMLLD010000037.1 GCA_946480785.1 uncultured Blastocatellia bacterium | reverse complement strand
CCGAGGTTCGCGATCATCGGCGGCACTTGTAACAGCACCGACGAGCCCTGGCCGGTCTCGAGGTCGAACATGTGGCCGCCCATCGCGAGGCCGATAAAGAAGCTCAACCAGATCACGCCACCCATCAACGCCGCGCGGCCCCACTTCTTCAACAGCAAATGCCCGCCGCCGGGCAGGAACCAGGCCGCGAGTCCGATGAGCCACGCTGAACCGGGTGTCGGCTCGACGTGCTCAAGTTCCAAGCGTTCCGACTTAACCAAAATAATTCCTCCGTACCTTATGAATCCGATTAACGTTTTACCTTAGGACCACGCCGCCGGCAAACGCCCAAAGCTTAGTGTTGACTTTAGCCGTCGGCATGGCGACCTCTCACGATTTACGTTAGCTAATCAATAGATCAAAAACGATTCTCTTAACTGCTTGAACTCGAGCAGCGGACGTTCCCACGACTCGCGAATCGCATCGAGCTCGATTCCCTGTTCGAACGCTTCACGGATCTTGTTCGTACCGGCGATCACGTCGAAGGGATTTTTGTCGTAGACGTATTCGTACGGCGGCACTTTCCACTTGAAGTCGTTCGGGTACATGTCATGGACCAGCTTCACCATCGCCACACCGGCGAACACCGGCTCGAATCGATCGCGATCCGTCACGTGAATCTGCACGCCGCCGCAGGTCACGCCTGCATGTTTCTGAAAAGTCGGTTGAAAGCCGCAGCTTCGGAAGAACACGCCGGGCAATGAGAGCGCGTTTAGTTTGTCAGCGTAATCATCTGCGTCGATGTACGGCGCGCCGATCAATTCGAACGGTCGCGTCGTGCCGCGTCCTTCTGAAACTTGAGTGCCTTCGAAATGGACCGTGCCCGGAAACACTGTTGCTGAATCGAGTGTTGGCATGTTTGGCGAAGGCAGCACCCACGGCGCGTCGGTGTCGTCATGCCAAAACTCTCGTCGCCAACCATTCATCGGCACCACTTCGAGATCACAGTTGATGCTGAAGTGATCGTTGAACATCCGCGCGAGTTCGCCGACCGTCATGCCGTGACGCGTCGGCAATGGAAACTGGCCCACGAACGACGCGTACTCGGGCTCAAGTATGTTCCCTGCCACACTCACGCCATTGATCGGATTCGGACGATCGCAAACGACGACTCGCTTGCCGAGCTTCGCCGCCGCTCGCATGCAGTTCGCGAGCGTGTAAACAAACGTGTAGATGCGGCAGCCGACGTCCTGCATGTCAAACACGAGCACGTCAACGTCGCGCAGCATCTCTTCCGTGGGTTCGCGTGTTTCGCTGTAAAGAGAATGGACCGGCAGACCCGTTTTGCGATCGACGCCGTGCCCCGTCTCGATCATATTGTCCTGCACGTCGCCGCGAATACCGTGTTGTGGACCAAAGAGCGCGCGCAAGTCGACGCCGGGATGGCTGTGCAGCAGATCGGCAGCGTGACGAAAACCGTGATCGACTGAAGCCTGGTTGCAGATGAGTCCGACGCGCGCGCCTTCAAGGAGAAGAGCGCCGTCTTCAAGTAAACTCTCAAGCCCGAGCTCGACTGGTTGCATCGCGTTCTTCACGTTATCTCTTTCGAGAGTTAAGGTCATACTTGAGCTCTCCACGTTCCTTATAAAACCGATCCGCCGTTCACGCTCAACACATCGCCCGTGATGTGCTCCGCCCACGACGAACACAGAAACACGACCGGGCCGGCGATGTCTTCCGGTGTGGCCACGCGTCCCTTCGGAATCTCTTTTAGGATCGTCTCGATCCGCGTCTGGTCGCGAAGCGTGTCGGTAGTCATATCCGTATCAACCCAACCCGGCGCGACGCAGTTAACGTTGATTCCAAACGAACCCAGCTCCGTCGACAACGACTTCATGAATGCGATCTGCCCACCCTTCGAAGCCGCGTAGTTCGAAACATTCGCTTCCCCCCGCTGACCCGCTGTCGAGCTCACGATCACGATGCGTCCCGAGCGCTGTTTCTTCATCACCGGAACCGCCGCGCGGCAGACGGACCACGTGCCTTTGAGGTTGATGTCAAACGTTCGGTCCCAAAGATCTTCCGCAATCGACTCGACTGGACCACCTTCCCAAATACCCGCGTTGCAAACCAGGAAGTCGATACGTCCGAAACGTTCAAGGGTTTCATGAACGAGCCGCTCGGCTTCGGGCAGTTGCGCCACGTCAGCCTGAATCGCGGCAGCGTCCACGCCGCGTTCGCGCGCGGCGTTCACAGTCGCTGTCGCGGCCTGCTCGTCGCGCAGGTAATTAACGACCAGTTTCGTTCCAAATGACGAGAGCAGATCGACGACGGCCCTGCCGATGCCGCGCGATCCGCCCGTGACGATCGCTACCTTCCCTGCTAAGCCCAAGCTACCGCCCTGCACTGCGATTCCAGTTTCCTCCGTTATCGAATGAGTTCAGGAGATGGAGACAACAGCGCCCGCTGCTTCCGTTGTTTTTGCCGCTTCGGCCACAAAGGCTTCGAACAATCGCTGCGACACCGCGTCGCGTTCCCACCCGAGTTCCGGATGCCACTGCACCGCAACTACGAAACGATCCGGCCGCGGGTCTTCAACCGCTTCAATAATACCGTCTGCCGACCACGCAGTCGCAATCAAATCAGCGCCGAGCGTTTCGATGCTCTGATGATGATGACTGTTGACCGCGAGGTTTTCCGTCGCGGCGATCTGCGCGAGTTTCGTCTTCCCTGTCAGGCTGATCCGGTGTGACGCACGATCGCGCGGCGCGCCCTGCTCGTGTTTGATCGCTTCCGGCGCCTGCGATTCGATGTCCTGAATCAGCGTGCCGCCGCGCGACACGTTCAGGATCTGCATACCAAAACAGATCGCGAATATCGGAATATGTTTTCGTTCCGCCGCTTCGATCAGCAGCAGGTCCGTTTCGTCTTTGATCGGATGAACGGCGCCGAGCTTCGGATGTGGCTGCTGGCCGTAACGCAACGGATCGACGTCGGAATCGCTGCCCGGCAGCAGAATACCGTCGAGTGCTTCGACAAGGGAGTTGATGTAATCAGGCTTGGGGATCAGGCTGACGTGTAACGGAGCGCCGCCGGCGGCCTCCACGGCCTCGCTGTAGTAGCGCGAAAGATAAAAGCGATCGGTCGGGAGTTCAATCCGCATCGGAATGCCGATGCGTGGTCGTCTATCCATGCGCCAATCATAACCTATGTCACTCCAAATGCTCTCCTTGACTTACGTTCAAACGAGTTCCTATAGTCTCGTTACGAACTAATGAGGAAAGAACGTAATCAAGTGCGCAGCACGACCGTGCTGCTCGTCCGAAAAGACACGCGTGTGGCTCTCGCCGGCGACGGCCAGGTGACGCTCGGCGAGACCGTGATGAAGACGAGCGCCAAGAAGGTGCGCCGGCTTTACAACGATCAGATTCTCGCCGGTTTTGCAGGCGCGACCGGCGACGCCTTTGCTTTATTGACCCGGTTTGAAAGCAAGCTCGAACAGTATCACGGAAACCTCGAACGCGCGGCGATCGAGCTCAGCAAGGAATGGCGTACGGACAAGATGCTGCGCCAGCTCGAGTCGATGCTGGTCGTCGCCGACAAGAAGTCTTCGTTTCTGTTATCGGGAAACGGCGACGTGATCGCGCCTGACGAAGGCATTCTCGCGATCGGTTCCGGCGGCTCTTACGCACTTGCCGCGGCGCGCGCGCTAATCAAACACACGGATCTTTCAGCGAAGGACATCGCGGTGGAAGCACTGCGTATAGCCGGAGAGATCTGCATCTACTCAAACCAAAACATCGTTGTTGAGGAACTGTAAGCAGTTTTAGAGAAATGGTTATTTATTTGGCAGGAGAAGTGGACGAGGAAGCTCGACTCGACGAAATGTCGCCTCGTCAGATTGTTACTGAACTCGATAAGCACGTTGTCGGACAGCGCAATGCAAAACGCGCGGTGGCGATCGCGCTGAGAAATCGTGTGCGCCGGCAGAAGTTGCCGCCCGAAATGGCGGTCGACGTGATGCCGAAGAACATCATCATGATCGGCTCGACCGGGGTGGGCAAAACCGAGATCGCGCGCCGGCTCGCGCGCATGTCCAACTCGCCTTTTTTGAAGGTCGAGGCTTCGAAGTTCACGGAAGTGGGTTATGTCGGCCGCGACGTCGAAAGCATGATTCGCGACCTGACGGAAATCTCGATCGAGATGACGCGACAGGAGAAGAGCGAAGAGGTGGCGGAGAAAGCGGAGCTCAACGTCGAGGAGCGCATTCTCGATCTTTTGTTGCCGCCGCCGCGTTCGAACATCGGTTTCTTTGATTACGACGCGGACACGACCGAACAAACGTCGCAGGAGCTCGACAATCCCGCGCGCGACGAACAGTTTCAACGCACGCGCGAGAAATTGCGCACGCAACTGCGCAGCGGCAAACTCGACAACCGTCTCGTCGAGCTCGAAGTTCGCGAAAAGAATTTCCCGGTGATCGAGCTCGCCGGCCCGCAAGGCGTCGAAGAGATGGGGATCAACATGAAAGACATGTTGGGCAATCTGTTTCAGGGGCGTTCGAAGCGGCGCAAGATGCGCGTCGACGAAGCAATGGAGTACCTGATGCAGGAAGAGGAAGAGCGCCTGATCGACATGGACCAGGTCGCGCGCGCCGCGATCGAACGTGTCGAAAACTCCGGCATCATCTTCCTCGATGAGATCGACAAGATCGCCGGCCGCGAGTCAGGACATGGACCAGACGTTTCGCGCGAAGGCGTGCAGCGCGACATTCTGCCGATTGTCGAAGGCACGACGGTGAACACGCGTTACGGCATGGTGCGTACGGATCACATTCTGTTCATCGCCGCGGGCGCGTTTCACGTCTCGAAGCCTTCGGATCTGATTCCGGAGTTGCAGGGACGTTTTCCGATTCGCGTCGAGCTGGAGTCGCTGACGATCGAAGACTTCAAACGGATTCTCACGGAACCGCGCAATGCGCTCATCAAGCAATACCAGGCAATGATGGAAACCGAAGGCGTCGCGATCGAGTTCACGTCCGACGCGATCGATGCAGTCGCCAACTTCGCGGCGCAGGTGAACCAGCAAACCGAAGACATCGGCGCGCGCCGGCTCCAGACCATCATGGAGAAGCTGCTCGAAGACATCAGCTTTGAAGGACCGGATCTCGAACAAAAGAACCAGCGGATTGACGGGCGTTACGTGGAAAGAATGCTCTCTGATACTGTGAAGGACCAGGATCTCAGTCGTTACATTCTGTGATCTCTCCTAAAATTCTTTTCTACCTCTTAATCGCGGTCGTTATCTTTATCGCAGTCGGCTGCGGTAAACGCCGGCCTCCCTTGCCGCCGGTCGAGCGTGTGCAACAACGCACCGAGTTGCTCTCCGGCGCGCAGCAAGGCAATGAAGTGATCCTCAGTTGGCCCGCGCCGCAGCGCAACGCGCCGGACTCGAGCGTGCAAAGTATTCGCCGCATCGACGTCTATCGTTTGGCTGAGAAACCGGGCGCATCTCTGGCTTTAACCGAAGACGAATTCGCCGCGCGCGCGACACTCGTCGGCTCGGTCACCTACGATCAGATCAAAACTGCCGGCGACACGTTGACCTATCACGATCCGCTCGAGCTCGGCGGACAACCGACACGCCTGCGTTACGCGATTCGTTACGTCAATAATTCGGGCCAGCGTGCGGCGTTCTCCAACTTCCTGACGATCGAACCGGCAGCGCGCATCGCGCAAGCGCCAACGCTGCAATCTCCCGCGAAAGTTACCGAAGACGCGATCACGATTTGGTGGACGCCGCCCGCGGCGAACATCGACGGCTCGACGCCCGTGAATCTGCTCGGCTACAACGTGTATCGCACGGACAGCTCGCAAAGTGAGCCGAGTCAAACGCCGCTCAACTCGTCGCTGGTATCGGGCACGAGTTATGCCGATCAGCATTTCAAGTCCGGCAACGACTATCGGTACTTCGTGCGTGCGGTTTCGCTCGGCACCGGGGGCGCGCAGGTCGAGAGTCTCAACTCAAATGCCGTTGAAGCGATGCCGCGCGACATCTTTCCGCCCGCGCCACCGGAACGACCGAGCATCGCGCCCGATCCGTCTTTCGGCCGGCTCGCGATCTTCTTCGCGGCAAACAAGGAAACCGACATTGCCGGTTACAATATTTATCGTTCGACCGATCCGAACCTGCCGAAGCAGAATTGGATCAAGCTGAATCCGGAGTTGTTGACGCGCACAAACTTCCGCGACGACAAAGTCGAGTCAGGCAAGACTTACTATTACTACATCGTCGCGGTCGACAACGCCGGCAACGTCAGCCAGCCGTCGGAAGTCGCGTCGGAAACGGTGCCCTAGGTTTATGAAGATCGCTCGCATCTCTCATCCGAGTCTGGACAATCGGCGTTACGCGTCGGTGATTGGTTCCGGCGTTTTGCCGTTCCCGGCGGAATATAGTTTGGAGCGCCAGGAACTACAGCAAACGACGACTTCTCTTCCCCTGAGCGAGGTAAAACTCTTCGCGCCGGTAGAACCTTCGAAGATCGTTTGCGTCGGTAGAAACTATCGCGAACACGCCGCGGAACTCGGTAACAAAATGCCGGAAGAACCACTGCTGTTTTTGAAAGCGCCGTCGGCGTTGATCGCTTCGGGCGACAACATCGAACTGCCGTCTGCGTCGCAACAGGTCGAGCACGAAGGCGAGTTGGGAGTCGTCATCGGTCGTCTTGCCAGAAACATATCAGAGAACGAGAACCCGCTCGATTACGTCTTCGGCTACACGTGCGTGAACGACGTCACGGCGCGCGATCTGCAACGCAAAGACGTGCAGTTCACACGCGGTAAATCCTTCGATACGTTCTGTCCCGTCGGCCCCTGGATCGAGACCGAACTCGATCCTGCAAACGCCACCGTGACGACACGACTTAACAGTGAAATAAAACAGCAAGGCAACACAGCCGACATGGCGTTTCCGGTAGCCTTTCTTATTCGCTACATCTCTGAGATCATGACGCTGTATCCCGGCGATTTGATTGCGACCGGAACGCCCGCCGGCGTTTCCCGGATGAAAGAGGGCGACGTTGTGGAAGTGGAAGTCGCAGGGATCGGAGTTCTCAAAAACCAGGTTGTTAGTGGAGTCTAAGCAGGAGCATTGTCATGCAATTTTTTCTTGATACAGCCAATCTCAACGAGATACGCGAGGCGGCGGCTTTCGGCTTTGCCGACGGCGTGACTACAAACCCGTCGTTGATTGCGAAAGAAGGTAACGTCGATTTCAAACAGCACATCGCGGCGATCTGTGAGATTGTCAAAGGACCGGTTTCAGCGGAAGTCACGGCGCAAGACGTGGACGGAATGATTCGCGAAGGTCTCGAGTATTCGAAGATCGCGCCGAACGTCGTCATCAAGTGTCCGCTCACGCGCGACGGACTGAAAGCGACGCGCAATCTTGCCGACCAGGGCATCAAGGTCAACGTCACGTTGTGCTTCTCGCCAGCGCAGGCGATCCTCGCGGCGAAAGCGGGTGCTTCGTTCATCAGCCCGTTTCTCGGCCGTCTCGACGACATCGGTGAGAACGGTCTTGAGCTGCTGCAAACAATCGTCGAGATCTATCACAACTACAGTTGGAAGACGGAGATTCTCGCCGCGAGTTTGCGCCATCCGATTCACGTGATCGAAGCCGCGCGCATGGGCGCCGATATCGCGACGATGCCGTTCAAAGTGATCGAGCAGTTGTTCAATCACCCGTTGACGGAAAAGGGACAGGCCCAATTCCTGGCTGACTGGGCGAAGAGTGGCAGAAAGTAGTGGCGCACGCGACGGTGAGATTGTCGTTCGCGTGTACAAGTACGACGGCCGCGAACATCGCACGTGGCGCGCGCGTCTCGCGCATCAGGTTGGACCACTAATCGTGCTTGATGCGGTCTTCGCAGAGGAGGTCGAACACGATCTCCTCGGCCGGATCGCATCCGGAACGATTAGCAAAGAGTTTTACTGGCTCGACCGTTGGTATAACGTCTTTCGTTTCAGCGACCGGTATTACTGCAACGTCACTGAACCACCGAGCTTCGACGGATCGCTTCTCACTTACGTCGACCTCGATATCGACGTCCTTGTCGAGCAGGACTTTTCGTACCGGATACTCGACCTCGAAGACTTCGAAACTTATCCTTACCCGGCTGAGGTTAAGCAAAAAGCCAGGCACGCGGTCGCAGAGCTAATAAGTTTGGTCCAGGCGAGATCGTTTCCTTTCAATGAGTAAACAACAACCAAAACCATCTACAACGCAGTCAAAATTAGCTAAGTTGCGCGAGCGCAGCGCGCAAGCGGAGCAAGGCGGCGGCGCGGCGCGCGTCGAGAAACAACACGAGGCCGGCAAGATGACGGCGCGCGAGCGGATCGAGTTTCTGCTCGACGAAGGCTCGTTCGAAGAGTTTGACAAGCTGGTCGTGCATCGCTCGCGTGACTTCGGGCTCGACAAACAGATCTATCCCGGCGATGGCGTCGTGACGGGGCATGGCCGCATCGACGGCCGGCCGGTTTTTGTGTTCGCGCAGGACTTCACCGTGTTCGGCGGTTCCCTTTCCGAAACGCACGCGGAAAAGATCTGCAAGGTCATGGACCTCGCGATGAAAGTCGGCGCGCCGATCATTGGTCTGAACGACTCGGGCGGCGCGCGCATTCAGGAAGGTGTGGTGAGTCTCGGCGGTTACGCCGACATCTTTCTGCGCAACACGCTTGCGAGCGGAGTCGTGCCGCAGATCAGTTGCATCATGGGCCCATGCGCGGGCGGCGCGGTTTACAGTCCGTCGATCACCGATTTCAACATCATGGTGAAGGACACGTCGTACATGTTCATCACCGGACCGGACGTGATCAAGACCGTCACACATGAGGAAGTGACGAAAGAAGAACTCGGCGGCGCAATCACGCACAACACCGTCTCCGGCGTTTCGCATTTTGCGGCGGACTCGGACGAACACGCGCTGCGCATCGTGCGCGAGTTGTTGTCGTTTATTCCGTCGAACAATCTCGAAGATCCGCCGGCGGTGGTGGCCAATGATCCGAGCGATCGCGTCGAGTCCAAGTTGAATGAGATCGTCCCCGAAGCGTCGAACCAGCCTTACGACATGCGCGAAGTGATCAATCACATCGTCGATGATGGTTACTTCTTTGAAGTGCAGGAGCTATTTGCGCCGAACATCTGTGTGGGCTTCGCGCGTCTCGGTGGACGCGCGGTCGCCATCGTGGCGAATCAGCCTGCGTTTCTTGCCGGCGTGTTGGACATCGCGGCTTCGGTCAAGGGGGCGCGCTTCGTGCGCTTCTGCGATTGCTTCAACATTCCGCTCGTGACGTTTGAAGACGTCCCCGGCTTCATGCCCGGCGTTTCGCAGGAACACGGCGGCATCATCACGCACGGCGCAAAGCTCTTGTACGCGTATGCCGAAGCGACGGTGCCGAAGCTCACGGTGATCACGCGCAAGGCTTACGGCGGCGCGTATTGCGTGATGGCGTCGAAGCACATCCGCACCGACGTAAACTTCGCGTGGCCGTCGGCGGAGATCGCGGTGATGGGCGCGGAAGGCGCGGTCGGCATTCTCTATCGCCGCGAGCTTGGGGAAGCGCAGGACAAAGACGCCGTGCGGCGCGCAAAAATCAACGAGCTGGAAGAGAAGTTTGCGAATCCTTACGTGGCGGCGGAGCGAGGCTTTGTCGATGAAGTGATCGAACCGGCGCAGACGCGGCCGAAACTGATCCGCGCGCTGTCGCTACTCGAAACCAAGCGCGACACGAACCCGCACCGCAAACACGGCAACATTCCGCTTTAGTTTGGAGTGCGGCGGCTTGACGCCGCTCTGGTCTCGATCAACGTGATCGCAGGGCAAAGCGGCGTCAAGCCGCCGCACTCCAAAGTTAGCGTTCGGTTGGTTCGAAGGAGATCAACCGCGCGACGGGATCGAATGTGATCTTGAAGGGATACAGCGCTCTGCGTCCGAGGATGGTTGGCGTACCAGGCGCGACGCCGGTCAGGACGTCAGTCGGAACGCCGTTGAGTACTAACGCGCCAATACTCACCCGCTGCGGCGAAATCTCTCGCGACTGAACGCGACCGCCTCCGAGGTCGTTCCGGTTCTCTGGCTCGCCATTCCTTTTAGCGCCCACAGTAACCACTCGCGCGTTCGTCACTGCCAAACCAAAGCCGGATCCGGTATCGATCAGGGCGAGATCGCCATTGCTGAGTCGCACGAAAGGTCGATCGTTGCCGATCCAGCGTACGACAGCGCCGCCAGGCGGGTTGTCGATCGCGCGCAGTCTGCCTTCGAACACTCTTAATTCGTGGTTGGGCAGATCTACTGAATAACCGAGCGGACTGAAAACATCGGTTGGATCGAGTATGCCGTCGATTGCGCCGGGAAGCGTAGAAACTACGGCTGCGACGGCGTGTGTCGAGACGCGATTGTTGGGCGTGCCGAGCGCAAGTTCTGAGAGTCGCGTTTCCTGATCCGACGCGATCGGCGCAGTGCTGAGACCGCCGACGAGCGTGCGCCGGGATTTGTTTACTTGCAGACGTGCGCGGTCGACGACGTTGCGGCTGATAAGTGAAACGCCCGCGCCGGTGTCGATCGCGAAGACAAACGGACCCGCGCCGTTCAGCCAAACGCTCGCTGTTAGTCCGTCACGCCCGTTGCGGAGCTCTACGGGGGACAGGGATTGAGCGGATTGCGGTTCAAGCCGAGGCTGCAAACGTCGATGGGCGATTCCCTCGGGAACCGCCCATGCAACTGCTGCAACACTCAGAGTGATTAGAGCGATAGCAAATTTCACTTTGCTCACGACTCCGAACTTCACCAATCAATTAGTAGTTCCGGTTTCGTTTACGGATCTTGTAGGTCCACAACGCGGAACCACCGCCACCGGCCAGCGCGCCAATCGCCGCGCCCTTCTTGCCGCCGATCAAACCACCAAGCAACGCGCCGCCGCCGGTACCCATCGCCACCGTCAACTTGTCGCGGTGCTTGTCCCAAAAACTGCGTTTACGACTGTAGTCATAATAGACTCGCGACGAAGACGCTCTCGATCTCGAGTTGCGATAGACAACGCGACTCGGCGCACGATTCACCGTGCTCGTAGTGCTGACTGCGCGATTGTCAGTTGCCGCCGCATAACCATCGGCAAAACCAGTCTTATAAGCCGTCTGTTCCCCTGCGGTGTTGAACTGAGCGGGAACCATCTCCGCGTCCTGCGCCGTCGCATTCGACGCGAGCGGCTGTGCGGTTGTTTGCGCCGCCGTCGTTGTTTCAGCCGCTGCGGGCTGACTCTTATGCATTACCAGAGCGCCGACCGAACCCCCGATGAGGGCGGCAATCAAGGCGACTGGAAGTAGTTTGTTCGTCAAAATCATCGCTCTGCTTCTCCTTGCAAAAAGTCCAGGTGCCACAAGCACGCACAAGCTTTTGCAAAACGTATTCCTGTTTTGTCGGGGTGAACGGGGCTGCGGGCCAGAAACAGCGCGATTCTAGCAGGTGCGCGGATGAAGAAAGGGCTTCGCAAGAAATTTACAAGCGAAGCCCAATAAGTCTGTTAGATTGTGACTTGAACTTTGTACCCCATATCGAACTCGTGTATTCGATATGGTGATTGATGTTAAGCCGCTCTTTGCGCCGGTTTGTCTTTCAGCAATTCGAGCGCTTTCTTGAGCTGCAAATCCTCGACAGCGGGTTTCGCCGCAGGCGGCGTAGTCGTGTCGTGCTTGTCTTTATCAGCGTCGGGTTTCGCGACCGCATCGTCATCGTTGCCCGTCAGATCGTCAGGGTCGACCGCGTCGGCCACGTCCTGACTCTTAACCTCAACCGACGGCGCAACACCTGAATGCGCGCGATCCTCACCGAGAAATGTCTTGCCGTTTGACGACGCCCACTTCACCGTCGTCAACAACAAACCATCGCCACCGCGTAACTGGAACAGTTGCTGTTCGGTGCCCGCGCCGAAGCTCTTCTCACCAACAACCTGGCCGCGGTTTCGCTCGATTAGAGCTGAAGCCACGACTTCAGCAGCGCCGGCCGTGCCCGTGTCGATCAGAGCGACCACCGGACCGTTAAAGATTGCTTCTTTCGGATCGGCGCTGAAGGTCTTCAAAGCTTTGCCTTCGCGACCAATCGTCTCCGCGATCACGCCGTCTTTAATGAAGAGATTCGCCACGGCTGCCGCTTCGTTCAGCGTACCGCCGGCGGTTGCGCGCAGGTCGAGCACGATCTTCTGCGCGCCTTGTTTCATTAGATCCTGCAAACGCGCCTTCACTTCGGCTGCGTCGCCTTCGTTGAAATCGTTGATGCGCAGAATGCCGACTTTACCGGCTTCCATGCGCGCTTCCGCCGCCGGTGCGTGCGAGTTGCCGCGCTTCACGCTGATGGTCAAAGGACTCGAGTTGGCTCGCAGCACGCGCAGCTTCACTTCGCTTCCCGCCGGGCCGTTCAGCAGTTGTTTCGCGTCGTAGAGCGAGATGTCGCGCGTGGCTTTGTTGTCGATGTACTCGATTATGTCGCCGGCTCTGAGTCCAGCCTGATCCGCGGGCGAGCCTTTCATCGGCGCGATGATGTAGAGGTAGGAAGCGACTTGCGAAAGCTCGGCGCCGATACCCACCTGGTTGTCTTTGTTTCCGGCGTTGTACTCACGCACCTGCTCCGGCGTCAGGTAAGTCGAATAAGGATCGAGACCGTAAGCGAGTCCGCGCAGGGCCCCGGCTCGAACCTTGTCCATGTTTGGCTCATCTACATAGTCATTCTGAATGTGCTGTAGCACACTTTCAAAAATCCGTAGTTGTGCATTGGGATCGTTTACGGGTTGTTGCGCGCGCGTGGAAATCCAACCGCCGACAACCGTATACAACGTCAGTGTGGCTGACAGCAGAATCAGGATGAACTTGGTACGAAATGACATTTAACTACCTCTTGGATTACGCTCAGGACTACCGGAGTGACAAAGATCGCAGGGTCTTTGCGAACGACCCGTATCATACAGGCAGCATGAACCATCATCAAGCATTCTCAATCCCTGCGGGACCGATCCTGGCTCTGGATCTCGGAGAAAAACTTGTCGGCGTCGCTGTCTCGGACGACAGGTTAGTCACGATCAAAAGACTCGCACCACTCAAGCGTTCGAATTGGAAACGATTGCTTCAGGAGGTCGTGACTTTGATCGAACGCTATGACGCGCAAACCGTTGTCATTGGTTTGCCGCTAAATCTTGACGGCACGTCGGGCGAGCCCGCGGAAAAGGCCCGTCAGGTCGCGACGAACCTGGCCCGTTCGATCCGGCAGCCGGTCTATTTACAGGACGAACGCTTGACATCTTTCGAAGCGATGGGGAATCTAAAAGCCGAGGGGCACAAGCCTGAAGACATACCCGGCCTGATCGACGGCGAAGCGGCGGCAATGATCCTGCGCGACTTTATCCAGGTAGACCAAGACAGAATATTGGTGTCCCCCAGTCCAAGATGAAAAAACTCCTACTTCTCGTCCTGGCGCTCATCGTGTTGGCCAGCGCGGCATCCGGAGCGTGGGTTTACTCCGATCTGCGCAAGCCCGTCAGTCACGCCCGAAGCGGCCAGTACATCGAGATCCCCAAAGGCTCTTCCCCGTCGTGGATCGTCAACAAGCTGCTCGCCGAAGGCATCATCAAGCACGAGTGGCCGCTGAAGCTTTACCTGAAGAGCACCGGTAAAGGCGCGACACTGAAAGCCGGCGAATACGACTTCCCTTCGCCCATCTCGCCGCTGAGCGTGGTGGCGAGGCTGCAGCAAGGTCAGCGACGTCTCGACCGCATCACGATTCCCGAAGGGTGGACGCGTTGGGACATCGCGCGCGAGATGGTGAAGCTGCCGGAGTTGCATCTTGCGAGCGAAGCTCAGGCTTTAGCTTTAATGGATAACGTGAGCCTTATTCGCGATATCGATCCGAAAGCGACGAACCTCGAAGGTTATCTATTCCCTGACACGTACGAGTTCTCGCCTGAGACAACTGCTGCCGACCTGGTTGAAATGATGGTCAAACGTTTTCGCAGCGTATGGAAGCCTGACTGGACCGAGCGTGCGCGCAGTCTGAACATGACGCCACGCGCGATCGTCACGATCGCTTCGATCATCGAGACCGAGGCAAAGCTTGAGGAAGACCGGCCGCTCGTTTCTTCCGTGATCTACAACCGGCTGCAAAAAAATATTCCCCTCGCGGTTGACTCCACCGTGATCTACGCATCGAAGCTGGAGGGCAAGTGGCGTTACGACGGCAGGGTTTATCTCAGTGACATTCAACGGCGCTCGCCTTACAACACACGCATCTTTACGGGACTTCCGCCTGGACCAGTCGCATCGCCGGGCGAGAGCTCATTGAAAGCGGCGCTGAATCCCGCGACCTCGGATTACCTTTACTACGTCCGTAATCCCGATCGCGACGACGGCGCGCATAACTTTTACAACAACAGCCGCGATTTTGAAGTCGGCGTGCAGGCGCTTCGCAACTGGGAACGCGAACGCGATCTCGAACAACAGAAACAGAAGTGATACTATTCCAAGCCTGTCTCCCGAACTTTTCGTCGGTCGATCAACTGGGGTGTTGAAATGTCACGCATAATCATTGGTCTCGCGTTGTTGTTGGCTTGTTCCCTGCCCGTGTTTGCGCAGGCGGCAAAAGGTGTCGATAAACCGATTGAGCGCGCCAGAGATAGTGGCACTGAACGCACGCCCGCGAACAACGGCAACAAGACGGATGTCGGCGCCGGACGCGGTTTCGACTTCGGCCGTGGCCGCACACGCGAAACAGCGCCGCTGCCGAATCCCTTTAGACTCACCGGCCGTCGCGACGTGATCATCAAAGCCGTGCAGGACGTGATGCGCGATCGCGGCCTGGTCCTCGATGATGCGGCTTCGAGATTGTCTGACGGTATCATCGTGAGTCAGCCGTTCACGTTCACTAAAGGCGCAGTCGTTTCCGAAGGCGAGTTGAGCCGTTACGCTGACGTTCCCGCTTCCGGTGCGCGTGGTTGGACTCGCGGACGCTACACGCTGACGGTTGAAGTGCAACCGATCGACGGCAACACCGCGAACATCGCCGTGAACTCAAAAGTCGAAGGACGCACCGATGGCGCGACCGGCGCCGAGTGGACCACGCTAAGAAGTTCGGGCCTCTCGGAAGATGAATTTCTCGACGCACTCATCGTTGCCGTAACGGGTTCGCCTGCTCCCGGGCGCACGCTACCGCAGCCCTAATAAATCACTTGAAGTAATCTCGAATGTTCAACGACCCATTTCACCCGGAAGAAGCTCTCTCTCAAGCAAAAGAATCCAACAAGCGCAAACTCCTCGCGGTCGTTTGCGCGGTCGCGATTACGGCCGTTCTCCTCGCCGGCTATGCAGCTGTGCGCAAGTATCACGCCCGGCAAGTTGCGGCGAACACGCCTCCGGCCGTGCCTGAACCGACGCCAAAAGGACCAGCGCTCGCGCACGTCGTCGTTGATGAACCAACACTCGAAAAAGGAATGACGACCATTGGCGGCGTGGTCAAGAACGTTTCGAACGAACAGTTATCGGGACTTTCCGTGAGGCTGGAGTTTCGTCGGCGCAAAGACGGCAAGACTGAAGAGACTGTGTTGCCTGTTACGCCTGCTCATCTGCAACCGCAGGAAGAAGGAGCATACGCGGCGAAATTTCCCGTCGATGATTTTGCTTCGGTGCGACTCGCGGGTGTGCATGCGGGGCCGCAGTCGACATTGATTGTTTACAGTTCGTCGCAAGGTAAGAAGCGCGCGCCCGAGCGGCTGCAGCCGCAGACGATCGTCGTGAAGCGTGCGGGCAAGCCCGGCGAGTTTCTCAACACGCCCGACAACCCCGGCCGCATTCCGTAGCGGGCTCACCTTTCTGTTTAAGCGTCGGCGTGCCGATTGTTAACGTGCTGGCTGAGTTATGTGGAGCAACGTGAGCGGTTTGGGAATCGTCAGAATGGTCATGAAAGTCTTTTGCGCTTGCGTGGTGCTCATCCTTAGTCTCAGTGCGGTCAGCGCACAGACTGCTATGCCGCGGGCAACGCCTCCCCCATCTACTCCCGTTAATCCGTCCACCGACAAAGACGAATCGCCGCTGACGAGCTTCGAAGAAGAGATTCGGGCGAAACGCGCGATCAAGATGGCCGAGAAGGATCATCAGGAGAACGTCGATCGTGCGAAGGAAGTCGCCGATATCGCAAAGGATCTGGAAAAGACGCTGAAAGACAAAACGACTATCGATCGCGACGCGGCAAGGAAGATCGAACGACTCGAAAAGTTGACGAAGAAGATTCGCGGCGAAGCCGGCGGCGAGGATGAAGAAATCAAGATTACCGATCGACCTTCCGATATCAACGGCGCAGTGAAGCAGATCGCCGAGAGCGCGGAGTCGTTGTCGAAGACGGTGCAGAACACGCCGCGTCAGGTCGTCTCAGCGTCAGTGATCGGCAACGCTAACGTTTTACTAGAGCTCATAAAACTTCTGCGCGCCTTCGATGTCCATCCTTAATCCCATGCTCAGACGTTTCTCTCTCCTCGTTGCGCTTGTATTCATCACCGCACTAACTGCGCTCGCACAGGACGATGTAATTCGCACCAACACCGACAACGTCGTGCTGAACGTCACTGTCACCGACAAGTCGGGCCAATACGTCAAGGGTTTGAAAGCTACAGACTTCAAAGTCTACGAAGACGGAGTTGAAGTGAAGCCTGAGATGATCGCGAGCTTCGCACTTCAGGAATCACCTTATGCAGCGGTCGTGTTGCTCGATAGCTCCGGCAGCATGGAAGAGCGCTTCACGCTCGCGCGTTCGGCGGCGATCAGGTTTCTCGACGGTCTGCGCGACGAAGACGTCGCGGCAGTTTATCGTTTCGATTCAAAGGTTGAACGCGTGCAGGAATTTTCCGGAGGTCGCGATCTCGCGCCGGTCGCTTACGCCATTCACGCGAAAGGAATGACGACGCTCAACGACGCGATCGTTGAAGCCGCGCGCACACTCGCCGATCGTCCCGAACATCGCAAAGCGATCGTGATCCTTTCCGACGGGATGGACACGTTCAGCAAAGCTTCGGCGGAGAAGGCAGTGGAGAGTGCGCTCGCAGTTGGCGCCAGCATTTACGCGGTGGACATGTCGGCACTTGAAGTCGGGGGTGGAGCGCGAAATCAGGGCGCGCCGACGTTGAAAGGCTTTGCCGATAAGACCGGCGGCCGCTTTATCGCCACAGCGGGCGGACCGGCGTTGCGCGACGCGTTTGCGGGCATCGCTAATGAGTTGGGCCAGCAATACACGATTGCTTACCGGCCGGTGAACACGGCGCGCGACGGTAAATGGCGCAAACTGGAAGTGAAACTGAGTCGTGAGGATCTGACCGTGCGCACGCGCAAAGGTTATCGGGCGCCGAAGAAGTAACTTTACCTGCTGGTTTTGGTCAGTGCTTTATCGCGATGACGCTCGAAGGCGAGATCGATCAAGGTTTCGAGCAAACGCGCAAACGGCAAACCGGACGCTTCCCACATCTTCGGATAACCTGATACCTCAGTCAGTCCCGGCATCGTATTCAGTTCGTTAATAATCAGGTCGCCACCGTCGCGCGTCAGGAAGAAATCCACGCGCGCGAGTCCCGAGCCGTCGACCGATTGAAACGCGCGGATCGCCATCTTCTGAATCCGCGTCGTCATCGCTTTCGTCAGCGGCGCGGGTACGACGAAGTTTACGTTACCGGTGCTCGAGTACTTCTCGGTGTAGTCGAGAAAGCGTGCGGCTTCGTCGTAAATCACATACTCGCCCGGCAGACTCGCCTTAGGCTCGTCATTACCCATCACTGCGCATTCAATCTCACGCGCGACGACCTCTTCTTCAACGATGATCTTGCGATCGTATTCCGCCGCGAGATCGATCGCCTTAGTCAACGATTGTTTGTCTGTCGCTCGCGAGACCCCAACTGACGAGCCGAGATTCGCCGGCTTAACGAAGCAGGGGAAATGGATTTCACGGATGACTCTGCCGATGATTTTTGCCGGCTGCGCGCGCCACTGCGAACGCAGAAACCAAACGTGCTTGCAGATCGGCAAACCGGCTTCGACAAACAGCGACTTCATCGTCACCTTGTCCATACCGCACGCGGACGCGAGCACGCCACAGCCGACATAAGGCACGTCTGCCATCTCAAGTAATCCTTGAAGTGTGCCATCTTCACCGTACGTTCCGTGTAGCGCGGGAAACACGACGTCGAGTTTTTCGGCGACCGTCGGCTGTGAGTTGCCGTTGAGCGAGATGAGACCTTTGTGTGAAGGATCGCCGAGGAGTGCTACCTCGCCGGTGGTTGCGGAAGAAGCGAGCAGCGGTTGCACATTCGCCGGAAGCAGTTGGGCCGAGTTTGCGGGCGGCAGCCACTTCCCTTCCTTCGTGATCGCGATCGGGACCACGTCAAACTTTTTCCGATCGATGCTTTCGATGATCGCTCGCGCCGAGCGAATGGAAACTTCGTGTTCACCCGAGCGGCCGCCGAAGATCACGCCGACGCGAAGCTTTTTTGGCACTCTTCCTGGTCCACCTTTATATAATGGTTTTTCCCAACGCGGAAAGAATCAGTTCGACGCCCAACTCAGCCGTCCGGTTATTAACATCCAGCGCCGTATTTATCTCGACGAGCTCGAGCGAGCGCATACCGCCGTGCTCGGCGATCTTTTCCATCGCGAGATGCGCCTCGCGATACGTGAGCCCACCGCGAACGAGTGTGCCCGAACCGGGCGCATCGCCGGGATCGAGCACGTCGATGTCAAACGTCACGCCGTAACCCGCGGTGCCTTGCGAAGCGATCGCGATTGCATCGTCCATGCACGCGCGCATGCCGCGTTCGTCGATCTCGCGCATCGTGAAGAAACGGATGCCGAGTTTTTTGATCAGTTCTCTTTCACCAACATCGATGTCGCGCGCGCCGACGTGAGCGACGAGTGCCGGATCGATCTTCGGCGCGAAGCCCGCGACGTGGGTCAGTTCCGGCGCGCCATAACCGAGCAGAGCGGCGAGTGGCATACCGTGAATATTTCCGGACGGAGTTGTTTCGGGTGTGTTGATGTCGGCGTGCGCGTCAAACCAGATGAGGCCGAGGGTTTGTTGCTGCTTGCGATAATGAGCAGCAACGCCGGCAAACGATCCGATCGCGATCGAATGATCGCCGCCGAGAACGATCGGAAACTCGTTCGCTTCAAGTATCGCTTCAACTTCCGTCGCGAGTTGTTCGCACGCATTGCTGATCTCGCGCACGTACTTCAATTTCGCGTTCTCTTCAGGAAGAACTTGAGGCCGCTCGAGACGCATGTCGCCAAGATCGCGCACGGAATAACCGAGCCGCGCGATGCGTTGCGTCAAACGCGCCACACGCAGCGCTGCGGGGCCGATGTCCACGCCGGCCATGCTCGCGCCATAGCCGAGCGGCACACCGAGAACTGCCACTGCTTTTTTTGAATCCGTGTCCACGTCAGCCAAAATCTATATTGAAGCCGCCGCCACCACCGCCGCTTTGATTCGGAAAGAACGGCCGCAAGAGTCCCGCGAGCGCCGCGAGGTTGCGCGTTTGGATCAGTAGTTCGCCCGGCCCCGTAAACTCCGCGACGATTCCCTCGCCACTCATCATACTGCGAAAGAACCCCGATGCCGCTTTGCGCAACGTGTACTGCGTCGTGCCTTCCCACGCGACGAGATGCCCGGTGTCGACAACGTAACGCTCGCCGACTTGCAACCGCTTGCGATGTATCGCGCCGAAAGATGAGACGAGCAACAGTCCCTGTCCCTGCACCAGCAGTACAAACAGTCCCTCGCCCGAGAAGAAACTCTTCGCGCCGCCCCACTTCGTATCGACCGATAGGCTCGCATCACCCGCGAGATACGAACTCGACTGCACGAAGAACGGATGTCCGCTGAGCTCGATCGCGGCGATGTCGCCGGGCGCTCCGGGCGCGAGCGTCACTTCACCCGGACCACCGCGCGCCGTGAACGTCGAGATGAATGCCGACTCGCCTCCTGCCGCACGCTTGAGCGCGCCGAAGATCCCGCCTTTCATCTGCGATTGCAATTCGATGTTCGCCGACATCGATACCATCGCGCCTGATTCCGCCTGGATCGATTGCTCGGCTTGCAGTTGCAACACCGCGAGCGAGAACGACGGTTGATGCAGGATCTGATATTGATAACCTCTGCCCTGCCCTTGTGAGTCTTGATCGATCTGCATGCTTGAACCTCTTCAAAGCTACGGCCTGATGCGGTAGATCATTCGCGGAAACGGAATCGCCTCGCGAATGTGCTCGATGCCGCACATCCACGCCGTGCAGCGTTCAATTCCCATCCCAAAACCACCGTGCGGCACGCTGCCGTAACGCCGCAGGTCGAGATACCATTCGAACGCTTCCTGCGGTAACTCATGCAGCGCGATCTGTTCCTTCAGGAACTCGAGCGACGTAGCGCGTTCGCCGCCGCCGATGACTTCACCGTAACCCTCCGGCGCGAGCACGTCGACTCCCAACGCGAGCTCCGCACGTTCGGGATCGCGCTTCATGTAAAACGCCTTTACCGCGGCCGGGTAGTGATGGACCATCACCGGCTTGTCAAACTGGCTTGAGATGTAAGTCTCGTCCGGCGCACCGAAATCGCCGCCCCATTCAAACTTCGTTTCGAGCTCACCCTTTTCAAATCCTTCTACGAGCAGCTTCACCGCATCGTCATAACGAACCCGCGGAAACGGCGCGACGATCGCTTCGAGCTTGCTGGTGTCGCGTTCCAACACCTTCAACTCTTCAGCTCTGTCTTCCAGCACGCGCGCTGCGATGTACGAAAGCATTCGCTCCGACAGACTCATCACGTCGTCGAGCGTTGCGTAAGCCATCTCGGGCTCGACCATCCAGAACTCCGTCAGGTGCCGGCGCGTCTTCGACTTCTCCGCCCGAAACGTCGGCCCAAAACAGTAAACCTTTCCAAACGCTGCAGCCGTGGCTTCGTTGTAAAGCTGTCCCGACTGCGTCAGGTAAGCCTTCTCGCCTTCGAAGTAATCGACTTCAAAGAGCGTCGTCGTGCCTTCACACGCCGCTGGCGTGAAGACCGGTGCGTCCATGAGCGTAAAGCCGTCGTTATCGAGGAAGTTTCTCACCGCCTGCACGACCGTGTGCCGCACTTTCAGCACCGCGTGTTGCCGGCGCGAACGCAGCCAGAGATGCCGGTGGTCCATGAGAAATTCCGTGCCGTGATCTTTGGGCGTGATCGGATAGTCGTGAACCTGCTGCAGGACTTCGCCGCCGTTCACGTCGACCTCGAAACCGCCGGGCGCGCGACTGTCGGCGCGCACCGTGCCTTTGATCATGACGGCAGATTCCTGGCCCATGGCTTTGAACGCTTCCCACAGTTCGGGATCGACGGCGTTCTTCAAGACGACGCACTGCACGACCCCAGTGCCGTCGCGCAGTTGCGGAAACAAAATCTTGCCGCTGGAGCGCATGTTGTAGAGCCAGCCTTTTAGGGTTACTTCACTGCCAACGTGTTGTGCGAGTTGATTGATATAGGTGTGGGTGCTCAAATTAATTAATTCGTTCCTTAATCATGCGGCGCAAGGTGGGAAAACGTTCCAGCCACTCGGCGGCCTGCAATACGATCTGCAATGTCGGTTCGATGAATCGTTCGTAAGCTGCGGCGCGTCCGAAGACGGCGGTCTGACACGAGAACGTGCCCGTCGCTTTCAAGCCGCGTTGAATCGTCATCAGGCGAAACTCCTGCGCGAAGTCGTCCGGATCGATCGCCGGCAGTCCCTGCAAACGTCGCTGTTCCAGAAAGAACAAACGATGCGCGCGCAACTCCGCGAGTGTCGGCAGACACGGTTGGCGATCGAGCAGAAACGAAACGAGATCGTAACTGGCCGGTCCCATACGCGCGTCCTGGTGATCGACGATGCGCATGCGGTTCTTGCCGTCGATCATCAGGTTGGCCGCGTGGTAGTCGCGATGGCAAAGAACACGCGGCGCGGCCGCCAGCTCCGCGGCGATGTCGTTCAACTCTGCTTTCAACTCAGCTGTTTCGCCGTGGCTGAGTTTCTCATGTCGCAGGCTGCCGAAGTAATGTTCGAAAAAGAATTCGAGCTCCCATGAGAGCTTCGCTTCGTCAAACGCGAGCCGGCTCGCGATCGAATCCATCTCGTAAGCCTTTTGCGTCGCCTTCTGAATCTTCGCGATCAGCGCGATGGCCTGTTCCTTGTATTCATCGCACCTGTCTTCCGACTCGTCTTCGTAAACCTGAAACAACTGCCGGTCGCCGAGATCTTCCTGCACGATGATACCCGCTGCGCCGTCGACCGTGTAAATCTCGGGGACCGGAAGATCGCAGGCCAGGAACAATCGCGTCACGTCGAGATACGGATGAACTTCCGGATCGAACGGTTCGGCGTAGACAGCGGCGATCGCGGTGCGCTTCTTCCAACCGATGCGGTAATACTTGCGGGTCGAGGCGTCCGGAGTCAGGGCGACTACTTCGCGGCTGGTTATGCCCTGCTGGTTGATGAACCTCGCCAGTCGGTCTGCTGCGGAAGACTCAAATGCGTTGGAAATCACCTGTTTTGCAGAGCTCATGTAGTCGGACAACCCTGATTAGGCCGGGGATTGTATCACAAGGGAACGATAAAGTTTTCGCCGTGAATGTGGCCGCCGGGTGGCGCCTTTTCGGGTTTTATTTTGCCTTCGATGAGTTCGCGTCGCACGACTATCGCGTTTTCAATCCCCTCTCCTTCGGCGAGACGCACGCCGTCCCCGACGACGCACAGATGAACTCGCGCGTTGTTACTCAGGGTCACGTTGTCCCAGAGGACTGAGTCAGTGACCGTCGCGGTGCTGGCGATGGTGCAGTGAGATCCGGCGACGTAAGTTTGGTTTCGTTCTTTTAGCATCTCGACGCTGATGTCGAGGTAGCGTTTGAGCGTTGAGAGTTCGCGCCAGGTGCCGGTAGCGACGTGCGCGGCGATCGTTTCGCCGTTCGCGATGGCTTGCGGATAGACGTCGGTAGTCGAGTGTGAAAACACGCCGCGTGGGATGTAGTCGAAGATGCGCGGTTCGAGGAGTTGAATGCCGGTGAACATGAGCGGCGCTGCGTCGGTGCTGTTTGGTTCAGCGGTGCTGTTTGCGTCCGGCATGCCGCCGAAACCGGTGACGCGACCTTGTTCGACGTTGACTACGCTGAAGCGTTCGCGTTTCTCGTTGCGCAACAAGACGAGCGTCACGAGCGCGTTCGTTTTGCGATGTGTTTCGAGTGCGGCGTGGAGATCGATGTCCGTGATGATCTTGCCGTTGATCGCGAGAAAAGTTTCGTGTTCGAAAAACTCGCGCGTGTTGTCGAGCGCGCCGCTCGTGCCGAGGATCACTGGCTCCTCGACGTAGTGAAGCTTCACGCCAAACTTGCTGCCATCACCGAGTGCCGTGCGCACCGACTCCGGCCGGTGATGAAGGTTGACGACGATGTCGTCGAAGCCGTAGCTCGCGATGTACTCCGCGACGTAACCGACGAGCGGTTTGCCGAGGATTGGAAGCGCGGGTTTGGTGCGATCTTCGGTGAGTGGCCAAAGACGTGTGCCGTAACCGGCGGAAAGAATTATCGCGCGCATTTTATGGTTGGGGCGGTGTTCATCCGCGGCTTCAGGAAGCCTTGGACGACGCGTCGCGCATCACGAGATCGAAGGTGCCGGGGGCGACTTTGCGAAAGCGCGTGTTGCGATTGAGGGAGACGGCAACGCTGATGGTCGGGTTTTGACCGGTGAAACGAAAGCCGCCTTCGAGCAGGCGGTTGTAAATCTCGTTGACGTGGAGTGGTCCACCTTCTTCGCGCAGCAGGAGCGTGACGGCTTGCGGGATCGTTCGATCCATAAAGCGATCGCTGAGCACCTCGACGTTGTTGCGCACCGTGGGGATCTGTTGCCGGCGGTCGATTGGCGCTTGCGTGCGCAGCGGTGGTTGCGCATGGCCAGCGGGTTGCGAGTGCAACGGCGACTGCGTGTGTCCCGTTTGGGAGTGCCTGTGGCTGAGCGACGACTGTGTATGGCCGAGTGGCTGCGACTGGTGCATCGCGGCTTCGAGCTCGGCGTCGGACGGTAAACCTAAAGACAAGTTGCTCGACGCCAGCACCGACGACAGCAGACGATAAATTGCTGCCTCGGTTTGACTCGCCAGCGTGTCCATCTCCGCGAGTTCCGCCCGCACACTATCCGCTTCAGCTTCGAGCTCGCGCAGCCGCGCCGCCAAGTGCATCCGCGCCGCCCGCGACTGGCGCAGGCTCTGTTCAAGACGTGACAGCAGGTTCTCGTTGGGCCTATCCATCGCGGCCGATTCTAGAGGCGTTTCGCCGTTTAGACAATAAATTTCTTGCTTAGCGGTCGCGGTTCAGGACGTAGGACGGGAGGGCGCGAAGGGAGTCGCAGTATTCGGTGTCGGGAAGGATTTCGAGCGCGGCGCGCGCGTTTTCCGCGTATTCGTCCGCCAGGTCGCGGGCGCGTTCGAGGGCGTTCGTGCTGCGCAGCGCGTCGAGCAGGTCGCGTTGGGTCATCGCTTCGTAACTGCCGTCAGTCAGGATCTGGCGAATGGTTTCCAGGGCGGCTGGATTCGACTCGCGCCAGTAGATCAACGGCAGCGTCACCTTGCCACCCAACAGATCCGCGCCCGACGCTTTGCCTAACGCATCTTCCGTTGACGTGAAATCCAACAAGTCGTCGATCAACTGAAACGCCGTGCCGAGGTTCAAACCATACTGACCCAACGCCGTCTGCTGTTGTTCCGTGGCGCCGCCGAGTATCCCGCCGATCTCGCAACTCGCGCTGAACAGATACGCCGTCTTGCGCTTCAACACGTCGAGATACTGCGCCTCGGAAACATCCGCATGGCCCAACAACGTCAACTGCAACAACTCGCCTTCGGTCATCTTGCGCGTGACGCTCGTGAGAATGTCGAGTATCGGCAACGACCTCTCCGCGAGACTCGTTTCAAACGCCGACATGTAAAGCCAGTCGCCCATCAACACCGCCGTCTCGTTGCCGTAAAGCGCGTTCACCGTGGGACGATTGCGACGCGTGTCGGCTTTGTCGATGATGTCGTCGTGCACGAGCGTGGCGGTGTGCAAGAACTCCATCACCGTCGCCATGCGAATCGAGTTGTAACGACTGCCTTCACCGCCGACCGCGTAGTTCGAGAGAATCGTCAGCGCGGGACGCACGCGCTTGCCGCCCGACTTGCGCAGGTAGTCGCCGAGATATGCGATCACCTGCACGTTCGAACGCGCCTGCCGCTCGAATTCGATCTCGACCTGCTGGAGCTCGTTCGCGATCAGACTGAAGATGCGGCGCGCGGAGATGCGCGCTTCTTCGTCGAGGGCGAGTGTGTGACCTGAAAGCGTCATGGCTAGTTCGAACGATAGTTCGTGAACTGCATGTGAATGCCGAAGTCTTTGTCTTTGAGTTTGGCGATGATGTCCTGCAAGGTGTCTCGATCGCGGCCGGAGACGCGCACGACGTCGCCTTGAATCGCGGCTTGGACCTTGGCCTTGCTGTCTTTGATGAACTTCACCACTTCCTTCGCCTTCTCTTGCGGAATGCCTTCCTGGATCTGCGCGCGTTGTCTGACAGTGCCGCCGGCGGCTGGTTCGATGTTGCTGTAGCTGAAGGCTTTCAGCGGCACGCCGCGGCGCACGAGTTTCTGTTGCAGGATGTCGTTCATGTTGCGCAGCTTGGTTTCGTCTTCGGCGGTGAGCACGAGTTCGTTTTTCTCGTGCGCGACGTTGGCACGGCTGCCTTTGAAGTCGAAACGCTGGCGCACTTCTTTAAGAGTCTGATTGATAGCGTTGGTGATCTCGGCGGCATCGACCTGCGAGACGATATCGAAGGAGTTCTGCTGTGCCATCGCGTTTGCGGGAGCATAACATCAAAGGGGCTGCATGTGAAAGTTATCTCTAGCTCGCCGCAACGGTGGCCAACGCTTTCAGCGTTGATCTTCGGGACGGTGTTCGTGACCCAGGGTTGTCGCAAGCTCCAACCACTGGGCTCACATTCGCGAACGCCTTCGGCGTTGTATTGCCGGAACGGTTCCGGGTTGTGGCGTTGTATTGCCGTGCGGCCGGGTTGCGGCGTTGTATTGCCGGAGCGGCCGGGGTTGCGGCGTTGTATTGCCGGAATGGCCGGGTTGTCGCGTGTTAACGCCGAAGGCGTTCGCGAATTGCAGCCCAGTGGTTGGAGCTTGCGACAACCCTGGGATCGAGAAGAGGCTACGCGTACAACGCTGAAGGCGTTAGCCAACGCGTCTAACCCCAACGCGTCTAGCCCAACCCGTCTAACCCCAATGCGTCTAGCCTTCCCAGCCCTTCGGGGCTTCGGGCCAGATTTTGTCGGGGCTCACGGGTCGGGGTTGATCTGGGCCAAGGCGCTCTTCTTTGATCTCCGCGACGATGAAGTTCTCCGGCGCGACGGGCGCGCCAGCCAGGCGACGCAGGAGCGCGAGTTGGCCTGCGTGCGTCATGGCGTCAGAAAACGGCCCCTGCAACAGGCGCTCCTCAGTCATGCCCTCCAGCAACGCGTCACCATTCCTGAGGTGCTGGGCCAACAACCCAAGCATCTCGTGAAAACGCTCGATCTCTTCGTCAAACGACGCGAGCGCCTCAGGCCAGTAATGACCACCAACAAAAAACGTGCGCGCGTAACCGAGCACACTCGCCATGTGACGCACCAACTCCGCCGGCGTGCGCACGCCTTCGATAACGCGAAACGATCCGAAACCTTCGGGCGCCTCGCGCAACGCTTTCTGCGTGCGATACGCGAGCGCCGCCAGAAAATGGTTTAGTAGTTTGCGTTTGTCTTCCATGGCGAAAGACCCGTCGTTAGTCAAACTCGACACGCTTGCTTGATTGATCCGGGCCGACTCGTCCCGCCTCGATCTCAGCGCGATAATAGTTCTCGCCCTTCATTGGACCACCCGCGATCCGCCGCAACATCGCAATCTGCCCGACGTGCGTCAACGCATCCGCCACCGGACCCTGAAACAACTTCTCCTCCGGCGCGTGCAACGGCTCGTCCGACGCGAGATACGCATCAAACGCCGCGAGCGCTGCGTGAAAGCGCGCGATCTCATCATTCCACGCGAGCGGCTTCGAGTCCTGCCACTTTTGCTGCCCACTCGCGATCGACAAACCCCAGTCGAGCAGGTCGCCGATGTGGGCCAGGATCTGTCCCGGCGTGCGCGTGCCTTCGTTCAAACGAAACTGATCGAAACCTTCAGGCGCGTTCGTCACCGCCTTGCCGCCGCGATACGCAAGCGTCGCCACCGTATGTCTTAACAGCTCACGTTTACTCTCAGACACTTTTTAGTTCCTTTCGCATCGGCACCAACTCCAGCTTCACGTCTGCGACCATATCAAGATCGAAATCACCCCGCTTCACATAACCACAGGACTCGTAAAACTTCACGCCCGGCAGCGTCGACATCAACTCGAGGACGCGGAAACCATGCGCCGCCGCTTCGCTTTCACACCGATCAAGCAGCGCCCGCCCGACTCCCTTGCGCGCGTGGCCCGGATGAATGAAGAACGCGCGAATCTTCGCCGGCTCAAACGCGGGATCCAGATACGACGTGTCTCTCGCGACGTACTGGTCGCCGCCGAAGAGCGTTCGCCGCCTGCTCCAACCACCGCAACCAATCAACTCGCCCGCACTCTCGACGACGAAATATGTGCCGTCATCAACCAACGTGGTGTCTATGCCAAACACGGTCGCGATCGCCGCTTCGATCTGCGTGTCGTTGTAATGCTCGCGGCTCAACCCGCGCGCCGACTCCGCAATCAACCGCTGAATCGCTTCACGATCGGCGAGACTTGCTTTGCGGATACTGTAATCCATAACCGTACTTGAACAGCGGATCGTAATTCGCGTCGCCGACGTTGATCGGGATCTGGTTCATCGAACGCGGCCATGAGAACGACAACTTGCCGTAAAAATTGTAATCGCCAAAGAGCACGTCAGTAACGCCGCGTCCTTCGCTGCCGGGCAGCCACGCCGCCACAAACGCATCAGCTTTATCGAGCACCTTGTCGATGATCATCGGCCGGCCCGACAACAGCACCACGACGACCGGAATGCCCGCACGTTTCACCGCTTCAACCGCAGCGACGTCTTCGTCAGCAAGCGTCAGGTCCTGGCGATCGCCGATCATCTCGGCATACGGTGTTTCGCCGATCACAACCACTCCGAGATCCGCGCCCTCAGCGCCCGATCCGTCTTTCGCAAACGTCACCTTCGTCTGCGGCGAGACGCTTTGTTGAATCGCTTGCAAAATCGTCGTGCCGCCGGTGGTGACGTTGCCGCTGTTGCCCTGCCAACTGATGGTCCAACCTCCGCTCTGGTTACCGATATCGTCCGCGCTCTTCCCGGCCACATGAATTCGAGCGAGGTGTTTCGCGATCGGCAACGTCTTACGCTCGTTCTTCAGCAACACCAACGAACCGCGCACGCACTCGCGCGCGACAGCGCGATGTTCCGCCGAACCAAAACTCGCATGCAGCTTGCGATCGGCGACCAGCGCCGGCCGCGCATCCAGCAGACCCATCGCCGACTTCACACGCAAAATCCTCGTCACCGCATCATCAATGCGCGACATAGGCACGCGGTTCTCTTTAACGAGCTCGAGCAGATGATGATAAACCTCACGATACGTGTTCGGGACCATGAACATGTCCATGCCCGCGTTCGCCGAAGCTTCGATCTGCGACTTGTAATCACCCGGCAGCTCGTTGATCGCGTTGTAGTCGGAAATGAGGAAACCGTCGAAGCGCAGTTCGTTCTTCAAAATTTCAGTCAGCAGCCGCTTGCTGCCCGAACACTTCACGCCGTTCCAACTGTTATACGACGGCATGATCGTGCCGACGCCCGCGCGAATCGCGCTGATATAACCCTGCATATGCAGACGGCGGAGCTCTGCTTCACTGAGACGCACATCGCCGCGATCGAGAATGTGTAAGTCGTCCTTGAGTTTCGTGCCGGTGCCGTAGATCGTCGCGCCGTCACCGACAAAATGCTTCGCGCACGCCAGCACGCTCGACGGATCGCTCAAGTCACGTCCTTGCAGACCGCGCACCGCCGCTTCACCGAGCACGCGCGCGAGCTCCGGGGACTCGCCGAAACCTTCGTACGTGCGGCCCCAACGTTCATCCCGCGGCACCGTTACACACGGCGCAAACGCCCAGTTGATACCGGTCGCGCGCACTTCCAGCGCAGTGATCCGCGCGGCGCGCTCCACCAGCTCCGGATTGCGCGAACAACCCAAACCGACGTTGTGCGGGAAGATCGTCGCGTCGAGCACGTTGTTGTGACCGTGAACGGCGTCGATGCCGTACAGCAACGGAATCCGCAGACGTGTCTTCTGCGTGCGCGCCTGCAGACCGTCGTAAACATCGGTCCAGTCTTTCAAACCGTTGCCGGATTTCGGATCAGAGTTACCGCCGCTCAACAACGACCCGAGAAAATACCTTTCGATATCGCTCAGGTCTTTGAGCGCACTTTGCTCGGCCTGGACCATCTGGCCAATCTTCTCTTCCAGCGTCATGCGCGCGAGCAACGCGCGAACTTTCGCGTCCTGTAGTCTGAGATTGCCGGCGGCTTTCGCGGGAAGCATGGTGGTGGCGGCCACGGTTAGAGCGGATGCTTTTACAAACTCGCGTCTGTTAATTTTCATAGGCGGTGATTAGTTGTTGCACGATCTCCTTTGCTGCGTTTGGCCGGCCCATCCGGCGAGAGTTTTCCTGCATGGTCGCGAACCGTGTGGGATCAGAGAGCAGACGGTCCAACTTATACGCGAGCGTCGGCAAGTTGTTGCAACGGATGCCGACGCCGGCTTCGAGCAGATGATCCGAATTGCGCTCTTCCTGACCGGGAATCGGATTTACGATCACAAACGCGAGGCCCTTCGCGAGTGCTTCGCACGTAGTTAGACCACCGGGTTTACCAAGCACGATATCCGACGCCGTCATCAGTTCGTCCATCTCTTTCGTGTAGCCGAACGGTTTGACGAGCACGTTTGCATCAGCTTTGAGACGCGCTGCCTGGCGTGACAGCCGTTCTTTCAGTTCTTCATTGCGGCCGCAGATCGCGACGACTTGTGCGCGATGCTCCAACGACATCAACGCGGCTATCAACGCATCAACCGAACCAACACCGAAGCCACCCGCCGACAACAGGATCGTCGTGCGATCCGCAGCGAGCCCGTGTTTTGCGCGCATCTCCTGCTTGTCTTTACATCTCCCAAAGACGGGATCTATTGGTATGCCGCTGACCGTGATCTTCTCGGCCGGTATGCCCAGCGCTTCGAGATAAACGCGAGCCTCTTCGATGGCCACGAAGTAATGCTCGTAATGATGGACCAGCCACATCGCGTGGACGTCGAAGTCCGTGACGACGATCACCTGGCGGCTCTTCAGTCGTTCTTTCGCTCTGAGCCACGAGACGATTTCGGCCGGTAGAAAGTGCGTGCAGACTATCAGGTCGGGCTCGTATTGGCGAAGCAGTTTGACGAGCGGCCGCGTGTTCAGCTTGTCGAGCGCGAGCCGGCGACGCTCGTTCTTCCACGGCTTGTCGAGCTTGTCGTAGAACCAGCCGGGCACTTCCGGCATTTTGTTGACGAGATCGATGTAGGCCTTCGAGTAGAGATTGCGAAAGAGTTTGTTCGTGTAGTCGAGCACGTCGAGGTGCTGCACTTCACGATGTTCACCACTCGCTTCGCCAATTTCCGCAAAGGCCCGTTCAAGCGCCTGCGCCGCGCGAACGTGACCCGCGCCGGCGGAAGCGGAGAGTAAGAGGACTCGCTTCAGCATCAGTTACGGCCTCGCGGCCGGCCCGGCAGGCGTGGCCGCTACGGGATGTGTGCGGTTGTATTCGGCGATGAAGTCTTTCGTGATGTCGAGATTGTTCGCCGCGTAGATCACCGGCACGCGATTCAGATCGAGCAGGAGCGAAATGCCTTTCGCTTGTGCATACGCCATCAACGCGTCGGCGATATCTTTCTGTAACGGATCGAGCAGCGTCAGAGATTCCTTCTGATAACTCGCCTGCGCGTCTTCAGCTTTACGTTTGATCTGGAGATCGAGTTGATCGGCGGCCTCGGATTGCGCCGCAGTCGTTTTCGCGTCCTGGATCGCCTGCTTCTTTTGCAAGTCGGCACGCATCGTGTTCAGCCGATCGCGCATGCCGCGCAGCTCGTTGCGCACTGGTTGAAACTTGGTCTCGATCTGTCGCATGGCGACCATCACGCGGCCGATCCCGTTCTTCTCGTCACTGAACGCCGACGAATCGATCACGGCGATGTTTGCCGGAGCGGCGGCCGCTGGGCTTGTTTGCGGCGCGGCGGTCGCGGGTGTTGCCGATCGGGTTTGCGTGTGGGCCAGGATCGCGAAAGTCGCGAGTGCCGTTACGGCTACGATTGTGCGAAATACTTTCATTGCTCTGCTCCTTGATGGTGTTGCTTATCCGTCGGGGCCCTATTGCAGCGAGAACTTTCCGCCCTTGTCAATTCTTAAAAGATAGACAGGCACATCGGCGTTGCGATTGGCGTCGAGGGTGATCTTGCCCGTCGCGCCGGGAAAATCTTTAGTGGCGGCGAGCGCATCGCGGACGGCGGCGGAGTCGGTCGACTTGGCACGTTGAAACGCGGCGAACAACATTCGCGCAGCGTCATACGCAGCGGCGGCGCCTGCGTCAGGCACAACGCCATACTTCGCTTGATAACTCGCGACAAATTTTCTCGCCAGCGGATCTTTGCTGCCGACCCAAAAGTGATTGGCAAAGTAGACGCCTTCGAACGGTTCGCTGCCGTCTTGCATGAGACTGGGCGAGTCCCAACCGTCGCTGCCGATCAGTGTCGCTTTAAGGTCGAACCGTTTGACCGCGCGCGCGACGATCGGCGCGGTCGTATAAAAGCCGGGCGCGAAAATGATGTCGGGCTTGGCAGATTTTATCGCCAGCAACTGCGCGCTCACATCCTGGTCACCAGCGCTGTACCTTTGCTTGATGATGACGCGACCGCCGTGTCTCTCGAAGGAATCCGCGAAGAACTTAGCCAGCACGACCGCGTAGTCGTTCTGTTCATCCAGGATCAGCGCGGCCGTCTTTGCTTTCAGTTTGTGCGCGGCAAAATTGGCGATGGCCTCGCCTTCGGTCGAGCTGATGAAGCACGCGCGAAAGATGTAATCACCTTGCTGCGTCAGTTCCGGCTTCACCGAAGCAGACGAGATCATCACCACGCGATTCGCCTGGGCGATCGGCGCGGCTGCCATCGCGCGCGTACTGATCGGCTCAGCGAGCAAAGCGTCGACCTTCGCCTCCTTGATCAGCTTCGTCACGATCCCCGGCACTTCCTGCGTGTTTGAGTGATCGTCTTCAACGACGAGCTCGATTGGTTTCCCGTTGATGCCGCCCGCGCGGTTCGCTTCCTCAGTCGCGAGCTTGATCGCGTTCAGGGCTGACGTGCCGTAACTCGCGGTCGCGCCGGTAAGCGAGAGAAAGACGCCGATCCTTATCGTGTCAGCATTGTTCGCTTGAGAACGGAAAGGGACGAAGATTGACAGTATTAATAATAAGCCGAGCCAGTTTCGCATCCGCGTATTAAACCAGTTTCACGAGATGCCGAAAAGACGGCTTTTGCGCGAGCGGACGAGCGGCCGAGGTCGGCTTATCGTCTTGCCCTCCGGTTCCGGGCTGTGGTAGCGTGCCCCCAGCCTTCTTTAGTGTTCTAGAGTTCTACAACGAACCCAGATTCATTCCCGAGGTAACACTCGTTCGTTCCACAACTTCTGTATTGGGGAGAACCAGATGAAAATACGAGCAAGAATCGTAGTTTTGGTGACCGCAGTTCTGTTCCTTACGGCGCTGGTCGTGGTCCCACGCATCATCGAGGCCCGGCGCGCCCGCGTGGCCGCCGCAAACCAGCCCGCGGCTGTGGATCCGGTTCAGGGCAACAGACCCGAGATAAGCTTCGGCGCTTCAGTTCGCAACGACACGTCCAAGCCGCTGCGCGAGATGAAGCAGCAGCCGATGGACTTCCGTCCCGAACGCGAAGCCAACCTGAACCCGCACGTTCCCCACTCTCACCGAGACGCTCCCGATAAGGTGATTCAGACACAAGCCAGCCCGACTGAGCTCCCCGCGGCCAACATGCCGAGCGCGATGATGAACTTCAACGGCATTCAGTATCCGGGCGTGGCTTGCAATTGCGCGCCGCCCGATACGGTTGGTGAAGTTGGCGACACGCAGTACGTGCAGATGGTCAACGAAGGCTTCCAGGTTTTCGACAAGAACACCGGCGCGTCCCTGCTTGGACCATCAGGCATCACCACCGTCTGGCAGGGCTTCGGCGGCGTTTGCGAAACGAGTGGCAACGGCGATCCGGTCGTGCTTTACGATCAACTCGCTGGTCGCTGGATCATCTCGCAGTTTGCGGGAAGCTCAGTGCCGACCGACGAATGCGTCGCTGTTTCGGCCACGAGCGATGCCACCGGCTCGTATCATCGTTACGACTTTCATCTCGGTTCGAACTTCTTCGACTATCCGCATCTCGGCGTTTGGCCCGACGGCTATTACATGAGCATGAACGTCTTCAACTCGTCGGGTACGTCGTTCCTTGGCCCACAGGCTTTCGCTTTCGATCGCGCCAAGATGCTCGATGGACTCCCGGCGACTTTCGTGACCCCGGGCATCACCGGCGGCTCACTTGAAGAAGTCTTCCTGCCCGCGGATCTCGACGGCTCAACGTTGCCACCCGCAGGCGCGCCGGCCACATTCATCGAATGGCCCGGTGGCGGCACTTATCGCATCTTCCACTTCCACGCAGACTTCGCGACCCCGGCGAACACCACGTTTTCGTTGTTCGCGAGTCCTGCGGCTGCCGGCTTCACGCAACTCTGTTCTCTTACGCGCTCGTGCGTGCCGCAGTCGGGAACGACGTCTCGGCTCGACGGAATCGGCGATCGTTTGATGTTCCGGCTCACGTATCGCAACTTCGGCGATCACGAAGCAGTGGTCGGCAATTACACGGTGAGCGCGAACAGCGTCGCGGGTATTCGCTGGTTTGAATTGCGCAACGTGACGAATGGTCCGGTGACTGTCGCACAGGAAAGCACTTATCAACCTGACACGACATGGCGCTGGATGGGCAGCGCGGCGATGGATCGTGACGGCAACCTCGCGATTGGTTACAGCGCGTCGAGCGCGACGATCTTCCCGCAGTTGCGTTACGCGGGACGGCTCGCGTCAGACCCGCTCAATACGCTGGGCCAGGGCGAGTCGGTGCTGTTCTCGGGTACCGGCAGTCAGAGTGGAACGAGCAGCCGTTGGGGCGATTACAGCGCGTTGACGATCGACCCGGTTGACGATTGCACGTTCTGGTACACGAACGAGTATTACGCGACGACGACCAGCTTCAATTGGCGCACGAGAATCGGATCGTTCAGGTTCCCGACTTGCGGCGGATCTCCGACTCCTACGCCGACCCCAACGCCTACTCCAACCCCGACACCGACACCTACGCCAACACCAACACCCACTCCGACGCCTGCGCCGGCCGCGCCGAGCAATCTGAGTGGAACGGCAGTGTCGGCGACGCAGATCAACCTGTCGTGGACGGACAATTCGAATAACGAAACCAACTTCCGCATCGAGCGTTGCACCGGTAATAGCTGCACGAACTTTGCGGAGATTGGGACGACGGGCGCTAACGTGACGACGTTCAGCAACAGCGGGTTAACGCGGAACACCTGGTATCGCTATCGGGTCCGCGCGTCCAACTCGGGTGGTAATTCGGGTTACTCGAACATCATTCAGGTGAAGACACCGAACCACTAGTTTGTAGAAAGCCATCCACAGATTACGCAGATATCTGTGTAATCTGTGGATGGTTTGACGCACCTCACCTCAACTCACTGAACGTTGAAAGTGATGTCGTCGGCGCTTTCGGAGAGTTTCTTGTCGGCTGAGTTGAAGGCCTCAACCTGCCAGCGATAGCCACCTTTATCCAGCGGCTTCGTGGCTTTGAACGACGTGCCCTCGACGCGTTGCTTCGTGTAGCGCGACTCGCTGAGATGCTCGTCGGGCGTGAGTGTGAGTTTGTAGTAAGCGGCGTCCGGATACGCGTCCCACTTAAACTCGACATCGCCGCCACTGACCGTCGAACCGGCTTTCGGATTAGTGACCTTAAGATCCGCTTTGAAAAGATTGGTGGGTTCGACGAACAACGTCTTGTCAGCCTCGACGTTGTACTTCGTGGCGCTGATGCCGAAGCTGGTGGTCGCAAACACGTAGCCGTCAGTGTCGAAGATGCGCACCGTGATCGCTTCGTACTCTTTCGGCGGCACGTTCGTGATCACGTAGTCGCCGTCTTTGTCTGTCTTCGCGGTGTAGATCTTGCCGCCGCAGCCGTCGAGAAAGCGATTGAACTTCTCGCACAAACGCACGTCGATATTCTCGACCGGGTTGCCGTTGTAGAGCACCTTGCCCTGCACGTTGCCGGTGCCCGCCGTCGGCTTAACTTTCTCTACCTGGTTTTTACTATCCGCTGCCGTATCCGTGTTCCCCTTGTTCTCACGTTTCATACAACCACTCAGGGCTAGCAACACACCCAACAGAACCATTACCAGTCTTTTGTTCATCGTTACTCACTCCCTCGATTCATTCCGAATACTCGATCAAAAAACGTTGCCACTGCCGCATCAACCCGCACCGAATTCGCGTGGCGCAGGAAGTGATGCGTATCGTCGGGGATTATCAACTCTTCAAACATTACGCCCGCTTTCTCCAAACGCCGCGTGAGATCCACAGTCTGACTAAAGCGAACGTTGCGATCGTCGTCGCCGTGAATCAACAACACCGGCGACTTCCATTTATCAATCGACGAGATCGGCGACGACTGCCACGCCACATCAAGGGCGCGTTGCGTATCCGGCGGCTTCTCGTAACGATTCTCGAGCAGGCCCGCCGCACGCTCCGCAGTCCAGTTGTGTACGCCGTGAATGTCGACACCCGCCGCAAACAGGTCCGAGTCACGCGCGAGCGCGAGCGCCGTGAGGAAGCCGCCGTAAGAACCACCATAGATCCCAATACGCTTCGGATCGACTTGCGGCAGCCGCTGCAAATACTCCCCTGCCGCTTTCACATCCTGATACTCCGACGCGCCCTGCGCGCCCGCATCCGGCGGCCGATGAAAATCGTGACCGTAGCCGATGCCGAGCCGATAGTTTACCGACAAGACGACGTAGCCGTGGCTCGCGAGGTATTGATTCATCGCGTAGGAGTTCGTGTAGTAGTCAGAGTAATGCCAGCCGAGCAGCATCTGCCGCGGTGGACCACCGTGCACGAAAACGATCGCCGGCTTCTTCGTCGCGCCGCCCGCCGCTTCAAACAACTGGCCGTGAACGTCGACACCATCCGGCGCTTTGAACACGACCTTCTTCGGCGTGACCAACTGCGCGGCCGGAAAATCCTGCGGCACTCGATCTTCAGCGAGCACCTGTGCTTTGCCGCCCGGAAGCGGCATCACCGTCGGCAGCGGCGGCCGTTGCGCAGTCGCGCTGATGTAGACGAGGTAATTGCTGTCGCCGGTTGTGAACGGCGTCCATTCGAGACCTTTGCCCGGCGTCAAAACAGTCGGCTGAGCCTTATCAACCGGAACCATCACGATGTGACGTCGGTCAATGTCGTTCGCGTCGTTGCCGAAGTTGGCGGCGAAGAACATGTACTTGCGATCGGCGCTGATCGAGATGTACTCCGCCATGAAATTGCCGGGCGTCAACAACAGCGGCTCGCCGCCGGTTTCGAGAATCGAGTAAAGATGCGGCCAGCCGTCGAGATAAGAAAGAAAGACGATGCGGCCGTTCGCGGCCCAGTGCAGGTTCGTGCCGCCTTCCGTCGACGGCGGCGAACCCTTCAACGTAAACGGACTCTTCCACAACTGACTTCCCTCGCCCGTCGCGGCGTCCGCGGTCCAGATGGACCATGCTTGCGGGCGTTGTTCGAGCACCGCTTCAGGCGCGCCACCCGTTCCCGGACGGCGCACAAACGCGATTCGTTTGCCGTCAGGCGACCAGCGCGGACTCGAGTCGCGTGAAGTTGACGCCGCGAGATAAAGAACCGGAGTTGAGTCGTTGGTGTAGACGCCGATGAACGAGTGATCGCCGCGGCCCGAAACGAAAGCGAGACGCGAACCGTCAGGCGACCACTCCATCGAGTCAGCTTCGCCGCGCGCGTAAAAGAGTCGCTTCGCGGGTGACGAGCCGTCGATCGGCACGGACCAAACGGCGCGTTCCTTAACAAAAACGACGCGATCACTTTTCGGCGAGATGACGGGTTCATCGCCGTCGCTCAGGAGCTTCGGCTCACCGCCGGTGAACGGAATGCTCCACAGTTGCACGCGCGTTTGCGCCGGGTTCAGCGCGGGATCCACGCCGCTCGAAATCTCCCAGTTCGCGCCGTGATCGCCGCCGCGCACGTAGATGACAAACTTGCCGTCGCTCGAGATCGCGAGACTCGTCAGCTCCTGGCCGTCGTCTGTGTTGTAGTTTGTGAGCTTGCGTGGTTTGAAATCAGGGCCATCGGCGACCCAGACGTTGCGCACGCCACGCTCGTTGAAGGCCCACGCGATACGTGCGCCGGATTTCGCCGCAGTGAGCTCGTTCGGAAACGGATAGCTCTTGATCTGTTCGACTGTGAACGATTGAGTCGAGCTTGCCGCAACTGGACCGGCTTGCGATAAACTGAGCGCGACCGCAACGGTCGTAAGGAAGAGCAACAAGAAAACCGAACAATAACGGGACGTGCGCATGACCAGTCTCCTTTTGAACACAATCTTTCTAATCAGTGTATTGCCGCTGGCCCAGGACGCCAGAGAAACGTTCTGGCAAGAGTTCAGACTCGCAGTGACGAATCGAAACGTTGAAGCGGTCGCGCGGCTGTCGCAGTTTCCCATTGGCATGTCTTACGGCATACCGACTGTCAAAACGAAAGCTCAGCTAGCAAAACGCTTTCGGCAGGTCTTCAATGAACAGACCGATGCCGCAGCCTGTTTCAGTAAAGCAAAACCAGAGATGGATCCGGGTAACGCTAGAGCGTTTACTGTAGCCTGTCCGGACGCTGCGGGCAATGAAGTTGTTATTTATCACTTCCGGCAGACAAAGGCTGGCTGGAAGTTTGCGTCGCTGGATAATCTGAACGAGTAAGCGGCGTCTCTACCGTGTTCGGCACGACCGGTTCTACCGCCGGCGCGGGTGGACGTTCGAGCTTCGCATACTTGTCCAAACCGGCGCTCAGAAAAACGGTGCCGAAGATAAAAACCGACGCGAAGAAGTAAGGCGACGAGACGCCGAGCGAGTCGAAGGCCCAGCCGAAAAACAACGGCGAGAACGCGCGCGCTACGCCGCCGTACGTCTGCTGCATGCCCATGAACAGCCCGCGCTCGCGCGGCTGGATGATCCGCGACAGCAACGCCGTCACACACGGAAAAGTAAACGCAGTACCGAGCGGTATCAGCGCCACGGCGATGGCGAGTGTGCCGAGGTTTCGCGCGAGCGGCATTCCGAGCACGCCGAATGCGAGTAGCACCAGGCCGAGTCGCGATAGTTTTGCTTCCCCAAGCCAGTCGACCATCCGTCCGAGCAGCAGCACGCGTGTGAAGACGGAGATCGATCCCACGTACATGAAGAAGTAACCGATCGTTTGCTCCGTCACCTGGAAGCGTGCGTTGAGGAAGAGCGCGAGGACCGAGAAGCTGCCCTGAAACGCGCCCATCGCGATCGCGTAGATCCAGATCAAACGTGAGGACGGTTCGCTTGAATGCGAGAGCACGCGCCAGATGATCTGCCGCGACGTGCGGCGTACTTCGCCTTCCTTCTGGACGTGATCGCTCGGATTGCGTGACTCGGTTAGATAACGTGCGGCAAATGCGATGTTGATGAGGCAGAGTAACGCCGCGAGGATTCCGGGTGCTGCGTGGCCCATCTCCAGATGTGCGGCGCCGGGAATGATGTCGCGTTTACCTAAAGCGATCGCAAACGAACCGAGCACGGGTCCGAGTGCGACGCCGAGATTGGTTGTCGCCGATAGCCAGCCGAGCGCGCGTGCGCGATCGTGTGGCGCGGTTGAGTCCGCGACGTAAGCCTGGATCACCCCAACCGTGCCGCCGCCCGCGCCCTGCACGACGCGCGACAACAGCAGTAACCACAGTGATTGAGCAAAACCGAAGATCAGGTACGCGATCGCTGAAGCGCTCAAGGCGATCAGCAATGCGGGACGGCGTCCGACCCGATCCGAGAAACGGCCCCACATCGGCGCGGCCAGCAGTTGGGCCACTGTGAACGAAGCGACGATGACGCTGGTGATGAAGCCGATGCCGAGATGATGGCCGAGAAAGTTAAATCCGGAGCCGCCGAGATTTTTCACGTAGAACGGCAACAGCGGAAAGATCATCAACACGCCGAGCATGTCGACGAAGGCCGTCGCCATTAGGGTGAGCAGCTTCGGCGGAATCTTTCGCACTTCGCGCCAGAGGATGTAGAGCAAGCCGGCTCCAAGCGTAACGAGCAACGCGATCACGATCGGAGAATTGAAGGAGTGTGTAATGTTGTGCTGGATCAGCATCCCCGGTTTGTAACGACTGGCTCAGGTGTTAGATTCTCACAACGTCAACAGAAAATCATAATGCGGATTCGGAGGCAGGAATGAAACTGACTGAATTTTTACGCGAGGAGCTTGATCGGGAGGTGGAGCGGTCGCGCAAAGCGCTGGCGGAAGTGCCGGCGGGGAAATACGATTGGAAGCCGCACGAACGCTCGATGATCTTTGGTTATCTCGCGGATATGGTGGCGACGATTCCGATGTGGATTCAGATGGAGATCGAACGTGACGAACTGGATGTCGCGCCGCCGAAGGGACAGGAGATGAAGCGTGAGAAACACGAGACGAGCGAGGAGTTGATCAAAGCGCTCGACGACTCTGCTGCCGGGGCTCGCGCGGCGTTGGAGAAGACGACGGACGAGCATCTGCGAACGAATTGGAAGTTACTGGCGGGTGGGAACGTCGTGCTCGAAGAGCAGCGTTACATGATGATTCAGGAGACGATCAATCACTGGGCCCATCATCGCGGCCAGATGACGGTTTACCTGCGGCTGATGGGCCAAAAGGTCCCCGCCCTCTACGGCCCCTCCGCCGACGATCAGAGCTTCAGTTGAAGTCGCGATATAACGCCGAAGGCGTTTGCTAGTTCGAGCCCAGGGTTGCTGCAACCCTGGGAACAAGACAAAAGGGAACGTTCCAACGCTGAAGGCGTTGGCGAAGTTAGACGGTCAGACCGTCGCCCTTTTCGAGGATGTCGCGCAGCCACCACTCGTGTTTCTCGTGAACGCGGACGAGGCCGGAAAAGAGATCGTTCGTGCCCGGGTCGTCGTTGTCGTCAGCCACTCGCGCGGCTTCCCGCATTTCGCCGATCACAATGACAAGGTTCGCATCAGCTTCAGCGATCATCTCGCGCATTGTACCCGCGTCGCCGGAAACACTGACGGTCGCGAACCGCGCGATGTCTTCAGGACGAAAGACCGGATCCTGCCCAATCATCCGCAAGCGTTCCGCGAAATCGTCGATACTCTCCAACACCGCTGCCGCAAACTCATCGAACAGCAAGTGTAAATCGCGAAACAGCGGGCCGAACGTTTGCCAGTGATAGTGTTTGTAGTTTGCGTATAACACAAACGCGTTTGCCACCTGTCGTTGTAAATGCTCGACAACATCGTTCTCAGGGGTGTTCTCTTTCGATATGTCGTTACTCTGGTTGCCCTGCGCAGCCTTTCCCGCAGCACTCTTCGCCATAACCAACTCCTTCCTTTCGTGAAAAGGCGCATTCAACACAAGGCAGGTGACGAAAGCGTGTCGATTGTCTGCGGGAAGATTAGAAATGCGCTAGACCGCGCGAGAGATTAGATACGTGATCGGTCGATTGCCGCTTTGCTGTAGGCGTTTGGCCCACGAGGTGTTGAATTCAGGCCATTCGGACGCCGGCAGTATGCCGCGTTCGGTGATTTCAAAACCCGCCGCTAAATACTTACGACTAAGAACCTCGTCGACGTGTTGCAGCGAGAGCTCAGGAATTTCGAGACGCTCGAGCTCGGATCGATCTCGAACTGGATCTAATCCGATCACGACTTCGAAGAGAGATCCGAGAGAACAGATCCGGCGCAGGTTCTGAAGCACCGCAACCTCTCCGGTCGCGACCGCGCGCAACAAACTGCCCCATGGAAAATGAACGTGCAGCTCATCAGCCACACCGTCCAACTCCGCGGGCAAATCTTCAACCGCCGCTTGAATGAACAGCACGTTAGCCGCGCCGCCCTTCGCCGGCTTGCGATAGATCTTCTCCGAGATCTTCTCCAGCGGCTTCGTGCTCGGATCGATCCCGATGTAAAACTTCTTCGGGTTCCGCCGCGCAGACTGATATACAAAGCGCCCGTCGCCGGTCCCGATATCCACGATCACTCCCTCGCCCGCGAAGTCGCCGGTAAGGGCCGATGAGTCGTTCAAACTCTGACTTATCGAGTTACTAATTAGTGCTGCCGCGAATCGTCTTGATCACGATCGTCGTCCTTCCTAAAGCAGTGATTTGATCCAACCGCCGTCGCATTGAATCGACGTACCCGTAATGTAACTCGCGCGTTCGGAAACTAAAAACGCGGCCAGCGCCGCGAGTTCGCGCGGTTCGCCGAGACGGCCCATGGGAATCTCACGTTCCCACGTCCCGCGAAACTCACTCTCGGTGATGCCCTGTTTCTGCGCCATGTATTCCGCCAGTTCCTGCAAACGCTCGGTGCGCGTGTAGCCCGGCATGATGTTGTTCACCGTCACACCGTCCGTCGCGACTTCATTTGCGAGCGTGCGCGCGAAACCCGTAACCGCCGCGCGCATACTGTTCGACAACAACAAGCCATCGATGGGCTGCTTCACCGCGATCGACGTGATGTTCACAATCCGTCCCCAACGCCGCGCTTTCATACCCGGCAGCACTGCGCGCGCGAGACGAACCGTGCTGTAAAGCGTGAGCTGTATTGCCTGGTCCCATTGTTCCTGCGTCAGCTGGTCGAAAAGGCCCGCCGGTGGACCACCTGCATTCGTCACTAGGATGTCGATGCGTCCGAAACGTTCGTTGCCCGCGGCGACTAAGTGTTTTATCTGTGCGTCGTCTCGCACATCGGCAGGCACACCGAGGACGTGTGCGCCGGTGCGATCGGCGATTGCTGCTGTAGTTTCTGCGAGCGTAGCGGCGTTGCGCGCGCAGAGAAGCAGCGACGCGCCTTCGGCGGCGAGTTCCTCCGCGACAGCACGGCCGAGTCCCTGGCTGCTGGCGGCCACCAGCGCCACTTTATCTTTGAGACCGAGATCCATGATGGTCCACTCCTATTGTTGTCGTAAGTAATCGTCTGTTTTGTCGAGCCAATCCTGACGGGGCGGACTGAAGATGTCGACGTCGAGCGTGTCTTCGAGTGCTTCCGCTTTGTGCTGCACGTGCGAGGGAATGTGCAGCACTTCACCGGCGCGAACGTCGACGACCTGCGCTTCGTCTTCACCGATCCAGAAGCGCAGGCCGCCTTCGAGAATGTAAGTGAGCTGCTCGTTTTCGTGAGAATGACGCGGCACGATCGCGCCCTTTTTGAGATAAACATGCGCGAGCATGACGCGGTCGGCGGTTATCAACCGGCGGTCCAACAACTCGTTCAGACTTTCTTTCGGCATGTCGTCCCAACGGTAAAAGGTGACGCTTCGTTCGCTCATAATTTTCTCCCGAGAATTTTCGTTTGCGGATGCAGGCGGGAAGGATATACGAAACCGGCCCGCTCAGGCGAGACGACTACCGCCGCTTTGCGAGTGTGCTATGATGCTGATCCCGACTCTCCCACCTTCAATTTATCGCCGGGGCTGGAATGATTGCGGTATTGAGTGTTTCTAACATCTGGCTCCCAGAAAGACGGAAAACCTGAATAGATTATGACAACTCACTTTTCTTTTCGTCCGCTTGTTATGCGCTTTGGCCTCATGATGATCGCTGCGTTCCTACTGCTGGCCGCGAGTGTTAATGCTGCCGCCCAGACGCCGTCGATTACGGTCCACGACGCTCTCGTTACTGAGGGGAACGCCGGTACGACGCAGGCGACGTTTTCCGTCACGCTCTCGGGTGCAGCTTCGCAAACCGTTACGTGTAACTTTGCCACGGCAGACGGTACGGCGACCGCGGGTTCCGATTACGTTGCGACTTCAGGTGCGCTCTCTTTCGCGCCGGGAGAAGTGGAGAAGTCAGTGGTGGTCCTGGTCAACGGCGATACGGTCGATGAGACGCAGGAAACGTTCTTTCTGGATATCTCGAACGTTCAGAACGCGACCGTGAACACGAGCCGCGGGACTGGATTCATCGTTGATGATGATGGGCCGACAATTAGTATCAACGACGTGAGCATTATCGAGGGGAATGTCGGGACGAAGACGGCTACGTTTACGTTGACTCTTTCCGCCGCGAGTGTTGAAGCGATCGCCGTCAGATGCACTACGGCGAACGGGACCGCGACTGCGGGGACTGATTACAACTCGATCAATACAGTGGTTATCTTTCAACCCGGGGTAGTAACTCGCACTGTGGATGTGGTTGTTATCGGCGACACTACGATGGAGCCGGATGAGACGTTCTCCGTGAATCTCAGCGAACCGTTTGGTACGACGATCGCGGATGGTACCGGCGTGGGCACGATCCTCGATGACGATTTTCTGCTGGCGCTGGAAGACTCAGGCCCTGCCGCACAGGAGGCCGCAGCGGTTGATTCCTTGTTCCTTACGCGCGATCCCTTCAAAGTTCAGAATTTCGCCAGCTCGTTTTTCCTGCCACCTGGTCAGAACACGGTCGTAATGATCTTCGCTCAAAACCTGAGACTGAATCCAGGCGAGACAGCGGCGAATGTAGTCGTGAACCTCGTCGACGCTAACAACCAACCCTTCAACGTTCCTGCGACGGACGTGCGTGCCACCGAACACCGATCTAGCCCAGGTCCTCTTCAGATTGCCCGACACCCTCGCCGCCGGTACCTGCCAGGTAACGATCAAGGCACACGGTCAGACGAGCAATATGGGCACGATCCGGATCACGCCCTAGGAGAATCTACTCCTGTTCTAACCGGTGCTTCCAAGCTCGATCGTGCCGTGCTGCGTGAAGGACTGCAAAGACGACAATCGCGTCAGGCCTGACGATGAAGAAAATGCGATATGGGAACGCTCGAGTGAGAACACGGCGCACCTCTGGATTTCGCCGAAGACGCGTGAAGGACTGAGGACTCTTGAGTGCTCGCGTCATTCCCGAACGCACTTCGGAAAGAAACTCCAGTCCGAGGCTCGGCTCGCGGCTGTCATACCACGCAGCAGCATCAGTGAGGTCCAACTCAGCTTCTGGTCTGATGATTAGGCGCCGGCTCATCCGTTCGGCTGGCGACTGAGACGGGCTCGAATTCGGCCCTCAACTTCTTCCCATGTGCTACCAGCGTCCGGATCCTTCGCGTATGCGGCAAGGCGCGCGTCGAGTAATGCTTTTTCGTGAACGGTCAATGAATCTTCATCGTCAAGCCAATCGTCACCGTCGAGTTCGGCTAACCTTAGACGGATTTCCTGACGCTCGACCTTTGTGAGTTTGGGTAGTTCTGCGAGGATTTCGGTTTTGCTCATGGACACAATATAAAGACCTCATTGCCTACAAAGCAACGCGGTACAGTCAAAATACAAACGCGAGCGGCAACATGTTGCCGCTCGCGACCATATATGACCAGTAAGTAGTTTAGTTTTTGTCGGTGTCGACGCGCGCCTTCAGGATCTGGCGCAGCTTCATGCGCGCTTTGTGGAGCTGCGACTTCGAAGTGCCAACCGCCACCCCAAGCATCTTCGCGATCTCCTCGTGCTCGTGACCTTCAACATCGTGAAGCACGAACACTGTGCGATACCCGGGCGGAAGTTGTTTTAGAGCATTGTCGAGCGCGATGCGATCCATCACCGGCATCGCGTTCGGATTCTCAGTGCCGCGAACGATCTGCACCGGAGTCTCCCCTTCTTCAGTGGTTTTCTCCAGCTTCACGCTGCGCTTGCGGAAGTGCATCAGGCACTGATTTACAACCAATCGATGCAGCCACGTAGTGAACGCTGATTCACCACGGAAGCTACCGATCTTGCGAAAGAGTTGAATGAATGCTTCCTGCGCCAAATCCTCGGCCTCCGCTGCGTTCTGCGTCATGCGGAGACAGAGCGAATACACGCGACGGCTGTGACGTTCATACAACTTCTCGAACGCCTCCATGTCGCCCTTACCGGCTTCAATCGCCAGAGCAAGATCCGAGTTTGGCGCCGGTTCGGTTTTCTTCGCGGCTGTTAAGCCGCCGTGCAAAATTGGGAAGACCTCAGAATTAGTCATGCTGAAACACTTTGCAATCATGAGGCCACTAGGCAACCCCAAAAACTGAGGAAAATCCGCCTATTTTGCTCGCTTTTGCTGGGGATGAGTGAACGAAAGCGGGTCTTTGATACGCAAAGCGTGTATGCGTCGGATCGCATTCCAACGGAACGCAATCCGACGACAACGCCTTTGTAATTTGCAGGCTACGGACGAACCGGAGCAGCCGTCGACGAAGACGTCGTGCTCGGCTGATTCATACCGCGATTCACAATCATTTTTACTTCAACGCGCCGGTTCTGCGAACGTCCCTCGGCGGTTGTATTGTCTGCCACTGCTTCCGTCTTGCCATAACCCATCGGCGTGACAAAGCGACGGAGCGGAATCTTGTGCTGCACAGCGAGGTACTGCACCACAGCTTCGGCGCGTGCCTGGCTGAGGCGGAAGTTCTTCGCATCACTGCCGGTCGAATCCGTGTGGCCGGCGACTTCAATCATGAAGGCCTTCGCGCCATCCAGCTTCGACGCAAAATCGTCCAGTTGCTGTTTGGCATCAGGCGAAAGCACCGCGCTGTTTACCTTGAACGTCACGGCGACGTTGTTCTGCACGTCGTAGTCGTCGAGCGCGGAAACACGTTCGTTGACGGCCTTGACCTCGGCCCTCGCTTCAGCCGCCACCGCATAAAGCTCGTCCATCTGTCCGGCCATGCGTTCCTGATTGGCTTCAACCGGACCGACGCGAGTGTCGGTGGTCAACGCGGCCCGCATGTCCGACTCGTTAAAGCGAATCTTATCGGCGACGAGTTGTCCCTGATTATTGCCGCGTCCGTCAACCTCGACGATCAACCCGCGAAGAATGTCGGTAACCGGATACTTTTTGCCGCCACGGAGAAAGCCACCGTTCGTCTTGATACTGGTATTGTCGGTAATAAGGACCTGATAGTCGGCGCGACTGCGATCGCGAATCGTGAACACGTCGGCGTCGCGACTAATCACCACTCCTCTGAACTTCATCTTCGAGCCACTCGGAACAGAACGAAGCGCAGTGTTTGGGTTCTGGTTCGAAGTGGTCTGTGTATTCGTGAACTGCCCGAAGGCTGCCGGCGCAATTACGAGCAACAGGCTCACAATCCAGGCGGCGGCGACCGGGCGAAATTTGTTTCTGTTCATAGTTAGCTCCTTCAGTTGCTTCCCACGAAGTGCGGTGCGCGCACTCCGAGCTTCTCTTTATGTCGGGGCAATCAAAGGGTTGAGTGGGGGTGAAGTCAGAGTAGCAAATGCTGTGCTGAATTCAAAGCGGGTCAAATAACGAAGGCTGTCGCGGAATATAGTAATTTCGTTGCGGCTTATCGTCGAAAACCGAACGGCCGTCGAGTGAGGGTGAGATCGCTTCTTCATGTTCGATCACGGCGGCGAAGTCAGCCTGGGGATCGAGTCTCTTTTCAACTGTTTGCACGAAGCGATTCAAACGGCGGAAGCCTTCGAGCTTTTCTTTGTCATCGACTTTGGCGCCGTCGAGCGCCGTGCGTAGCACGTTGAGCGAGGCGTCGTAGGTCTTCAAAGGAACCGGAAACGGATGACGGTCTTTGCCGCCGTGCGCGAATGAGAAGCGTGCGGGATCCGAGAAGCGGCTGGGCGCGCCGTGTACGACTTCCGCTACAAGCGCGAGCGACTGAAGCGTACGCGGGCCGAGATTTTCGAGCAGCAACAGCTCGGCGAAGTCGTGCAGATCTTTTTCATACGCGACAGCGAGCACGGCGCCGAGTCGTTTCAGATCGACGTCTTTGGGACGCACGTCGTGATGCGCCGGGAGCTTGAGATGACGCGCAGCTTGCAAAGTAGTCTCAGGCTTTTCGTGTGCGAGTTCGAGTAACGCGCTTTGCGCTCGTCCAGCCTTCACATCAACGAGGTTCATGATCGTGCCCTGGTGCTCGCCGACGATTCCCGTGTGTGGCTCGGAGACGAAGTCGCGCACCGTAGGCGAGTGCCAGTGATAACGGCGCGCCATGCCGCTTTGATCGTTCAGCCCTTGTTGGACCACGGCCCACTCGCCATCCGCGGCCACGACAAAGTTGTGAAGGTAGATCTGAAAACCGTCAGCGATCGCGTTGTTGTCGATGCGGGCCGTGAGACGACTGGTCCGCACGAGTGCGTCAGCATCAAAGCCACGCCGCTCACCAAGCACACGCAGCTCAGCAGGAGTGTTTCGCGAATGACGGCCCCGGCCGCCGCAGATATAAAGACCGAGCTCGTTGGCGCGTGGCGCGAGTCCGCGTTTCAACGCGCCCATCACCGAAGTCGTGATGCCCGAAGAGTGCCAGTCCATTCCCATCGCTGCGCCGAACGCCTGAAACCAGAATGGATCACTGAGCCGCGAAAGAAATCCGGACGTGCCGTAGTCGCGGACGATCGCTTCAGTGATGCTCGTGCCGAGCAGAGTCATGCGTTGCGCCAGCCAGCTCGGAACGCGACCGTTGTGCAGCGGAAGATCGGCGACACCGGATCGTTTCATCTGCGACTACTCTCTCTTGCTGACACGACCAATATAAAAGCCCGCACCAAAAATCAACGTCAGCAGAAAGAATACCGGAATCAAGAGCACGAAACTATCCCACAGTTGCTGGAGCATCGGTTCACCTCGTTGTGCTGCGACGACCGTGAGGCTTTGGGGCGTATGGCTAATGTAACAGAGCGACGAGATCGAAAGCGAAAGTTTTTTATTCGCAGGCCACCTACGAGAAACAAAACTCATCAATAGGCTCAGTTAAGGCAGTGTTCTCGCGCGGTCTCCCCCGCATGGTCCTTATAGAGGTTACGTTCTGAGGCCACGCTCTTCTTCGGCCTCTACAAAAACTACAACGAGGAAACCCCGGCAGCGACGTTTGCCGTTCGCAACAACGCACTCGTGTGTTCGTGTGACAGCGCCGGAGTTTGCTGAAAAGGACAAGACTATGCTCCGCCGATCGCTTCTCAAGTGGGCCATGCTCACTACAGTCATCGTTGTGCTTATCTCGCTAGGTCTCGCGATTCACGACTCGGTCTTCGCCGCGGGCGATGAGAAAACGTCAGCCGATGCAGGCTCACTGCAAGCGCTCGACAAAGCGGGCAAACCGGCGGGCCTGTGTCCACTAAAACACACGGACGTCAAAGCCGAGATCAGCGGCTTCTTGTCGCGCGTCACTGTCACTCAGCAATTCACCAACCCATTTCCCGACAAGATCGAAGCGGTCTACACGTTTCCGCTGCCGCAATCGGCGGCGGTCGACGATATGACGATGCTGATTGGCGAGCGCAAAGTAAAAGGAAAGATCATGCGCCGCGAAGAAGCGCGCACCGCTTACAACAACGCGAAGCAAATGGGCCAGGTGGCGAGTTTGCTCGATCAGGAACGGCCCAACATCTTCACGCAAGCCGTCGCCAACATCATGCCTGGCCAGGAAATCCGCATCACGATCAGCTACGTCGAGACGTTGAAATACGAAGACGGTGGTTATGAATGGTCGTTCCCGATGCTCGTCGGCGAACGTTACACTCCCAACAGCGATCTTCCCGACAGCGATCAGCAAGCCAACAGTTCTCGCATCGATCCACCCCGCGCCACACGCGCCGGTCACGATATTTCACTCGAACTCCAGTTGAATGCAGGTGTGCCGATTCAATCGCTCAACTCTGAAACACACGAAACAGAAGTCGAGCGTACGGGCGACAACACCGCCGTGGTGCGACTGAAGGATCAAGCCACGATTCCCAACAAAGATTTCGTGCTGAAGTATCAGGTCGCCGGCGACGCAATCAACGACGCTATCCTCGCCCACCGAACCGACAGGGGCGGCTTCTTCACGCTTATCCTACAGCCGCCCCAGCGCGTTTCCGCCGAAGACGTGATGCCGAAAGAGCTCGTGTTCGTGCTCGACAGCTCCGGCTCGATGTCCGGCTTTCCTTTTGAGAAAGCGCGCGAGACGTTGTTGCTCGCGCTCGACAATCTCTATCCGCACGACACCTTCAACGTAATCACCTTCGCGGGCGAGACAAGAATTCTCTTCGACGATCCAGTGCCCGCGACGCAGGAAAACATCAAGAAAGCCAAGAAGCTGCTCGCGAAGATCGGCAGCGACGGCGGCACCGAGATGATGACCGCGATCAAAGCCGCGCTCGAACCTTCTGACTCGCAGCAACACGTGCGCATCGTCTGTTTCATGACCGATGGCCTCATTGGCAACGACAACGAGATCCTTGCTGAAGTGCAGAAGCATCCGAACGCGCGCGTCTTCGCGATGGGCTTCAGCGATTCGCCTAATCGCTACCTGCTGGACAAGATGGCGCAGTACGGCCGCGGTGAAGTCGACTACGTTTCAGAAAAAGGCGACACGTCGGCAGTGGCTAAACGATTCCACGAACGTATTCGCAATCCGTTGCTGACTGATCTCTCGATCGATTGGTCAGGCCTGCCAGTCAGCGACGTGTATCCCAAAAGCATTCCGGATCTTTTCAGCGCGAAGCCGGTGATTTTTTCTGGCCGCTACGCGAGCGGAGCCAAAGGCACGATCCGTCTCAAGGGACGAGCCGCGGGACAGGAGTTTGTGCGGGAAGTGCCGATCGAATTGCCGGATAACGAGCCCGCTCACGATGTGCTTGCCACGCTGTGGGCACGCCGGCAAATCGACGATCTGATGGACCACTACATTGCGCAAACTCAAGCTGACGCCGTCGTGCAGAATCAGCAGAAAGAAGAGATTACTCAACTGGGTCTCGACTTCCGGCTCATGACGCAGTTCACTTCCTTCGTCGCGATCGATGACCTGATCTTCACTGGTGGTGAGGCGCCAGAAAAGGTCGAAGTACCGGTTGAAAGCACGAACATAACGACGTCCGGAACAGTCAACTACGTGACCGTAACGGGGACGGCGGATCAGTCGTTAGCGAGTAGCGTCACGATGACAGCAGTACAGCAGTTGCCATTGGCAGGCCGCAGCTACCAACAACTGTTGGCGCTCGTGCCGGGAACAGTAGTCACTAACAACAGCACGACCGACAAGGTCAACGTTTCCGTGAATGGGCAAACACCGGCGTCCAACTCGGTTGCGATCGACGGCGCGAGTGCGAACGCCGGCATTGCGCCGTTAGCCGCGGTGAGTGAAGTCACGATCGCCACGAATCTGGTTGCACCGCAATACGGTCGCACGCCGGGCGCGCAGATCAATCTCGTCACTAAATCTGGCACGAACGAGTTTCATGGCTCGCTGTTTCAGTTCTTCGGCAACAACCTCTTCGCCGCGAACGATTGGTTCGCCAACAGCCGCAATCTCGGTCAGGCGCAGCGGCATTTGAACAACTTCGGCGGCACGCTTGGTGGTCCAATCGTGAAAGACAAGACGTTCTTCTTCGCATCTTACGAAGGACTGCGATTGCGACAACCGATGACGACGATCACCGACGTGCCGTCATTAAACGTCCGGCAGGCAGCGCCTGGCTCAGTGCAGCCATTTCTGAACGCGTTTCCGGTTCCGAACGGCAATCCAACCAGCAACGGCTTCGCTGAATTCGCCGCGAGCTACGCTAATCCTGCACGTCACGACGTCGCCACCATTCGCGTAGACGAAGCGATCAATAGCCAATCGATGCTGGCGCTACATTACACCTTCGCGGATTCAAACACCTCAACCCGCGGCGGCGACGGTTTCTCGCTCAATACGGTTAACAAAAGCCGTGAACGCGCACAGGCGTTTACGGCTTCGCTGACGCAAACCCTCTCGCCAACCGTAGTGCTGAACCTGACGGGCAATTACAGTCGCACACGAACGAACGGCAGTTATGTTGTTGACGACTTCAGCGGCGCGGTTGTGCCGGCGAGTTTCTTCAATCTCTCCAACAGTTCATTCGCCGTCGATCTCAACGCGCGCGGGGCGAACGTTTTCGGCGGCAGCGACACTGCCAACGTTCAGCGGCAGCTCAATCTTCTTGCCGGACTAGTGGTGGTCCACGGAAATCACAATTGGAGATTCGGCGTGGATTACCGCCGGCTTGCGCCGATTATCAGCTCGCGTGCGGTTGAAGACAGCTTGCTCTTCAACGGACTCACGCCTGCGATCAACGGCGTACCGACGCGCGTGAACCAGCTCACCCATCTCACTCCGCAAACGCCCGTCTTCGATAATCTGTCGCTCTACGCACAGGATGAATGGCAACGGACTCCGCGTCTCACGCTGACGTACGGCCTGCGTTGGGAACTCAATCCTGCGCCTCATAGCGACGTGCTCGGCTCGCGTCTGTGGCAAACGACTTACGCCAACTTCGCGCCGCGGTTTTCCTTGGCGTACAAGATCTCGAAGACTGACGACGCAGCTACGATTCTGCGTGGCGGCGTCGGCGTTCACTACGATATGGGCCAGGAATTCGCCCGCGATGCTTTCGTCGATTCAGTTCCCTTCCTCGGCGGCGTTTCGACCACTGATGGCTCAGTCTTGCCGGTGAGCGGCAGTTTGCCCTTCATCACTTTCGATCCGCATCTGACGCTTCCCTACACGCTGGCGTGGAACGTTTCGCTGCAACGCGAGCTGGGCGCAAAGCAAAACATCTCGGTTGCGTATGTCGCAAACACGGGCCGTCGCCTGCTGAGCACACAAACTGTGTTCGACACGAATGCCTTTACGCGCTTCATCAGGAATCGAGCGGAGTCGAATTATCGTTCGTTGCAGGTGCAGTTCGATCGCCGTCTTGCGGACGGTCTGAAGTCGGTCCTTACCTACACCTGGGCACGCTCGACCGACGATGCCAACCGCGATACCGCTCGACGCGTGTTGTTCGCCAGTGCAAACGCGGACGCAGATCGCGGCCCGTCGGACTTCGACGTGCGCCACTCGCTCAACGGTTTCGTCGCTTACGAACTTCCCACGCTCTTCGCGCACGGCCTCGGCAACACAGCCTTGCGCAACTGGATCGCGGAGTCGATGTTTGCGCTGCGTTCGTCCCGGCCCGTGAATGTTCTTTTCGGAGTCCCGACAACCTATGGCTTTGCTTACGTTCGCCCGAGTGTCGCCGCGGGCGAACCGTTCTATCTCTTCGATCCGGCGCTTCCCGGTGGACGGCAAATCAATCCCGCTGCTTTCGTATTGCCGTCGACTCTCACGCAGGGCGATCTCGCGCGGAACAGTCTGCGCGGCTTCCCGTTCTACCAGTTTGATCTCGCACTACGGCGCACCTTCAGTTTCACCGACAGCACCCACCTTGAATTCCAGGCGGACGCGTTCAATGTTTTCAATCATCCGAACTTTGCAGACCCCGCGGGCGACGATCTGCACCTCGGCGCGACCTTCGGTCGAGCAACCGCCATCCAATCCTTCAACAACCCCGGCGGCGCACGCACCTTTCGGTTTTCACTAAAGCTCACCTTCTAACACCGCGTTCAGACGCAAGCAGCACGACGGCAGGCTCACAACCTGCCTCGTGCTGACTGTGCGTTTTTGCGACACCCTCTTTGTGACCACTGATCCTTACGCTAGAATCTCTCGTACTGAACATTCATGACTGAGTCAGACGATCCGATAGGAAAGGCGAAAGACGAGCAGCCGGCACGCAAGCGCCGCGAAGAGGCATTGCCCGAGCGACTGCTGCGTCGCGTGCTCGAAGGGATGGGCGACGTCGTCGATCGACGCTTCGGCCGCACTGTCGAACCGCGCAGCGGTCTCACCACGTCCAAACTAATCGAGCGCATGAAGCGCCTGATCGACGAGCGCGTGCGCAACGAAGGAAACAAGGGACGAATCGCGCCGCACCACCTGCTGCTCAAAGTCGAGTGGGGCACGCATTCGGAAGCGCCGCCGGAAATTCTCGACGACTTGAAGAACGAAGTGCTCGCCGCCGCGATCGATCACATCAACGATCATCGCTATCGCACGCTTGGACCAGTGAACGTCGAAGTTGAAGTGGACATTTTCACGACCGGCATCTCGGTCGATCCGACGTTCGGCGAGTTTGAAGAAGACCTGCGCCGCCAGGATGAAGAACGGCGCGCGACAAAGATGGGAGTGCCGATCCCGAGCGCCGCGCCGCCGATGCCCGACATTCAGGTCGTCGCGCGTGTCACCCAACCAAACGGAACTCGCGAAGTACCTCTTGTGTTCAGGCCCGGCGGCAAACGTCTCAACGTCGGCCGCGCGTCTGACAACGAGTTGACGCTGAACGACGCGAGCGTGTCGAAGATTCACGCGGCTTTGTTGATGACGGGCGAAGGCACGCTGCTCGTCGCCGACACGGGCTCTACGAACGGCACGTACATCAACGGGCGGCTGATCGCTTACGGCGAATAGCGCGTCATCGAAGACGGCGACGTAATCGGATTTGGCGATGTTGAAGTAAGATTTCGCAAGAGTGAGTAGTACCAGAACCTAGATGAGCCCAGCGACATTACTCTTACTTCTCTTCCAAACCCCGACGCCGTCTCCTTCGCCGACTCCTCACGTCCCGGAACGAATGCCCGCGTTGTTCACGCTGATTTACGTCGGCGGGTTTGGACTCATCATTCTGTTCCTGCTGATCGGTCTGATTCGCAGCCGCCGCAACGCTTCCGCAAACACCGCGGTACTTCCCGAAGATCTTCCGAAGGCAGTACGCAAGCGACTCGGCTCTTCGTCTACTAACCGCGGCTTGAAAGTTTTGCGCTGGCTGTTCGTGGTACTAGCGATCGGTCTGTTTTCGTTTCACATCTACTGGGCGAAATATGCTGCCGAGCAAAACGAAAAGTTTCAGCAGTTGAGTTACAAGGATCTGCGCGTGCGGCGTCTGTCTGAGTCGACGCTGCGCGGCTGGATTCTCGATCGCAGCGGGCGCATCGATCAGCCACTGGCTTATTACAAACGCGATTCGGACGGCGACATCCAGCGCGAGTATCCGATGGACCAGGCAATGGCCCATCTGTTCGGTTCGGATCGCGGCGATCCCGGTCTGGAGCGCGCGTTGTTTGGCGTGCAGAGTGGCGCGTTGCCTGAAGCGCTCGCGGTCGTCAAAGGACAGACGCTGGATTTCAAGGGCAACCAGGACGTGCGGCTCACGATCGACCGCTCGTTGCAACAAGCCGCGATGGACCAGTTGAAGGGCAAACATGGCGCGGTCGTGATTCTCAATCCGCAAACCGGCGAGGTGCTCGCGATCTACAGCGAACCTTCCTACAGCCTGGAAGACGCCAGCAACGAAACGACCTGGATTCGGCTGGAAGCGAACGAGCGCGACAAGCCGCTCGTGAGTCGCGCGCTCGGCGCCTACTACATCCCCGGTTCGACTTTCAAAACCGTGACGATGACGGCCGCGTTTCTCGCCGGCGAACAGGACACGGAGTTCACCTGCAGTGGCGGTGGTTACTACGCCGCGCCTGGTGCGCCGCCGATCTTCGACGATGGTGGAGCAGGCGAGGTGCACGGGCGCATCAAGATCGACGAGGCTTATGAAGTTTCCTGTAACCAGTACTTCGCGCAGATGGGGGTGAAGCTTGGTGCGGAACGTTTGAAACGGGCGGCGCAGTTGTTGGGCATCGGCAGCTACGACACGCCCGCCGAAGCTTTGCGCGGCCGCAAGGAACCCGAGATTTGGAACGCCAGCAGCGACGGCATCAAGCGCGCGCTCGCGCCGCGCGAAGCGACGATCGTCACGGGCAAAGACGTGAAGAAGTACGACCTCGCGCTGATGGGTTATGGACAGGGTTACGCCGGCCAAATGACGCCGTTTCAGATGGCGCTAGCCGCGTCGGCGATCGGCAACATGGAAGGCAAGCTGATGAAGCCGAAGATCGAGTTCAATCAGCCGCCGCAACCTTTCAACCAGGTGATGCCGGCCTCGACCGCGGCACGTTTGCGCTCGATCATGGGGCTGGTTACCGGTGGTCCAAGCGGCACCGCGCGCGGCGTGTTCGCGCCCGTCAAAGCAGCAGGAATCAACACCGGCGGCAAGACCGGCACCGCGCAAAAAGTCGTCCCTGTTTACGATCCGAAAACCGGCCAGCCGAAGACACGTCACAAAGTCGAGAAGGACAACAAGGGCAACATCATTCGCGAGTACGACGAGGTGATCATGGACGAGGAACACCCGCGTATTGACGGTTGGTTTCTCTGCATCGCGCCGCTCGAACGTCCGGTGCTGGCGATGGCGGTAATCGTCGAAGGCGGTGGTTACGGTTCGCGTTCAGCCGCGCCGATTGCGGCCGCGTTGGTTATGAAAGCGAGAGACCTGGGTTATTTCAACGGCGCCAAAGTCGCGCCCCCATCGAGTTTAGTTACGCAGGGACCGAACCGCAGTAATCGGCAATCGGCAGTCGGCAATCGGCAATGAAAAACCGCGCTTCATCACATCTGTTTCTGTTGCTGCTGATACTCGGTCTCGAGATCACCGGCTATCTCGCGATTCACCGCGCCGGTCTCTTGCGCGGTTATGAAACGTCAGTCATCGGCGCGGTGCGCGACCTGATGATGTTCATCCCGCTGATGTTTCTCGTCATCTGGCTTTCGCGCAGCAAACGCTTCGCCGGCAACTGGGTGCTCTTCACGACTGCGATTCTCCTGTTCTCGTTCGGCATGCTGATCCAGTATCGGCTCTACAGCGATCCCGAATACAACGCGCGCAACAAGTCAGCCGCGCGCGAAGAAAAGATGCAGGCGCTGCGCACGCGCTACATCATGGAGAACTACGATCCCGTCAAGAAACAGATGATGGGATTGCCGCCGACCCCCGCGCAGCCGATCGATATCGACGACCTGCCGAAGAAGGAATCGACCTACTCACTCTGGAACGCGCTCACGTCGAGCTACACCTGGATTCCGATCTTCTCGTTTCTGACTTTCGCCATCGCTTACTCGCTGTGCGCGCGCGACGGCTTTCTGTTATGGCTCCAGCGCAACAGCTTCATCATCGTGTTGTTTACGCTGCTGCCGCTCGCCGCGGCGGTCGTAACGTCGAGCGCCGGTAAAGCACTCGGCAACATGACGCCGTGGGAGCCTTCAAAAGTTCCGTTCCTCGTCGGCTTCGCGGGCATTCTCACCGCGCGTTACAAAGATCTCGCCGAAACGTACTGGGGCATCCCGCGGGCGCGTGACATCGTGCCGTTGCTCGTGATGGCGATACTGCCGTTCGTTCCCTTCTTCGCGTTGAAAGACTTCGGCCAGATGCTGATCTTCAGCGGCGCGTACACGACGCTCTATCTCGTCGCGGTGCGCCGTTGGCCGCAGTTGTTGCTGTTCGTCGGTTCGGTGCTGATCGTGATCAGCATTCTCGTCGTCGGCGCGTTGCCGCGCGACGTGCAGGAGAAGGTTCCTTTACTGCCGACGATCGCGCGACCGATCAGTGCCGCGTTGCCGTCGCGTATTCAGCAACGTTTCCACTTGTGGCTCGATGGTTTCGATCCGCCGTCGCCCGAAGTGTCGTGGTGGAAGAAGGACTACGACGACGAACTAAACAAGAACCCGGAGCTCAAAGCACTCGCCGAACAAAGCCCGGCGATGCAGAAGACGGTCAACACCGATATCTGGTTTGACAAACTTGCCTTTCAGCCCGCGCAGGCGACTTGGGGCATCAGCTCGGGCGGCGAAAGCGGGCGTGGCTTCGGACTCGGATTTCCGGAAGTGATTCCGATCGCCGACTCTGACTACGTTTACGCGGCGATTGCCGAAGAGACTGGCCTGTTTGGCGGGGCTGTGATCATTCTCGCCGTCATCATTTTCGTGGTCGCTGGTGTTCGCACTTCGCTGGAGGCGCGTGATATGTTTACGAAGTTATGCGCAGCCGGCCTGACGGCGTTTATAGGTTTCCAGGCACTGGTGAACATGGGTGGTATTTTGCGCGCCTTGCCGATGACGGGCATCACGCTTCCCTTCGTCAGTCACGGCGGTTTTAGTTTGATCACGAGCTTTGCGATGCTCGGAATGCTGATGGCTTTTTCAAACCGGAACGCGCGTGACAAAGTGATTGCGGAAATGCCGGCGGTAAAGAGTTCATCTCCCCTAAAGCTGGAGGCAGTGGAATGAGCGAAGACAGGAACACCTACAAGGTGCAGTCCTCAGCGCTTAGCGACCGCGGGCTCAACGAGCGCCGTCCCCTTAACGAAGATGCTTACCTGCACGACCCGGCGCGTGGCATCTTTGCTGTCGCCGACGGCGTCGGTGGCGCAGAAGCCGGCGAAGTCGCGTCTTCGACCGCGATCGAAGTGCTCGACGAAGCCTTTCGTCACCAAACCGAAGGCACGGACGTCGAAGACCTGATGGAGCTCGCGATCCAGCGAGCCAACGCTTCCATTCACCAGATGGCCCAGGAGCACGCGAAGTTCTCCATGATGGCCACGACCATCGTCGCGCTGCACGTCAAAGACAACCTTGCGACGTTTGGACACGTCGGTGATTCACGCCTTTATCGGCTCGCGCCCGACGGCCAGTTGCATCGCGAAACTGAAGACCACTCGATCGTCGAAGAGGAAGTACGGGCCGGACGCATGACGCCGGAGCAGGCCGCGAACCACCCGAGCAAGAACGTGATCAGCCGTGCGCTCGGGGCCGAACAAGGCGTCGAAGTCGACATGAAGACGATGGAGGTCGAAGAGGGCACGGAGTTTCTGTTGTGTACCGACGGCATCACGCGTCACATCTCCGATAACGAGCTGCGGCAATTGCTGGTTGTCAGCAACAATCTCGAAGAGGTTTGTGATGAGCTGAAGCGGCGTTGTTACGAACGCGGCGCGGAAGACAATCTCACGGTGGTGATCGTGCGCGTCGGCAAACATGTATCTACCGAGGACCGTGCGGCGGAGCTCGAACCAACCATCACGCCCGAAACACAACCGACGGCATACGCGGCCGCGGGCGATGGTTATCAGACGATGGTGGGCGGCACGCAGTCGAACGGCGGTCTTGTGCCGCCGTCGCGGATCTTGATTCCGGGACCGGCAACCCCGGCGCAAGTGGAATCGAATCATCGCACGCTCAACGTGGCCGAACCTGCGGTGCGGAAATCTGGCGGCAGTGGCGCAATGCGCTTTCTCGGCGTGCTGCTTGTTCTACTTCTGATCGCGGGCGCGTTCTATGCAGGCGCGCGTTACAAGGAACGAATTCCCTTCCTCGCCAGCAAGGGGCCGGCGCCGCAGCCGACGCCCGTCGCGGTCGCGCAAAAGCCCGAAGAGCCTTTCGTTGAGTTTGAAAGAGCGCGCCGCCTGGTGGACCACGATTCGCGCGCGTGGCTCGCGACCGAGCCGCAGAAGGAGTTGGTGAAGTCGAGCGTGCAAAGCCCCTTGGACTCGCCCAATCCGGAATTCCTGTATCTCTACGGCCGCGCGAACCTGCTCTCCGGAAACACTGACGAGGCTAGCAAAGCGTTTGACGCCGCGATCGCGAAAGCCGACGCGACCCCTTCCCCGGCCAACGCCACAATCAAAAAAGAAGCTGTTTTTGGCCTCGCGGCAATCAGCGTCCGCACGCAGAAAGATCGTTGGAAAGTGCTCAACCATTACGAAGAGTTGACGAAACCTCCGGCCAACGCAAACGCCCCCGCAGCCCCGTGACCCTGATCCTTTAATCACGCATCAAAGGTGCGAATCAGGGCGAGACGATGTCGGAACTCAAACTCCAACAGAGCAGATTAGACAACCGCTACGACATCCTCGAATGTCTCGGACGCGGGAGTTACGCCGAGATCTACGTCGCCAACGACAACGCCGCGGCCGAAGGCGCGCCACGCACGATCGTGATCAAGGCGCTGAATCTGTATCTGCAAGGCGATCCCGATCCGGACCTCGAGCGCACGCTCGTCAGTAACTTTCAGAACGAAGCAGTCGCGCTCGATCGCGTTCGCCATCCGAACGTCATCAATCGGCTCGGACACGGCACGGCGATCGATCTCGCGGGCACGACGTTTCACTACATCGTGCTCGAGTATCTTCCCGGCGGCGACATGTACGCCCTGACGCGCACACGACCTTTGTCTATTCAACGCGCGCTCTTTTATCTCGAGCAAGTCTGTTCCGGTCTCGCGCACGCGCACAAGTGCGGCGTCATTCATCGCGACATCAAACCGCAGAACCTTTTGCTCACGGCGGACAAAGAGGTCGTGAAGATCGCCGACTTCGGCGTCGCACGGCTCGACGCGACCGAAGGCGCAATCACGCGCGTCGGCACCAACATCTACTCGGCGCCCGAACACAATCCGCTGGTCCAAACCGGACAGCTCGACACGACCGGCTTGCGGCTCCCACACGATTACTTAACTCCGGCCGCCGATATCTATTCGCTCGCGAAAACAACTTACGCTCTGATCGCGGGCGAGTCGCCGCGCCGTTTCGCGCAACACGCGATCACTGACCTGCCGCCCGAATCGCAGAACACCTATTGGAGCAACGCCGTGCTGCGCGTCCTCGAAAAAGCCACGCAGAATCGTCCTGAGGAGCGTTATCAAACTGTCGAAGAGTTTTGGGACGAACTCTCCGATGCGAGTATGCCGCCGACGCGCCCGCTGCAAATGATCACGACGGAAGAAGTGCGCCGCAAACCCAGTGAGGATCTTTCAGTCGCGGCCGACGAGTTTACCGAAGCAGCGCCGCCGCGACCGCACTTCGACGTGCCCGCCGCCGCGCGCGATATGACTTTCGCGAACGTAGATACAATAAAGCGACCGCGCATCGTCGTTCCGATCAGTCTGGAAGCGCAGCGACAACTGGAGTGGCGCGAGCAACAGCAATTCGCGGCGGAGCAAAGAATCAATGGGCATCGACGCACCACCGTCGAAGAAATTCTGCCGCCGAGCAAGAAGCGACGCGCACTCGTCGCCGCGGGATTGATCCTCGCGTTCTCCGGGATGTTGCTGGCGACGCACAAGTACGTCACGCAGCGTTGGAACCCGCTCGGCGATCTGCCGCGAACAACAACGACGACTGTCGAAGATGTACCGATCGGTCGTGAAGGTGTGACAACCACGGACGTGAACCTTCGTCCCGTGGCCAACGTTTCCCAGGGACCGATTGGACTCGCGGAGTCGGGCTCGAAGGTGAAAGTCTTGAGTGCGGACAACAACTGGTACGAAGTGCAGGTCGTAGAGCACGCGCGGCCCAAGACCGATCCCTATTCGGCCGACCGCGGCTGGATCAACAAGCGCTACGTGAGATTCGATTAACTTCTTTTCAGGAGAAGCAGAGATTGGGACTACTTGAGTCTATAAGAAAATGGATCGACGGCGAGACGGGCGAAGACCTGCTCGAAGCCGCCGACGAGCACGCGAAGCCGCGCCGCGTTTGGGAAGAGTTTCTGGTGAAGATCGCGCGCGAGGTCGAGGCCGCGATGCAGCGCGAGATGTTCACGCCGCCGGGTGGTCCAACTTACATTCCGCGCGAGTACATCGTCTACCTCAGTCCCGACGACGACAAGGAATGGCAGGGCGACAAGCGTCGCGGGCTCGAACAGGGTCTGTTTCACGTCTTGTCGGAACGCGCGCGCGAGTTGAGCGGGCAGACGCAGCTCGCGGTGAAATCGTTTGCGGTCGAGTTGCGTGTCGATGGGACGCTGAACAAGGGCGAGTTTCGCGTGCAGGCGGTTTGGGACGAAACGGAGAGCGGCCATACGATGGTGACGCCGCGTGTCGATCCCGCGCGCACCGCGCCCGCGTTCAGTTCCGGTGTGTTCAATCCAAATGACACCGTTGTTGAGAAAGCTTCGGATTCGAGTGAGAGCGAGCAGACGGTTGTACGCGCGAAGCCGCCGGCGCTTTATACGGTTGAGGTTTGGCGCAACGGCGTGCGTGAGGCAGTCGTGCCGGTGACGAAGAACGAGATCACGATCGGCCGCGGCTCGCGCAGCATCACAGTGGATCTGCCCGTCAAAGGCGATCCGGAAGTGAGCCGTGTTCATGCGGTCTTGTCACGCGATAACGAAGGACGTTTCTGGCTGGTCGCAAAAGGCCGCAACCCCACAATCGTCAACGGCCGCGAACTGCCGCGCGAAGAACCAACCGAAGTCGCCCCCGATCAGAAAATCGCTATTTGTAACTTCGTGCTTCGAATCCAACCCCGGTGAAAACGCCGAAGGCGTTGGCCAGTTCCAGCCCAGGGTTTCCAACCCTGGGTACGTTAAAGAAAAAGAAATAAACGCTGAAAGCGTTAGCAAGTAGAGCGCCTCAACTAGTAAACGCTTTCAGCGTTTTTATCTTTCGCTCTTGATACCCAGGGTTGCCCGTGTGCAACCCTGATGTTATGAAGCAGCGCCTCCATTCGTGAGTGCTAGACTCACGAACA
>CAMLLD010000036.1 GCA_946480785.1 uncultured Blastocatellia bacterium | reverse complement strand
AGGTACTGGTCCCAGATCATCGTGAATCCGAAGATGCCGAGCACGACCATGAGTCCCAACAGGCTAAACGGCAGAATCACAATACCGATGACGGTGGAGAAGATCGCGCCCGCGAAGAACGCTCCCGCAAACGCGCTCGAAAACCGGCGCAGCGGCAGGCGAAAAGTTCGCCACGTCAGAAAGAGTCCCATCTCCAAAGAGCAAAAGAGATAAGCCAGCAGTTGGTAGTCTGCCAGGTACGCCGGGCCGAAAAGTCTCGGACTCTTGAACACAAACGGGTCCAGCACCAGGAACAGGATCGGCAAAACAATCGCGAAAATACTGTCAAACGTGTCCTGAGCGCGGGTCGGAATCGGCGTGAACTGCCTTTTCCAAAACCCGGTTTTCTTCGTCCCAGCGTTATAGAAAGGTGCTTGCGTCATTAGTGACCTCCCCGGTGGGCAATCGAAGACGGTACGCCGTTAAGACGTTTACCGCCCGCGATCTATTAACAGCGACTGCGGTTTTATCGGCCGCTAGCGCGTTTGCGCGGCTGGCGCGGGTGATTTTACTGCAAACTTCTCCGCCCAGCGGATGCGTCCGGTCACCTGCATCACCACGAACAGCGTAAGCACCGAGCCGATGGTGATCGCGAGGCCGGTGAAACCTTTAAGGAAGAAGGCGTACGAGAACATCACCAGATAAATGAACTGCGCGAGCGCCGCCTCACGACTCGCGAAACGAATCCCGACGACCAGTCGCAAATAACTAACAACGAGAAACACCGATACCGCCGACGCGATCGCAAACGACGCGTGAATCGAGATGTGGTCGACGAGATACGCCATGAGGAGATGAAAAGAGAAGAACGCGGCAGCGAGGAAGAAGTAGTTCATCGGGTGAAGATCGATGCCGCGCATCGTCGTGATGATGAGCATGAGGAAAAAGAAAAACAGGAGTGACACTGGGGCAAAAAAACTGATGCGACCGGCGAGCGGGCCGGGCTGAAGTTTCTCGGGCATCGCCATCGCGATTTGATAACCGGACAGCAGGTTCTTGTAAGACCACGTGAGATCCCAACCGTTTCCGGTCTCGCGTTTCTCGGTGGCGGAGAGAGTGTTTTCCGGGAAGTCGATCTCTTTGAAGTTCGTCGTCATGTGCAGGTTGAAATCTTTGACCTGCGTGATGTTGGTCGTGCCGAAGCTGTAACGCCACTCGTTGAGTCCCTGCGAGGTGTAACCAACCTGCAACCGCGCGGTCTTGCCGGCGTCGATCTTGACCGCGGTTTTCGCGGCGTTCTTTTCGTTTGTGAGCGCGACCGGGTTGCCGTCGACGGTGAACGTCAGATTGTCGTAGATGGCTTCCGCCGTGGGGAACTGCAATTCAAAAATGACGTTTTGCTCTTTGTCGCTCGTGTTGCGAAAGCCGTAGACGCCGTCGAAATGAACGCGATACGTGCTGTACCAGAGCAGGCCTTTCTGACGATGCTGCAGATCGAGATCGACGTTGATCCTGCTGCTCTCGAGCGGCAACTCGACGGGCACGTTTTCGTTCACAGTCTTCTTGACGATCTGGTTGTTCTCGACGGTGTCGAACTGTTTCGAGACTTGCGTAATGAACGAAGCCTTCGGTGGTCCCTGGTTCTGCGGCGCGCCCCAAGTCGATTCCACTTTGCTGGATGAGACGGAGCTGGAGTCGTAAGTGCGGGCGAAGAGCGTGGCGCCGAGAATGACCCACGCGACGGAAGTACAGAGGAAGATAAAAATGATGGCGACGATCTTCTTAGTCATAGCTCAAAGTCCTTTACCTCGCAAAGCAAGAAGACAAAAAAAGAGAAACGCCGCGTCAGGCGTTTCTCATTTGCTTGATCAACGACTCCATGTGGTTCAGGTAATTTTGCAAAGCCTGGCGGCCGGCTGCCGTCAGCTTGTATTCAGTCTTCGGCAAGCGGCCTTCGAAGAACTTCGAGCAGGAGATGTAACCCGCCTCTTCGAGTTTGCGTGCGTGCACGCTGAGATTGCCGTCCGTAGTGTTCATTAGATTTTTCAAGTCGTTGAAGGTCAGCGACTCGTTAGCGGCGAGCGCGCTGATGATGCCCAAACGCAAGCGCTCGTGAATCAAGCGATCGAGATTAGGCGCGGCGCTTTTTTGTTTGGCACTCTGCGCGCGCGACGCGGATTCGTTCGCTTCCTGTCTCGTTTGTTTTGCTGTCGATTGCTTAGCCACCGTACTTCCTCACAATAATCGCTCCAAACAACACGTGCAGCCCGCCGAATCCCGCGGCCATAAACCAGTTTGTGTAAACCGGGGGACTAAACAGCGCCACCGCGCCGAGGAGCATAAAACACACACCCATCGCGGGCACCGCCCGCACCGAAAACATGCCGCCGGTAATCACGCCCGTTCCGTAAAGGACCAGCCACATGCCGGGGATGGCACTCTGTGCTCCCGCTCGCGCAAGCACGAGCGTGAGCAACGCACCGGCAATGAGTGGCGGGGCCAGGCTGAAAACAACTTTGCGTCCCGGGCCGGACACCAGCGGCATGTGCGCCGCACGAGCTTTGCGATCCATGGACCAGCCGGCGATCAGGATCGAGATAAGACCCTCCGCGACCCAGACCGCGAACCACGGTTTGAAAGTTACTTGTTGCGCGGCGATGGCCGTGGCGAGCAAGGCCGTGGCGCCGATGGCGATCTCGCCCCAACCGGAGATGCCGGTGAAGGGAATGGCCCGCTCCATGGTCTCGCGGATGTAGCGAAGATTGTCCATGGCGCGGTCGCTGAGCGCCGGTGGTTCAGTGCTGGAGACAAGCCGGGCAGGTTTCATGGCCCAGCATGGTAGCCCGTGGTTGGTATTGGTGTCAAGTACTTTGTGAGGTAAAGACACTCCTGGTCTACAGGAGCTATTGGGTCTCGAGGGCGTTGCTGACGATCTCGTGTTGCTCGCGCTGATGCACGCTGTAGGAACCTGTCGCCGGACTCGCCGACGCCTCGCGTCCGACGTAACTCAGCTTCGCCGGATCGTCGAGCAGTCTTTCGAGGCGCTCGCGCATAAACGTCCAGCCGCCCATGTTGCGCGGCTCTTCCTGCGCCCACACAAACTCGCTCGCGCTCCGATACTTCGCCAGCAACTCACGCACACTGCGCAACGGAAACGGATAAAACTGTTCGACGCGCACGATCGCTACACTCAGATCGCCACTCTGCTTCCGTCCCTCGATCAAGTCGTAGTAAACCTTGCCGCTACACATCACGACCTTGCGCACTGACGAAGCATCAGTGATCTCCGCATCGTCGATAACCGGTTGAAAGCCGCCACTCGCGAGATCCTCGATACGCGAAGCAGCCGCCGGCAAACGCAACAGACTCTTCGGCGTCATCACGACGAGCGGTCGCTCCATTCCCGGCCGCACCTGCCGCCGCAGCAGATGAAAATACTGCGCCGGCGTCGTCGGATAACACACCGACAGATTGTTCTCGGCGCACAACTGCAGATAACGCTCGAGCCGCGCGCTCGAATGTTCCGGTCCCTGTCCTTCGTAACCATGCGGCAGCAACATCGCGACGCGCGACGTCTGCTTCCACTTGTCTTCCGAAGCCGCGATGTATTGATCGATGATCGTCTGCGCGCCGTTACCGAAGTCGCCAAACTGCGCTTCCCACAAAACGAGCGCATCGTGGTTCACCACGGAATAGCCGTACTCAAACCCGAGCACGCCTTCTTCCGACAATGAGCTGTCAAATACTTCAAAGCGCGCCGACGGATTCGCTTGCGAACGCAACCCGGAAAGCGGCGACCACGATTTCCCGGTCTGCGTGTCGTAGAGCACCGCGTGCCGCTGGCTGAACGTGCCGCGGCCGGAATCCTGTCCGCTCAAACGCACGCGTCTGCCTTCCAGCACGAGCGAGCCAAATGCGACCGACTCAGCAAACGCCCAATCGAGCGGCGCCGCGCCGTCGCCCATCTTCGCGCGCCGCGCGAGTTGGCCCACCATCTTCGGATTGACGTTGAAGCCTTCGGGAACGACGGCGATCTTGTGCGCGAGGCTGCGAATCGTCTCCGCCGCGACTCCGGTCGGAATCACCTCCGAACCATCGAGCTCTTCGACGCGCGCGCCCGTTTGCACCGGCTCTTCCGCGACTTCTCGCTTCGCATTCGCGAGGGCTGATTCGTAACCACGAATACGCTGATCGATCAGGCTCTTGACTTCGTCTTCGGTGACGACGCCTTCCTTGATCAATCGTTGCGCGTAGAGCGTGCGCACGCCGGGATGCGCTTTCACGCGCGCATACATCAGGGGCTGTGTGTAGCTCGGCTCGTCAGTCTCGTTGTGACCAAGACGGCGAAATCCGATGAGATCAAGCACGACGTCTTTGTTGAACTCCTGCCGGTAGTCCAAAGCGATCTGCAACACGCGATAAGCGGCTTCGGGATCGTCGCCGTTGATGTGAAAGATCGGTAACTGCGTCATGCGCGCGACGTCGGTCGAATAGATCGTCGAACGTCCCGCTTCGGGCGACGTGGTGAAACCGATTTGGTTGTTGATGATGATGTGGATCGTGCCGCCGGTGCGATAGCCTTTGAGGCCCGCAAGGTTCAACGTCTCCATCACGATGCCCTGGCCGGCAAACGCCGCATCGCCGTGCAGCAACACCGGCAACGCGAGATCGATCACCTGTTCGCGGGTCGCGTCGCGTTGGCCCAGGATCTCGTCCTGCGTCGCGCGGACCATGCCTTCCACCACCGGATCGACTGCTTCGAGATGGCTCGGATTCGGCGACAACGTCAATCGCACTTTGCGACCGCCGTCGAGGGTGCGTTCGCCGCTCGCGCCCTGGTGATATTTCACGTCGCCTTCGTCGGCGGGAAACTCCGGATGCACCGAGCCTTCGAACGCCGCGAAGATGCGTTCGCACAAGCCGCCGATAACATTCGCGAGCACGTTCAAACGGCCACGATGGGCCATACCGAAGACGATGTCTTCCACGCCACGTTCGCCCGCGCCGTCGATCAACTTATCGAGCACCGGAATCACTGTTTCACAGCCTTCGAGCGAGAAGCGTTTCTGGCCCAGGTATTTCGTGTGCAGAAAGCGCTCGAACTGTTCGGCCGAGATCAGCTTCCAAAGCAAACGTTTCTTTACTTCAACGGGCAGCGGCTCCGGTTCGACGAACTGGCGGCGGATCTGTTCGCGGATCCAAAGCTTCTCTTCTTTGCTTTGAATGTGGCGATACTCGACGCCGACCTTGCCGCAATACGCGCGTTGCAGCACATCGAGAATTTCGCGCAGCGTCGATGCTTGTTTGTTCGCGAGACCATCGGTCGTGAACACTCGATCCAAGTCCCAAATGGTCAGGCCATAAGTCTCGATGTCGAGCTCGGGATGATAGAGACGCGGCAGTGCGTGCAGCGGATCGGTGTCGGCGATCAAGTGGCCGCGCACGCGATACGCATTGATCAACTCGATCACGCGCGCTTCCTTGATACTCTGCTCGAGCACCTGATCGCCGGGCATGAAGAACGGATTGCGATCCGTGTTCCAGCGAAACGGCACGTGCGGAATGCCGAGGTCGGCGAAGATGTCGTCGTAAAAATTGTGCTTGCCGATGATGTACTCGTGCACGCGCGCGAGAAACGCGCCCGACTCCGCGCCCTGAATGACGCGATGATCGTAAGTGCTGCTGATCGAGATCGCTTTGCTGATGCCGAGTTGCGACAACGCTTCGGCTGCCATCGCCTGATACTCGGCCGGATATTCGATCGCGCCGGTCGCGACGATCACCGACTGGCCTTCCATCAAACGCGGAATCGAAGCCACCGTGCCGATCGTTCCCGGGTTCGTCAGCGAGATGGTCGTGCCCTGGAAATCCCCAACCTGCAATTTTCCTTCACGCGCTCGTTTGATGACGTCGTCGTAAGCGGTGAGAAACTGCGAGAAGCTCAGGCTCTCGGCGTTCTTGATGTTCGGCACGAGCAACGTGCGCGTGCCGTCCTTCTTCGTGAGATCGACCGCGACGCCAAGATTCACGTGCGGGCGTTTTAGTCTTGCTGGTCCACCTTCGCCGTTGAAGTAGCCGTCATTGAGTTGCGGATAGACTTCGAGCGCGCGCAGCACTGCGAACGCGATCAAGTGTGTGTATGACGCTTTGCCGCGATCGTGTTCGGCGAGATATTGGTTAATGATTCGGCGGTTCTCATCGAGGAGTTTTACGGGAATTCGTCTTTCGGAAGTCGCAGTCGGAACATTCAGACTGCTCTCCATGTTCTCGACGATCTTCAACGCCGGACCACGCAGCGGGATCGCTTCGACGTCCGCAGGGGGACGGGCCTCGACGGGTTGCGGAGCCGGCTTCCGAGCGCTCGCCGGTGCGGCGGCGGAGCTCGATTCCACGCGCGCGCCACGAGCATCGTCGGTTTCAACGACTGCGACTTGGGCCGTGGCTTTTGCGCCGTTGCCGGACGTTTGCGTTACGCCCGCGCCGTCGCCGAGTATTTCACTGAAATAGGACCGCCAGGAGTCGTCGACGAGATCGGGATTGCTGCGGAAACGCTCGAGCAGGGCCTGCACGTACTCGGCGTTCGCGCCAAATTCCTCGGCGATCATTTCTGACAAATCGGTCGTGTTTTGCTGACTCAATCTACTTACCTATCTTTGAAATTTGTGTAGTTTGTTGAAGGAATAGACTATCATCTCCGGCACTCATTTGCACTGACCTATGAAAAAGACAAAACCGAATAAGCAACGAGGCGGCGTTGACCGCCGCACCTTCGTGAAAGCGCTGCCCGCGCTCGGAATCGCCGGCGTCGCCGCGACGCAAATGCCTTTGAATGCGCTGGCGCAAACGCCAACTCCGTCGCCATCGCCTTCACCTACGCCCGCGGCGCGCGTCACCAAAGAGATGCTCGATCAGACGGAGAAGCTGATCGGCATCGAGCTCACTGACGCACAGGAAGCGATGGCGCTCAGCGGCGTCAATCGCAACCTCGATGCGTATGAAACGATCCGCAAGGTCGACGTGCCGCTCGATACCGAACCGGCGATCGCGTTTCATCCCGCGCGCGCGAAGAAGGAACTCTATGTGCCGAAGACGAAGTTTCGCTTTGGCCGGACAGAACCTGCGCTATTCAAGAGCGTCGAGGAGCTGGCGTTTGCGACCGTGCCGCAGCTCGCGGAGTTGATTCGCACGCGGCGTGTTTCGTCGACCGAGTTGACGAAGATGTACCTCGCGCGGTTGAAGCGTTTTGGTCCGAAGCTGTTGTGCGTCGTCACGCTCACGGAAGATCTCGCGCTGAAACAAGCCGCCGCTGCCGACGCTGAGATCAAGCGCGGCAAATATCGCGGGCCGCTGCACGGCATTCCATGGGGCGCGAAAGATCTGTTCGCCACGAAAGGCATCAAGACGACGTGGGGCGCCGAGCCGTATCGCGATCAGGTCATCGATTACGACGCGACCGTAGTTGAAAGATTGAACGACGCGGGCGCCGTGTTGGTCGCGAAGTTGTCGATGGGCGCGTTGGCCCAGGGCCCGCGGTGGTTCGGTGGCGTGACGCGCAACCCGTGGCAGCCGGAAGACACGCAACAGGGATCGAGTGGCTCTTCGGCTGGTCCAGCTTCGGCGACCGCTGCGGGTTTAGTCGGTTTCTCTATCGGCACGGAAACGTTAGGGTCGATCGTTTCGCCGTCGTCGCGCTGCGGCTGCACGGGTTTGCGTCCGACGTACGGGCGTGTGAGCCGATACGGCGCGATGGGTTTAAGTTGGACCATGGACAAGATCGGCCCGATCTGTCGCGGCGTTGAAGACTGCGCGGCGGCGTTACACGCGATCTACGGTCCCGACGGCAAAGACATCACGGTGGGCGACGCGCCGTTCAACTGGAATCCCGACACGAACATCAGCACGTTGCGTATCGGTTATCTCAAGAGTGAATTCGAGGGCGCGGGTTTTCAACCGCAGAACGATCAGCAGCGGCAACAGTTTGAGCAACGCCGCGCGATCTATAAGACCGCTCTCGATGTTTTAGAGAAGGCGGGCGCGAAGTTGACACCGATCGAGATGCCGAAGTTGCCTTTTGCTTCACTGCGCTTCATCTTGACTGCCGAAGCGGCGGCGGCCTTTGACGACATCACGCGCGACGGGCGGGTGAATCAGTTGTCGGGGCAGTCGCCGGGCGATTGGCCCAACTCGTTTCGCACGTCGCGATTCATTCCGGCGGTGGAGTATCTGCGGGCACAGCGCATCCGGACGATGTTGATGCGTGAGATGGAGCAGTTGATGTCGCAGTGGGACGTGTTTGTTAGTCCCGCACCGGGGAGTGCGAGTTTGCTCGTTACGAATTTAACGGGCCATCCGGCGGTGGTGTTGCCGTGCGGGTTTTTGAACGACCTGCCACTGGCGATCATGTTTACGGGCGGCGTTTATGATGAGGTGTCGCCGTTGCGCGTGGCGCTGGCGTACGAGCGCGCGACGCAGTGGCACGCTATGCATCCGAAGATGGATTGGGCCTCTTAGATGGGTTTGGCAAATTGATTTTGAATGAAGCTCCCTTCGTCGGTTCGCTTGTGACGCTCACGCTACCACCTAACCCTTCAATCGCCGCCTTCACTGCATCGAGACCTACGCCGCGGCCGGAGAGTTCGGTTATCTCCGCCGCGGTTGAGAAGCCGGGTTGAAAAAGCAGCGGCAGCTTTTCGGGCGCGATACCGCGGCCGTCGTCGGTAACAGAAATTTGTATTAGCGGGCCGTTCGTTGTGACTTGGAGAACTACTCTTCCGCGCGAGTCGATACCGTGGTCGACAGCGTTGCGTACCAGGTGGAGTAAGGCGTCGATGAGCGCGTCAGCCCAGCGTTTGTCTAACAAGAACTCCTCACTAACAACGACAAACTCGATTTGCTTTCCGAGCTGGGTGGCGGCTGCGGTGCCCGCGCGTGCCGCTTGCCGGAGGACAGTCCGGAGGGGGATTTTTTCAGACTCGCTGGCGTAGACGACCTGAAAACTGATGTGGTCGTCGTGCATGCTCGGAGATACCGAGATGATCTCAGTGTCGTGTTCCAAACGTTCTTTCAGTTGGCGAAACCGCTCGTCAAAATCACTTACTTCAAACTCTACGTTCATAACGTAGAGGTTTGCGCCTTCACGCAGTGCCGCAGTGGCGCGGTGTTTCTCATCATCTTTCAGCTTTGCAAATTCAGCAGGCAGCGTGTCGGAGAAAGTGGACGGACGGTTGTTGAGACGCGCGAACCCCGAAATCTGAGTTCCTTCACGCAGCGCAACGATCGTTTGATCGAACACTCGCAAAACTTCAGCGTCTAGCGTGATCTTACCCGTGCGTAAACCGTGCAGGATGTCTTCGAATTCGTGAGCAGTGCGGCTCAGGTTGGTCAAACCTTCAGCTGAGGCGGCCGCCTTGAAACTGTGTACGGTGCGAAAGAGCGAGTCGAGTAATTGCCGGGACTTGCGACCGTCGGTCGACGCTTGTCGCAACTCCTCGATTGTGGTCGAAATCTGATCTACTCGATCGTTGATACTCACGGCTAATCGCCGTCTTCCGTTTCGGGCCGGACGTTTTGTTGTGGCTGCTGCTCGTCGAGGTCGCGCTTGATCGCGTCGAGAATGCCGTTGATGAATTGCGTCGCTTCATAAGTTGAGAAGCGGCGCGCGATTTCGAGAGCCTCATTGATGGCGACGGTGCGAGGAGTCGGTTCGTAAAGAAATTCGTAAACGGCGAGTCGCAGGATGTTGCGATCGACGACGGCCATACGCGAGATACGCCAGTGTTCGGCTCGTGAGCGGATGCGCTCGTCGAGCAGTGCCAGATTGGAAAGTGTGCCGGTGGCTAAACGCGTGGCGAAGGCGCGGGCCGTCTCGTCGAGATCCGATTCCCCGAGTTCAGCCCAGTAACTACGGACGACTTCGTCCGTGGGCATTTCGGCAACATCAGCCGCAAAGAGCATTTGCAAGGCACATTCGCGTGCCTTACGTCGCGAACCCATAAAGAATTACCAACTACCGATATTGACTTTAACGATTAAGCGTCGAACGCTTCCTTGTATAAGCTTGCCAATTCTACCGCGGTCATCGCGGCTTCAAAACCTTTATTACCGAGCTTCACGCCGGCGCGATCGATGGCTTGATCCACAGTGTCGGCTGTGACGACGCCAAAGACTACCGGCAGTCCTGATTCCAGTCCGGCATGAGAAATACCGCGCGCGACTTCATTGGCGATGTAGTCGAAGTGCGGTGTTTGTCCGCGGATGATCGTGCCGAGGCAAATGATTGCATCGAAGCGGCGCGACTGTGCGAGCCGCAAAGCGAGTAACGGCAGCTCGAAGGCCCCCGGCACACGATAGATGGTGACGGCAGACTCTTTTGCTCCGAGGCGCTCGAGGGCGTCGACTGCTCCTTCGACCAGCCGTCCGGTGATGAATTCATTCCAGCGGCTGCCGATGATGGCAAAGCGAAAGCCTTCAGCGTTGAGTCGTCCTTCGTGAACTGTCGGCTGCAACCGTTGCGACCTCGCGAGCTGAATAGTTACCTCGTTTCGCAGTATAGGAGATGCTCTGAGGCGCATCAAGTTTCAGTATTCGGCGGGTTCGCGTTGGTTTCCAATCGGGCGATACGCTGGTCATGTTCGCGATAACGACGTTCCACTTCGCCGCTTAGAGTCCGAAACTGCTGGTCGACATGCCGCCGGAAGTCTGTAAGGTCCGACTGCAACCTCTTCTGTCCTTCCTGCAAATGTGCGATGTCTAAAACTACCTTTTGCAGAATAGCATCAGTGTTATTCAGTCGCCGGTCAATTCTTTCTGCAAAGTCGTCGAACTTCTGCTCACTCCTACCTACGCGAAAGGTCAATTCCTGCACTGCCATGAGGAGCAGCCTCATGTTATCGTCGGTGTTCGGTCTGAGGTTGTTTGTAAGGTCTTCGCTCATTTACTCTCCTTTGTGAGTGCATTCTAGCACCCGCAAAGGAGGAGCGGAGCAGGAAAGGCTTGCCGAAAATGGCTATTTACTACCGAAAATGGCTAAAGTCTTCGACAGAGTGTCGGGATTTACCAGAAAGCCTCACACGAGGTTCATTGGTGTGGGGTTCTTGGGGTCCTTCGTGTAGTCGTAAAAGCCGCGGCCGCTTTTGCGCCCGTACAATCCCGCCAACACCATTCGCTTCAACAACGGCGGCGGCGCAAAACGCTTTTCACGAAACTCATTGAACATGATCTCCGCGATGTAGTACGTCGTATCCAAACCCACAAAATCACCGAGCGTGAACGGACCCATCGGATACCCACAACCCAACTTCATCGCATTATCTATATCGACGATCGATCCGACACCTTCCTCGAGCGCGCGAATCGCATCGAGCATGTACGGCACCAGCAATCGATTCACGATGAACCCGGTCTTGTCACCCGCACGCACCGGCACCTTGCCCAGCGACTTCCCAAACTCCACCGCCTCTTCGTAAACATCCGCATCCGTCAGAATCGTGCGCACCACTTCCACCAGCTTCATCAGCGGCACCGGATTGAAGAAGTGCATACCAATAAAACGCTGCTGCCGCTCCGGCGAGGTCGCGGTCATCATCTCGGTAATCGAGAGCGATGAAGTATTCGACGCGAAGATCGTTTCCGCTTTGCAGATCGCGTCAAGCTGGCTGTACGTGCTCCGTTTATCTTCAAGATTTTCAATAATCGCTTCGATAATAATGTCGCAATCCGCCAACTGCTCGAACGACGTCGTGCCCGACAGGCGCCCCCGAATCTCACCCTGCTGCTCGGACGTGATCGTTCCTTTTTCCGCAAACTTCGCCAGCGACTTCTCGATGCCACCAAAACCTTTCTTAATAAACTCCTCAGCAACTTCCTTTACGACGGTCTCATATCCGGCTGTGGCGGCGACCTGCGCGATACCCGCGCCCATCAACCCACAACCCAATACACCAACTTTCCTTATTGCCATCTCGTTCTCCTGAAAAATTATTTTGACTTATCGAAGTTCACTTCGACGTAATCGTCGTGTACTGCTGAACCGCCTGCTGCATCCACGCGTCATACTGCGCTTGCCATTGACTGAACTCCTCGCCGAGTTTCGGATCCAACGGCGGTGCTCGTCTTGGCCCAGCGCCCGCAGGCGGACTGGCCGACGCCGCGGCACTCGTCGCCTTCGCCAGAATCGTAAGCAGTTGCACGCGCAACTCCGCGGCGCGTGCATCCGGCGCGGGCGCCTCATTTGCCTGTTGCGCGATCTCATCCACATTTCGAGTATCTCGATCCTGAATGACGGCGTTGGTCTTTTGTTTCGCGCGGTCGATTGCGCCGGCGAACGTGAGAAATGCCTGCGTCTGCTGGCTGAGCGCCGGCTGCACCGCGAGTGCCAGCGAACGATGAAAATTGCGCGCGGTCTCGTAGAACCCGACCAGCACGATCGCCAGCATCAACACCTGCAAGACGCGCCACGCCGTAGCCATCCCGCGTCGCTCGCCCGGACGGCGATACTCCACCAATGTCGCGAGCGCCGCTCCCGACAACAAGCCACCAAGATGCGCAGCATTGTCGATAAACCCGCGCCCGACGAAACCGATGAACAGATTGATGATGATGATCGGCAGCATGCCCGTGCCGAACGCACGCTTGAAACCTTCAGGCAGTTCACGGCGAAACTTGATGCCGAAAACAAACAGCACACCGACAAGCCCGAACAAAGCGCCCGAAGCGCCCGCCGACGGCACGTCCAGGTTTTTGAAGAGAAATCGCCCGAGCGAACTCGTCGCCAGAGCGGGCCGCACCGTCAGATAACTCGCCACCACACCCGCGATACCCGTCAACACCCAAAACACAATGAACTTCGCCGAGCCATACAACTTCTCCACGTATGGTCCAACTATCCAAAGGCTGTACATATTGATCAGCACGTGTGGCAGGTTGATGTGAATGAACATCGGCGTGATGAAGCGCCACCACTGATAGTTCGGAGCGTTGATGAGGTAGTTCAGCTTCGCGCCGTACGCAATCAGCACCGGTTCGGGAAAACTGGACCACAGCACCGGCGTCGACGTCCCGCTCGATTGCCACATCAAGAGGAACACGAACAGGTTTGCAACGAGCAACGCGATCGTGAACTTGTTGGGACGGCTGAGAACGGCGCGCGCGAAACGGATCGTTTCGCGATCGGCAGGACGGTAAGCCTGAAGCTGTTCCGCCGTCAGTGAGGTAGGCGTGCCGCAGACTGCGCATTGCGGCTCGCCCGCGCCTACGATTGCCCCACAACTGCGGCACATCTTCGGCCGGTCGGGAACAGTTTGGTTTGACTGGCTTTCAGACAAGCTTCGGGACTAACCCACCGTTTCGAGCAGATTCACAAGATCGTCGGCGTGTTCTTCTTCCACGGCGAGTATCTCTTCCATCAGCCGGCGCGAAGTCGGATCGTCAGTGCCGAAGTAGTTGATCATCTCGCGATAACTGTCGATAGCAATGCGCTCGGCGACGAGATCTTCCTTGATCATGTCCGTCAGCGTCTCGCCTTCGACATATTCGGCGTGACTACGACTCAACAATCCTTCGGGATTGAAATTCGGTTCACCTTTGAGCTGCACGATGCGTTGCGCAATCGAGTCGGCGTGACCCTGCTCTTCGTTCGCATGTTCGAGAAACTCGGCGGCGACGCTTTCAGCGTGAATGCCCGAAGCCATGTAATGATGACGTTTGTACCTCAGCACGCAGACAATCTCCGTGGCCAGCGCCTCGTTGAGAAGTCTAACGGCGGTTTCGCGATCCGCGGTGTAACCCTCGGTGACCGCACCGTTTTGAATATGCTGTCGCGCGCGCTCGCGCAAAGTTTTAATGTCAGTGAGAAATGGTTGTTTCGCCACGACCTCACTCCTTCTTGATAAATTTACGGGACGAAGGATATTAGATCCGTCCTAATCCGCGGTCAATTTACCATGCACTTTGACTTCGTTTGGTGCGCTTCCGTTCGGAATAACTTCGATCGGAATTTCCCAGACGAGTGTCTTGATGCGGCAAGTGCCGGTGTTGTCTTCGCGGCAATAGAACAGCGTCGCTTGCGCGCGCAGGTTCGTCGAGCCGGTGTTTACCACGTTTAGCGGAATACGCAGCGGCAGCTTCAGATCTTTCGCATTGCTCGCAGCGAGCTTCTCGTCAACGGTGACGCTTTTGCCGCCGTCTACGGAGACCTTGTAACGCTGCGGCGCCACCGGATTGAGGTGGTAACCGGGCGGCAGATCGACGTTGATTTCGAGCACTGCGTTCGTGCCGGTGCGGAGTTGTTGGGTTTGCGTTTTAATCTCTTCGGCGTTAGGCGCGGCCGCGGTTTCGCTCGTTGGCGGATTGTTCGTCGTCGGTGGCATGAGCCCGTTGATGCGCAACGTGCTCGTTCGTTCCGTTTTTAGATCGACGACGCGGATCGCGTGATTGTTCGTGTCCGCAATGTAGAGCTTTCCGTTTGCCTGGGCCAAACCGCCGGGCTCGTAAAACGAAGGCGACGTGCCGTCGGCTTGTCCGGGTTTGCCCGTGCCGAACAAACTGCTGACGTGTTCGTGTTTGGGATCGAGTTCCTTGATCTTGTGATTGTACGTGTCCGCGATGAACAGCTTGTCGCCGTTGGCGAGCAGGCCGAGCGGATGTTGCAGCCGCACGTCGTCGCCGGCGCCGTCGACGTCACCAAACTCAAATAGATCGCCGCCGACGAGAGTCTTCACCTGGCCTTTCGCGAGATCGATCGCGCGGATGATGTTCGACTCGGCATCTGAGACATAAAGCGTTTGTCCGATCACCGCCATGCCCGAAGGTTGAGCGAAGCCGGCCTCAAGCAGCGAGCCGTCGAGACGTGCTTCACGACCCGAGCCGGCGAAAGTCGAGACAGTGTTCTTGTCGAGATCGAGTTTCCAGATCTGATGTGGACCAGCCATCGCGATGTAGAGCGTGTTGCCGACGAGCTGCAAGTCCCACGGCGAGCTCAACGCGACCTGGCGCGCTGGTCCGGTTTGAAAATACTCGTGCGTTTGCTGGCCGGTGCCGGCGATTGTTTCGACTGTTCGTGATTTGAGATCCACGCGGCGGATGAGATGGTTTTCCGTGTCCGCAACGTAAAGGCTGTCGCCCGCGAGCGCGAGACCCTGTGGCCGATAGAAACTCGCTTTATCAAACGCGCCGTCGGCCGCGCCTCGTTCGCCCGTGCCGATCGTGTCGATCAGCGTGCCGTCGAGTTTGGTGACAACGATGCGATTGTGGTTCGAGTCTGAAATGAAGAGACGATCGCTGGCGGCGTCGGCCAGAATCTTGCCCGGAAACGCGAGCGGCAGATCGCCGACTTTCGCGCGTTCGAGCACGAGCTTGAGCGGTTCTTCATTCAGCTCGCCGCGCTTGCGAAACTCCTCGACCAGTTTACCGACCGCTTGATCGATCACTTCATAATTTCCCTCGCCGGAAGCAGCGCCGACGACGTAACCAGCCGGGTCGATCAGCACCTGTGTCGGCCACGCGCGCACGCCGTAACTCTGCCACACCGCGTACTCGGAATCGTTGTAAACCGGATGCTCGATCTCGTAACGCAGAATGATGCGACGAATGTTCTCGGTGTCTTTTTCGTTCGCGAACTTCGCGGAGTGAATGCCGATCACGACGAGCTGATTAGCGTATTTCGCTTCGAGTTTCTTGAGATCGGGAATGATATGGATGCAGTTGATGCAGCCGTAGGTCCAAAAGTCGAGCAAGACGACCTTGCCCTTGAGGGCGGCGATTGACAGCGGCTTATCGGTATTCAACCAGCCGCGGCCGCCCTGAATTTCCGGCGCTCTTACGCGCGTTCTTTCTTGTGCAGACATGGAAACACCTCGCTCGGAAGCGAACATGAAACAGACTAATGACAGTGCGACAATCAGTAACTTCATTTTTGTTCAAGCAATTCATCCACGCGCTCGATTGCGCGGCGCAAGTGTGGAATCGTGATCGAGCCGCCGACTACGAGCGCGACATTGAATGCGTCGAGAAACTCGGCGCGATTCACCCCCACAGAAGCGCACTGCTTGATGTGATAAGTGATGCAATCATCACAACGCAACACGGTCGACGCGACCAGTCCCATCAGCTCTTTCGTCTTCTTGTCGAGCGCGCCTTCTTCGTAAGCTTGCGTGTCGAGCGCGAAGAAACGTTTGATGCCGAGATGCCCGCTGCCGAGCAGTTTTTCATTCATCTCAGCGCGATAGCGATCGAATTCATCCATACGGACATTGTATACACGCCTGATTTGTTTGTCGTCCGGTGGCGTTGTAACCTTACACCCACGCCATGAACGACCAGGCATTCAACACGCTCGAATATCAGCAATTGCTCGCGCTCATCAGACGAAACGCGCAGACCGAAGCGGGCCAGGCGCGTGTCGAGGCGTTGTCGCCCGCGACGAGCGAGGCGCAGTTGCAGCGCGAGCTCGCGACGTTGGCGGAGTGTGTGATGCTGCGCGCGCGTGGTGTGAACTGGTCTTTCAGCGGGTTCAGTAATCCGGCCGAAACGATTGCGCGGTTACACGTCGAAGGCGCGACACTCGATCCGCTCGCGATCTTGCAGACGGCGCGTTTGTGCGAACAGGCGATGTCCGCGCGCGCCGCGATTCTGGCGGAGCGCGAGAACGCGCCGGTGTTGTGGCAACTGGTTGAAGATCTGCCGCGCGAGTTGAACAGTCTCGTGGCGCGCATCAGCAACAAGATTTTGCCGAGTGGAGAGCTCGACGATCGCGCGAGTCCGGAGCTGGCGCAGATTCGTCACGAGATCACCAGCTTACGCTCGCGGATTACGCGTTCACTCGAAAGACTGATGCATCGCTCGGCCGAAGCGATCCAGGATGAACTCGTCACGATTCGCAACGATCGTTTCGTGATCCCGGTGAAAGCGGATCATCGCGGGCGCGTGCAGGGCGTGGCGCATGGTTATTCATCGTCGGGTGCGACCGCGTTTATCGAGCCGCTCGAGACGATCGAATCAAACAACGAGTTGCAGGGCTTGCACGAAGCGGAAGCGCGCGAGATCGCGCGCATACTTTTCGGCTTGAGCGACGAGTTGCGCGCGCAACTGCCGGCGATCGAGATGGCCGCCGCGGCCGTTGCGGAGCTTGATTTCGTTAACGCGAAAGCGATCTTTCACCGGCAGTTCCGCTGCACGATCCCGCAGATCGACTCAGCTCGAACGCTGGAACTCATCGAAGCGAGACATCCGTTGCTCGAAGAAAATTTGCGCGCGAGCGGCGGCGCCGTGGTGCCGGTCTCGTTTGCGCTCGACGATGATAAGAACGCGATGATCATTTCCGGCGCGAACGCCGGCGGCAAGACCGTCGTGTTGAAAACGACGGGATTGCTGGCGTTGATGGCGCTGTCGGGAATTTCGGTTCCGGCTGTTTCAGCAAGATTTCCTTTTTACGCGACAGTGTTGGCCGACATCGGCGATCATCAATCGCTGGCCGCGAACCTCTCGACGTTTACGTCGCACGTGGCGAACATCGCGCGCATGATCGAGATCTGCGAAGCGCCCGCGCTCGTGTTGCTCGACGAAGTCGGCACCGGCACTGATCCGGAAGAAGGATCAGCGCTCGGCGTTGCGGTCGTCGATCATTTTCGGCGTGTGTGTAATGCGCACGTCATCGCGACGACGCATTACAGCGGGCTCAAGATGTATGCGGGAAATGAAGCAGGCGTGATCAATGCGAGTGTTGAGTTTGACGAGAAGACGTTGCGCCCGACGTATCGTTTGCTTGTCGGTTTGGCGGGTGCGTCGTCGGGACTCGAGATCGCGCGGCGTTTTGGTGTGCCGAAGGGGATTGTTGACGCAGCCGTGAGCTCCGTCGCGGATTCGTCGCTGCAGGCTTCGGAATATTTGCGACGCATCAAGCGCGAGGCGGAAGAAGCGGAAGCGTTACGCATCGCTTTGGACGAGGAACGCGCGGCGGTGGCTGAGAAATTCGCGTCGCTCGATAAAGAAGCAGCGAAGCGCGAACGCGAACGTCAGGCGGCGTTTGAACAAATGGCGCAGCGGACTGTGGCAGACCTTGAGAAGCGGGCGCGCGAACTCGTCGGACGCATTGAGGACCGCGCCGAGAGAACTCGTGCGGAGCGTGAAGCGCAGCGCAGTGTGGCGGAGATGAAGCGCGCCGCGCAAAGCGCAGCGAATTCAACTTCACGTAGCGTTCGAATTGTTCGTGATGGACAACCGGCGCCGACTGAAACACCCGCACCGGCGTCGCGCGCTGAAGAAGACGTTATCGAGTACGTCACCGCCGCGCCGCGTGAGATCGTCGTCGGTGATAAAGTGAAGCTACTCTCATTCGGCTCGGTCGGTATCGTTGATCAGATCAAAGACGGTTACGCTGAAGTGCGCGTGAAGGCGTTGCGTTTCCGCGAGAAGCTCGAAAACCTCGAACTCGTCGAACAGCACCCGAGCGCAAAGTCACAGCAAGGCGCAAAGCCGCAAGGCAAACTCGAAAAACTCCGACGATCAACCGGCACTGAAGTTCATCTTTCAGGCGCCGAGCAGAACGCGAGATCCGAACTGAACGTCATCGGCCAAACAACCGACGAAGCCGTCGACGCCGTCGACAAGTTTCTCGACGAAGCGTCACTCGCGAGCTTGAGCCAGGTACGGATCGTTCACGGCCACGGCACTGGCGCGCTGCGTCGCGCGATCGCAAACCTGTTAGGCGATCATCCCCACGTCGCCCGTTTTGTCGCCGCCCCACCCGATCAAGGCGGCACTGGTGCTACGTTAGTTGAGTTGAGACAATAAGCCCCCAATGCGTTACCCGCAGACCTTCATCGATGACCTGAAGCGTCAGGCAGACATCGTCCGCGTAATCCAGGACTACGTCCAGCTCAAAAAGAAGGGCGCGAACTGGATGGCGTGCTGCCCGTTTCACAAAGAGAAGACGCCGTCGTTCTCGGTCAGTCCCGCCAAAGAGATCTTCTACTGTTTCGGCTGTCACAAAGGCGGTTCGGTCTTCAACTTCGTGATGGAGATCGAGCGCGTCGCGTTTCCCGAAGCGATTCGCATCGTCGCGGACAAGATCGGCATGCCATTGCCGAAGATGATCGACGACAGCCGTTTCGAAGCGCGCCGCCAGGAGTCGGACGAAATCGTTCAACTCAACACGTGGGCCATGGAATGGTGGCAACAACAGCTTGAAAGCAAAGAAGCCCGCATCGCGCGCGAGTACCTGGTCCAACGCGAGCTCAGCGAAGAAACTCAGAAAGCGTTTCGTCTCGGTTACGCGCCCGACAGTTGGGACGCGCTCTCAATCTATCTGCGACAGAAAGGCGCGACTCAACAACAGCTCGAACGCAGCGGTCTCGTCGTTAAAAAAGAAGAAGGGTCTGGTTCTTACGATCGTTTTCGCGGCCGGTTGATGTTTCCGATTCTCGACGTCCAAGGACGGCCCATCGCTTTCGGCGGCCGCACGTTGAAAAACGAAGACGCGAAGTACGTCAACTCACCCGAGACCGCGGCTTACGTCAAAGGACGAAATCTTTTCGGCTTGAACCTCACGCGCGATGAGATTCGGCGCCAGGGTTTCGCGATCCTCGTCGAGGGTTTTCTCGATCTGATCGTTCCTTATCAGTTTGGTGTGAAGAACGTCGTGGCGAGTTTGGGCACTGCGTTGACTGACGCGCAGGCGAAGCTGCTAAGCAGGTTTGCGCGCAAAGTGGTAGTCAACTATGATGGCGACCGCGCGGGCATACAAGCGGCAAAAAAATCGATCGAAATCCTCCTCGCCGAGGACATCGAAGTTAAGGTGCTGGTCCTGCCCGACAATGCAGATCCCGATGAGTTCATTCGAAAGTTTGGCGTAACTGAATATCAGCGACGACGAGCACAGGCACAACCACACATACAATTTGTGATTGAGAACGCTCTGCGCGAGCGCAACCTTCACCGGCCGGCTGAGAAGGCGGAAGCGGTAGAGGAAGTTCTCCCTTACATTCGCGCCGTTAACAGTCGCATTCAGAAGCGCGAGTATTTTGATATGGCGATGGACTCGCTGGGGATCGATCGCGAGAACGTCAACACCTCCGCGTGGCGCAGAGAGTTGTGGCAGGCAGTGCGCGACAACCGGCCCGCGCGGTCCAGCTCGGTGCACGCGGTTGCGAAAGAGGCGAAGGTCACGGCCGCGGAACAGCGTCTTTTAGGTTTGCTGCTGGCTGACGCCGATTTGCGACACCAGGTGTTGCCGATGTTGAAAAAAGAAGACTACGCGGACCTCGCGACCGCGCCGCTTTTCGAAGCCTTGCTCGCACTCGACCGCGAAGGCACGGAAATTGACTTCGACGCGTTGATTCGCCGGACCGAAGGCGACGAGTTCGCCGCGAGCGTGGTGCCGATGGTGTTGATGAATTCCTCGCTGCACGGCTCAAACGAGCATTACGTTGCAGAAGAATGCGTTTCGACGTTCCGCTTGATGCGAATCGAACAGCGCATCGAGGAGCTGCGGCGCGAACTGGTCATCGCCGAGCGTGAAGAGGACATGGAAAAAGTTTCACGATTGGCCGCCGAACAGATTCAACTCGCCGCCGAGCGCCAGATAATGTTGCAACCCGCGCGACAAGCGAGCTGAAGTAAGCCCACTGGTTAAAAGCCAGTTGCTCTACGAATAAAACTAACCATGGAAGATAAGGATCGCGACGACGTCATGGAACGCCTGCTCGAGCTGGGCGGCGACAAAAAGTACCTGACGTTCGACGACCTAAATCGCGAATTGCCCGACAATGTCGTCTCGCCGGACGACATCGAGGACGTACTCCAGAAACTCGAAGGCTCGAACATTCCTGTCGCCGATTCCGACGAGCGACTCCTCGAACAAGCCGCGGCCACAGTTTCAGACGACGACGAAGAAGTTCTCGACGAAGACATCGAGCTCGATCTTTCCGCAGGCGCGCTCGAGAAGACCAATGATCCGGTCCGGCTTTATCTGCGCGAGATGGGCGTCGTGCCGTTGTTGACGCGTGAAGGCGAAGTCGCGATCGCCAAACGCATCGAGCGCGGACAGTTGAAAACTCAGAAAGCGATCGCGCGTTCGCCGATTGCGGTGCGCGAGTTGATCAGGATCGGCGAGGATCTTGAAGCGCAGCGCATCAACATTCGTGAGACGGTGACGTTCTCCGAACAGGCCGAGCTCACCGGCGATGAAGACAAGGCCGAGGAGTATCGCACCTGGACCATCGAAGGCATTCAGAACATCGCGAAGCTCGCCAAACAAGCGCTCAAGGAACTCGAAAAAGTTCACGAAGAACAGCAACTAACTCACGGCAAGAAGAGCAGGAAACTCACGCGGCTCAAGCGACGCGTCGCGCGCACGCGGCTCGAGATGGCGCAGGAGATCGGCCGGCTGAACCTGACCGAGCGCGCGCGCCAGCGGCTGATCGGTGCGATTCGCGCGGTGCAAAAAACGGTGCGCGACGCGGAACGCGAGACCGACAGTTGTAACGAGAAGCTCACTCACAAGCGCATCAAGCCCGAAGAGCAAAGAGAACTCAGACGCCGCATAATGGCCGCGCGCAAGCGTCTATCGCAGATCGAGATCGACAACTTTGTTGGACCAGTCGAGATCAAGCGTTCGCTGGCCGCAATCGTCACCGGCGAGCAACAAACCGGACAGGCGAAGCGCGAGCTGGTGGAAGCGAACCTTCGCCTCGTCGTATCGATCGCAAAGAAGTACACGAACCGCGGCTTGCAGTTTCTGGATCTGATTCAGGAAGGCAACATCGGTTTGATGAAGGCGGTCGACAAGTTTGAGTGGCGGCGTGGTTACAAGTTTTCCACGTATGCGACGTGGTGGATCCGGCAGGCGATCACGCGCGCGATCGCGGACCAGGCGCGTACGATTCGCATTCCGGTGCACATGATCGAAACCATCAACAAGTTGATTCGGACGTCGCGCTCGCTGGTGCAGGAGCTCGGGCGCGAGCCGACGAGCGAAGAGATCGCGCGCAAGATGGATATTCCGGTTTCGAAGGTGCGCAAGGTGTTGAAGATCGCGCAGGAGCCGATCTCTTTGGAAACGCCGATCGGCGAGGAAGAGGATTCGCACCTCGGCGACTTCATCGAAGACAAGTCGATACTCAATCCCGCGGACGCTGTGGTCGCTTCGAATCTGCGCGAGATCACCGACGAAGTCTTGGCGACGCTCACGCCACGCGAAGAGAAAGTGATCAAGATGCGATTTGGACTCGGCACCACCGGCTCGGAACACACGCTCGAAGAAGTGGGCCAACACTTCGCCGTCACGCGCGAGCGCATCAGGCAGATCGAGGCCAAAGCCTTGCGCAAACTCCGCCATCCTTCACGCTCGCGCAAGTTGAAAGCGTTTCTCGACGGCGCGCCTCACTAAACTTATCTATTTAAAATCGAGGAGGGCTGTGCTGGTCGCGGTGTGATCGAATTCGTAGTTGTACGTGTAACCCGGAAACTCGATCGGCTTCACGAACTGGACGCGGATTTCAATGCGGTTGTCGCGCTTGGTGGGAGTGATTAGCGCGTCGGCCGGAACTTCATACTCAGCGAAGCTTTTCATCAACTGTTCGCCGGCCCACCCGGGCGGCTTTCCTTCCGCCGACGCAACGTCGACGTAATGCTGCATCAAGTCCTGGAAGGTGTGAGCGCGATAGGCCACCGGAATGTAGATATAACCGGCGTACGCGCACGCGCCAATTACCAGGATTACGACCAGAAATTTCAGGCTGGCACTGCCGCGTTCAGTTGATCTTTGCGTTTGCATTAATGACCACTTTCTGTTTGCCGCGCGCGGCGTTGTAATCCCGCGCGCAACGAGCGACGCAACGACTTGGTACTGATGAGCCGGCCGTCGACGATCTTCGGTCGGCCCAACCCTTCAAGCAACACCCAATTGATTTTGCCGTCGACGCTCTTCTTATCGTGCTGCAGCGCGCGAATAATTTGATCGACGTCAAGTTTGTTCGCGCGCGGCAGTGGGCCACACAGAGCGACGGCGTTACGCAACGATTGCAAGTCCTCGGCAGCAAGGAGACCGAGGTCTCGCGAGAGTTCTCCGGCAACTAACATTCCATAGCCGACCGCTTCGCCGTGACGGAAGCGGCGATACTTCGTGATCGCTTCGAGAGCGTGCGCGGTCGTGTGGCCGAAGTTGAGAATGCGACGCGACTGCCTGTCCGAGCGCGCCGTCGATTCGCGTTCGTCGTTCGCAACGATCGAAGCCTTGAATTCGCAGTTCGCCTTTATCAAATTTGCAAAATCCCCACTCGCAACAAACTCCCGGTCACGTGCGACTTCCCGCAGACACTCAACCGTCTTGCTCAAGAGTGTCTCGTCCGCAATAAGGGCCTGTTTCACCATCTCACAAAATCCCGAAACCAATTCGCGCGGCGGCAACGACAGCAGCGTTTCGGTATCGATAAAAACTGCCACCGGTTGATGAAAAGCGCCGACCAGGTTCTTGCCTACGGCCAGATTTATTCCGGTTTTGCCGCCGACCGAAGAATCAATCTGGGCAAGCAACGTCGTCGGGACTTGCACGACGGCAATGCCGCGGAGGTAAATCGCTGCCGCGAAACCAGCGAGATCCCCAACCACACCGCCACCAAGCGCCACCACGAGATCGTTCCTCTCGAAGCGCTTTTCACTGAGAAACTCGACCGCGTTTTCAAGGATCGGAAATGATTTGTAGCGCTCGCCCTCCGGCATCAACCACTCAAATGTCTTGAACCCGGCGCGTTTAAGACTGCGCCGGACTTCGCGGCCGTAAAGGCCGAAGACCCGTTTGTTTGAGATGATGCCGACTTGGCGTGGAGGCTGCGGCAAGGTGGACGAGAGCAGTTGACCCAAATCCTGCCTGATGCCGCGGCCGATGTTGATTTCGCTCTTGCGAGCGTGCTGATTTATCGAAATCTCGAACCGCTGCATGGGGACTTGGAGGTTACTCGCCAACAAAAGCGAATGGGCGCGACATACGTGGGAGTGCGTCGCGCCCATCCATATTCGTGGTTACTGTCCTCACCCCAGCAACCACTTGAGACGGAGGATCCACCAACCGTCTCTCTTGCCCCGCAATATACACCGCAACGCTTGTGCCGTGCAACAGTCTTTTTTGAGAAGCTTGAACTAAGTAAGAATCCCGTGGAAATCGCGTGATTGAGCCGAGCGAAAGCACCTTCGCCCCTCGACTCACGCCGCGAACGATGTAGATTTTTCGCGGGGCGGCGTGTAGAAATTTCAGGCTCAGGCCCCGATCGCGCGCTTGATCGCAGCGGCGATCCGTTCCGCGTAGCCCTCGATTTCAAACTGACTCTCGCCTTCGATCATGACGCGGGCCAGCCGCTCCGTGCCCGAGTAGCGGAGCAGTAGCCGGCCTTTGTGCGAGAGCCGTTCCTCGACGTCTCTGACCTCCGCCTGAACAGCAGGCAGTTCGGCAAAGGGGACTTTCTCGCGGACGCGCACGTTTACGAGAATCTGCGGATATTGCTGGAAACCTGCGGTCGCTTGCGCCAGTGTTTTGTCGGTTTCACGGAGAGCGCGCAGCAGGCTGAGCGCGGTGATCATGCCGTCGCCCGCGAGACTCAGCTCCGGCATGATGATGTGGCCTGACTGTTCGCCACCGAGACTCGCGCCGAGCTTTAGGAGCTCGTCAAGGACGTACTTGTCGCCGACGTCGGTGCGGACCAGGCGAATGCCGGCGGCACGCAGTGCGATCTCCAAGCCGATATTACTCATCACTGTCGCGACAACAGTGTCGTCTTTTAGTTTTCCGTGGGCGCGGAGATAGTTTGCGAGCACCCACAGTGTTGCGTCGCCATCGACAAAGCCGCCTTTTTCGTCGACGAATAACGAGCGATCGGCGTCACCGTCGAAGGCCACGCCGAGATCGGCTTTTTCTTTTTTGACGGCGTTGATGAGGGAGTCGATGTGGAGTGAACCGGAGTTCAGGTTGATGTTTCGGCCGTCGGGGTTGGCGTTGATCGCGATGACGCGGGCGCCGAGATTTTCAAAGAGTTGCGGAGCGAAGTTGGTGCTGGCGCCGTTGGCGCAATCGACGATGATTGTCAGGCCGTGGAGTGATAGGCCATGACCGATGTCGTTTGTGAGGAAGTTCAGGTAGTCGTTGCGTGCGCTAGCTGCGGCCGTGGGAGAGGGATCTTTTGGGATAAATCCCTCTTTAAGATCGGGCTTCAATCCCTGTTCAATGTCACGTTCGATTTGGCGTTCTAAAGCATCGTCGATCTTCTGCCCAGACGGCGAAAAGATCTTGATCCCGTTGTCCTGATATGGATTGTGCGAGGCGCTGATGACGACGCCGGCGCTCGCCTCGTATTTGCGCGTCAGGAACGCCACGCCCGGTGTTGTGATCACACCCGCCGACAGACACTCGACGCCCGCCTCAGACGCGCCCTCTATCAGAGCCTGCTCGAGCCACTCGCCTGATTCGCGCGTGTCGCGGCCAATAATGATTGTTGGTTTAGCGATCGTTTCCGCCAGATGACGTGCTAAAGAGAAGCCGATCGTTTTGACAGTGGCGGCGTCGAGTGGAAAACGTCCGGCCTCGCCGCGAATGCCGTCAGTTCCAAAGAGAGCCTTCATTAAGGGATGATGAACCTGCTGGGTTGAATTGATTTCAAGAAAACTTTTCCGTTCAGCGCCGGCGGCAACTGAATTCGTGGTCCACTGCTTCCGTCGACTAGAACTTTGAGCTCCTCGGCCTTCAGCGAATCCAACAGACTCGCCGGCCCAAGCAGTGTCACCGACGCGCTCGCCGGCTGCACGCGCGCGCCGTCCGTTCCGCTTGCCGTCACTCCCGAAAAACTCTTTTCCGCACGGTGCTCGCCGATCTCGACTTCCACATTCACCACCGGATCGATCACGTCGACTTTCGGATCCGGCACATCAACTGCCACATTCGTGGCCGTAAAACTCTCCTTGTGTCCCGAAATCCAAATGCTCTCCGTCGGCACTCGTTGCAACGCGGCGATGCGACTCTCCGGGCCGCGCAGCGTCACCGTTTCCCGGCTCGGCCGCGCCGAATACACGTCGTAACCATCGGCTGGCTTACCCTCGAGCTTGGGATCGAGCGGGACCTGCCGCTCGACGATCGCTTCGAGCCGAACGGGAACGGCGCTCGGTTGAAAACCATCAACCTTCACGCCCTGCGGCAACGAGATCTGCGCCTTGTCCGCGAGCCGCAACACGCGTTCGCCCGCGCGCTGATCGCTGATGTCGACGGTGGCGACGAGATCGAGCGACGTCAAATCGTCCAGTTTGTTTCTACTGCCGGTGAGCATCACGTCAACCGTGCGCGGCGGGTCGTTGCTGATCTCGAGTGCCGGTGGCCGGATGAAATTGAGTTGCACATTGAGGTGGGCTGTTACCGGCTGGTTTTGCCCCGTTACTAGCAACCAAAGTACGAGCGCGATCGCAAGCGAGAGCAGTTTCAAACTCCAGTCTTCGATGAAGAGCTTGCGCAGCAGTTTCTCGACACGACTGGGCGGCGCCGGCGCGGCGCTTGGTGCCTCCGTGATTTCGTCAACGTCCTGAAACGGCATAACTCACACCGGCGCGATCTCTTCCGCGTCCGACTCCGCAGCTTTCTGCGTGGCTTCTTTTTCTTTCTTTGGCGCCACGCCCAACGCTTCGAAGATCGCTTCGCGCAGCTTCGTGGCGTCGAGCCCGCGTTTGATATCGCCTCGTTGCACGAACGATAGCAGTCCTGTTTCTTCCGAGACGACCACGGCGACCGCGTCCGTGTCTTCAGTCACGCCGATCGCGGCACGATGGCGCGTGCCGAGATCGCGCGACAGACGCGGATTCAGTGTTAACGGCAAAAAGCACGACGCCGCAGCGATGCGATGACGTCTCACGACGACCGCGCCGTCGTGCAGCGGACTCGCCGTGTTGAAGATACTCAAAAGCAGGTCGTAACTGAGTTCGGCGTCGAGTTGCACGCCGCCGTCGATCACGTTCTTCAACCCGACGTTGCGCTCGATCACGATCAGTGCCCCGGTTTTCGTCGAGGCGAGTGTCGTCGCCGCAAGGATCACTTCATCGTAGACGCCTTCGCCAAACTGTCCGCGGTGTTGCCGCGAAAACGGCATGCGAAAACGATTGCCGAACGTAATCAACGCCTGCCGAATTTCCGACTGGAACAAAACGATGATCGCGATACCGATGTAGAGCAGCCCGTTGCTGAGCACGAACTCCAGCGTCGCGAGATCTTGTTTGACGGAAAGCCAGTAGAGAAAAACGATAGCGGCGAGGCCGGCGGCCATGGGCGCGGCGCGAGTACCGCGCAGGAGTTTCAAAACTGCATACACGAGCAAAAAGACAAGCACGATGTCCGCGATATTGCGCGGCTCACCGGCTCGTCTCAGATACTCCGTGTATGGCAGTAGTAGCAACATCTCGTACGATCGATTTTGTGGGTCCCTGATGCCGGGCGTAGCGACAGCAACTTAGTTTCTCCACACTATGCGAAATTCAACTAACCGATGTTCTCGGCGACGAGTCGACCACCATCGACCGTTTCGCCGCGCGCGGTCTCGAGAAAGATCATTTCAACTTTCGGCTCCGCGCGTTTGATGCGATCTTCGATCTCCGCGATCGACTTTTCGATATCGCCTGTGACCAGGTTCGGCCGCAGTTGCACGTGCGCGTTGATCAAGATCTGTTTCGGCGCCAGATGCATCGTCAGCAGCTCGACCACTCGTTCGACGTTCGGGTGGCTCTCGATCGCCTGTTTGATCGCCGCCACTTCTTTCTTGTTTGCTGCTTCGCCGAGCAGGAGTCCGCGCGACGAGCGCGCCAGCACGAAGGCAACCACGGCCAACACCAATCCGATGCTGATCGAGGCGACACCGTCCCAGTACGCGCCCGCGCTGCCGCCGACCTGGTATTGGGTCAGCACGAGCCCGAGCGTAGCGATGACGATGCCAATCAGCGCCGCAGAGTCTTCAAAGATCACGGTCTTGGCGGTCGGGTCTTTCGACTCCCGCAAGTAATCGCGAAAGCTGAGGCCTTCGTGATGCGCTTCGTTCACTTCCTGGTACAGCGCGATCGCAATCGAGGCGGATTCCAACAGGAACGAAAGCGCGAGCACCACGTAAGCCCAGCCGAGGTTCGTCGGCGGGTGCGGGTGCGTCAGTTTTACGATGCCTTCGTAAATCGCGTACGTCGCGCCGACGCCGAAAATAAAGATCGCGGCTATGAAAGACCAGAAGAACCGTTCTTTCCCGTAACCAAAGGGGTGTTTGGCGGACGCCGGACGCTTGTAGAAGCGCAGACCCAGCAACAGAAAGATCTGGTTGGTGGTGTCTGCGACCGAGTGCAGCGCTTCAGCCATCATCCCGGAAGAACCGGTAATGAAGGCTGCGATCAGCTTCAACACTGCGATCAAACCGTTGGCAAAGAGCGCGCCGATTACGGCCAGCATACACGAGTCCTTCAAGTAGCGAGAATGAAAGCGCCATTCGGATTATCGCGGAAAAATTCTATGTGAGCAACGTCGCTAATTTATCACGCGGAGGTTCGCGGGTTGTGAGTTAGCGCGCCACTTTTGCGCCGCGTTTGCGTTTGAACTTGCCACTTTGCAGGAAGCCGACGAGTTCGCCGTTTTTGCCGACTACGGCGAGCGATCCGATACCGTTAACCTTCATCAGTTCGCGGGCGTAACCAAGCGTCGCGTTCGGTTCGACGAAGAACCGCGGCGCGATCGGCCGCATCACGTCGCGAGCGCGCGTGAGATGCCAGCGTTCACGCGGCAATGCTTTCAGATCTTCCAACGACAACATGCCGTGAAGGCGTTGATTCAGAGCCACGGGAAACGCAACCTGGCGGTGCATAGGCAAAACGGAATCGATCAAGTTGCTAATCAACAAGTCAGGTTCGATCGAAAACGGCGCCGACATCGCTTCGCGCACGATGTTTTGCAAACGACCCTGCACGTGCTTCACGATTCTATAAGCCGCGTCGAAGAGAAACAGGCCGACGAGCACGGACCAGAAACCCATGAAGTACGAACGGAAATTCGGCGCGATGACCATGTAGACGCCGAAGATGATCAGAATCGCGGCGATCAGCATCCCGCAGATTCCGGCGAGACGCGTCGCTTCGCGAATGTCACCAGTGCGACGCCAGAGGATCGCGCGCAACACGCGGCCGCCGTCAAGTGGATAACCGGGAAAGAGGTTGAAGATCGCGAGCAACAGATTGCCGGCCGAGAGCAGCAGCAAAATACCGGCGGCGATCGAGTAGCCGGCGCGCACCGTCGGCAATAACAGGACAAAACTGATCACGCCGATCAGGAAACTCGCGGCTGGTCCAGCGACGGCGATTCTGAACTCGGCGCGCGGATTCTCCGGTTCGTTGCGCAGTCGCGCGAGTCCGCCAAACGGATGCAGCACGATCTCTTCGATCTCGATGCCTTCCGAACGGCCCACTAACGCGTGCGAGAGCTCGTGGGCCAACACAGAGAGAAACAGCCCGAGCGTCGTGATGACGCCGAGCACCCACGCCGTCACCGTGCCGACCGGTTGCAGTCGAAACGAACCGATAAACATGCCGCCGCGGCTGAGGTTCACGGCGATGAGCCAGACGCTCAGGATGAAGACGATGAACCAGCGGTAATCAAAACGCACCGGAATGCCGAAGATATGCGCGACCGTGATCTGGCGTTTGTAGATTCCGAGGAAGTTCACATCGTGGTTCCCGGCGGCTTAGGTCTCGAACGCGGTCGCTTCTGTGTCGAGTAACGGATGCGCTTCGGTGCGCGCGACGCGCCGCAGCAACAGCGGTTCTTCGTAGAGTTGGGCCAACCCGCGCACGATCGCGAAGCGCGGATCGTCGGCAACTTTCACGACCAGATCGAGCTCGCGTTGCAGGTATTGCGACAAGCCTTCGAGTTGCGCGCCGCCGCCGGTGAGAATCAGCCCGCGCTCGTAAATATCGCCGGCGACTTCCGGCGCGAGCTCCGTCAGCATCGAGCGCACTTCCTCGGCAATGCGCCGGATGATCGTCATCGTGATCGCGTAAACCTCGCCGGCCGTGATGTCGACTGCGCCCGGACTTCCCGTCTGCACGTCACGCCCGCGCACGTTGATCTTCTTGTTGGGTTCTTCCGGTTCGATCGCGGAACTCAGCTCCAGTTTCAACCGTTCCGCCGTCTGCACGCCGATAGTCAAACCGCGATGACGCCGCAGACGGTCCATGATCGCCTGATCGATATCGCCGCTGCCGATTCTTTCCGCGCGCGAAGCGATGATCGAGCCGCTTATGATCGCGGCGACGTTCGTCGTGCCACCGCCGATGTCCACGACTGCCGCGGCGTGTTCGTCGTTGACGGGAACGCCCGCGCCGATCGCTGCTGCCTGTCCTTCTTCGATCATGTAGACGCGACTAATGCGGGCTTCTTCAGCGGCCGCGAGCAGCGCGCGTTGCTCAACCTGCGTCACTTCGGAAATGACGCTCATGATCGCGCGGCGACTGAAGTGCGAAAGACCGCTGCGAGCCTCGCGCACGAAGTGATCGAGCATCGCCCGCGTGCGTTCGAAGTCAGCCACGACGCCGTCGACGAGTGGCGCGATCACGGCGATGTCGCGCGCTTCGCGTCCCTGCATTTTGTGCGCTTCGTTGCCGAAGGCGATCACTTCGCCGGTGATCTTGTTGACGGCGACAACAGACGGTTCATCGACAACGACACCACGGCCGCGCACGGCTATGAGTGTGCTCGCCGAGCCCATATCGATCGCCATTGAGTCTGAGACAACGTTCTGAAGGGCGTGAAGGCCGATCAGTTTTCCGGTAGTGCGAATGAAGGACATTGCTTAAAACGACCCGCTTGCTTTTTGCCAGTCGACCTCCCAAAGCATCACAGGCTGTTGCCTGTTTTTCACCATGATCGCTTCGCGTGGCTTTAGTCTATAACGACTGCGTGCGGCTTTCGCCGTCGCATCACTGATCAGAATCTCTCCACCCTGCGCGTTTGATTCGAGCCGCGACGAGGTGTTGACGGTATCACCGATTGCAGTGTACTCGGAACGGCGTTCAGAACCGATATAACCAACGACGACTTCGCCCGTGTGCAGGCCCATGCCGACGCCGATTTCCGGAAAACCTTCGTCGCGCAGCTCGCGGTTGATGCCAAGCAAACGGCGCTGCATCGCGACGGCGGCGTTCAGGGCGTTTGATGCATCGTCGGGCGTGGCTGTTGGCGCGCCGAACAGGGCCATTAGACCATCGCCGAGATATTTATCGAGCGTGCCGCCGTGCGCGAAGATGATGTCGGTCATCGCGGAGAAGTAACGGTTCAGAAGGCTCACGATCTTTTCGGGCGGCGCGTGTTCGGAGATGCGTGTGAAGCCGCGAATGTCCGCGAAGAGAATTGTGATGGTCTGACTCACGCCGCCGAGCTTGAACGAGTCGGGATTTTCGAGCATCTGCTTCACGACGTATTCGGGCAGAAACCGGCTGTAGTTCGCGCGCGCGACTTCTTCACGCGCGAGACGTTCGTGAGCGCGGGCATTCTCAACGGCGATCGCCGTTTGCGCGGCGACGGCGCTGATCAGTTCGAGATCGTCGGGCTTGAACGCGGCGAAAGGATCCAACCGATCGGCGTAAAGGGCGCCGTGTACGCGCGACTCCGCCATCAACGGCGCGCAGATCGTCGAACGCACGCCTTGCGACACGATCGAATCGACGCCGGCAAACTGTTCGTCAGACGCGGCGTCCTGTGAGAGCAAAGCGACCCGTTCGCGCATCACTTTGCGCGTGATGGTCCGTCCGATCGACAACTTGCGCGCGTGTGCTTCGAGCTTGTTGTCGCGAGCGCGCACGGCGATCGGCGTCAGGTTCGCATCGTCACCGTTGTTTCCGTTTTCAGCCAACAATGCAACCACGCGATCGGCGGGCGTTGAGCGAAAGATGATGTCGGTGGCCTTTTCAAAGATCGCGTTCAGGTCGAAGACTGAGCCGAGCGTTTTGCTCATCTCGTAAAGCGCCGTCAGGATGTTTGCTTTGCGCTGCAGTGCTTCGAGCACTTTGTCGCGTTGCGCCGCGACGGGAATCTCTTCTTTCGAACGCAGCACGGTCGACATCACGTCGTTCGCGGAGATCAGCAGTTGCGTATGGCCCAGCGGTTTGTCGTCGTAACGAACATCCGTGGTCCGTTCTTCCACGGGCTGCTCGAAGCGCAACGTGCTCGCGCCGATCGTGATGCGGTCGCCGTTTTTGAGTTGCTGTTCGAAACGCGGCTCGCCGTTGATGAAGACTTTATTCGCGCTGCGCCGTAGCTGGCCGTTGATCACCGCACCGTCGACGATCGTGAACGTTCCGTTGTCTGCCTGATTGACGTGAGCGTGATAGCGTGAGGCGCGCGGATCGTCCAAAACCACCGTGTTGTCCGGCGCGCGGCCGATCGTACACGCAGCCTGCGGCAAAAAACTGTATTGCCATTGACGGCCACTCGCGTCGGTGATTTTGAGATGAGCCATGGACGCGCGATCCTAACAGCAGAATCTTAACACTGACAACCGCGAAAAAATTGAACCCGTAAACCTTTTCAGCGTGAACACTGCTGGGCTATTATCCGACCGCCCACACCACAAGGAGCAACTGAATGAGGTCCTCGGCTCGCAGTGCCGCGCTCGCCTTAATAACTGTTTTCTGTTTCGCCTACACGTTGTCGGCGCAGACCCCGTCGAAGCAGCCGGCGGCAAAGACTGCGCACGGGAGTGTCTCAGGCCGGATCACAATCAAGGACAAACCGGCCCCAGGCGTGATGGTTGGTCTGCGTCGTTACGACGGCTCGAATCCGTTTGAGCAGATACCCAGCGCCTTGACCGATCAGGACGGCGTCTATCACATCACGAACGTCGCCGCGGGCTCGTATCACGTTGTTCCCTCCGCGCCTGCCTACGTGTCGCCCAACTCAGACTACGCCGTCCAACCAGTGGTCATTAACGAAGATGAAAACGTCGAGAACGTTGATTTTTCGCTCATACGTGGCGGCGTGATCACCGGCAAAGTAACCGATGCAGACAACCGGCCGGTTATTCAAACAACAGTCAATATCTTTCGCGCCGATTTGATAGACAAGCAAGCTCCAGTGCGCCAGATCTATCCGGTGAATAGCAGTTTGACGGACGATCGCGGCATCTATCGCGTCTACGGACTGCTGCCCGGGAAATACAAAGTCGCCGCGGGCCGCAGCGATGAGCTCGCCGGCGGGTTCACGATTGCGCAAAGAGCCACTTACAAACAGGTATTTCATCCGGACGTGAGCGACTCCGAGAAAGCGACGATAGTTGTAGTCGGGGAAGCCGGGGAAGCGAAGGACGTCGATATCAACCTGGGCCGTGCGATGCAGACGTTCTCCGTGAGCGGGCACGTGATCAATACCGAGACCGGCCTGCCCGTACCGAACGTGCGTTACGGTTTGTCGCGCATCATCGGCGACCGGTCCGATTATGTAAACACCGGCATTGCAGCAAACGAGCGCGGCGATTTCATAACCGAAGGACTATTACCGGGCAAATACGCGATCGTGCAGTATTCAGATCAAGCTAACGAACTGCGCCTCGAAACAATTACTTTCGAAGTGGTCGATCAGGACATCACCGATTTCGCGATCAAGCTCGCGAAAGGCGCGAGTATTAACGGAGTCGTGGTGCTCGAAAGTGACGACAAAGCCGCGCGCAGCAAATTGTCTGAGCTACAGTTGCGTGGCTACGGATCGGTTGCGGCCGGTACCTCGACTTCGGTTTCTTCGATGATTGCGGCGGATGGAGGCTTTCACTTCGGCGGGTTGCAAAACGGCGTGCTGAACATCGCGCTGACTGAGAAGAACATGCCGTTTCCGCCCAAGGGATTCGCCATCTCACGCATCGAGCGCGACGGCGTGAGAATCCCGCAGCTTGAACTGAAAGACGGCGAATCGATCACGGGGGTGAAGGTGTTTGTTAGTTACGGCACTGCGAGTCTGCGTGGTGTCATCGGCGTGGAAAATGGAGCCGCGCCGCCAAACACCCGCTTCGCTGTGCGTCTCACAAGATCGGGCGAGAACAACGTAACCGTTCGGCCGTCGCAGGCCGATTCACGCGGTCATTTTCTGATCGAAGGAGTGCCGGCGGGCGTGTATGACGTAACGGTTACCCTGATCGTCCCCGGCAAGCGATACCAGGCGACGCGCAGCGTTACGCTCGCTGATGGCGTCGTCACTGACGTCGTATTGACGATCGATCTTACTCCGTCGCCGCAATAATCATGTTTGCACAAATTCTTCGCACGCTTCTGATTTTGGTGTTGGGCTGCATTTGCGTTTTAGCGCAGAAGACTACTTCGAGTACTCCAGCCCCGGCGACGAATGTTGACGACACAACCGTCGGCAGCATTACGGGTTCAGTCGTGAACGACAGCGGGCAGCCGTTTGCGGGTGCTCAGGTTTTAGTGCGCCGCCTGAATTACGCGGGCGGCGCTCGCAACGGAACCAGCGATTCAGAAGGGACCTTTCGGATTAATGGCTTAACTTCCGGACTCTATGTTGTTACGGCATCCGCTCCCGGCTATGTGCAAGCAGCGTGGGATCCGGATCTGTCTGGTACTCATTACCGCGTCGGCGACAATGTCAGGCTCGAGCTCATCCGTGGCGGCGTGATCACGGGTTCAGTTACGACGGCCGCCGGTGAGCCGTTGATCGCGCTCACGGTGCAGGCGTGGATGGTGCGCGACGCGAAAGGACGCGTCACGAAATTCCCGTTCGCGTTTTATATGCAGCAGGCGACTGACGACCGCGGCATTTATCGTCTCTTCGGACTCATGCCGGGAACGTACATCGTGAGTGCCGGTGGAAACGGCTTTGCTCCGCGCTATCAAGTCACCGCTTATAGTAACGACATGCCGACGTACTCGCCTTCGTCGACGCGCGACGGCGCGGCGGAAATCAGCGTGCGCCCAGGTGAAGAAAGCACTGCGGACATTCGCTATCGCGGCGAACAAGGGCATGTGGTCAGCGGATCGGTGAAACTCGCCAGTGCGGCCGGAGCCTCGGTTACCCTGACGTCCGCCACCGGCGCATTCATGTCTTTCGGCGGTGCGTATCTGCAAGCCGGCAATCGTACGTTCGAGTTCACCGGGCTGGCCGATGGCGATTACGTCCTCATCGCACGTGAAATCGTGCCCGGTTCCGCGCCGTTGCCTTCGGAGATGATGATGTCCGACCCGCAGCGCGTCACCGTCAAAGGCGCAGACGTAACCGGCATCGAGTTGACAACCAAACCACTCGCGTCGCTGTCGGGTCGCATCGTGCTCGACCCGACAAAACCGCCGGAATGTGAAGGCAAACGCAGTCCGTTGTTTTCCGAAATGAACGTGACCGTGGTAGGCGCACAAAAGGACACGGACACCGATCCATCGTCTTTGTACCCGACGTCAAACTCAGCTATGCCGGATGCAAAAGGAAGCTTTGCGATTCGCGGGCTGGTACCGGGTCGCTACATGCCGCAACCACAGTTCTACGGGCGTTATTGGTATCTGAATTCGATGACGAGCGCCGGGCCGCCGAAGGTCGATGCGGCAGCCAACTGGTGGACGCTAAAAGTCGGTCAACGAACCGACGTCACGATCACGCTCACAGAAGGTGCGGCGTCGATTCGCGGAAAAGTCACTACTGCAAACAACGTCGCGATTCCGGCTTCGCTTGGCGTTTATCTAGTGCCCGCCGAACGTGAAAAAAGCACCGACGTGCTGCGTTACTTCATGACGCCAGTCGAAGCAGACGGCACGTTTTCCTTCAACAATCTGCCGCCTGGCCGCTACCTCGTGTTGACGCAAACCATCGCTGACGACACGAACACACTCGCAAAGCTGCGACTGCCCGAAGCCGCCGACACGCGCGCGAAACTGCGGCGCGTCGCCGACGCACAGAAGACCAACCTCGAATTGAAGCCCTGCCAAAATCTCACTGCTTACCAACTGCCGTTGAAGTGAAATAGCGTTCTCACCCATTCGGGTTGACGCTGTGCAAGATCGCTTGCTAGACTTCAACTACTTACCAACTAGGGCTTCCGACGCAACCCGCGTCACTCGTTTTAATCCCCAAGCCTGCGCGTGCGGCGCAGTCTGATATTTCAAATTCGATGGAGGTGCATGGTGGGCTTCAAAGTCGGCCAGAAAGTCGTTTACCCGAATCATGGAATCGGGACCATCGAGCAAATAGAACAGAAGCAGATAGGCGCTACTCTCCTTCCTTTCTATACGCTTCGTCTTGCTGCTAACAACTCCCTGGTCTTAGTTCCGGTTTCCAATGCTTCAGAAGTTGGCCTGCGCGCCCCAATCTCATCGGGTGAGTGTGACATGCTGTTCAAGGCATTGGCAGATGATTTTTCCTCCCCGGCTAATGATTGGAAGGATCGCTTCAAGGAATTCTCAGACAAAATGCGCACCGGCGACATTTTCGAAGTGGCCGAGGTGCTCAAACACCTGACCTATCTGAGCAATATCAAACCACTCTCTTTCCGCGAGCAGCGGATGCTCGAACGTTCACGTTATCTGGTGGTCTCAGAATTGGCGGCCGTGTGCCGTCAACCCGAGTGCAATATCGAACCTCGCGTCGATCAGGCGCTCGCTCGCGCTCGTGCGAAGCATGAGCGGCGTCCAGTCCGATCCCGTGCAGCGGGTGCTGCTGCCGGCCATTAGTTAACTGCCAGTTATTGTTTTTTCTTTGTAAAGTCGCTCCCGGCTTGAGCTACAGGTCTGCGCGGTCGTGAAGCCGTAGCCTTCGTGCTATCATTCCTGCCCACCTACTCAAGAATGGACGAACTACCAAGTAACTGGCTGGGTTTCCTGTTCGCGGAAGGCGAAGCAGCCGTTTCTCACGCCACTCTCGAAACCACCGTCTTAAAGCTTCTGGCCGTGCTGCTGCTCGTCGCGGCGAACGGGTTCTTTGTGGCCGCGGAGTTTGCGCTCGTGGGCGTGCGTTCGTCGCGCATCGAGACGCTTGCGGCAGGCGGCAGCCGCAGCGCCAAACGCTTGCTGAAGCTGCTGCAAAATCTCAACGCCTATCTGTCCGCATCTCAGCTCGGAATCACGCTCGCGTCGCTCGCGCTCGGCTGGCTCGGTGAGCCCGCGATTGCCCGACTGCTCGAAGGTCCGTTGTCCGGACTCTCCGATACGTGGCGGCATTCGATCGCGTTTCTGATCGGCTTCTCAATCATCACTTCGCTGCACATCGTCCTCGGCGAACAGGCGCCTAAGCTGATGGGGCTCGCGCTCGCGGAACGCATCGCGTTGTGGATCGCGTTGCCGATGGAGCTGTTCTACAAGGTTTTCAGTTTGCCGATTCGCGCGCTTGATTGGGCGAGCGTGCGCACGGTGCAACTCATCGGCATTAAAGCCACCGCCGAACACGCCTCAACTTACACGGAAGACGAACTGCGGCGCCTTGTCGACATCTCGCGTGAGAAGGGACACCTGCGCGCTGAAGAACGCCGCTTGATTCACCGCGTCTTTGAGTTTTCTGACACGGTGGTGCGCGAAGCGATGGTGCCGCGCACGGAAATGGCTGCGATTCCCGCGACCTGCTCGCTCGAAGAGATCACAAAAGCGTTTGATCAGCATCGCTATTCGCGTTTGCCTGTTTATCGCGAGTCGTTCGACGACGTGATCGGGTTCGTTCACAGCAAAGACGTCATGCCTTACCTGCTGCATCCCGGAAAGTTTCGGCTCGAAGACGTGCTGCAACCGCCGCTTTACGTCGTGGACACGGCGCGGCTCGAGCATGTGCTGCGGCAGATGCAGAAGGCGAAGATGCATTTTGGTTTCGTGGTTGACGAACACGGTGGACTCGAAGGAATCATCACGCTCGAAGATCTGCTCGAAGAGATCGTGGGCGACATTTCCGACGAGCACGACGAAGAGGTCAACGAGCAGATCACCGAGATCGATCCGTCGACTTACGTGCTCGACGGTGGACTCGCTGTGCGCGATTTGAATCGGCGGTTGAAAACTACGGTGCCGGAATCGGAGTCGTACACGACGGTCGGCGGTTTTCTTATGACCGAAGCGGGGCACGTGCTCAAGCCGGGCGAGGTCGTGACGTACGACGGCCTGGTTTTTCATGTCGAGCGCGTCGAGAAGCGCCGCGTGATGCGCGTCAGGATGGAGATACTCGAAACAAACGGAGAAGGGGAAGCAAAGGATGAGCTGGATCGAGCACGTTCTAGCGCGTGAAATACTCGACTCGCGCGGCAATCCGACAGTCGAAGCGGAAGTCGTTTTAGAGGATGGCGAGATGGGCCGCGCGGCCGTGCCTTCGGGCGCTTCCACGGGCGAGCACGAAGCGGTCGAACTGCGCGACGGTGACGAGAGTCGCTACAACGGCAAGGGCGTGCTGAAAGCAGTGCAGAACGTCAACGAGATCATCGCGCCCGCGCTCGAAGGCTTTGACGCACTCGATCAAGCGGAAGTCGATCGCGCGTTGCTCGAGCTCGACGGCACGAAGACGAAATCACGGCTCGGCGCGAACGCGTTGCTGGCGGTTTCCCTCGCGACCGCGCGCGCCGCGGCGCTGTCCGTCGATTTGCCGCTCTATCGTTATCTCGGTGGTCCAAACTCGCGCACGTTGCCGGTGCCAATGATGAACATCATCAACGGCGGCGCGCACGCTGATAACAACGTCGATTTCCAGGAGTTCATGATCGTTCCGGTGGGCGCGCCGAACTTCAGCGAAGCGTTGCGCATGGGCGCGGAGATCTTTCACGCGTTGAAGTCGGTGTTGAAAAAGAAAGGTTACGCGACGAGTGTCGGCGACGAAGGCGGCTTCGCGCCGAATTTGCGTTCGAATGAAGAAGCGGTCGAGACGATTCTCGAGTCGATCGGCAACGCGGGTTACGATGCGGGAAGCGATTGTTTGCTCGCGCTCGATCCGGCGGCGAGCGAGTTTTTCGACAACGGCGCGTACGTCTTTAAGAAGAGCGACAAGCGGCGGTTGAGCAGCGAAGCTATGGTCGAGTATTGGCAGAGTTGGTGCGACCAGTACCCGATCATCTCGATCGAAGACGGCATGGCCGAAAACGATTGGGACGGTTGGAAGTTACTCACAGACGCACTCGGCAAGCGCGTGCAACTCGTCGGCGACGATCTCTTCGTGACCAACACCGAGTTTCTGCAAAAAGGAATCGATCTCGGCGTCGCCAACTCGATTCTGATCAAGGTCAACCAGATCGGCACGCTCACCGAAACACTCGACTGCATCGAGCTCGCGCAAAGAAACGGACGCACCGCGATCATCTCGCATCGTTCCGGTGAGACCGAAGATCCCTTTATCGCGGATCTCGCGGTCGCAACCAACGCCGGACAAATAAAAACCGGCTCGCTTTCACGCACGGATCGCATCGCGAAATACAACCAGCTACTGCGCATCGAAGAAGATCTGCGCGGCGCCTCACGCTATCCCGGCAAGCGGGCATTTCATCAGATCGAGGTGCGGTTTGAATAAGAAACGCGGTCCGTTCGCGCTGATCATCATCGACGGTTGGGGTTATTCAGCGGCGCGCGAAGGCAACGCGATCGCGCTCGCCGCGACGCCTTTCTACGACGAACTCTGCGACAAATATCCGCAGACGCTGCTCGAAGCGCACGGTTCGCGCGTCGGTCTGCCCGCGGGCGTGATGGGCAATTCCGAAGTGGGCCATCTGAACATCGGTTCGGGTCGCGTGATTCGCATGGACGTTTCGCTCGTCGATCACGAGATCGAGACGGGCGAGTTTTTTCAAAACAAAACGCTGACGAGCGCGATCGAAGGCGCACGCGATCGCGGCAAGGCGCTCCATTTAATGGGGCTGTGTTCGGACGGCCAGGTCCATTCATCGTTGACGCATCTCTACGCGCTTTTGCAACTCGCGAAAAGGCTCGAGATGCCGCGCGTTTACGTTCACTGTTTTCTCGACGGCCGCGACACCCCGCCGTCGTCAGCGACGCACTACCTCGCGACGTTGCAGCAGAAGCTGGAAACGATCGGCGTCGGCCAGATCGCCACGGTCGTCGGACGGTACTACGCGATGGACCGCGACAAGCGTTGGGAGCGCACGAAGCGCGCCTACGATCTGCTGGTCCACGGCGTGGGCGAGGTCGCGAAAGATCCGATTGCAGCGGTGAACGAGTCGTACCAGCGCGGCGTCACTGACGAATTCGTAGAACCTATCGTGATCGTGGACGAGACCGCCACGCCAATCGCTACAATCAAAGACGACGACAGCGTGATCTTCTTCAACTTCCGTCCGGATCGCGCGCGCCAGCTAACACGCGCGCTCGCCGTGCCGGGCTTCAACGAGTTTGACGTTTCCGATCGCCCGCGCCTCGATTACGTTTGCTTCACGCTTTACGACCAGACGTTCGATCTGCCGATCGCGTTTCCGCCGCGTCATCACAAGAACGTGCTCGCCGAAGTTTGGGCCAAAGTCTGCACGCGCAACTACCGGCTCGCCGAAACCGAGAAGTACGCGCACGTGACTTACTTCTTCAACGGCGGCGTCGAAAAGGAATTCGAGTGCGAGCGGCGGCTGCTCGTGCCCTCGCCGAAGATCGCGACTTACGATCTACAGCCCGAGATGTCGGCATTCAAAGTCACGGACAAAGTGCTGCGCGGCATCGACGAAGGCGAAACAGATGTGTTCGTTATCAACTTCGCGAATCCCGACATGGTCGGCCACACCGGCAAACTCGACAAGACCATCGAAGCCTGCCAGTACGTCGACTCGTGTCTCGGCTGGATCACGAAACGCATTCGCGAAGCGCGCGGCACGACGATCATCACCGCCGATCACGGCAACGCCGAACAGATGATCGATCTGCTCACCGGAAACCCACACACCGCGCACACGACCAATCCCGTTCCGTTTCATCTGATCGACGACGACTACACGGGCACGAAGTTGCGCGAAGGCGGCGCGCTCGAAGACGTCGCGCCGACGATGCTCGCGTTGCTGGGTCTCGAAAAACCTATCGAGATGACCGGACGAGATTTGCGAGAGAGCTAGTTTTACGTGGCCTTCGATCCGCGCAACATCCTCGTCATTGATTTCGGCCAGCTCGGCGACGTCGTGTTGAGTCTGCCGGCGTTGCGAGCGATTCGCGAGCGTTTCCCACGCGCGAAGATCACGGTGGCGATCGGAAAACCCGGCGGCGAGATCGTCAAACTTTCCGGCTACGCCAACGACGTGCTGGAAGTAGATCGCGTCGGGCTGCGCGACGGAAACAAACTCGTATCCATCGGCCGCATCATCAAGTTTGTCGGCGACGTTCGCAGACAGAAGTACGACTTCGTCATCGATCTACACAGTCTTTCCGAAACCAACCTGCTCGGTTTTCTGTCGGGCGCGCCGCGACGGCTTTACGCGCGCCGGCCCGGACGCTCGATCGATATCCTCGCCAACTTCGAGCCGCGCCCGCAACGCGAAGCAAGATCCGCCCACGCTGTTGATCGTTATCTCGACGTGATCAAGCCGCTCGGGATCGAGAACCCGACGCGCACTCCGGTGCTCAAAACCGGAATCGCGGAAAACGCCGCCGTCGAAGCTTTACTAAAAAAAGAAAAGGCCAACTCGGGCACGCTGCTGGTCGGCATCTTTCCCGGCGCGGGCAATGATTCCCGCCGTTGGCCGCTCGAACACTTCGCGGAAGTCGCCGATCATCTCATCCGCAACGAACGCGTCCGCGTGATCGTCTTCGCCGGTCCAGAGGAGCGCGTGCTCCTGCCGCAAATGCGACCGCTGTTTCCGAAAGGCACGATCTTTTTCGACAAACTGACGATTCCGCAGCTCGTCTCGGCTCAGGCGCGGCTAACGCTCTTCATCTCTAACGACACCGGTCCGGTACACATCGCGGCCGCAGTCGGAACGCCCGTCGTGGTCATCATGGACCGGCCGGACCACCACAGCTTCACGCCCGTCGGCGAGCAGCACCGACTTATTTTCGGGAAGGAAATCACCCAAATCCCCGTAAAACAGGTCTATCAAGCCGTCCGCGAAGTCCTCTCCACCAGCCGCACCGACCGGTTAAGATCCCTGTAGACAAACGTCGTTAAACTCCGTTAGTATGGCTAGGGCTCGTTCGAGCTTCCGGCGGGACTGGGAGTTACCGCGCGCCTCACGAGTGCTTTCCAAATTAGCCTGCCTCAGCGAATTTAGGAGAAAACAATGCTTAGAAAGTCGATTCGATTCAGTTTCTTCATGCTTGGCCTGATGGCCTTTGCCGCCGCGGCAAGCGCGCAAACCCAGAATGGTCTGACGGCCAAAGCCGGAAGTTCCCCCACCGTAAGTGCCCCGGTCGAAAGCGATCGCTCCCGCGACGGCCTCGTCGGTCCGGTGCGCCGCGTGCGCACGGAAGTCGCCAAGCTCGTGATGACCGACGGCCGCGTCAGTGAAGCGAAGCACGTGCTGGTCGAACTCGCTGCCTACGACATCAAGGGCGCGAAGGTCGAGAACCAGTATTTCCCCATCGCGGGCGCCACGCTGACGGGCAAAGAGGTCTACAAGTATGACGACAAGGGCAACATCAGCGAGATGACGTTGCTCAATCCTGACGGCACGCTGCTCAGCAAAGAGATCTACAAGTATGAGTTTGACTTCGCCGGCAACTGGAACAAGATGACCACTTCGGTCGCCGTGGTCGACAGCCGCGGCATCACGTTCGAACCGTCGGAAGTCACTTATCGCTCGATCATGTACTACCTCGACGAGAGCATGGTGAAGATGGCGAACGGCGCAAGCGCGACCACGCCTGACACGACCGCTCAACCCCCGGCGGCAAACAACGCGGCGAAACCCGTGGTCGATCCGAAGACCAACGCAAACAAATCTCGCAACACCACGACAACCGATCTGCCGACTGCGTCCAACGCAGCGACGAAACTCGCGGCAACTCCAGTCGACGTGAAGTCTCCTTCGGTCAGCAGCAATCAAACTCAGCCCATGGTTAATCTCGACTCCGAGCCGCCGCCGAGTCCTGGTCCACGTCCGATTCTGAAACCGATCTCGGGTGGCGTCTTGAACGGCACGGCAGTCTCGTTGCCCGCTCCGTCTTATCCTGAGTCTGCGAAGCGCATGAGGCAGCAGGGCGTGGTTGCGGTCGACGTGGTGCTCGACGAAACCGGCAAAGTGATTTCGGCGAATGCTTCGAGTGGTCCGGCGTCGCTGCGCGATGCCGCGGTCCAGGCAGCGCTCAAGGCCCGGTTCTCTCCCACAAAACTTTCCGGCCAGCCCGTGAAGGTTTCCGGCGTGATCAACTACAAGTTCACGCTGATGCCGTAAACCTGCCGTTCCTGAAGGCGCGTCGCAAGGTGGCGCGCCTTTCTCCCCCGCTCGTTTCCAACCTTTGATTCGTCGTTTGTAGAAGGGACTAGTTCTCATGGCACTTACCGGACACCTCAGTGATCTTTCACTTTCCGAACTGATCGAGTTTTTCTGCAACCAGCGCAAGAGCGGCCGCCTTAAAGTTCTCTATCCGCAAGGCGCCGGCTATTTCTATCTGCAAGCGGGCTCCGTGGTCGACGCCCGCATCGACGCGGTCTATTACGCGCTGACGTTGCCGAACGCGGAGTTTGAATTCAGTGTCGACGCGCAGGCGGGCAATCGGACCATCAATCAACCGTGGACGCAGGTCGTGTTGGAAGGCTTGCGCAGGTTGGATGAGAGCATCGCGCCGGGCGTAGCGTTTCCGGCGGAGTACGTTCACGACGCTGACGAGCTTCAGCACACGACAAATAAAGAGGAGACAAGCGAGGAAGTTGAGAAGTCGTTGGCGCCCGCGTTTCTAGCTTTCGGTAAAGAATCGGTCGGACGTCGCAAGCCGTTGTTCATCGGCGCTGCAGCCGTGGCGGTGTTGGCGAGTGTGGCAGTGATTGGTGTTCCGGCGGGTTGGTACAGCACAAAGAAACCGGCTGCGGCAGCAACGACAGAGACTGCGAATCAACCGGCCGCGCCGCAAACCGCGCAAGCCGATGCGCCCGTGCAGCCGCAACCCGCGAGTGAAGAAACCGCCCCGGCGAATGAAGATGCCGCTGCTGCTTTGAAACGCCAGCGCGAGAAAGAGCGTCGCGCGCGTGAAGCGAAGGCTGCTGAGAATCCGGCTACTGTGGCTTCGGCGCCATCTGCGCCTGCTCCAGCGGAAACCAAGCCCGGCGCGAAGCGAGTTGTCGTGACGGTTACTTACGACGAGTCGGGAAGAGTGACGCAGGCTTCGGGCGGCGATGCAAACGCGTTGCGGATCGCGCGGCAGAAACGTTTTCCGGCGGGCAAAGCCGGTTCGGCGACGATCTCGATTCCGATTAACTAAAGCTGATTCTGGGTTCCAGCGAGTCCGAGAATTACGAGCAGACCGCGCTTGAGTCCCTTGTCGCGATCGCGCGGCTCGTACCATTCGGCGAGCGTGTGTGAGGCGCCGGAAGTACCACCGGCTCCGAGTGTGATCGCCGGAATGCCGAGTGAGATTGGTAAGTTTGAGTCGGTAGAAGACTGATCCAACCGCGGTTCAACGCCCAGCAACTTCGTAGCTTCGAGCGCCAGCTTCACCACCGGCGCATCGGCCGGCGTTTCGCCGGACGGTCGTTCACCGATCAGATCGAGTTGCAGTTTCAACAGCGCATCGCCGGGCCGGCGCACGTTGTTCTCTTCGTCCAGCGCTTCCTTCACCGCGCGGCGGAAGAACGCATCGAGGCGGCGCAGTTCCGCGTCTGCCGCCGAACGTAGATCCACTTCCATTGCCGCGCGTGACGGAATCGCGTTAACGCTCGTGCCGCCTTCGACACTACCGACGTTGAAAGTCGTGCGCGGATCTTTCGGCGCGGGATACGCCGCGAGCCGCGAGATTGCGCGGCCGAGTGCGTGCACCGGGTTGGGCAAACCAAAGTCGCCCCACGAGTGACCGCCTGCGCCGATAAGCTCGACGCGATAGCGACGCGAGCCGAGCGCGCGGTTTGTGATGCGATCCACACCTGGTCCATCGAAACTCAAAAACGCATCGATCTTTTGTTTGGCCCACGCGCCGCGCGTGAATAGATGACGAACACCGCGCAGGTTTCCTTCGCCTTCTTCACCAACGGTGCCGACAAACAGAATCGAACCCGCGGTCGTGATTTGTGCGGCGCGCATTGCCTGAACGATCGCGATCAACGCCACGAGGCCGCAGCCGTCGTCGGCGATGCCGGGCCCAAACAAACGTTCGCCCTGGCGCCGCATGGTGAAGTCAGTTCCTTTTGCAAAAACTGTATCGAGATGCGCGCTGACGATGATCAGCGGAGTCGCCGCACGACCGCGAAAGAGTCCGAGGCAATTGCCTTCTTCATCGATCGACACGTCGTGCAAACCAAGCTCGCGAAATTTTTCCGCCAGATATTCGGCGCGTTGTTGTTCGGCGAATGGAGTCGCGGGAACCGAGCAGATGCGAATTTGTTCTTCGGTGATCGCGGCGGCGTTGGTCTCGAAGAAACGCAGCGCCTGCTCGACCTCAGGTAGGGAGGCGAGCTGTCGAATGGTTCCGGCTGGCGCAGTTTTGAGTGAGGACGACAAGGTCACACCAATTCCAGGATTTCGTGTTCTTCGAGCACGCCGTGAGCAGACTTGGCGCGTTCGTAAATGCGATTGACGCGAGTTTCGTCGGCTTCGATGCCGCGCTTCTCGAGCCAGTAGATCACGTTTGACTTGCCGCTCATTGGACCAATCTCGATGACCTGTTCCAAACCAAACTCACCCGCCGGTACGCCCGAGTAGATGATGTCCGCCAGATGCTGATCGCCTTTCCGGTAGCTCTTGATCACTGCGGCCGCGTGAACGCCCGTGGCGGTGCGAAACGCGTCGCGGCCGAAGACGGGATAGTTGTACGGCACGGTCCAGCCACAGATGCGCGCGGCGGTTTCGCAGTATTCGCGCAGGTGCGAGAGGTCGTTCTTGATCCAGCCTAATAGTTTCAAGTTGACGAGCAATTGATCCAGCGGCGTGTTGCCGACGCGCTCGCCGATGCCGAGCGCTGAGGCATGCACTTGATCGGCGCCACCTTCAATCGCCGCGAGCGAATTGATTACGCCCAAGCCCCGGTCCTGGTGTCCGTGCCAGTCGAGCCGGATGTTGCCGCCCTGTTCTTCGATGATCTTCTTGACGAAGCTGACGACAGCGCGTGCGCCGTCGGGTGTTGAATGACCGACCGTGTCGCAGACGCAAACTGCCTTTGCGCCCGCGCGAATCGCGGTCGTGTAGAGTGCGCGAATCGTTTCCGGATTGGCGCGCGTCGTGTCTTCGGTGACGTACATCACCGGCAAGCCTTGCGACACCGCGAACGAGACCGCTTCTTCGGTCATTTGCAACAGCTTGTCGAGCGTCCAGTCTTCGGCGAAGAAGCGCACCGACGAAGAACCAATGAACGTGCAGACTTCGATCGGAATACCGACGCGTTGCGAGATCTCGGCGACGGGCGTGATGTCGTTGCGGTGTGTGCGTGCCGCGCAGTTGGGTCGGAGCTTGAGTTTCTGTTCGACGATTTCGCGCGCGATGCGTTCGACTCCGGCTGCGTGCGTGCCGCCCGCGCCTGGTAAACCGATGTCGGCGCTGTCCATGCCGAGCGCTTCCATCAAGTGCACGAGCTCGAGTTTTTGTTCGACTTCAGGTTCGCAAACAGACGGCGACTGGAGCCCGTCGCGCAGTGTTTCGTCATTGATGCCGATGTGTCGATTGGGCGCCGAAAACGACGGGTTGATCGTGTTCCAATCGTAAACTAATTCGTCGCTGGTCACGCCTTCGAGCCTCCGCGAGGATTACAACAACCGCGAAAACTAAAGTCAAGCAGGTCAAAATTGAAGCTCATTTTGACGAAGCACGAACCGTATGTTATAGGCTCTCTCGCATTTCATGGCACTTAAAACAATCGCTCTCGGGTCGGATCGTGCGGCCAAGATCATGGCTGTGCGCGCGAGTGTCGCGCGCGTCGCCACGATCGATCCGGACTGGACTAACGCTAATGTCGTCGCGCGTCGCGTCGAGATCAACGCGCCCGCCATGCCGCTCACTGACTGGCAGTTGATGGAAGGCGCGCGCGAACGAGCACTCGCCGTGCGCGACTCACTGCACAGCCGGCGCCTCGAAGCGGACATTTACGTCGGACTCGAAGGCGGCTTTCACTCGATCTCGATCGGCGGTGAGTGGCACACGTTCCTGCGCGGCTGGGCCTACGCGACCGACGGCGCCGACCGCAGCGCATTCGGCGCCGCGCCGTCGATTTCCGTACCGGCCGATATTGTGAAAAGCGTAGTGCAGGGAAGGCGTGAGTTGGGCGTGGTGATCGACGAAGTCAGTGGCGGACGCGACGTGCGCAGCAAGCAAGGGGCGTGGGGTGTGTTGTCGCGCGATCTCGTGACGCGTTCGATGAGTTTTGAAGTCGCATTAATCGCAGCGTTTGCGCCGTTTTATAATCCGAAGTTTTATTCATAACGAAGAAGCGAGAATGGACGAACTGGTATCACAAGTAAATCACGAAGAGCCGCCGCCGCGAAAGAACGCCGGCTGGGTGGAAGTCATCGCCGGATCGATGTTTTCCGGCAAGTCGGAAGAGCTGATTCGCCGGCTGCGACGCGCGAAGATCGCGCGGCAAAAGGTGCAGGTGTTCAAACCGGAACTGGATTCGCGGTTTGCGGAAAACCAGATCGTGTCGCACTCCGAAATGCGTCACGACTCAGCAAACAGCCGTTCCGCGGCGGAAGTGTTGGCGCGAGTGGATCCCGACACGGAAGTCGTCGGCATTGACGAGGGACAGTTTTTCGACAACGAACTGGTGAACGTGGCAAACGAGCTGGCGCGGCGCGGGGTGCGCGTGATCATCGCCGGGTTGGACCAGGACTACACCGGCAAGCCTTTTGAGCCGATGCCGCAACTGCTCGCGATCGCCGAATACATCACGAAGACACACGCGATCTGCATGAAGTGTGGCCAGCCCGCGAACTACTCACAACGCACGTTTGATTCCGACGAGCGCGTCGCGGTCGGCGCGGCGGACAAGTACGAAGCGCGCTGCCGCCAGTGTTTTGTGCCGCACGTTGACGCGCCCACCGTGCACGAGTGAAGCTCACCTTCTCGGAATTCTCGGACAACGAAACACTTTCGCGCATCGTCTCAACCGCGCAAGAAGTCTTTCATCCTTCGTTCCTCTAACCGCACGCGACCACGGCTCCCCAGTCCCGCGGATGTCTTAATACCGTCTCCCCGCGGTCCATCACTTACGCAGCGCGGCCCTCGGCTCGCCCGCCAGAAGCCGCCGCTTAGAGGAGTACGACAATGACGAACAAGCACCTGGTTACGCTCGCGGTCTTCTGCCTGTTAATCGGTCTTCCCATCGGGCTCTTTATCAACGCCCGCGCTCAACGGAGCTCAAGCAATCGCCCGGATGACAAATCCCTTCCCGCCGGCTATCGCATTTCCGGTCCCTACACCCACAAGAACCTGACCGTCTTCCTGGTCCACGGAAAAGATCTCCTGCCGGGCAAAGACTTCCTGACGCTGCAGGAAGCGCTGGCCCAAAAGAAGGTCAGGGTTTATGAAACGAAAGACGTCAACGAACTCGCCATCCGCAACTTCTCGAACCAGGATGTGTACGTGCAGGCCGGCGACATCGTCCGCGGCGGCGATCAGGATCGGATGATCTCGATCGACTTCATCGTGCCGCCGCGATCCGGTCGCATGCCGATCGCGGCGTTTTGTGTCGAGTCGGGACGGTGGAGGAGACGAGGCGACGAGCAGTCGGCGTGGTTCAGCAGTTCCGACAACGTGGCGGCCACGCGTGAGCTCAAGCTCGCAGCGAAATCGGCTAAGTCGCAGGAAGCGGTTTGGGAAAATGTTTCGGCCGCGCAGGCGAAGCTCAGCCGCAATGTCAGTGCTGTCGTGACGGTAAGCGGTACCAGCTACGAGTTGTCAGTCGAGAACGCGAAGGTGAAAGAGAACACCGCCGCTTATATCGACGCGCTCAGCGGAATTTTGCGAAACAAGTCCGATGTGATCGGTTACGCGTTCGCCATCAACGGGCAAGTGAATAGCGCGGACGTTTATGCGTCGCACGCGCTGTTCGCGAAGCTTTGGCCGAAGTTGTTGAAAGCGACGGCGACGGAAGCGCTCGCGGAGATGAATCAGGGGGAGCGGGTTGAATCGGCCGCGCCGGTGGCGGATGAAACGATTAACGCGTTTCTGGCCGCGTCGGAAAAGCCGAAGCCGCAAGCGAAAGCGGTGACCGAGCGCGTGCGCGTGGTCACGCGCGAGGACGACAAGAACGTGTTTTTTGAGACACAGGACCGGCGACAGAACGACGCCTGGGTCCACCGCAACTACATCCGTAAGCAATAGTCCGATTTCCTGAAAAAATAAAAACGGCGAGCGACTGCAACCACTTCAGTCGCTCGCCGTTCTCCATGAGGGCCATGCTTTTCAGCATGGAGGGGTGAGGGGTTCACGTGCGTGGGGTAGTCCCGTGTAAAAAACCGGCTTCAATACTTATGACCTTTTCAGCCGAAACATTTCCAAAAAAATTTTTTCGGGGGATTAACGCGCCAGCCGGTCGCGCGCCGGTTCGGAGTCTCCGGCCTGGTCCTGCGTGACCCGAAACGAGTAGCTGTCAATAAACGCCGCGGCGCCCGAGTCACCGACGCCGCTCAGCTTGAATTGATAATCGCCGGGCGTGAGGATCTCGCCCGTCACAGTCACGGGCACGACGTAGTGAGCATTTCGCGGTTCCGACTTCAACTCCTCCTGCGACTCCAGCGCCTGGTTCTCGCGGAACAACTGCGTCCGGTAATGCTGAAAGTCTGACTTAGCCAGTTGCAACTCGATCTTGACCCGGACGTTCTTCGCCGGCGCGGGAAGGTGCTGAATCCCACCATCGGATCTCATCGATCCGGGACTCAGCGCGATTTCCACGTCGACCGGCGAAGACTTCCGTGCGAGGTTATTTGCGGGGGTCTTTCTTAGAAACGACCAGCCAAGCAGCGCGACCAGTAGACCCGCGACTACGATCGCCAAAACTGCAAAAGCAGGATTCCTATAAAAGGTCGCAAACAACGGAGCAGAAGTGGGAACGAAAGCGCCGGGCGCGGGAGCGCAGGCGAATACCGAGGCATCGTCCAATTTCTGCGTAGTTGTAAAAAGATCAAAGTTCTCAGCGAAACGCAGCTTGTCATCGGCGTCCGCGGCAGTCAGCACATGCGACTCAAAAAGTTCTTTCTCGCGGTCCGTGAGCCGATCGCAAACATATTGATCAAAAAGTTCAGCCTCCACCGCGAGAAGTTCGTCGTGGAGGTTCGCGTCGTCACGTAGCAGCGCGTCTACTTCCGCTTTTCGCTCTGGCGTTAAACTGCCGAGCAGATAACTTTTCAACTCCTGCTCATCAATGTTACGCATTAGTTTGCTACCTGCGAGGCCCGAAGGCCGCTCCTAATCTACATGACCAAAAGATCGTGGGTATTTCATCTTAACGATCGGTCCACACATTCCTTCAGACACTTCTGTAGCTCGGCGCGTATGCGAAAAGCCCGGATTCTAAGCGCATTCGGCGCGATTCCCAGCTTTTCCGCCAGCAGTCTGCGTTGCTCGATCCGTTCGCGGCCTTCGGAGCCGTAGTACAGCAGAACCAACTCGCGATGCTGCGCGCTCAGTTTCGCCATGCAATCTTCCAAACACTTGTATTCGATCTCGACTCGTTCTGAATCCAGGACAAACTCCGGCCCGGCCTGAGGCTGTTTCCTTCTGCGGTATTCGAGTAGCACCCTGCGCGCGACGCCGTAAAAATAACGAGCGCGCTCACCGTAAATCTGGTCCTTAACCTGATCCAAGCGGCGCGCAACGCGGTTGATGGTCTCATCCGCCAGCGCCTCAGCGTCGCTTTGACAACTCGCGGAAAAGAACTTGATCAGCTTGGTCCTGATCTCTTCGTACTTTACTGCCGCTTGTTCACGGTCTGGATCGAGCCAGTCAAGCAGGGCTTCGAACGTTTCCTGTGACATGACCCAGTTACTAGGCATTACTTGCGGCGCGGCGTCTCCGTTGTAAAAAAAGAATGAGAGCGACAAGGAGTGAGCTGCCCAAAACCGCAAACACCGCAATTTGAATGTTGCTGAGCGAGGATTGGGTGAACTGCCCCTTCTGTTCGTACTGACCCTGAATTACGAAGCCAGCCCAATAATATGGAGACTGCCAGCGTGGGTATTTCGCTAACTCGAGTTGCGCGTATCGCAACGCGGCGGCGGGCGGCAATCCTTTTTTGAATAATGCGGTGTAAAAGTGCTTCATCAGTTCCGCGGTGGCTTCGTCGTCAACTTTCCACAGCGAAGCGACGACGCCAGCCGCGCCGGCGTGCATGAATCCACTCGTGAGGCCGATCAATCCTTCACCTTTCACGTCTTTGCCGAGTGCGGTGCTGCATGCGCTCAACACGACGAGATCCGCGGGCAGTTTCAAATTGTAGATATCGCGCAGCTGCAGAAAGCCGTTCTGGGGATGGCCTTGTTCGTCGAGGAGGGAGAGGACGATGCCCGAGAGCTCGGGCTGTTCGTTGTTGATGATGCCGTGCGTCGCGATGTGCACGATACGATAATTCGCCAGCTCCGAACTGAAGACGCGCTCTCGATTCGCGGCAAAGCCGACGGCTTTCAAACTCGTGCTTTGCGGCGCGAGCGCGGTGATTTCATCGGCTTCGCGTCCCGACGCGAGCAGCCGCGAAACGTGCAACCCGTCCGGCGTGACGCCCGCATCGCGAAGCGCGCGGCGCACGGCGAACAACTCCGACGACGACTGGTCCAACGCGTTTGGCGCGTTCCGGTTAAGCCGTGGATCGCCGGCTTCAAACACCGGATCGGCGAACACGGCGATTGAGTTCGGCGCAGTTTTGCGGGCAGCAATTTCCGACAACAACACAGCGAGCGTCGAGGCGGAAGGTTCGTTGACAATCTCGTGGCGCGAGATTAGTGACGCGTGCGAATCAGGATCGAGCAGGATTTGAAACGGAATGTACTGCACCGCGCCGTCAGCAACGATGAGCAGGCGGGGCGTGTTGAGCCGCCCGGCGAGTGGGACAAGCAACAAGTTGCTCAGCACCGCGACTTCCGCCGGCATCGCGGCGTCAGCTTTGGCTTCACGCGCGGCGCGTGCTTCAACCGATTCATTGAGGATGATTTGATGGGCCGCGATCAGATCGTAGACGCGTTTAACTGATGCTTCGATCTCTTTACGACCAGCGAGCTCGACAACAGCAGCGCTGTTTCGCGTGATGGCCCACGCGTAGCTTCGTTCGTCCGTGAGGGCAAACTCGACGAGCGTTGTTTCCTCGTCGAGTATCTGTTGTTGTGTTTCTTTGAGGCCGAGCGTCTGCGGCAGCGGATTGATGCCTTCCAGCAACGATCGCGCGCGAGCTTTTTCGCTGGCCGCAAATGCCTCGCGATCGAATCCCGCCGCCGGCTCGCGTTTGTGCTGGAGCAGCAGCACGTCGATATAGAGATCGTAGCTGTCGCGAACGGTGGCGAAGTAACTCGTGCGCAGATCCTCACTCGAAACATTCGTGCGCACTGTCTCGCCGAGCTTTATGGCCGAGTTGATGTCGCGAATCGCCTCGTCTAGTTTGCCGCGACCGCGTTCGAGATGAGCGAGGTTGTAGAAGCTCTGCATTTCGCTCTGCGGATCGGACGAGTGTTGGGCCAGCGACAACGCTTGTCGATAGTAGTGCTCGGCACGATCGAATTGGTTCTGGGTTTCGTAAGCTTTACCGATGCAGTTGATTGTGTAAGCAGCCTCGCGCTGGTCCGTTTCGAGGTTGATTAGGGCGAGCGCTTGTTGAAACGATTTCAGCGCTCGCGGGCTATCGCCTTGCGCGTCGTAAACCAGACCGATTACGCGCAACGTGATCGACTCGAGCCGCTGCAACTTGAGCGTGCGGAAACGTGCGAGACCGTCGTTGAGGTTTTCGAGTGCTTTTTGTTCGTCGCCGAGTGCGTGATAGATCGTGCCGAGATTCATCTTGCCTTCGGCAACGCCCCACTTCTGCCCGTTTGCTTCAAACAGCGCGGTAGCTCGCGTGCAGTATTCCAGCGCGGTTTGCAGATCGTTCATTTCCAGCGACACCGCGCTGACACCGCCGATCGCCATCGCTTGCGAGGTCTTGTCTCCAATGCGTTCGGCCAGGACGTTGGCGGACTGATAACCAGTCAGCGCTTCCTGTTTTTCGCCAAACTTTCGCTTGATGTTGCCCGTGGCGATCAGCGCGAGCGTCTCGACGCCGAGATCCTTTGCTGAACGTGCCAACGACAATGCCTCGTCACAGGAATTGAAAGCGTTCGCACGTTGACCGGCGTTTGAGTAGTAGTAAGCGAGAGCGGTGAGCGAGAGCGCCTGCCCGCGTGGTTGATTCAACTCACGCGAGATGGCGAGCGACTGTTGTTGCACCGCTGTCGCTTTGGCGAGATCGGTGTTGTAGAACGTTTCGCCGAGCAGGTACAACGCCTCCGCTTCTACGCTTCGCTCGTGCAGACTTTGCGCGATTGCGAGTGCGGTTTGGCAGTGTTGCCGGGCTTGATCGTTATCGCCGGTGAGGAAGTAAAGATAAGCGAGATCGTTGTGAACATGCGCTGCTGCGAGTTGATCTTTCGCGCGTTTGGTTAACGACAGCGCTTCTTCGTAATTCCGTTTAGCCTCCGTGCTGTTGCCGAGCAGTTGCAGGATCTCACCGGCGTTGCGCAAAGCAGTCGCGGCCGGCGCGAGTTTTCCTTTCTCGATCCACATGTAAGCGGCGGCGCGATAGCTGGAGACTGCTTTGAGATTTGCCTCTGCGGTTTGTTCGGCGCGCAAACGATCGGCGTCTGCGGCGAAACTTTCCGCGTTGACGACACGCTCGTCTGCGGCGCGCACAGTCGTAACGACAAGCAGGAGAGAAGCCAGCAGGCAAAATTGAATCGCAATGTTTGCGGGTCTGAAGCAACTCATCGCAAACGCAGCATTTCCTGTGTGACCAGATGCGCGCGTCGCTTGCGCAGACACGCGTCAGGGAAAAAGACGTTCGGCGGATTGCGCATGCTGTGGATGTAGTTCCGCGCCACGCCGGCGTTCATGCGATCCGAGATCATGCGATCCGAAATCATCCGGTCCGAGATCATGCGATCTGAGATCATCCGCTCGCCGTCCATGTAATCCGTGGCCATGGGCACCGCAAATAACCGCTCCTCGATCGTTCCGTTCAACGCCTTAGCCAGTTTGCTGTTGGTGTCGAGGCCGCGCGGCGCGCGCCGCGTCAATAGCGTGTAACTCTTAAGGAAACTGCCCCAGCCGCTGCCGTTCGCATCCTCCACGAAGTCGAGGTTCCAATAGCTCGGCGCGACGTGCGACCACGGAAAGTAGAGCGACACGCCGTAGGAATATTGATAAGCAGCCCCTGAATAACATGACGTTAAAACGAAATCATTACTCAGAAACTCTTTGACCGCTCGGCACTGTTCAACCACCACGCCGTCGGCCAGACGCGTTTCGAGGCGGTCGCAAAAGTCAAACAGATCGATAAACTGCTCGCCGTTGTATGACTGCGCTTCCCAATGCGCCAGCAACAACGCATCGTGAAACGGCCGCTCGCCGGCGTTGACTCCACTTTCGCGCCATTCCGCGACCAACTGCTGCTGCATCAACTGCGCGAGCTTGTCGATCTCTTCGCGCAGCCTTTCGACCTTGCACACGCTCAACGCCGACTGCGTCACCGACAGACCCGCGAGCCAATAGTTCGCGTAGTAATCGACATACTCCCGGACGATCGCCCGCGCCGCGGCTTCGGCCACTGATTGTTCCGGCGGCAAGTTTGGCGACACAAAATCCTGGGCCAGACGTTCGAGCACTTCGCGATACGGCCAACCCGACGCCGGACTGAAACTCTCGCAGCCGACCACGATCTCCGCAACGCCGCGCAACTCGTAACAGATCTCGGCCATGCTCATGAGGCAGTTGTCCATGCCGAGAATGTCGATGAGTTTGCCGTTGCGATCCTGCTTCACACGCCGAAAAACATTTTTGAGTTCATTGAACGTCAACGAACGCGAGCTGCTCTCGTCTTTCAACAGGTAATCGCGTTCGGTGCCGCCGGCGTGTCCCGAAAGCACGACGAGGTAGTGATCGGCGGGATACTCCTGCAGACAGAACGTGATGAAGTTATAGAGCGTGATGGGCGAACCGGTGTCGGTGTCGTCCATGATCACTTCTTCTTTCGCGGGCGGACCGCTCAGACACGCTTCGTCCAGTTCCGAGCGGCGAAGTTGGCGTTCGCGTTTGCGCTCGACGGCGAGTGCCTGCGCTCTCAAACTCTCGTTTCTGAACGCGACTTCGCCGTTGTCACTCACGTAGCAGGCGCGGTCGATGATGTCGTGATGGAAGCTCTTTTTCTTGCCGCGCCTCCTGATGTGATAGCGGTGAGTGGGAAGATCGGGGTCCTGCGGGTCAAACTGCGCGACGACATTCAGATGTTTTCCAAACGCCGCGTGCTTCATTTCGGTGAGCGCAAACATGCACTCGGTGGTCAGGTTGTTGTCCCCCGCGAGGTAAACCATTACTGTCCATGCTGCATTCCTTTTTGCCATCCACTGACCTCCAATGGGAGCGGAACTGAAACGTGTTCAGATCCTGGAGTCTGTTGGGTTTCGGGGATACTCGTTCTGGGTAAAGCCAGAAAAGGATCGTAAGGACGTACTACTTACCTATATATATAAACGCGGGACAGAGTTAGCCTATGTGATGAGGAACTGTCAACAACAAACTTCGACGTGAGGTCAACGAGCGGGTAATTCGCCCGTAAATCAGTGTTCAACCTTGGTTGAATAGAGGATGCCGTACATCGCATCCTTGTGCCGATCGAAATCCTTGCCGTCGGTGGAGAGCATGACGTTGATCTGCTGTAACTGGCCTAAGTACTTGCGGAAAGCGATCCACTGCAAGCGTCGGAAGTCGTCACCCTTCTCCGGGTTCGCTTCCCGAAACTGAACGCCTTTCACGCCGTCGATCTCGACCCACTTCACTTCATCGACTTCGCCGTTCTTCGCGCGCGATCTGGCCTGATCGTACTCGGCATTGATGCTCGCCTCCGCGGGAAAGTTTTCGGGCATCGGCGAGATACTGACGATCAGGTTCGCGGCGTCCGAGCCGCCGGGCGAGCGCCACGTAAACGACTTCGCTTCGTTTTCCGTTTGCGTCCATTTCGCGGGCACGGTCCACGACATTCCCTGGCGGTCCCACTTTGCCGGTTGCCCGCCGGCGAGCGCCGCAGTTTGGGCCGCGGTCGGTTCACCCTTTTCGACATTTCCACCGCTCGATCCGGAGCTTGAGCTCGAGCCGGCAGAACCAGTCGAACTCGATTTGCTGCCGTGGAGTCGTTCTGAAAGATTGCAAAGAGACAACGAGAAGAAGATGGCGACAATAAGCGTTATGGGTTTCATTGGGCCCGCTTTGTATTCGAAAATGCGGGCCAAGTCAACCATTAGATTACACGGACGTTTCGACCGTGCTATTCTATGGGCCTTCCCCTCGATTACCCCCTGGTTTCAACTTTTCGCCTAGGCGATTTTTCCTTCGGGGAGTCTCAAAATGAAAACTGCCGATGCCAGACCACGGGTCAAAACTGTTCGCCCGCCGGTCTTCCTGTTTGTCTGCGCTCTGTCAGCAATGGTTATCATCATCAGCGGGTGTTCTCGTGGTCCAGCCGAATCAAACGTCAACTTGAACGTGAATACCAACGTCAACGCGAACGCGAACCTCGCGCCCGTAAACGCAAACACAGCGACGGCGCCCTCTGCGCTCGCGGCTCGCGAACCCGACCGCTATACGGCGACGCTCGTGTTCAGCGCTCAAACCGAAGGTGGCGAGAAGACCATCGGTATTCCAACACTGTCGGCCCAGGTTGCCAAGAACGGTCAGGATCGACGGGTGCAGTTCAAGTTACCTGACGGATCGGATCTGATTTATCTCGACCACAACGGGACTCCTTACGCGATTCTTCCGGCGCGCAAGCAGTATGCTGAGCTGACGCCCGAAGCCACCGGCTTTCAACTCCATAAACTAATGACGCCGGGCCAGCTCGTGTCGTACCTTGATCGGCTTCAGGGCATTCAGCTTGTCGGGGAAGAACAGCAGGCAGGACGAACGGCGCTGAAGTATCGTTACGATCGTACCTCCCAGACGAAAACGTCCGCCGGTGATGTGAAGACCGAGTCGTTCATCTATATCGACAAAGACACCGGGCTGCCGTTGCGCGCGGAGATTTTCAGCGAAGCCAGTGGCAACGTGCAGGGCGTCAAAGCCGCTGCTTTCGTGGCGGAGATGCGCGACATCAACACTGAACCGGACCTGAGTCTGTTTGAAGTGCCGGCGGGTTACAACAAGATTCCGGAAGCGCAAGTGAGGCAACAGGTCGACGCGATCACGAACGCGGTCGCCGCGGGTCTGCGGACTCTGCTGACGAACATGAACACCGCGCCGCCCCCGCCATCTTCGCCGACACCAACGGTTTCACCGGCTGTTTCGCCGGCAGCGAGTCGTACGCCATAAAGAAGGAGTCAAATACCAAATGAGATACGTTCTCGTTCTGATTCTCGGAATTCTGCTCGGCGGGGTCGCCGCGGCTTATCTGCTCGGCATCGGTCCGGCGCGAAAGACGCCCGGCGTCGCAGTGAAGCCGCCGGACAACGGGCAGAGTCCGCCGGCGACTGTTGAGATCGGACTCGAACAGAGTTTCGTCGATGCGGTGCTGGCCACGACGTTCCAGGTCGGAACGCCGACGTTTCAATTGGGCCAGGCCGCGCCAACGGGCGGGGACGGTGAGATCAGAACGGCAGCGTTTCAGGGTGGATGCGCCAACAGCATCACTCTCTTGCCCGAAGGAAGCGGCGTCAAGACGGGAGTGCAATTTCACAATGGCAACGTCACGGCGCCGCTCGCTTTCACCGGCAGTTACAGTTTCACGGGCCAGTGCATTCAGTTCAAAGGCTGGGCTCAAACCAACATCAAGTTGTATTTCGAAGAGCCGAAGCAGACGGTTTACGGCAACGTCACGGTTGAGGGCGTGAATCTTGAAGGCGTGAATCCGATCGCGAACACGTTCGTCACCGTGTTCGTGCAAAGCGCGATCAATCAGCGCGTGAATCCGCTCGTGCTCGTCAACGACAAGCAGTTGCAGTTACTGATTCCCGTCAAGGCGAGCAACGGCGCGGTGAAAGCGCATGCGAAAGACGTACGCGCCGAGATCCTCGACGGCGCGTTGAAGCTGCATTTGACTTACGAGTTTAGCGGCGTGCGCGGCGAAGGCACATAGGCCACAGACGAACACGGATGAACACTGACAAGACGGTTAACTCAGGTTGGGTGTCTTCTTAACTCAGTTAAGATGTCTGTGTTCGTCCGTGTAGTCCGTGGCTGAGACACTTTGCTGCGCTAACGATCGCTGGCGTTCGAAGTGGTCGGCGATCTCTTCCGCGGTTTTGCGGCCGACAAACGGCGTCAACTCGTTAACCCCGGCGCGCGCGATTCGTTGAATCGAGCCGAAGTGCCGCAGCAAACGCCCTTTTCTTTTATCACCGACACCGGGAATCGCAGTCAGCTCCGAAGTGAAGTCACGCAACTCACGCCGCTTGCGATGGTAAGTGACAGCGAAGCGGTGCGTCTCGTCGCGAATCATTTGCAACAGGCGCAGGATCAGCGAGTGGGAGTCGAGATAGATCGGCTCGTCTTCGCGTCCTTTCATCAGGAGGTAAGCGACCTGGTTGTGATGTTGCGGCGGCTTCACAATGCCGACCATCGGAATCGCTTCGAGTCCCAGCTCGCTCATCGCTTCGGCCGCGCCGTTCAGTTGCGCTTTGCCGCCGTCGATCATGATCAAATCCGGCAGCGGCTTTCCTTCTTCGAGCAGACGGCGATAACGCCGCGTCACGACTTCACGCATCGACGCGACGTCGTTCGCGCCTTCAACACTGCGAATGCGAAACTTGCGATACTCCGCGCGATTCATCTTGCCGTTGTCGCAAACGACCATGCCTGCGACGTTCTCCGCGCCCTGAATGTGCGAGATGTCAAACGACTCGATGCGTGCGGGGAACTTCGGCAGCTCGAGCGTTTCCTGCAACTCTTCGAGCACGCGCTTCATGTCCGGCTTGAGCACGCGGAAACGTTGTTCGAACGCGAGCTTCGCATTCTTCTCGACGAGATCGATCATGTCGCGCTTCTCGCCGCGTTGCGGCGCTTCGATCTTCACGCGTCGTCCGCGCCGTTTGCCGAGTGCTTTTTCGAGCAGCTCGCGGTCGTGAAAATCAACCGGCACGTAGATCTCGCGCGGCACGTAATCCGACGCGTAATACTGGGCCAGCACGTCGCTCAAAAACTCCGCCGGATCGAAAGCATCTTCCGACAAGTCTTCCCAGAAGAACTCGCGCCGCCCGACGATGTTGCCTTCGCGCATCGTGAACAATTGCAGCGCGAGCTTCTGTCCTTCGCGGTAGTAACCGAAGATATCGACGTCGCTTTCGGAAGTGGTCGCCATCTTCTGCTGTTCGGAAAGACGAATCACGGTCTTGCGCAGGTCGCGATACTTCGCGGCGAGCTCGTAGCGCAAGTCGTCGGAAGCTTCGATCATGCGGCCTTCGAGCGCGTCGGCGAGTTCCTTGTTGCGGCCTTCGAGCAGCAGCCTTACGTCGCGCACCGCTTCCTGATATTGTTCCGGCGTGCAGAGGCCTTTGACGCATGGGCCAAGGCAGCGTTTGATGTGATACTCGAGACACGGGCGCGGCGCTTTGCCGTCGATCTCGATGTCGCAGGTGCGCAACTGAAACGTGCGGTTGATCAGATCGATTGTCCGGCGCGCAAGGCTCGCCGGCAGAAACGGGCCGAAGTAAAGCGCGCCGTCCTTTTGCACGCGGCGCGTGATCACGACTTTCGGAAACGGCTCGTTGATCGTGAGCTTGAGATGCGGGTACGACTTGTCGTCCTGGAGCTTGATGTTGTAGCGCGGCTTGTACTGTTTGACGAGCGTCGCTTCTAAAATCAGCGCCTCGACTTCGTTGTCGGTTACGATGAACTCGAAGTCTGCGATCTGGCCGACGAGCGCGTCGGTTTTGCGGTCGAACGGACGCGCGCGGAAGTACGAGCGCACGCGGCTGCGCAGGTTCTTTGCCTTGCCGACGTAGATCACCTTGCCCGCCGCGTCTTTGTGCAGGTAGACGCCGGACGAGGTAGGAATTTCCTTGAGTTTCTCTTCGATCGCCACGATGTTGTGATGCCATTTTAGCGTACTGAGATGAAGTTTCCGATTGAGCCCCCTTCCGGGAAAACTTTCGACGCCGTCGGGTTTGGATTGAACGCCGTCGATCACCTGATCGTCGTGCCGGAGTACCCCGAGTTCGACACGAAGATGCGGCTGATAGAGCACAAGCAGTCAGCGGGCGGACAGACTGCGACGGCGATGGTTTCTTTGAGACGCTTGGGATTGAAGACAGCTTACGCCGGTCGTTTCGGATCGGATCCGGAGGGTTTGTTTGGCCTCGACACGTTGAAAGCTGAGGGCGTGAATGTTGACTACGCCGAGGTAGTCGAGGGTGCGCGCAACCAGATCGCGTTCATCACGATCGACGTGCGCAGCGGCGAGCGCACGATCGTTTGGGACCGCGACGATCGTCTGGCCTACAGCCCACTAGAAGCGCCGGTTGAGTTTGGTGCGTTAGGACGCGTGCTGCATCTGGACGCGCACGATCCGCCGGCGTGTGCGCGCATTGCGCAAGCCGCAAAGGTGAGCGGCACGATCGTCTCCGCCGACATCGACAACGTTTACGAAGGTCTGCCGGAGTTACTGCCGTCGATCGACATCATGATTGGTTCAAAGGAATTTCCGCGACGTGTGACCGGCATCGCTGACGAACGTGAAGCGCTGATCGCGATGCACGCGCGCTTTGGCTGCGCGATCGTCGGCATGACGACGGGCGCAGCCGGTGCGGTGGTCTATTGCGCAGGTGAGTTCATTGAATCGCCGGGTTACGTCGCGCCCGGAGGTTGCCGCGATACGACCGGGGCAGGCGATGCGTTTCACGGCGGCTTTCTTTACGGCTTTCTGACAGGCGAAGATCTCGAAACGAGTTTGCAGTATGCCAACGCTGTCGCAGCGATGAAGTGCAGCGCACTGGGCGCGAGAACGGCGCTCCCGACAGAACCTGAACTCAAAAACTTTCTGAAAAATCCGTGTTAATCTGTGGCTTATGAAACTCCTCTTGATCGTACTTTCCATCCTGCTCTTGAGTCTCGCGCTACTGCAGCCGCGCGTCGCGCCCGCCGACATCGTTCTCAAAAACGGCAACGTCTACACCGCAAACGACAAAGCGCCGCACGCGGAAGCGATCGCGATTAAAGGCGATCGCATCGTCTTCGTTGGCACGAACGACGAGGCGCAAAAGTACGTCGGCGCCAACACGCGTGTCGTCGATCTGCACGGCAACACCGTGCTGCCGGGTTTCACCGACTCGCACCAGCATCTCTCCGGCGTGGGCCAACGCGAGATGACGTTGAATCTCGAAGGCACCACGAGTCTCGAAGATCTGCTCGCGAAGGTGAAAGCGCGAGTGGACCAGGTGAAGCCCGGCGAATGGGTCACGGGCCGCGGCTGGATCGAGACGCATTGGCAGCCGCCGGTGTTTCCCACGCGTTGGGACCTCGACAAAGTCTCGCCTGACAATCCGGTGATCCTCGGGCGCGCTGATGGTCACGGCGCGGTTGTCAACAGTGCCGCACTGAAACTCGCGGGCGTCGACAAGAACACTAAGGATCCGTTCGGTGGTGAGATCTCGAAAGACAAACAATCGGGCGAGCCAAACGGCATGTTGCTTGACGCGGCGCAGGGACTCGTTCGTCGCAAA
>CAMLLD010000035.1 GCA_946480785.1 uncultured Blastocatellia bacterium | reverse complement strand
TCGTGAGTCTAGCACTCACGAATGGAGGCGCTGCTTCATAACATCAGGGTTGGAGCGCAGCGATACCCTGGGAAAAGGTCATTAAGGAGAGCCTGCAAACGCTGTAAGCGTTGGCGAACCGGTGGACCAACACAACGACAGAATAACTACGGCGCCGAAGGGCTCGGGTTGCTTGGGCCGTCGCTGAAGAACAGCGGCGTCAATCCCGCCGTTGCCCCCGCCGCGATGATCGCCACCGTCGCTGGCACACCGAGACCAAACAGTCCGCCCGCGCCCGCTGCTGCCGCACCCGCCGGCGCAGCACCGGCGCCTGCTCCAACTGCCACACCCGGACCAACAACCGGCGCGGCCGCACCTTGCGGAAAACACATCTCGAGCGTGCCGCCCACCGCCGGATCCGTTTTACCGATCGAACCTTTTTCAGTCGTGATCTCGCCGGTCGTGTTCTTCCTCGCATGCAGGATTACACAGCCGTAAACGACGTCTGCTCGGAGCGAACCCGCTGCAAAGGTCAGCATGACTTTGGTGTTCGGCGAGATGTCGACCGAACCAAGTGGTCCAACATTAACGGTCGCTGATTGATCGGCTGTGGTTTCGATCGTCGCGCCACTGACGAGCGACGCGCCCGTGCTCGCGCTTTGCCCGTTGACGGTGATCGGCTGGTTGTTCCGCGTCGCCAATCGCCCGATGACCTGCTGCGGAATTACCGGCGCAGTGGTCGTCGCGCTGGGCTTCGCGAGACCGATTTGCAGTCCGATTTGTGAAATGGAGAAGAGTAGTAACGCCGCAATCGCTCCGGAAGCTTTACGTCGTTTTAAATTCATCAAGTATCCCTTCGTCAAAGAACAACTCAGTGAAACAACACCCTTCCTGCGCCGCAGTCTACTGGTGTTGCAAAGTATGGTCAACGACTTTTCTCGTTTCGATCTGCGTCGTTGCCATCATGATCAGCGTGAGGAACACAACTGCGTTGCCGAGTAAATGAAGCCCGAAATCAAAGAGGCTGTGAACGGCGACACCGGCGAGACCGAGGACCGCGCCGAGACGCAACGCGCGAACGAAGCCGGTGCTGGACCACAGGTTCTTCTGTGCAACACGAATCACAGTCACCGCAAACCAAACGCCGATCGCCAAACCGATCACGCCGCCGCTCGCGAGTAATTCGAGATAATCGTTGTGCGCTTCCTGCGGCACGAGAACGCCGGACGCATCGTGGTACGAAGTGATCGCGATCCAGTAACCGCCGAGGCCGGCGCCGAGCAGCGGATGGGCCGCAAAGAGTTTCACGGTTGCGCGCCAGATTTCGTTGCGGCTCGCGTTCTCGCGCGTGGCAATCGTGTTGGTCGCCTGTTCGTTCGGAGCGATAGTGTTGACGAGTCGATCGCCGCCGATCCAGAGCGTGCCGGCGCAAACGCCAGCCACGAGCACCGCAGCAAGAGCGAGTCGCAGTTTGGCCCAACGCAACAAGAGCATCGACGCGATCACGATTTGAGTAAGCATTGCGAGGATGCCGCCGCGCGAGTTTGACAGTACGAGCGCGACCCAGAGCGGCGGGAGCAACGCGAGATACAGCAGGTTTTGTTTCGAACGCTCTGCGAAACTCAGTCCGATGACTAAGCCGATCGCCATCTCCATCAGGTAGGCGAAATGGTTCTTGTTGATGAACTGTGCAAAGCCCTGATTTGGTTTCAACAACGGCAACAGAAAACCTGTTTCGTGTTGAGTGGTGAGACGCAACGTGCCGAAGATCGCGCTGACAACCGCGACGCCAATCACCGCGTGCGCCAGCACGCGCAGCCGAGGTTCTGTCGCTGCGTAGCGATACAGCAGCGCGAGAAACACCGTGAGCGCGAGTAGTTGCAGCGCAAAGAATCGAGTTTGGAAAGAATCCGCGGAAATCCCTGTCCAACTTTGAACGTACGCTAGTGTCGTCAACGCCAACAGCGGGAGTAAGACAAGGAGGGAATTTTTGCGTAACGAGTTCGTGATGACGATCTCAAGGATCGAAATGATAGAAACAGCGAAGACCGCGCAGATGAAAATTGCCTTCCACCACGCCTCCACCGTTCCATACGGCAACGGCGTGATCACCACCACACACACAAGCAGCGCGAAAACCGTCTTCGAAAACAAAACTAACCCTTAGCCGCCATTTGCATTGCCATGATCGGCACAGTCTCGGCCACGTGTGGACTTTCGCTAACTTCGTCTACCTTCAAGATCCGCGCCACGGCGTCGGTAAGCTCACGGCGAAAAAGATCGCTCAAGTAATTCGTATCGAGCAGCAACGCCTCACTATTAAAACTGCGATAGAAGTTCACCCACCCCCACTCAATGCCATCCTTCACTAATGGTAATCGAAACGACCACTCAGCCTGCGGCTCCGATCCGTGATCCACCCTCTCGGGCTTGGACCACGACCAGCAAACGCGTCCTACTTGCGCGTTTGCAAACGTGAACTCCCCAAAATCCAGCATGTGCCCAACTACTTCAAACATCTGATCCAGGTCCGAAGCTTTCGACAACGCGAGCGCCGCGCGCCGCACCCGAATGTTGTTCGCCACCCGTAAACGCCGGTCACCAAGATTGCGCTTCACGCCCGCACGAATCTCCTCGACCTCGTGGTAACGCAGATGGCCCACCGCGATGATCACCGCCACCGAGATCACAAACAACATGAACCCCGTCAGCTTCGAACCACTCGCGGGAAACATCAGCGCCAGTAGTCCAAATGCCGCGCACACACCATAAAGCACCAGCGCCACACGCCTTTGCGACCAGCCGCGCGCAAGCAGCATGTGATGAATGTGTTCGTTGTCGCCCTGAAACACCGGCTTGCGACTGACGAGCCGCCGCGCCATCGTCATCGCCGTATCTACCACCGGAAAACCAAACGCGAGAATCGGCACCACGATAGCGACCGCCGTCGTCGCCTTCTGCGTTCCCAACACCGACATCCCAGCCAGCAAAAAACCGATGAACAGCGCGCCGGAATCGCCGAGAAAGATTGAAGCGGGATTGAAGTTGTAACGCAGAAAGCCGGCGACCGAGCCGCAAAGAACAAGCGCGATTACAACCATCAACGTCTGGTCCTGCGAGATCGCGACACCAAGAATCACGAGTGACGAAAACAGCGCCGCGCCTGAAGCAAGCCCGTCGAGCCCATCGATCAAATTGAACGCGTTCGTAATTCCCACCAGCCACACAACTGTCACGATGAACGACAGCAGCGGCGTCAATTGCACCGAGCCAAACATCGGAATCGAGAGCGCGTCGATGCGGCCGCCCATCGCGTAGAACAGCCCAGCGATCATCCCGAGTCCGATAAACTTGAACACGGCATTCGTGCCGCGCAGATCGTCGTAAACACCGAGCAGCAACACGAGCGTCGCGGGAATGAAGATGATCAGCGACTCTGCTTGCAGCGTGTCGAGTTTTTGTGTGAGCAGGTTGTCGACGAATGGCAGTAACGAGAGTGCGGTCAGACAAGAGAGATAAAGCGCGAGCCCGCCGAGCCGCGGCGTGGCCGTGCGATGCAGGCGCCGGCCGTCAATTGGGATGTCGAGCAGCTTGTAGCGCTGGCATAGGCGGCGAATCACCGGCGTGAAAATCAGCGAAGCGATCGTCGCTATCAGGAACAGGGCGAAGTAGGTTTTCAACTGAGTCTCCTTCAATCGCGTTGAGCAATTGGGGCAAAAGCAGCTCTTTTTTGAAAAACTCCGTCTCGTAAGTTATGCGCGTTGGTTGCCGGCTCGCCTGCACGATGGCTTCCGTTACACCTTCAACATCACCGTGACGTTTATGAATGACTGGCAACGCGAGCTCGGATATGTGACTGGGCTGTGGTCCAATGTAGAGCGCGGGAGCGCCGATTGAGATGATGTTGTAGATCTTACAGGGATGAACGATGCCGACAAACGCATCGCCCATCACGACGACGTGCAGGTCCGCGGCCGACAACGAACTCGAAAGCTCGGGCAACGGTTGATACGGCAGCGTGCGCACATTGCTGAGTGAGTGGTGCTGCGCAAACGCTTTGACCTTCGCGTGTTCGCTGCCGCCGCCGATAAAACAGAAGACGATGTCGTCGCGTGTTTGCAGTTTCAGTGCGGCGGCGAGCAACGTGTCGAGCGGATGACACGGGCTGTGATTGCCGGCATACATGACGACGAACCGATCGTCGAGCTCGTGCTTTCGCCGAAACTCTTCCCTGCCCTGCGCGGAGAAACTCACCGCATCGTCATGTGACCACGGCGGAATCACCGTGACGCGCCGCCGCTCAACGCCTTTCGCGAGCACACGCTCTTCCATGAATCGATCGAGCACGATCGTGCGGTCCGCGCGTTTGAAACTGTAGCGCAGCATCTGTTGCAGAACACGCGCAACAAGCGAACGCTCATTCAACCAACCCGCGGCGATCGCCTCGTCAGGATTCAGATCCATCACCCAAAAACAAAAAAGTCCGCCGCGCAAACGCACCAACAACGCACCCAGAAGCGAGATCAGCGGCGGCGACGTCAGCGCCACCACCACGTCGAAACGCCCGAGCACCAGCAACCGCAGCGCACACACGACCGCGAAACTCCCAAAGTTGAGCGCACGTCGCCAGCGGCTGCTCTTCCCGAGCGTTAGCGAAGGAATGCGAATGATGCGGATGTTGTTCCAAATCTCGCGGCGTGGAAACCGTGCCGACGGATCGTCGTAACCGCGATCGCTCGCGACCACAGTCACACTATGACCGCGCGCAGAGAGCTCCGTGGCCAAATCCGTGAGGTGTTGGGCCGTGGAAACCACATCGGGATAAAAGCATTGATTCAGAAGCAGGAACTTCAAACTTCCGGACTACTGAGACGCGCGCGAAAGTCCTCGACAGTTTTTTCCAATCCCTCACGCAAAGGCACGGTCGGGTTCCAATGCAAAACGTTTTGCGCACGCGTGATGTCGGGTTTTCGTTGCTTCGGATCGTCCGGCGGCAACGGCATATACGCGAATTGCGAATTCGAGCCGCAGATCTTCATCACTTCTTCCGCGAGCTGTTTGATTGTGAACTCGCCGGGATTGCCGAGATTCACCGGCTCGTGCAGATCATCCGCATTCATCAAGCGAATCAACGCTTCGAGCAGATCGGAAACGTAGCAGAACGAACGCGTCTGCTGGCCTTCGCCGTAAAGCGTCAACGGCTCGCCGCGCAGCGCCTGCACGATGAAATTTGAAACCACGCGGCCGTCGTTCTCGAGCATACGTGGTCCATAGGTGTTGAAGATGCGCGCGATGCGGATATCGACTTTGTTTTGCCGGTGATAGTCCGTCATCAACGTCTCCGCGAGCCGTTTGCCTTCGTCATAACACGAGCGCAAACCGATCGGATTAACGTTGCCCCAGTAGTCTTCCGTCTGCGGATGGACCAACGGGTCGCCGTAAACTTCCGACGTCGACGCCTGCAGTATGCGCGCGCGCACGCGCTTCGCGAGACCGAGCATGTTGATGGCGCCCATCACGCTCGTCTTCACCGTCTTCACCGGGTTGTATTGGTAATGGACCGGCGACGCGGGACACGCGAGGTTATAGATCTGGTCCACCTCGAGCAGGATCGGCTCGGTCACGTCGTGACGAATCAGCTCGAAGCGCGGGTTGTCGAGCAGGTGAAAGATATTCTCGCGCCTGCCGGTGAAAAAATTGTCGAGGCAGAGCACTTCATTGCCTTCGCCGAGGAGTCGTTCGCAAAGATGCGAGCCGATGAAACCAGCGCCGCCCGTGACCAGGATTCTCATCTATTGGATCTCCGCACCGCGTAATTGCCGAGATAGAGCGCGTCCATGCGCGTTTTCAGGAAGCAGTCGATGGCTTCCTGCGGCGTGCAGACGATGGGCTCGTTTTCATTGAACGAGGTATTGAGCACGATAGGCACGCCAGTCAACTCGGCAAAATCTGAAATCAACTGATAGTAACGTGGATTCAGTTTACGCGAAACTGTCTGCAATCGTCCTGAGCCATCGACGTGAGTAACGGCGGGAATTTCCACGCGGCGTTCCGGCTTGATTTGATAGACCATGAGCATCGTCGGCGCGGGATGCGTCTGTTCGAAGTAATCGCCGACGCGCTCTTCGAGAATGGACGGCGCGAAGGGGCGAAAGGGCTCGCGCTTTTTGATGCGTTCGTTGAGGATGTCGCGCATCTCGGCGCGACGTGGATCCGCGACGATAGAGCGATTCCCGAGGGCGCGTGGTCCAAACTCCACGCGGCCTTGAAACCAGCCGACAACGAGACCATCGGCAATATCTTTGGCCGCGTTCTTCGTCAACTCACACTCGCGCTCGCTGAAGTCCTCGAACTCCAATCCGCTTTGATCCAGCGCCTGCCGAATGCAATCCCCACTAAACCCTGGTCCGGTGTAAGCACCCGTCATCGCTTCACAGCGCGACTGCTTCAGCACCTGGTTATACAAGTGGTAACAAACACCGAGCGCCGTGCCGCTATCTCCCGCCGCCGGTTGCACGAACACTCGTTTGAATGGCGTGTGCAGCAAAATCTTCCCATTCATCACCGAGTTGTAAGCAACTCCGCCCGCGAGACCGAGGTCTGTTGAGCCCGTCTGCTCGTGCAGATGGTTCAGCACGTGAAACGCGATCTCTTCGAGACGCAACTGCAAACTCGCAGCAATATCGCGCTCACGATCTGTCAATGTTTCACCCGGCTCGCGCGCGCGGCCAAACGTCTTTACAAACTCATCCGAGTAGATGCGGCCAATCACCGGCGAGCCGTTGTCCCACGTCATCTCAACACCTTCCGCGTGATGGCGAAAATAGTCGAGGTTCAAACGAAACTGTCCGCGCTCTTCCGTGCGAATAATCACGCGAAACTGATCGATGAAACGCGGCTGTCCGTACGGCGCGAGGCCCATAACCTTCCCCTCGTCGCCGTAATGCGGAAAGCCGAGAAACTGCGTCGTCGCGGTATAAACGATGCCGACTGAGTGTGGATACTCAACCTGGCCCAGCACTTCGATCGAGTTCCCTTCACCACTGGCCCACATCGTCGAGATGAAGTCGCCGAAGCCGTCAATCGATAACAGCGCCGCGCGTTCGAAAGGCGAAACGAAGAAGCAGCTCGCGAGATGCGCGAGATGATGTTCGACGTTGTGAAACTGCGCGCGCAGGTTTCGTTTCGGGACGTTGAAAGTGCGCGCGAGTTCGTCCTTGAGATCGTGCACCTTCGCGGCGTTTCCGAGTCGTTCTTTGGCATGCTTGAAGATGCCCAGGCGCGTGGCGGCGTAGAGAATCTTTTTGTGCAGGTGCGCTGACGGATCGCGCGAGATACCGATGTGGTTTACGTCTTCGAGCTGTACGTTTGCTTCGGCGAGGCAGTAGCGGATCGCGTGCTCGGGAAAACCGGCGCAGTGCTTGATGCGATTGAAGCGTTCTTCTTCGACCGCGGCGATCAGTCGGCCGTCTTTGATGATTGCCGCTGCAGCATCGCCGTGATACGCGTTGATGCCGAGGATGTACATCGTGATTCGAGTAAGTAAAGCGAAAGCATGAGTTCCGCTAGCGTGCGTTGAAAGGCGTAGTAGAAGCCGCGCCAACCGTCAAAAACGCCGCCCCGAACGATCAGACAGTAGAAACTGACTCCCACTGGCATGACTACAAAGCAGAGTCTGAGCCAATCCTTGAAATTCAGCGCCTCACGCTTGATGATCCGATCCCCTTCGAGTTCCGCATAGTGCGCCTGCGAAGTAAGCCAGCGCCGCAAGGATTTTCTGTCGTCGTGCAACAACCGCGCGTGCAACTCTTTAACATGACCATCAACAACGACGCGTTGCGTGTGCCCGTCTTGAATGTAGGTTGCAGCGTCGCGCCGATAGAGCACCGTGACCGGCGGATAAATCCCGCTGTGGATCCCTTTTCCCTGAACGCAGTAGGTGAACTTCGCACCATAACCGACGGTGTTCATGTCGGGCTGGAGTTCTTTCAGTTCCGTCACCGCTTCGCTCGTCACAACATAATCAGCGTCGAGCGCGAGCACCCACGAAGTCTCAATGCCAGTCTCGCGCAGTCCAAACTCCCACTGATTGCGATGACTATCAAACGCACGCTTAACTACACGCACTTGCGGAAACGACGACGCGATTTCCAGCGTCTCGTCATCGCTAAAACTATCAACCACGACGATGTCGCGTGCCCACGCGAGCGCCGCCAGAGTACGCCCGATGTTCGGCGCTTCGTTGTACGTGAGAATCAGCGGCGTAATCTGGTCGAGCATCGGACCTCTTCGTAAAGATCGATCAAATCCGCGGCCGTCTTCTGCCACGAATAGCGTTGTGCAAAAACCTGCGCGGCCTTTCCCCGGCGCACGCGCGAGCTTTCGTCTGCCAACGCCTTAGCCAGTCCCGCCGTCAATTCATCTCGCTCCACGATCCATCCCGCATCAGCCGCGTCGATCTCGCGCGCGAGATTGACTTGCGGGCTCAACAGCACGGGCACGCCCCGCGCCATCGCTTCCAGCACGCAGAAGCCGAAGTTTTCCTGACGCGACGGCAACGCGAGCAGCGACGCGTGGCGCAGCAGTGCTTCCTTCGCTTCACCTTCGACCCAACCGGCAAAAATGATGCGATGTGAATTCGCCGCCTTCTCTTTCAACGTTGCGACATACTCACGTGGACCATCGCCCGCAATTACCAAACGCCACGAGCCAAACTCCGGCCTTCTGGCTAGCGAAACAAACGACTCGATCAAAAGATCCAGACCTTTCTTCGGATCGAGTCGCGAAAGAAAGAGCACGTATGGTTGGTTCGCCAAGGCCGGAAAGCACTGCGCGAGATCATCACGCGTGCTGGTCTCGCCCGCTTCGACGCCCAACGGAATCACGCGCCCGTGATTCATCCCCAAAGACCTTTCCGTCGCTTCCTTCTCAGCGTGGGCCGTGTAGTGCACCGCCGCCGAACGCTCCAACATCTTCCGGCCCGACACAAACCAAAAGACGCGCTTGCGTACGGGCTTCTGCTTCATGCTCCACGGGTCCAGCGTGCCGAGCGGCCGCACGACGTATGGCACCGCGGCGCTCCTGCATGCGCCGGCTGCGGCCACTGACGCGTGATTGAAAACAGCGTGTACGTGGACCACGTCGAAGTCCGGCGCGTTGTTGTGCAACCATGCGGCCAGAGGTCGTGAGTATTTGAATGACGCGCCGAGTTGGACCGGAAAAAATCGCGCGGGCACGCCCTTGTAATCTGCCAAACGATCCGTGCCGCTCTGTGTTAGCTCGTCCTTCGTAACCATCCCTTCATTCGTCGTAACGAGCAGCACGTCGGTCCCTGCCTCGCGCAACGCACGACACATCGGAACGATCGCCGTCGCCGGCCCACCCGAGCGTTCAGCAACAGAAGGAATGACGTGCAAGACGCGCATCACAAACTCACGCGATTGAGCCGGCACCACTGCGCGAGCACAAACAACGACCACGGCCTGGACCAGCCCACCGCGCGCGGCACACGCAAAAACTTTCGCCACAGCTCTCGCGCGTCGTCAGCAACGAGCCCCGCATCCACAAGCTGTTTCGTATTCTCAAACACTGACGAGATCTGCGACCGCAAACGTCCCTGCATCCACTTCTCAAACGGCAGCGTAAAGCCCATCTTCCGCCGGGCCAGAAAATCCCGCGGCAACAAATCGCCTACCGCATCAGCGAGCAACGCCTTCGGCGCATTCGCCTGATCTCGGCTCAACTTCCATTCGCCCGACAGCGACAGCACAAACTCAACGACCTTCACATCTACAAACGGAACACGCACCTCGAGCGAATGCGCCATACTCATCGCATCCGTATCGCGCAACAGCGTATTCGCCATGTACCCTTCCAGTTCGAGCCGCGAAATCGCATTCACCACATCTTCTTCTGATCCGTGCTCATCTGCGTTCATCTGTGGCCAAAAATTCTTCGGAAAGAGCTGCCTGCTGATCCGATAAACCTCTTCCGCCGTTCCGCCACCTCCCACCAACTGCAAAAGCTTTTCTCGTCGCACCGACCCGCGCGCAAACGATCCACCCACCGCGGCCGCCGCACGCAACACGCGCCTCGATCCAACCGGCATCGATGCAAGCTTCAACGCGCGTCGAAAACTCGGATAACCCGCAAACAACTCATCACCACCAAGCCCCGACAACGCCACAGTCACACCCGCCTGCTTCACTGCACGCGAAACGACAAACGTGTTCACGCCATCCATCGAAGGCTGATCGAGCGCGGCAATCGCGTTTGGCAACATCTCGAGCAACTGATCCTCATCGAGCCGGATCTCGCAGTGGTCCGTGTGGAATCTTTGCGCGACCAAACGCGAGTACTGCTCCTCGCTCAGCTCTGCTTCATCAAACACGATGCTAAACGTCTTCGGCCGCTGCGCGCTCAACTTGCTCATCAACGCGACGAGCGCACTCGAATCCATGCCGCCCGAAAGAAACACCCCAAGCGGCACGTCGCTCACGAGATGCGCTTCGATCGACTCTTCCAATGCAGCACGCAACCGCGCCACGGCCTCGTCGCGAGTTTTTGGACGCGGCAATTCATATTCACACGCCGCACCGTGTTCGTCTGTAGTGAACTTCGCGAGCGTGCAAACTAAGCTACTGCTGTCAGTCGCCTTCACGCGCAGAGAATGGCCTGGCAGCAACTGCCTCACACCTTCAATCATCGTCAGTGGCGCCGTGACTGATCCGGTTGCGAGGTACGAATCGAGCCCCGCACGACTCAGCTTGAGGGGGATCAATCCGGTGGCGAGCAGCGCGCGCAGCTCTGACGCAAAGATGACACGGCGATCGGTGCGCCAGTAGTAGAGCGGCTTGATGCCGAAGCGATCGCGCGCCAGCACGAGCTCGCGCTTGCCCTCGTCCCAAATGGCCAGTGCAAACATGCCGCGGAGTCGATCGAAACAAGTCGCGCCGAGTTCGCGGTAGGCGTGGAGGACAACTTCTGTATCGGTTTTTGAGTGGGGATTGGAGCGGATGAGAGCGGATAGGTCCTTGAAGTTGTACGTCTCGCCGTTGTAAGTGATGCAGTTGCCAGTTTCGGGATCGAGCATCGGCTGATGGCCGGCGCTGGACGTGTCTATAATCGCGAGCCGGGTGTTGCCGAGCGCCACGTGACCTCCTTCGAAGCCTGACTCCCAAACTCCGGAATCGTCAGGTCCGCGATGCCGTTGCGCCGCGTTCATCCGCGCAATCAGTTCCCTGTCCGTGAAATCCGTGGCCAAAAAACCGGAGATGCTACACATTCACTGCTTCCCGCGCGTACCGCGCAAACCTCTCAGCGCCATGACCGAGCGTGTGCTCGCTCACGCTCTGTCGCGCCTCTCGGCCCAACCGGTCCAACTGCTCCGCCGGCATCGCCGCCGCCTCGCGCATTGCCTCGCAGATCGCGTCCTCATCTGCCGCCCGAATCAACCAACCATTAACTCCGGTGCGCACAAACTCGAGCGCCGCGCCCATTCTGTCCGTCGCAATCACCGGCAACCCCGCCGCCAACCCTTCCGGCACAACGAGTCCCCAACCGTCATATCTCGACGGCACGCACAACACATCAGCCAACGCATACAACTCCGGCAGCTCCTGCCAATGCTTGAAACCAACAAACTCAACCCGCTCGCGGACCGGCTCAAGCGTCTGCGCGATCGTGTCTTCAAGCCCACCCGCACCCGCGATTCTCAACCTCACGTGCGGAAACTCACGCGCAACTCGCGCAAACGCATGCGCCACCAAGTCAACACCTTTGCGCCTAACAAGTGCGCCCACAAACAAGAACTGAAGCTCCGATCCCGTTGCACGCCTCTCAACAGCGAACCGATCCAAATCCGAGAAGTACGGCAGATTGCGATACGCGCGCTCCACTCCAAACTCCCGCCGATAACCTTCGACAGCAAACTCCCCGATGCCCCAGATCGGCGCCTGCGATCTGCGCAACGCTTTCAGTTTCCATTTACGAAACCACGCGCTCGCGAATTGCGGCTGGCGCAGTCCCGGACGCTCGCCCCAAAAACACCAGGGCTTCCCTGTTTCCGCACGCCGCGCAATCAGCGTTTCCGCGAGCGGATGGTTGTAGTAGTTGAAAACCGCAAAGTCCGCATCACAAACTGAACGCTCTGCTTCCGACAGCGCCGCGCGCGATTCGCTGATGGCCCAACACTCGTACTGCGCCGGCGCCGGTTCCCACATCCGTGCCGGATCAGCATCGCGCAGATAAGCGACCGACAAATCAACCGGACTCCGCGCCGCGATCTCATTAAAGAATTCAACCTGGTACGGCGACGGAATGTCCGTCAGGATATGGACCTTCACGTTACTTTCGCGTGACGCAGCTTGAGAAACAACTGTGACAGTCCCACCCACGCGAGCACGACGTAACTCACCAGAATCAACTCCAGAATCGAACGCATACCGGAAAACAACGCCATCACGATGATGCTGTAGATCACCAACGCTCCCTGCGTGGTGCTGTGACCGAGCAGCGCGCGCGCAAACGACGCAACTCGTCCATAAAACCAGCCGCCGAGCGCGATGCCGATGAACCCGAGCGACATATAAAGCTCGCCGATCACCGAATACGAATACGACACGCCCTGAACTCCCAGCACCGTGGGCAAGTCAAAGCCGGGATCGACCGGCTTCTCGGGCCAGAAGACGCGCGGCACGGGACGCACCAGCACGTAAACCAGATACTCGTGATAGACGAATCCATGCGACTTGGGAATGAGTTGAATGATCTGACACAAGCGATAGAAGTTGTCGTCTACGCGCAGGTGCTCCTCTTCGAGCAACTGGCTTTTCTCGCGCCCGCTCACGGTTGGTTCGCTGCTACCGACGAGCGCACTCAAACCTACGTTGCGGTACTCGAGCATGATCTGCAGCGCCAGCAACAGCGCGCAAACAGTCACTACCGTCGCGAGCAAATGCTTCACGCGTAAATGTCGCTGGTCCAGGATCCAAAGTACCAACGCCATACCGGCCACGACGCCGATAACGCGGCGACTGCCGCTCTGCGCCAGAAACAAAGTGATCACGATCGACATCGCTGTGCAGACGATCGTGCGCGGGTTGCGCAGCCCGACTCGTCTGCCGATCACGACCGTCAGTATCGGCAGTAGATAACCGAAGTACTGGAGGTGATCGAGGAACGCATCCCAACCACCTAGTTGCCCGCGACCCCACGGCGCGGCCCAACGTTCCTGGCCCAGGTAATGGACCATCTCGAAGACGTTGAACCTACACGGAATCGCAAAGTTCAACATGCCGAGAAAAAAACACGCAAGGGCCAACACGAAGTACATTCGCAGCGAAAATTCCTGCGACGCTGAACGGACCAGCACGTTCGGGATGGGCCAGGAACGCCGCGCGGCGCCAATCCAAACCATGACGACAAACAAGCCGATGGCAAAGAATGCTTGCCGGATTTCGTCGGGTGCGATGTCATCCAACGGATAGACGCCTTGCAGCAGATCGAGCAGCAGCCAGTAGATCGGCGCGAGCGCCAGCAACGCTTCGCCGCGCAGCAGTGCTTTCGGACTGCGCAGCATTGCGGAGATCGGTCCGAGTGCAAGGCCCGCGGACATTACGAGTGCGGGATAGAACAACGCACCGGGCTCGGCCGAGTTTTCGGGAACGAGGATCGCCGCGAGGACCGTCGCTATGCTGGTGCTGATTAATGCGATGACGGTCGAGCGGATCGGCAGCGCCGGTGTGGCGGCGAGCGCGAGTGGTGGGCGATTCCAGGTTAGTGATTGCATCACAACTGCGACAACGATGAAGCGAACGCTTGCAGGCTGAACTCTTCACGCACGTACGACTCTCGCGCCATCGCGGCCAGACGTTGCGGCGAGCGAACCAACTCGCCTAACACTTTCGCAATCGCCTCCGCCGAGACTTCTTCGAGTAGCAATCCGTTGCGCCCGTGCTGGACCACCTCGCCGCAAAATCGAGAGGCGATCACCGGCAGCTTCCACGACTGTGCTTCGAGTTGCGTCAGAGCAAAGCCGTCTGAGAACGTCGGCAGGATGAAAACGTCCGCTGCACGATAGAAGCTATCCACCTTCGCGCGCGGCACTGCGCCAAACCACTTGATGTAACTTGCTTCGCGCAGATCAGGCGGGATCGGCATCTGCTGTGGTCCAACAAACCAAAATTCTATTGGTTCGTTCGCGAGCAGACGGGCGGCTTCGAGCAGTTCTCGCGCGCCCTTGCGCAAGTTGATCTGAGCGAGGAACAGAACTCTGAAAGGACGCGATGAGGTAAACGACGGGGGGTACTCGCGCTGAAAAGTCTGCGCTTCCGTTGCCGGCTCAAACGCGAGGGGAATCACACGAACCTTCGTCTCAGGTATGCCCTCGCGCAGCAACGCTTCGCGCGACCAGTTCGAATTAACCACGATCTCGTCGGCCAGTTCACACTCTCTGCGCCATCTGCGCCAATACGCGGCCGGCGGAGGTTGCCAACCATCACCGTTTCCGTTCTCGTGCAGTCGCGCAACAATCGCGTCGTCAGCCGGTCCGGGATCGATCTGGCCCAACACGGTGCGCCAGCCGTGCTCGCGTGCATGTTCGAAGATGTGCTCCGCTGCATAGCTGTACGCAAAAACTGTCGTGGGCCAGCACGACTCCCGTCGGCGGCGTACAAGACGGGCCACAACGTTTCGCTGAAACCAGTCGTTGCGGTGGCTTATCAACTCCCAACCATTGAGCCCGCCCGCGCGAGCTTTCATGGCAAACGCGAACGCAGCCGTGTTGCTCGCACTGACGCGCGCGTTTGCGAGCGCCGGGTGAAAACGCCGGCGGCGTAACCAAAGATCGGTGAAGAACTCGCGCAGCAAACCAGCACGTTGCAGCGCTCGCGGGACCGCGTAGTGTTCGCGCGCGCCTAACTGGCAAGACACCCAGGTGCGATCGGTTGCTGGTCCCACTACACCACTTCAGGCGCTCGACGCAGCGCGAGATAAGATCTGACTGCCTGATGCCGCAGCGGCATACGATAGCGATGGTTGGCGCGGAGGTGTGACGGAATCATCGCCACGCCGGTACAGATGCCACGCACGCGGCGGTGTCGCAACAACCAGGCAATCCTTTTGACGCATTGGCCCAGGCCGACGAGCCACAACGAAACCGGATAACGCAGATACGTCAACAGCGCGAGGTTGGCAATGCTTCCGGCGGTGACTTGCGCATCGCCATGACGCTGCAAATCAGTGTCGTGAAATACGCGTAACCACGAGCTCGTGAGAATCCGCGCGCCACGCGAATGCAAGCGCAACGCGAGGTCCACTTCTTCCATGCCATACGCGACCGGCAACGGCACGTAACCACCCGCATCGAGAAAAACGCTGCGCTTATAAACGCAAGCGCCGCCGGAAAAGTCGGCGGTCCATTGCGCGTCTCGTGCGTCGAGCGCGATCGTTTCGCCGCGATGATAGAGCGCCGCGCAAATCAGCGAGGCGTTCGGATGTTTGTTGAAGAGTTCTGTTGCACGACCGAAGTAATCCGCATCGATCGGGTAAGAGTCGTCGTCAAAACTTGCTACTAGTTCACACGTCGCGGCGGCCATCAGTTTATTTCGTCCGCCGCCTGGTCCGATACGCTCGTCGCTGAACAACACGCGCACGTCGGGAAACGCAGCGCGAATCGCTTCCGCGCATTGCAGTTGATTACCGTCGACATGCACCAGGACTTCTGCCGGTCGCGGCTCGCAGTTTTGCAGCACTCTTAGCGTTGCGAGCGTTTGCTCGGTGCGCTCGTAGGCCGTGACGATGGCTGCGATTCGCTTCGTCAACACAAGCGTGTTTGCAGAATCTCCGCTAAGGCGCGCGCGCCCGCTGCGTTAGGATGAAAAGTGTCTCGGTAGAAAAGATCTTCGTGCCGCCCTCGCTCAGCGAGCAGCCCACCCCAATCGAAGAACTCGGCGCTTTCGCCTTCAGCGACCGTGCGAAGTTTTGCGTTGACGCTCTTGAAGTGCTCCGGTGAACCCGGAAAACGCTGTTCCCCAACAGGCAGCAATCCAAGCACGAGCACTCGCGCGCTCATTGTGCGCAGTTCTTTCAGCAACGAAGCGACATGTGCGACCAACACATCCGTTTCCATCAGCGGTCGCCCTTCACCCTCTGCAAGCAGCTTCAGGCGCGCTTTCTGTTTCAACCCATCAACGCTCGCTTGTTTCGCCTTGCGCCACCACGTAGTGCTGAAGTAGCAACGCGGATCCATTGCCGCGTAACCACGCCACGAAGCGGGAACCCACCACGGCCAACCGTCATCGCGCAGCACTGCCGGCCGAATGATACTTTCCAAACTGCCGCGAAAGATCACCACCGCTTCGGGACGGAGTGCGGCGATCAACGGCAGCCATGCGAAGTCGGAATCGATCGTCTTTCCTTCACAGCCGAGATTCCACAGCCACAAGTCTGAAGAGTCGTGTTTCGCGCCAACGCTCATCCAACCGGCGACGTTGAAATCAATCTGCCCGTTTGCCGCAACGTCGATCGACCGCAAACGAAACTCGTGCACGTTCGCACAACCGGGACAACCTTTCGCACGTAGTTGCTGCGCGAGTTCCGTAACGTGGCTGATCCGGCGCGAGCCGATGCCTTCTGTTAAGCTATCGCCCAGGAATACCCAACTACGACCCATTGCCGTGAACTCTACTTAAGTCGCGCGATTACCAGTTGATGATCCCGCCAGAACGGATACCACGATCGGTTCCGGCCCAGCGCGCGGCGCGCCGGCTCCAGCACGTGAACGCGCCACCACGCCACAGCGCCGGGGCTCGACGGATGCTCGCAACGCCGCCAGTGGACCACTTCAAAGCCGTGCGCCTCCAGCAATCTGCGCAAACCGGAACGCGAGAATATCGAGATGTGACCACACCAGCGCAGATACGACCACCATGGACCAGCAACGCTCGCCGGATACGAATCAACGTCGCCGGTCAGTAAGCACGCAAAACCTCCCGGCCGGAGGTGGCGCTTGAACGACCCGACAAACCGGTGCGGATCGATCACGTGCTCGATCACGTCCAGCGCCGAGATCACGTCTGCCTCATGTCGCGTGTTCGTCGTATCAAGCGTGGCGCAATCAACCTCGAGATTTCGCTGCCGGGCGAGACGCGCCCCGGACGCACTTGGTTCGAGCCCGCGCTTGGTCCATTCAGCCGACAACGTACCCAGAAAAACGCCATCGCCACAGCCGACATCGAGGATAGTGCGGCCGTTAACGTAGCGCTTCAGCGACTGTTCGAGGTTCTCATAGAACCGCGTGTACCGCGGGTCGCTCGGCTCGGAATCGAAGTACGACGCGCTCATACGCTCATACGCGCCGGCGAGAACTTCATCATCACGACGCGCATCGTCAGCCCACAGACAACCACACTGCCCGCACCGACGCAGCTTGAGCTCGGGCAACTGGCGGCGCAACGTTGGATCGAGAAACGGCTCGTCAAGATCGCCAGTCGAGATCTGCATGAACGCTTCCGTTTCTTTTTCGCAAACCCTGCACTTCATAATAGTGCTCCTCCTTGGAGTGCGCCGACCTGTCGGCGCTTTGGCCAAAGCGGTGTTAACACACCGCACTCCAAGGAGGCTCTCAATTCAAACTTAGACATCTGTGAAGCGCCTAACGAACTACACGTAACGAGTCGACTTGGCGTCGTGGTCGAACTCTGCAAACGGTTCAGGCAAACGCTGCCTGGAAGCTCGTCGCGAGTCGCTGCAGATCAAATTCTTCCCGCAACGCTCTGTTGGCCTTAAGCGCATCGGTTCCGTTCCGCTCGCCCTGGGTCAATGAGGCGACAAACTCATCCAGCGCGTCGCGATCGATCGTGGCCAGCCGTGGCTTGAGATCGTAGCGTTCCGCGACGCGATACACCGCGGAGTCTTTCGGCGCATGAAATAAAACGGTCTTTCCCGACGCAAGATATTCAGGCAGCTTCGTAGGCAACGAGTAGAGCGAGATGCGTGCAGACTGTTTGCCAAACGCGAGCGGAAGATAAAGGAGGTGCGCCGTTTTCATCGCGCTCAGACAGGCGTCATGAGACTGGCGATTCAAGAGCCGTACCGCCCGCAAGTCAGACAGCGATCGTAGATGCTCGTCAGCGACTTCGCCCATCACAGTCAAGTCGATCGGATCTGCGCCGCGTCGGTTGTGGCGCTCGATCGCTTCCGCGAACGCCAGCACCGCGTCGAAGCGAAAAACGTTGACGTCGCCGGCGAGCAAGATTTGCGTCACATTCCCTGACGCTGTTGTTTCGTTTGGCGAGACACTGCTTGCAACTCCGTTGTGTACGACGAGCCAATTCTTCCCGAACGACTCTTCGTAATGCGCGGCCATCTCACGCGACACTGCGAACCGCACATTAGCGCGATCGATCATTTCAGCGAGCAGTCGTTGACGCCACGGTGAGTAAGGAAGTTTGTACGACTCGTGATGCCCCTGCCAGTCGTCCATCACGTAAACGACGAGGTTTAATTGTGGACACTGTTTGTGCAAGGCTAGCGCGGCGTTAAGAATCCAGGGACTGACCGGGATCACGAGCAGATTCCTGATTGAGTTTCTTGCGACAACGTCGCGCAGCATTCGCACAGCTTCCCGGAATGCGCGAAACTGCTTCACTTTCAGAAATGGATAGTAAGCAAGCGCCACTCGGTGCGGCAGCCACTGCGGTCGCGATGGTGAAGGAAGCTTGATTGATTGCGCCCGCGTCTTACCGGCCGCCGTGACGATGTGCGACGGATGCGCCGTCCAAAGTTTGTCTGCGGGAAAGCCGTCGAAGAGGTTGTAAAGCGTCTCACCAAAACCGCTGGCGTGACCAATCGGATAATCAGCGACGACGAGTGTCTGCGACGGCATTATCCGCGTGCGTTCGTAGCCGTGAGGCAGGAGAAAAATCCGCGCAGCCGTCCGGACCATGCGCGCGGCAGATCGGAACGCAAGACTCCGTGACGCAGGCTTGCCACTTCACTCAGGAACTGCACGAGTGCCCACAACGCGATATGGGCCAGCGCAACGTAACGTTTCTTTCCCATCGTGAACGTTAGAATGCCAAAACGCGAGCGCATCGAGAGATACTGATGTTGATCCGAGGCTTCGCGGCCGCTTGGCGCCTGATGATGTATGCAGCGGGCCGACGGCACGTAGTACACCTTCCAGGCGCGACTCAGGCGAAATCCTAAATCGAGATCCTCACCCGGTGAGCTGCCTTCGAAGAAGGACGCGAAACCGCCGACAGATGCGAAGGCTTCGCGCCGTAATGCACTCGCTCCGCCGCCGATCCATTCGCAGGCAAGAGGCTCGGCGGCCGTGGTGGGAAAACCGTTTGGAAGTGCAGCGCCGATCAATCGTCCGGGCTCAAATCCTTTTACTCGGCCGTGCAGAACCCTGCGATAGATACGCCAGAACAACGTCGGCGTGGCCATTGGCTGGTTGACGAGGCGGCCCATCGTGGCGCCCACGCTCGGATCGGACCAGATTAGTCTGAACAGCTCCTCGGACCAATTAGGTTCAACTTCGATGTCGTCGTCGACCAAGAGCAAGTTGTCGTGCTGCGCTTGCTGAATGGCAAAGTTGCGCTGTTGCGCACAGTTTCGTTCCGGGTAATGAAAGTAGCGCACGCTCATGCCTGCTGCGGCCCAACAAGGATCGCTCGTCAGCGCCGGTGTTTCCTGGTCTTCTCCGCAATGGACCACCACTACTTCGGTCACCGGCGCTGTTTGTCTGGCGAGACTATCGAGACAGAGCCTTAGTAACTGCGGCCGACCAACCGTAGCGATGATGGCGGAGATCGGTTGCGTCACGTGACTCGCTTCATCCAAAAACTCGATGGACCAGGCTCAACGGTTGTGGACCAGAGGCGCGCCACTTCGTTCCGGCATTCGAGGTAAAGCCAGTGGTTTGCCAGTGCGATTTGGAAGTCGTTATTGAAAGCCAGGAACGCTTCGAGGAGGTATTGCTCGTTCAACGCCAAACGGCGCTTCAATAACCAGTCCGCCGGATAATCGTGCGGGAAAAAGATGTCGTGAACGTGGACCCACACACCGCGTTTTAACGCCGGCAGAATTTCGAGAAACTCATAACAGACGTCGCTGCCAAACTTCACCGTGTGACTGGAGTCGATAAACAGAATGTCATTGGGTTCGAGTGCGGAGAAGAAAGAGACGTCGAGTTCTTCTACCCGTTTGGTGACCAGATGAACGCGCGCACCGTTTAGCCGATCATCGGGATATGGTTCGATACAGGTGAGCCGGCCGCTCTGGTTGGCAGCGAGCGCTTTGGCGGCGATGCGGGTTGAGTAACCGCCGCCGATCTCGATGATCCGTCGCGGCTTTAGCCGGCGAATCAGCGAGTAGTAAACGACGGCATCGAGACCGCTGAAGTAATCGTTGACGAGTTCGTCAGTGTCGCGTAGTTCGAGAGCATAGGGCTCAAGTTCGCGGAGCAGATGCAGTTGTGCGTCGCGACGAAAATCTATCGCGGGATAATCGCGTTTGCGTTGCGTCTGCTCGCGCGTGATGGAGCGGAAGTCGGGCAGCGGTTCGTAGTAATGAATCGGGCGAATGTGGTAGCCCCAGCGATCGGCTAGTTCGGGCTGGCTGTTGGCGAGGAAGAGCGCGTGTCGCGCGGCGCGTATGGGCACGCTTCTAAACAAACCTACGACCGTTCGATTGATAAGAGACTTCAAACTCGAGCTCGCAAAGCCGGACCAGTTGAAATGGCGCGGTCGAAAACCTCTTGCACCGCGTCGTGCGCAAAATACCGCCGGCCAACTGCCAACGCTGTTTCAGCTAAGGCGACTCGCCACGCGGGATCTGTAGCGAGTCGCGCAAGCGCCTGCCGCAAATCGGTGGGCTGGTTCGTGTCTACGACTTCGGCAACTCCGTTGTTTTCGCGCGCCCAGACGACGGCCGAACAGTAAGGTGGGCCATAGATAAGCAGTGGCAACCCGACAGCCGTGCAATCAGCCAGCTTACTCGGAAACGCCAGCTCCATGTTCGTGCGATCCGGTAGGCGAAAGGACATCGGGACGAAGAGGGTGTCAGCCTCTTCGCGCAAGCGCGCCATCAGCTCAGTCGCGCTGAGTAGTCCACGCACTGTCGTGTGCGGACTATTCAAACCACACTGCCGTGCCTCGTCCGCAGTAAGTGGTCCAAAGATCAGCAGGCGTCCGTTGATAACGGCAAGCGCGTCCTGCAACGCGAGCAAGGCTTGAATGTAACCGTTGGAATTGATGCTGCCGGCGAAAGCGACTGTGAACGGGCCACCGGCTTCACCGACTCGTGCCGGCGGTGTTTCAATCTCCGCGCAATCGATCGAGCGCATGGGATAGATCACTTCCGCTGTCACCCCGTAACGCTTCGCATACGCCGCACACATCGCGGGCGAAACACAAAGCACTGTCTGCGCCTGACGGCAAACACTAGCGAAGCTCTCCTCAAGCCAATCGCGGAACCCTGCTCTCACTGCGGCCACGCGCGGCCAATCATCATGAACCAACAAATGTAACGGCAGCCCACGCTTCGCCGCGAAATCCGCGGCTGCCAGCCAGCCGAAGCCATGCGCCACCGTCAGCACATTTTCACATTCGAACCCATCGATCACGACGCCGATCCGCGCGCCCGAGCGCGCCGCCACACGCGAGAACCAACCCACCGCATGTGGATGAAACCGCGTGTTCAGCAATCGCTGTTTGGCAATGGGCGACGAGAGATATTTGACACCCGCGAGACGTCGTTCCGGCACAGACGGCGGCGCCGTCTCGACGACGCACAACTTCCCCGCGGGATACCCGGACAGCAACCGGTGCAACAGCGCCGAGCCGTGATAAGACGCCTCAACACCTACATCGCCTATGTAAACCAAACGCGGTTTAGCCATCGTGCCTTCTCAAAGACGATACACTTGCCGCATCCAGTCGCTGGTCAACTTCATCCCATCGCGAAGACTGTAAGAATTCTTGTGGTCGAGATCGCGCACGGATTTCGCAGTGTCTACTCGTTTCAGCTTCGTCGTCAGGATCTCGGAATCCTGATAGTGGACCAAATGCGAGTCCGCGCCCGTCACCGCGAGCACGACCTCGGAGAGTTCTTCGATCGTATGCAGGTCTGTGCCGCCGATGTTGTAAGTCTCGCCCGCGCGAAAGTTCTCGCTGATGTTCGCCACCGTCCGCACTGTGTCCGCGAGATACGTCGACGTGCGCGAGTGTCCGCGAAACACAGTCCACGGCAATCCGTGCAACGCACAATAAAGGAAGCGGCAGTTAACCGAGCGGTACGGACTGTAATACTCGCCTGGCCCATAAGTATTGAACAGCCGCACGACCACCGTCTCCGTTCCATGCTGCAACGCCGAGTTACGGATCTGCATTTCATTGACCCACTTGGTCATCGCGTAGTCGTTCAACTGCTTGATCTCATACTGGTCCATCACCGTCTCGACCATTAGGTCGGGCCAGTCGCCATAGACCTCCGACGACGAAAAGTGAATTAGCCGAAATCCGAGCCGCTCCTGCAAACGAATGATGTTCTTGGTGCCGATCGCGTTTGTGCGCCAGAGCGTCTCGTAAAAATCCTCGCCATTCCAGCGGCCAAACTCCGCCGCGCAATGGTAGACGTAATCAAATGGGCCACAGCGCTCGAACACGCGTTCCAATTGCCGGAACTCGCCCACATCGCTGCGCGCGTACAGCGGTGTTTCGACGTCGGTGCGCAAGCTGAAACCGATTTCGTCCGGTTGATGGGGCAGATCGCACGACACAACATGACGCCCGCGGCGACGCAACTCGGCTATGAGTCCCGCGCCGACTGTTCCCAAGCCACCCGTTACAAGTATGCGCATGTGTTTAAGTGCAAAGTATTCGGAGCCAACTCTCTGTGTTGTCAGGAGCAAGCCTTGAGCAGTGGTTCTTCAACTGCTGATCAAGAGTTCTCACGGCGCTCGGTAAACCGGAGTTTGCGACGAGACCAGTGTGCGGATTGTAAGCCTTGAAGGCGAAGCGTTGTTTAAATGCAGACGACGCGGTGCGATATTCTTCGACTTCGTAGTCGTGAATCACGAGCCACGGATTTGAAGGATGAAGGCTCGCTAGAGCGCGAATTGTAGCCGCTCGGTCTTCGGCGTTCGTCGAGTCGTCCACGAGGATCAGATCGAACGCTTCAAGATCAAAGTTCCGAACCGCAGCAGACATTGCGCCACTCACAACGGTCAGAGAAGAACGAGGGTCATGTTCAATCAGCTCGCGCATGGTTTCGGCCCAGCTTCGATCGTTCTCCACCGATTGCAGCTCTTCGAGCTCTGGAAAAACGGACCGTTGCAGAAATGTCTTCGTGCTGTAATGTCCGCAGCCAAACTCCAACACCCGCCGCAGCGGGCGAATCGCCGCCAGACCGATCAGCACCGGCAGGTGCGTCGCATACGCATTCTCCGCTCGCGGAGGTAACGGCTGCAGCACGGATTTAAGCTTGCGCCAACTGCGTGTCGTTAACTGCTGCACACTTTCGCCTTCATACCGTTGCTGCGCGCGCCGTTGAGTGCCTGTGCTCGCAACCCGATGCTGCCAAACCAGCGATCGAGTTTTCGTCCGCCGTAAACCTGTGTTTCCGCGACCTCAAACTGGTAAGCACGCGGAACTGTCTCGATCAGCCCCCGCGCCATGTCTTTCAAATGCACTTCCAACTGATAAGTTCCGGGCAGCAGCGGCAGCGACTCGACCGCGAACCCCAACTCACATACCTCACCTGCTTTCAACGGCGGCGCGGTCGCGAAATCCTTAAAATCGAGCCCGGTCAAACGGCGCATGTCCGACGTCAGGATCGAAATGTAAAGTCCCGCATCCGCAACCTCCGCCTTCGGCACAAAACACACCTTCACTTCCACCGGATCGAAAGTCTTGATCACCGGACTGCGATCCGACCTGATGTGCACCGAAGTCACGGTGAAGTTGCTGGTTTCCACGACTTCATCTTCTTCCATCCCGGCCTGGGCCAGATAACGATCGACGGCCGCGTTGACTTCGCCTTTCACCACCAGCCGGCCGCGATCGAGAACGATCGCCTCTTCGCAGATACTCCTGATCGATGCCATGTTGTGACTGACGAACAGAATCGTGCGGCCGTGTTTTCCGATCTCATTGATCTTCGCAAAGCACTTCCGCTGAAACTGCGCGTCGCCCACCGCGAGTATCTCGTCGACCAACAGCACTTCCGTTTCCAAATGCGCCGCCACGCCAAAGGCGAGTCGCACGTACATCCCGCTCGAATAACGCTTCACCGGCGTGTCGATAAACTTCTCCACTTCAGCGAAAGCCACGATCTCGTCGAACTTGCGATCGATCTCGGCCTTGCGCATCCCCAGTATCGCGCCGTTGAGGTAGATGTTTTCGCGGCCCGTTAGCTCGGCGTGAAAGCCGGTACCGACTTCGAGCAGCGCGCCCACGCGTCCATCGATCTCTGCGTAGCCGCGCGTGGGCTTGGTGATGCGCGAAAGGATCTTGAGGAGTGTGCTCTTACCGCTACCGTTGTGGCCTATGATCCCGACAACCTGCCCGCGCTTGATCTCGAAAGAGACGTCGTCCAACGCCCAGATGTGAGTATCCTGAGTTGCGGCCGCGCTCCTACGGAAAGGCGCGACGACCGCATTCGAAATCACGTCGCGTAGCGCTTTGTACTTCTCCTGCGATCCGAGACGATAGCGTTTGCTGATGTTGTCACAACGAATGGCAATCTCAGACATCGGCTTTACACCACGTCCGCGAACTGCTGCTCCATGCGCCGGAAGTAATAGAGCCCGCCGACGAGCAGCAGTGAAACCACGATCGCCGAAACCAACACCAACACATTCGGCGCCTCACGTCTACCGAGCAGACACCAGCGAAATCCTTCAACCACACCGACCATCGGATTGAGTCCATACAGCACGCGCCATTGCGGCGGCACGATCGAGCTCGGATAAGCAACCGGCGTCGCAAATAGCCAGAACTGAATCAGGAAGTTGATCGTGTAGCGCACGTCGCGGTATTGCACGTTCAGCGCTGACAACCACAAGCCCACTGCGAGCGCCGTCATGATCGCGAGCACGATGAATGCCGGCAGCGCCAGCACTTGCCAGCCCGGAACGATGCCATACACGACGAGCATCGCCAGCAGGATGACGAAAGCGATCGCGAAATCAACGAGGCCACCCAACACCGCGGCAAGCGGCACTACCAAACGCGGGAAGTAAACTTTTGTGATCAGGTTTTGGTTACCGACGAGGCTATTACTCGAGGCGCTCAACGCGTTCGCAAAGACCTGCCACGGCAAGAGGGCACAAAACGTAAACACCGGATAAGGAACACCGTCCGACGGCACGCGTGCGAGCCGGCCGAAGAAGATACTGAAAACGATCATCATGAAGAGCGGCTGAATCACGGCCCACGCGGCGCCGAGCGCGGTCTGTTTGTAGTGCACCTTGAGATCGCGCCAGGTGAGGAAATAAAGCAGCTCGCGATAGCTCCAGAGTTCGCGCAGCTCGATCCTGGGCCACGCGCTCGCGGGTGCGATTCGAATCGACGTGGTCTGTCCTGTTGGTTCGATCGCCCTATGCTTCCTTCGCGTAATACTTCCGCCCGTAATTGCTCTGGTAATAATAGTAGTCGTGCGATTGCACGTTGACGTTATTCAACACCACGCCAAAGACCTTCGAGCCGACGTCGTTCAGCAACTGCTTCGACCGGCGCACGATATGTCGCGAGCTCTTGCCGCCGTGGACCACCAGCAACACTCCGTCAACCATCGTGGCGATCAGCACACCGTCGGTGAACGAACTGATCGGCGGTGAATCGACAACGACGTACGTGTAGCGATCCTGTAGCACAGTCATCAGCCGCCGCATCTGATCGGAACCGATGAGTTCGGCGGGGTTCGGTGGAATCGGACCTGAGGTAAGCACATTCAGTCCGGTCGCTTCGTCCGTCCTGACCAGTTCCAGCATTTCGGCTTCCGTCGTGTCACTGGAGAGAATCGAGCTCAAGCCTTCCTGATCGTGCATGTCGAAGATCGTTTGCAAACGCGGCCGGCGCATGTCGGCGTCGATGATCACCACGCTCGCGCCTGTCTGCACCAGACTGATCGCCGTGTTCACCGCCGTCGTCGTCTTCCCTTCACCGGGCAGACTCGACGTGACGAGCAGCGACTTCGGCGCGTGGCCCGCGGACGACAACAACACCGACGTGCGCAAGTGTCGATAAGCCTCCGCGAGCGGCGAACGCGAATCTGCATTGATCAGTAGCTCTTCATTCTTCCCACTCGAAACACCGTTGCCGTTGCGCTTCATCAAAGCCTTCGACGTATCGATCAAGCGGTTGCCTGCCGACGCGCCATTAACCGCAGGAATCAGCGCCAACGCCGGCAGATGCAGCCCGCGTTCGACCTCTTCCGTCGAATGGATCGTGTCGTCGAGATATTCGAGAAACAGCGCGAACCCGACTCCTAACCCGATCGACAGGAAGAACGCCATGAACACCGTGCGCGTGCGATTCGGCCCCACCGGACTGTCCGGCGCGAGGCCATAATCGACCACCGAAATGTTGTTCGGCTTGCCGGCGATCACGACGTCGTTCTCTTTCGCGCCCTGGAGCAGACTGTTGAGCAGCGTCTTGTTGGTCTCGATCTCCTGCTGAATGATGCGGTAGTTGATCGACGCTTCGTTCTGCGACAGGGTCTCGGCGCGTTGCTGTTCGAACGACTTGCGCAACGCCGCTTCACGATCTAGCGTCTGCTTGTATCTCGTTTCGAGCACCGTCAGCAGGTTCGTCGACTTTCGCCCGCGCAGATCTTTCAACTGCGCGCTGAGTTCCGTAATCTGCTGGTCCACCTCTTTGACTTCCGGCGCTTCTTCAGTCGCTTCCACGAGCAGTTGCACGCGTTTCTGGCGCAGCTCGTTGAGCTTGCCATCGAGATCGGAGATCTGTTTCGCGTCGCCTTCAGCCAGCGCCTCGGCCGCGCCCGGCGCACTCGCCGCCTTGAACGCAGCTTCCGCAGTCTTGCGTTCGTTCTCCGCTTCCAGCAGTTGGCGATTCAAACCCGCGAGACGTTCGACGACCGTGTTTTGGTTCGGATCGAGCGAGATGATCTGGTTGTTGCGCGCGTAGTTGACGAGACGTTCTTCGTCGGTGCGGATCTGCTGCTGGAGTTCGGCGATGCGCTTCTGCAGAAACGTTCCGGTCGAGCTGTTCGTCTCCATCTTCTTTTCGAGATTGGAGTAGACGTACGTGTCGGCGATCGCGTTGACGACCTTCGCCGCGACCTGCGGATCGGTGTGCGAATAACGAATGTCGATCAGGCTCGTTTCTTTGTAATAGCCGCGCGATTCTTTTACGGGCTCGACTTTCAACGCACCAAGAATCGCGGAGACGAAAGGCGCGAGCCGCTTCGCTTCCGTCAGATCTTCGCGCGCAGTTGCCGGCGCAACTGACGACGCCGTGATCGGCAGTTCATCAACCTTCGCCGGCTCGCTCGCGCCGCGTTGCCGGAGACCAAGCATCTCGAGAATCGTTCGCCACGTGGATCTGTTTTGTGCATTGGCGCCTTTGAAGAAATCGGGATTGTGTTCGAGGTCGAGTGTGCGGACGACGCGACGCATCAGTCCGGGCGAGGTGAGAATTTGCAGTTGCGTGTTGAAGTAGATCGAGTCTTCACCGGCGGTGTAGAAGTACGGCGTCTTTCCGGTCAGCGTTGAATTGTCTTCCGGTTTCACTTGCACGCGCGCCTGCGCTTCGAAGTAATCGGGCTTGCGCGCGACGTAAAGGACCGCGAGCATCGTGATCAGCGCCACGAGTCCAAGCACGAGCCAGAGACGTTTCCGGATCGCGCGCCAGTAATCAATGAGATGCAGTTCGTGCTGGGCGCTCGGATCGACGCCGTAGTTGTAGGAGGGCGGCACTGGGTCGACCGGCCTCGCTACCGCCGTTAGATCCGGCTTTCTCGGTGCGAGCTCACGAGATGGATTCATTATGTTCCTTCGGTTCGTCGAACTACGGGATGACGCGAACTGGGAGTTGGGTTAGCGATTGCGTACCGCCGCCGATCAGACCACGCAGCAGACTGCGGCCGGCGGAAGTTGGCACGTCGACGATGTCGTTGGGCTGAAGCTGAATGTCTTCAGCCTGTCGTCTTTCGATCGCGGAGAGGTCGACCAGCATTTCTTTCTTCGTTTGCGCGCCGGGCTCCTGCCGCACGATGCGGATCTTGTCTTTCTTCGTGTCCTGGCGCGTGCCGCCGGCCATCGCGATCGCGCGGCTCACGGTGATCGGTTCTCGCAGCGGAATCGTGAGCGGCATGACGACATTGCCGACGACATAAACCTGATCCGCTTCGGGAAGTGTCACGATGTCGCCGGCTTCGAGATAAGGATTTGCTTTCGGCTCGCCGAGCAACGTGTCGCTCAGACGATAACTGGCAAACGCGCTGATCTCGTCGTCGTCTTTCTTGCACAACGACGGCGCACTGGAGTGAACGACGTTGATGGTCTGTCCGGCTCTCGGCGAAGGGCCTTTCGCATAGGTCAACAGTTCGAGCAGACGAATGCGTCGCTGCAGTTCGAAACGTCCCTGATCGTTTACGGCGCCGATGATGGCGATCTGTCGCGAGTGAAATTCCTTGATAAAGACGTCGACTTGCAGGTTGCGGTAATACTTCGTGTAGCGCGAGGCGATGTCTTTTGCGAGTTCGCCTTCGGTGAGGCACGCGGCCTGAATCTCCGTGTCGATCAGCGGCATGCGAATCATGCCGTTGCCTTCCACGCGCACCGCATCGCGCGACAACTGCGGGCGGTTGTAGATGCGCACGTCGAGCACGTCGCCCGCGCCGATCCGGTATCGATCGTCCTGCTGTTGCGCGTGTGCGCTTAGGGCGCCTATCAGCAAAATCCCCGCTAAAAAAATCTTTCGCATGTGTAAACTCCAGCTACTTGCCGGCTATTCCAATGCGTCGCGACAACAGCGCCTCCCGCATGTGGTTCGGGTGCGCGAGGTTCAAAACCGTATTGCTCAACAGCACCATCAACTCCTCATGCTCGCGCCGAAACAACCCCGTCAACGGCTGGTCGCCCGTCTTCATCACGACGCCGTCTCGCACCCACTGCCAGAACTGCGTCTGCGTCGTCCAAAACTGCTTCCGATCGCGACAGACCACGAGCGCCGTCTTCTTCTTTCGCTTCTTTTTCTTTGCTTGCACGTTTGGCTTTGTCGTCATCAATGCACACTTCGGCCTTTGCGTGCCGAATGCGCGAGACACGCAGGTACCCGGGAGGGAAGCCTCGTTGCGAGGCGGCAATTAAGTTATCAATTCACTCCCAACTCGCCCTTTGGGACCCACAGCGCGTGTGACAAACAGACCAGGCCGCGGCGAAAGTTGCGAGATCCTTCGACGGTGGTGCTTAACGCGACTGCTGAGGGTGAGTTGGCGGAGTTTGGCTTAACCGTGGTGCGATAGGTCGTTCTAAAAAACATCAATGTCTCACTTGAATCACGGCGACGAACATCGGGAGCACCGTGCAATCCAACAGGCGATTGAGAGCATGCTGATGTGCGAGCAGAGACTAATTCAATCCCTTGCATGTGTCAAGGTTGTTGAGCACAAAATGTAGTGATTGACTTGTGGTTAGGAGAACTGGTCGACCATCTCGCACCAGAGATGGCCGATGGTGATGTGAGCTTCCTGCACGCGCGACGTGCGTGTGGCGGGCACTGCGACGACAACGTCGCATAACGATCCCAGCGCTTCTGCTGACGCGCCGGTGAGACCTATCGTTTTACAGCCTGATTCTTTCGCCTGTTCGACTGCGCGCAGCACGTTCTTAGATTTTCCGCTCGTCGTGATCGCGATCAAAACGTCGCCGGGTTGCGCGAGTCCCGCGACCTGTCGTGCGAAGACGTGTTCGAACCCGAGGTCGTTGCTGACCGCTGTTAAAGCTGACGTGTCGGTGGTGAGAGCGATCGCGGGCCACGAGCGTCTCTGGCTTTCGTAGTAACCGATCAATTCCGCGGCGATGTGTTGCGCGTCCGCCGCGCTGCCGCCGTTGCCGCAGATCAGGATCTTGTTTCCGTTTGTGAGCGCGTCGCAGATCAAGCGGCCGGATCGTTCGATGTCGTCGAGTGATAATTGGAGTAACTTCTCGAATGTAGCCAGGTGTTCCTGAAGCGCGTTGGTCAGTAGTGAATTGGTCACGTTGGCGTGAAATTACCACATTCCAACGCTCCGTGTTAATCTTTGCGGCGCTCACGAATATGAACCAAACGAATCCCACGCCGATGCTGCGGCAGTACCAGGAACTGAAGCAGCAGCACCCCGGAACGCTGCTGTTTTTTCGGCTCGGCGACTTCTACGAGCTCTTCTTTGACGACGCGCTCACCGGCTCGCGCGAACTGCAAATCACCCTCACCGCGCGGCACAAAGAGACCGACAATCCCGTGCCGATGTGCGGCGTGCCGCATCACTCGGCCGCGAATTACATCGCGCGGCTCGTGCGCAAAGGCTATCGCGTCGCGATTTGCGAACAGACCGAAGAAGCGGGCAAGACAAAGAAACTCGTGCGGCGCGAAGTGGTCCGTATCGTCACGCCCGGCACGCCGATCGATCCGCAACTGCTCGAAGCACACGAGCCGGTGTTTCTCGCGGCTGTTTGTTCGGCGGGCGAGTCGATCGGCGCGGCGTTTCTCGACATCTCGACGGGCGAGTTTCGCGTGACGCAGGAAAGCGGACGCGATTCGTGGACGCGTATTCGGGCGGCGCTCGAATCGTACGCGCCGCGCGAGTTGCTCTTCCCTGCTTCGCTCGGCGCACTCATCAAGTCAGGACTTTCAGGCAAGACGCAGACAGCGCCGTTGCCTCTCGGTGATGATCGTTCGAATCATCAGGAGTCTTCGCCGCATGAATATGGTTTCGCGGCGACGTTGACGCCGCTCGAAGATTGGAAGTGGCAACGCGATGATTGCCAGGCGCTCCTGCTCGAACACTTCAAGGTGCAGTTTCTCGACGGCTATGGATTGACGCGCAAAGACGAAGCGATTCGCGCGGCCGGCGCTTGTCTGCGTTACGCGCAGGAGACGCAGCGCGCGGCGGCGGCGCACGTCACGGATCTCGTTTACTTTGAGCCGCAGGACCATCTCGTGCTGGACAGCGTTACGGTTCGTAATCTCGAACTGGTTGAATCGCTCGCGGGCGGCAGCGGGCGTTCGCTGTTGCAAGTGATCGATGAAACCGTGACCGGGATGGGCGCGCGGTTGCTGCGTTCGTGGTTATTGCGGCCGTGTGTTAAGCGGGCGGAAATCGAAGCGCGGCTCGTGGCGGTGCGGGATCTATTTGCGTCGCAGATGCGGCGCGACAAGCTGCGTACGCTGTTGAAAGAAGTCTCAGACCTGGAGCGTTTGATCGGGCGCGTCAGTCTTGGCTCGGCAACGCCGCGCGATCTCGTGGCGATGTTGCGTTCGTTGAACCAGGTGCCGCAGATCCGCGAAGTGTTGCGCGGGTTTGATTCGTCGCTGCTGGAAGTGCTGGCTGAGAACACTGACGAGCTTCCCGAGATCCGGGATTTGATCGGTCGGGCCATCAATGAAGATCCGCCTGTCAAAGTCGCCGACGGCGACACGATCCGCGAAGGCTATTCGGCCGAGCTCGACGAGCTGCGTTCCACCAGTCGCAACGCCAAACAGATCATCGCGACGCTCGAAGCGACCGAACGCACGCGCAGCGGCATCAGCAACCTGCGCATCCGTTTCAATGGCGTGTTTGGTTACTACATCGAGGTGTCGAAAGCGAACGCCGCGCGTGTGCCGAGTGAATACGAACGCCGCCAGACGCTCGCGAATGCGGAACGCTTCACGACGCCGGAGTTGCGTGAATGGGAAAAGAAAGTGCTCGGCGCGGACGAGCGCATCATTCAACTCGAGTCGGAGTTGTTTGCCGGTGTGTGCCGGCAGATCGGCGGGGAGACGAAACGAATCCAGATGACGGCGCGTGCGCTTGCCGCGCTCGATGCGCTCGCCGCGATGGCCGAGATTTCTGCGCGCCGCCGTTACGTGCAGCCGGTGCTGCATGATGGCGACGAGCTCGAGATCGTGCAGGGACGCCATCCCGTGATCGAAGCGTTCATCGACGATCCGTTCGTGCCGAACAGCGTCTGTCTCAACAACTCGACCGATCGTCTGCTGATCATCACTGGGCCGAACATGGGCGGCAAGAGCACGATCCTGCGGCAGACGGCGATCATCTGCATCCTCGCGCAGACCGGTTGCTTTGTTCCCGCGGAGCGCGCGCGTTTGCCGGTGCTGGATCGCATCTGGACGCGTGTCGGCGCGTCAGACGATCTTACGCGCGGGCGTTCGACGTTCATGGTTGAGATGACCGAGACCGCGGCGATCCTGCATAGCGCGACGCCGCGTTCGCTTGTGTTGCTCGACGAGATCGGCCGCGGCACTGCGACGTTTGATGGTCTATCGATCGCGTGGGCCGTGGCGGAATATCTGCACGACTCGTCGGACCATGCGGCGAAGACCCTCTTCGCCACGCACTATCACGAGCTCACCGAACTCGCCGAACGTCTGCCGGGCGCGCAGAATTATCAGATCACCGCGACCGAGCGTGAAGGAGAAGTCGTCTTTCTACATCGCCTCGAACGCGGCCGCGCCTCGAAGTCTTACGGCATCGAAGTCGCGCGCCTCGCGGGCCTCCCGCCGGCAGTCCTCGCAACAGCGCGTGAAGTCTTGTCGCGCTTGGAGCGTTACGAGCTCGACGTGTTTACGGAAACCGATCAAGTGCCAGCAAATCAAACAGCTTCGGTCGTCGAACCTATCGCCCTTGGGGCCGCCGCAAAGCTGTCACCCGATAACGTCTCACCCGATCACATCACAGTCGATAACGTCGCACTCGACAGAGCCGCGACTCGCGCCGGTCGTCGCCGAGCCGCCGCCCAAGCCTCCCTCTTCGATCTTGCAAACGAAAAAGTCATCGACGAACTCCGCACCGCCTCCGACACCCTCACCGGCGACGAAGCAAAAGCCCTCATCCGCAAACTGAAAAACCGGTTGATGTGACTGTTATCACGCGAATCAAGACGCGAGCCGGCTAATAGCATTCCAGATTGATCGCCAACAAACTTTTTTGCCCGCCGCAAGTTAAGATTCAAACGCGCCCAACTGCTACTTATCCAGGCTCTCCTGCTTTCGCCTGAGTTTTGTCGTGAACGTACCCTGGATTAACAAGACTCGCCGCAGCGCATCTGCGGCGGCCGAGTTCAAGTTATCTTTGTCCGCAGTTTCAACGTCTCCAGTCAAAAAGCATCCAGCTCAACAAAATCGCAAACAGAAGTGACTCTAAAAAGGTTTATTTCCCAGCTATGCTAAATCCACACATGATTATCGCTACGGCTAACGTAAACAACGGACGCGTTCCGCTCCCGAACGCTGGACTAACCTGCGACGCACAACCTCGGCAATCTGTGGATTCGTATCATTCATGAGTCTGCAGAACTTTACTCAACAATGGTTTCACTCCAAGTTCCTCGGGCGAACCTTGACAGGGCATGTCACAGTCGACCGTCAGCAGATTCTTGACATCGCGTAGCTGCAATTCTGATCTTGAATCTCTGGACCAGTATAACTTCGAAAGAATCAAATCCTCCCGCCTCACTCCATCTTTCAAAAGCTCCACGCGACACTAACTTGTGTCTTGTAAATTCCTGAGGGGATGGATCGCTTTTCAAGGATGCAGGTTTAATTAGGAATGTCGCCTCGGCGTTGGAAAACTTCGAGAATGCCCTTATACCACTACACGGTGAAGTTGATTTACAAACAGTTCTAAGCTCGGATTCTTGTCATGGCACGCCATCAATTCCTTCCGCCGACGATAAGCTTTGGATGCCTTTTCATATGCACTAATAAACTTTTTTGTTCCGGCGGAGAGTCCGTCGCGATTCGCCCTTCTTAGAGCCTGGTTTGCAGTGTCGATACATCCAGTAATCTTCGCTACTTTCTTGCCCTCACAGACAAGCGGAAGAAGCCAGCACTCAATCGTATCCACCGCAACAGCGAATAGAATTCGGTGCGAGTTGGCCCTGTTAAAATTGCCGTCAATTTCTTTTTCCAGTCGGTCGATTACCTTTTCAACTCGCTCCGGAATCGTAATCTCGTTACCGTCGACTAATCTGGGCACATCGAAACCTGGTTCCTCTTGCACATCGGTGTCGATATGAATGACAAGATAGTCGTTGTATTGGAGCGCTCCTTCGTAATCCTTTCGGCGTAGGCTTTGAAACACATTTGTCCAGCCGCCCGGTTTATCCGACAACGGCTGTGGTGGCTGAATGTAGTTAACCGAGGGTTCGTCCCTTTGCTCTTGAAAATAGCCAAGCAAAATATTTTCTATAATGATTTGATCCGTAGGACCTTCGGCGATTATTCCGAATGTGAGCATGACGTCGGCGCCTAAGACGATTAAAAATTTTTCGGGAGACCACCGATGTAGCCTCGCATGAATGCCTCCGATAGAGGCACTTCCGTGTGCGCTGAACTCGCTTGTACCGGATTGACAGAACGAATTCGTGTGTAGCCCGCTTTATTTCGTTCTACGACTACTAGAGACTGCTCTTCATCATCAAGATTAAGACCATCGAGAACAGCCGGATTATGCGTTGTCAAGATAACTTGCTTGTCGTATTCCTTAGCAAGAGCAACAATAGTTTGGATAAGTTTGATGCACAGTTTGGGATTCAGAGAACTATCAATATTATCAATTGCGAAAAAGGCCGGCGTCTCCGGGCTTATAAAAAGAGTGAGGTAAAACAGAAGAAAAAGAAATCCTTCATTTGCACTGCGCTGGTCGAATAACGCTTTTTGAGGAAGATACCGATCACGAATCTTGATGCTCCGTTCGCCGGAACTGAGATCTTTAGGTATCTCAAACGTTTCGAACCAGTCGATTAGTGTCAACCGCTCCTTTATCTTAACTATGCGGCTCTTATTAACCCCAGAATTGAGTGCCTTAAGATGTGCAAATAGTCCTTCGCCTCTAATTCCAAGCGGAAGAATCTGCCCCTCTGACTGGAACGTCCGGAGCGCTGAGAACTCTGGAGAATAGAGGAGAAACGTCGGCAGCGGACCAACCGGTCTACCACGTAACTCGTCGATGGCTCTAGCCAATGCCTGTTCGAAGATTTCTGGCGTTAATTCGGTTTCGGGGTCAAGATTCAATGATTGTAACCCCTTTGAAACTTCGTTCGTCCTTATTGGCGGCCTTTGTCGCCACTTCGGGTACGAACCCGTTTCATCTGCCCACAGTTCGCAGGCAAAGGCAACTTCATTATCCCCTTGGATAACTATATTGATCTCGTTACCGCGAGCACGAACCGTCTCGATCTTTGGTTCCCGATGATCGGGAAAAGAGATGCGAATATATTTAGGAAACTTGGGTCGTTCTCGAAATGCCGACCGCATAAATCGCGTTTCAGTTACTCGTATACCTCGGGAAATCAGAAACTCATTGTCAAGCTTATCTTGAGAAGCAGCAGAGGCAAGAGCGATCGCTTCCAAAATGTTACTCTTACCGCTTCCATTGGCACCGATTAGAACGGTGACTCGACCGGGTCTAAAGGTGAGGTCTGTTATAGATTTATAGTTGGTTACTTGGATCTGGCGAATCATCTTCGATTCTTATCAGGCTACCCACAAAACCGTCAGTCTACCAAACACATGGGTCACGTCAAGCATGACTTCGCAAACCATCGCCGGTTAGACAAGTAGAGATACAACGTTAGGCCCACCATTATAGCAACTAACGGGCAGCGAATGCGTACTACTTGGTCCAGTTAGAATATTCGCGGAATCTTTCCCCTTCCGAACCGAGGGGCAAACCACTCAGGTAAAACTTGCTCGTCATTGAAGGCCAAAAGCATGCTGTTGGTTGTTTTCCGATTTGTTGGCTCGGTGTTCAGCTAAGAGGTCAGTTAGTTTTTACCCGACTCCTCTCAATGATCCGACAACATAACCCCCCAGAGAAGAGCGGTTGAAGAACGATTGACAGGGATCCATGATTGGAAATGATTGGACTTTAGTTCCGATCTTTTACCGTAAACCACTCGCCCTTGCCGTCGTTGGTTCTGAGCAGGCGCATCATTTCGCTCAACGTAAACGGGCGGGCGCCGCGGCGGCCGAAGACGGAAATTTGGTTGCCGCTCTCGTCAACGGCGCGATCGCGATCGAGGGGTTTTGAGATGGCGAGGGCGTCGCCTTTGGTTTTGAAGGTCGCGATTAGCTCGGGGCGCGGGCGTGGGCTGAAGCCCGCGTATTCGGGCATCGTCTCGGGTGATGTGAGTTGCAGGATGCGCAAGCCGTTTTTCCCATCGGCGACATAAGCGAACAGGCTCGCGTTAGTCATCGCTATCTTCACCTGGTGCACGTCGTTGAGGTGGCCACCGGCGTTGAACGTTTGGTCCAAGCGCGGGTGTTCAGGTTGTTCGACGTCGATGATGGCGACCCCGTCTTTTCCGTTCGCGACGTAAGCGTAAGTGCGGGCGACGTAAACATCGTGCGCATCGGCGAGTGGAACGAAAGCGTTGGCGACGAGTTGAGCTTGTTCTGGTGACGTGATGTCGACGACTTTCAGACCTTCGGCGTCGACGACGAACGCGTACCGGAACTGGATCGCGATCGCGCGAGGTTGTTTCAGAGGGATTTGGCTGATGATACGTGGCGCTAGCGGATCGTTGATGTTGACGATCACAAGGGCGGTGTCGGTCGTGATGTAGGCGTAAGTGCCCGCGATCGTGATGTTGTTTGCGCCGCTCAGCGCGCCACCGGGATTGAAAGCCGGTCCAGCGCGTTTGAGATAGTTGTTCAACGGATCACCGTCCAACAACGTCGCGGCGTTTACAACGATCAATCCTTCGTATTTATCGGCCACATACAAATAACCGTAAAGCGGATGAATCGATTGCTCTTCATTCTCGGCGCGGCGCGTGCGTGCGGGATCGACCGCGAGCGTCGTCGGCGCGGCCACTGCGGTTGCATACTTGGTCTTCACCCAAAACTTCTGCCCAAACCGCGATACCGGCGCGGTCGTGATCCGCTCCGAAAATCCTTTCTGATCGATCTGCGCCACGTCGTAAACACGCAACCCGCCCTCGCCCGCCGCGACGTACGCATACTCACCACGCAACTGCACCTGCAACACACGCGGATTGCCCTTGTGCTCGTAAACCGTCTTCAACTCCCGGCCGCCGTTCACGAACTTTTGGAAATTCGACGGATACGCAATCCACTGCAACGTGCTGCCCATCACCGCCTGCGGTTCCGTCTGCTCCGTCGCGGCCACTACTTCCAGCGCATCATCCGCAGCAACATAAACATATCGCCCCATGAAGTTGACGAAGTTGGTACCCTGCAACAGCAACTGCGCGAGCCACGCGTTGTTGTCGTTCTTTTCAGACACATGGCAATCGCTGCAGCCCTTTGTTTCCTTCGCGCGCACCGTGTGCGGCACGTGCGTGTTGAATGACTGACCCGCAAAACCTTCCGCCGAGATCGTCTGCTGTTGCGAGTAGATCCACTCACGGTTCTGGTTTTGCGAGCTCACGAGAATCGCCGAAGACGAGCGCACCGGCGCGACACGATTTCCCGTCACCGTGCCGTCACGGCCCAACATGAAAACGTCGTCGCGCAGCACCTGAAAGTTGTATTGCGTATAGTTGCGCGAGTCGCCGCCTTCGTTATGCCGGTTCGGCATCTTGCGATTCGCCTGCATCGAGAGATGACAACCAAAACAGCTCGTCATCCACGACGAATGACACGACACGCACGTCATGTCGCTGTCGCGATGGGCCAACTCGTTCGTGTTCGCGGGCACATCGCCCCACGTCTTGTTGTCTTTGCGAATCGTTTTCGCATAGCGCGACTTCTCATTAAAATCGCGAGCGCCCGGCGTGATCGTGTCGAGCGTCTGCGGCACGCGCCACCAGCGCCCGGGCACGACCATCGAGTTCTGCATAATGTCGCCCGCTTTAAGATCGACCTCGCGGCCGTTCTCGTCTTTGCGTTTGCGATCGCGCGTCACGCGCTGGAAGAGCGGGATACGCGTCCCTTCTGCGTCGCGCACGCGAATGCGCATCAGATCCTGACCAGTCAAAGGTTGGTTCTGCGACTTGCGACGCTCGGCCGCAGCGCCAGATAAAACAGCAGCCGCTGGACCAGACGTAAAGAGCGTCGCCTTCTGTTTGATCGAGCCGTGGCAATCTTCGCACGTGATCTCGATGGCCGCGCGCGGCTCGTTGTAGAGATTGCCGTCGCCGTGCGAGTCCTGGCGGAAGTGACAATCGACGCAGTGCATCCCGCGCTCGAGATGAATGTCGTCAAGATGCACGGCCTTGCTGAACTTCGCCGGATCGTCGGGCGCAATGATCTTGTCTTCAGCATCGAGCAGGTTGCCCTTGCGATCGCGCTTGTAAACTTTGCGAAACAGCCAGCCGTGCCCGTGCGAATCCGCAAACTGCACATTGCGCAAGAGCGCGTTGAACTCCGGCGTGCCCGTGTCTTTCAGAAAATCGAGATTGGACCACAAGCCACGCAGACTCGCCGCCTCGGGATTGCGATTCAGTTTCTCCTGCTCTTCGTCCTGACTCGGATCGTGTTGGGTCACGGGATACAGCTTCGCGGCGTCGCTTTCGTTGTCCCACCACGTGAGGCCGAGATAACTCGCGACCATGTTCGTGCCCGGGTGCATGTGACAGACCATGCACTGCGAGGTGGGAATCTGGCTCGTGAACTGATGTTTGATCGGGTGGCCCGACTCATTCTTCGGGATGTTCGTGTCGGCGGTTTGCGAGCGGCCGAGGTTGCCGGCGCTGTTGTAAAAAGCGGAATGTGCGGCGTCGCGATCGTTGGCGTAGATCACGTGACACGCGGAACAACCGGAGGAGCGATAATCGCCAGGATGATCGTTGGTGCCGAGATGATTCAACGTTGGATCTAACAGGCGCGTCTTCTGCAAACCAAGAAAGACGGGATCGGTTCGATTCGCAGTGCCGAGCCCACGCGCACTCAAGCCCTTATCAGGCTTGCCGGGATCTTCTTCTTTGTCCGGCAGCCCGACTTCAAGCCGGCGCTTACCGCCGCGTTCGAACACACGCAGAATGTTTCCCGGTTGCGAGATCTCCCAACGCGGGATCGGCTCTAAAAAATCCAGCAGGCCTTTTTCGCGACGCTCTTGTGGCGATGCCGTTTGTAGCAACGTCTGCGGCTCACCCGACTCACTGTAGCTCTCCCCAAACCGCGGATCTTTCAACGGAAAACTGCCGTTATTATAAAGCGCCGCGCCCCACAGCATCGCACCGTGCGTCATCATGCTGCGCGACACGTTCTTCGCTTCGATCTGATGACACGACGCGTTCCCACACGTCGTCGCCGCGACCCGCAAATCACCCGGGTTAACGAACCGCACAAACTCCCAACTCTCACGATTCAAAAGCGTGTTGGACCGCTCGGGGTTCGCGCCGCTGTAACCACCCGCACGCCGCCACTCGCGCGGATAAAGCGGCTGCACGTGCGCTGCCTCTTTCGTCGTCGCCACCGGATTGCCGCCGTGACACGCCGTACAACTCAACCCCACCGCATCCTTACCATCCTTCAACTTCTCGAACGTCTCAGTCGTGCCGTACTTGTGCATCGGCTCGATCGCGCCGTGACACGACACACAGCCCTCGACCTTCGGCTGCGGCGCTGGAGACGTCGCCCCCTGCCAGGCCAAAGCGAACAGCGCGATCATATATAGACCAACACGTGTCATCGGTGGTTAGAACACGAGCTTCATTTGCCCGAACAACTGATACAGCGCCTTGCTCGGATTAATCACATCGGGAGCGCAAAAGTCGCTCACTGCGGCCGGACAGTTGCGCGAAGCGTCGGTAAAGATGTCGCGAAAGCCACGGCCCGTCTGCAAAGCCGCAGCGCCAAACGTCAACGTGAAGTTATTGATCAGAAACGGCCGGTAGGCCACACCCAAACTGTAATCGAAACCAATGTCGTGGCGAATGTGATTCTGAAACAGCACCAACTCGAGCGGTTCGGTGCGATGAAAGCGCAAGTAGTTTACGTTCACCACCGCTTTCACGCGCTGCGTCAGCTCGACGTCGACGCCGGTGTTGTAAATGAAGATGCCGGGATTGACGAAGTTTGCCTGTCCCTGGATCTTGCTGCTGCGCAGAGTGGGCAGGAAACTGTTCGGTTGGACCAGGCCGACGCCGGTTTGGGTCAAACGAATTCCGTTGCGCACCCAAAACGAAAACTGGCCACCGGCGAAGTTCGGATCGTCGAAGATCGCGTCAAATCCGTTGCCTTTAGCATCCGTCGGATTCTTGTCGCCTTGGGCCCACAAAAACGAGCCCTTGAACCTTAGATAATCCCTGTCAACTGACGCCTCAACCGCGGCCATGTTCGATCTCACCTGCACGCGCCGGCCGGCGATCGGATTGTGCTCGTCGTGGCCAAATGCGAAGTAGTAAGAATGTGTGAGATTCAAACGCCCGAGGTGGCCGTCACCACTGATCCCGAGATACCCGACTTCGATCGCGTGTGGCCGCACGTCGCCGATCGGTGCGGGCCGGACGAGAAACCCATTGCGATCGAATTCCACGCTGCGGCGATCGTCGTTGTAGTGAAAGCTGCCCTGAATCGTGTAGCCCTTGCGAATGAAATCCTGGCGAAAGATGTTGGCGATGTAAACGTTTTGATGGCGCGTATCGAAGCGGTTCAAGCCGCTGTTCGTGTCCTTCTCGAGCATCGAGAAATACGCCGCATTGAACTGCACGCGATTGTTGTCCGCCGCGCCGAAAACGCGCGCGCCGAGATTGTTGTCGGAAAAGATGAAGCCGCGAAAGTCGGAAACAAACGGCTGAATGCCCGCGCGCACGGAAACGAAATCGTAGTTGGAATCAACGTCGAAGAGTTTCACTTCGCCAAACGCTTCTTCGAGCGACGCGTGCCAGTCAGTGCGGTTCGTGCCGCGCCGGACGTCGATGTTGACGATGCCGTTCTCGCGCGCGTTGAGATAATTCGGCACGCTGAAGGTAGGCGAAAACTTGATGGCCCAGTCGCGCGGCTTGAACGTCGTTTCGCCGTGAAAGAGTTCGAAGCTGAGCTGCAACGTCTCGGCCGCAGCGAATTGTTCGGGGCGGCCGAAGAACTCGGCGCTGACCGGATTGACGCTGCTGACGTCTGACGGTGTGGGCGCGCGACGCTGTTCTGCGTTCGTCGAGCTCACGGCGGTGAGGATCATAAAGAGCTTGTCGCCGTGAATCGGGTAGTCACCTTTCAGAACGTTCTGGTTGTAAGGATCCCACCAGCGTCCGCGTTTGAAAGGAATATCGCGACCGCGCGCGCCACGGTCGCCGTAGCGATCGTACTCGGGAAACTCGATGCGCCAGCGGTCGGGCGTCTCTCGACTTGACTGACTTAAATCCCCTCCCTTTGGGCTCTCCGCAACACGTATCTCAACCTCGATCTCCTTTCCAGGCTCTACGACAACGTTCTCCAACGCGTCACCACGAACGATCGCAAACTCACCGTAGTTCTTGCTCGGATCGAACACAGCCACCGCCGGTTGGTCCAACTTCAACCGGTACGCACCCGCCGGTAGTTTCACCGAATAGCTGCCGTCGGCTTTAGTCTTAACACGTTCGACTTTCCTGGTGACCTGATTAGTAACGACGACGGTAACGTTCGGGGCGGGCGCGCCGTTTGCAGAACGGACCACGCCTTTAAGCTGGCCCGTACTCTGTAACAGCGCGGTTGCTACGATCAGTAAGATGATCACGCGCCACGCGTTTTACCACAGATTTCACCGATTCGGCAGAAAAAATCTGTGGTACATTGTGCGCCGATGTTGCGACGAATGATCTTCTTCGCGTGTCTGCTCGCGGCCGTCGAGGCTCACGCGCAACAAACATCTCCCGTGCTGATCAGTCACGCAGACTCAACTCGCGCCATCGCTTTCGACTCCGTTACCCATCGCCGCGAACCTTTCACCACGACGGCTCAGATCGCGTTTGGAACAGATCCGGCCACGCGCATCATGCTCTTCGCGATGAACCTGCAATTGCAGTCGGGTGAAACCGCGAGCGCTGTCACGGCCGACGCCGAAGACGCCGATCACAATCTCCATCAACTTACGGTCGAGCACGTTGACACTCTTCCAGACCAGCCGTGGGCCACTTCGATCGTGCTTCGCTTGGGCAGCGATCTTCCCACCACAGGCGACTTGCTGGTCCGCATTCGTTATCACGGACTCGCGAGCAACCGCGTGCGGATCGGTGTGGGTGAAGTCGGAGGTGGACCACCAGACGATCCGAATGCCGCGCCGACACCCGGATCCATTTTGCCGCTCAACCCGCCTTCATCCGTCCTGGCGACAAACTTAACTTCAACCGACGTGCAGACGATCCTGCAACAGGCTGCTTCCGCCGCGGCGTCACTCGGCAAGCCCGTGACGATTGTAATCACCGATCGTGAGGGCAATATTCTCGGCCGCTTCGCGATGACCGGCGCGCCCGCAACAACAACGATTCGCAGCGTGGGCACGGCAGGACAGGGTCTCGAAGGAACAGTGGCGCCCGCTATCGAAGCAGCCACCGCGAAGGCTGCGACTGCCGCCTTCTTCAGCACCTCGGGCAACGCGTTTTCAACACGGACTGCCGGCTTCATCATTCAGGAGCACTTTCCGCCGGGCATTAGTTTCCGCGCGGGTGGTCCACTCTATGGCGTGCAGTTCTCTTCTTTGCCGTGCGGCGACATCAAGAAGCCTTCGGCGCGGCTCGGTCTCTCGGGCGATCCCGGCGGCTTGCCGATCTACAAAGATGGTCTCGTGGCGGGCGGTATCGGCGTCGAGGGCGATGGCGTGTACACAGTCGATCGTGATCCGACCGACAACGATCAATTGTTCGAGGAACTGATCGCCGCGTCGGGCATTCGCGGCTTTGAAGCTCCTGCTTTGATTAGGGGCGACACGATTCTTGTCGATGGCATACGACTGCCGTTTTCAAACGTAGCGAGTCCGCTCGTTCCGAGTACGGTTGCCAGCATCGCTGGTGCGGTCATCACGCCAGCGCCGGCCTCTGAATTCGTGCCGCAAGTCGTAGGAGGAGTTGCGGGCGAAGTGAGTCCGCGTTTCTTTCCGTTCATCGCGGGGACCGCGCCGGGCAGCAACGCACTCACCGCCGCGGAAGTGCAGACGATCATTTCGCATGCGGCGCAACAGGCAAACATCACGCGCGCTGCGATTCGCCAACCGCTGGGCTCCAACGCGCGTGTGTCGATCGCAGTGGTCGATACAGCGGGCGTGGTGCTCGGCATATTTCGCCAACAGGACGCGCCGGTGTTTGGCTACGACGTCGCGGTGCAAAAGGCGCGCAACGCTGCTTTCTTCTCGGGTGCGAATGCAGCGAGTGCGTTGCGAGCCGCGGGCTTCGGCGCGTATGTCGATCGCGCGGCTGCGGACGGTTTGCGCTTTGATGGAGCGTTTGCGTTCAGCGATCGTGCTGTCGGTTTTCTGCACCGGCCGTTCTTTCCTGACGGCATCGATAACAGCGCCGCTGGTCCATTCAGTACTGGGATTTCTAGCTGGAGTCCTTTCAATGTGGGATTGCAGTTGGATCTCGTCCGCACGAATTTTCTCGCAGCGTTGAGCGGGCCGGTCGCAGGGTGCACGGCGATACCGGCGCTGCCAAACGGCATTCAGATCTTCGCCGGCAGCGTGCCGCTTTATAAGAACGGTGTGTTGGTGGGGGCGATTGGCATCAGCGGCGACGGGATCGACCAGGATGATTTGATCGCGGCGGCAGGGGCGAATGGTTTTTCGCCGCCGGTTGATATCCGTGCGGATCAGATCTTCGTGCGGGGCGTGCGTCTGCCGTTTCTGAAGTTTCCGCGCAGCCCGAATCTCTAAACGATGAATCGCTTTACTGCCTTATTGATTCTCCTGTTCGGACTCGCGGCGGCGCTGCCGTTGGGAATCGGATACTCACAGGAGCAGGCGCAGCAGGCGGTGCTGCGATTAAAAGTGCGTGTGAAGGCGAATGATTCTGCACCGCTGAAGGGGCTGGGGCGCAAAAGGTTCTTTCTGATGCATGGCTCGCTCGAGCAAAACCGCGCGCTGGTTGAAGCGATCGAGCGACAGCCGCTCACGACGCGCGACTGTTATTACCAACGAAACGGCGCGAGTGCCGCGCTGATTGGCTGGTTGAAAGACGGCGACTGCGAGTCGATCTATTGCCGCGAAGTTGGACAGGAGTTTGTCGCAGGTCCAAAAGCCGTGCCCGAGTTTGCGGCCGCGTTGGCAGTGAGTGAAAAGGAGTTTGGTAACGGCGCGACGGCGTTGAAGTGGTTGGCGACAAACGTGCCGCCAAATTTACGCGACGGTTTTTACCGCGCGCGTCGTGATGCGCTCGACACGCTGCTGAAGCAAGCGCAAACGACTTCCGGCGCGCCGATCCAGTCGGTGATGACCGATCGCAACGGTACGGCGTATTTCACCGATCTCGGCCCGGGGACTTACGTCTTATCGAACCTCGTGCCGGCGGAGTTGGGCCAAACGCTGGCGACGTGGAATTGCGAACTTCAGATCAAACCCGACGATCTCGCCAGCGAGAAGCCGTACTTGATTTCAAATCGAAAAGACAAGCTCGTGAAGTGTGTGGCTGTTGAGAAACCACTTCCTGCGTGCCAATGAACACACTTCTTAAAACATCCGTGTTCATCTATGTCTGTCTGTGGTCCGCTTACGGGGCTGTCGACTACACGAAGTTCTCCCACTCAACCCCGAAACACAAATTGACCTGCAACACCTGTCACCAAATCCCAACGAAGAACTGGACCAAAGTCTCGGCCTTTCCCGACGTTGTTGACTACCCCGATCACGACGCGTGCGTAAGCTGCCACCGCGCGCAGTTCTTCAAGGGCGCACGGCCACCGATCTGCACGGTTTGTCATTCAAAGACTTCACCGCGTGACGTAGCGCGTTACGACTTTCGCAAACCGGCTACAAACTTTCAGTTCACGATCGAGTTCCCGCACGATCGACACCAGGACGTGATCGCACTGAAAAGCCTGAAGAGTTCGAGTAGTGCAGTCCTGTTGGCCCACGCCCCACCACCGCAGAACTTCAACAACTGCACGATCTGTCATGCGCAAGCCGCGCTCGTCGCCAAACCACCCGCAACCGGCTGGATCGATTCATACGTCCCGCCGCCCGCAACATTCAAAGCCGCGCCCGTCGATCACTCATCGTGTTTCAACTGTCACTGGAAATCACAGGAACCCATTGCTAGCAACTGCAACGGCTGTCACAAACTCGCCGCCACTCCGTACGCTCCACCAACTGCACCAACGCGCATTTCGCTCAAGTTCATGCACGAAGGCGGCGGCGAGAAGAAGAACCACGTCGGTGAGTGCACGACCTGTCACATCAACATCACCAAATCAGCGACCCTGCGCGGGCTGAAGCCTGACGTGCCGATCACCGCCTGCACTGAATGCCACAACAAAGACGGCGCGCGGCAGGATCTCAACAATGAACTAAACGCGCTCGACAAGAACCGCGCTTTCGTCTGCACTTATTGCCACACGTCCAACGTCGGCACCCGCGACGCACCCGCGAGCCATTTCCTGATCGCGCAACGTCCACCACGGAAACGGAGCGACAGCAAATGACCCGCGTTCGCAGCTCACCATTGTTCCACCGTCGACTGCTGCTTGCCGCCGCGCTCGTCAATCTGTTCTTTTTGTGTTCATCTGTGGCCCAAAGTCCTGAGACTGACTACTCCAAATTCCTCCACAGCAGCGCGAAGCATCGCTCGCTCGCCTGCAGCTCGTGTCACGAGCGCACCGACAACTCCGCGACGCCGCGTTTCCCCGGACACAAAGCCTGCACCGACTGCCATCGCGGCCAGTTCACTACGCCCGCGATTCCGATGTGCCTGATCTGCCACACCGACACGAAGAGCAACAACCCGCCACTGAAAAATTTTCCGACGAGCTTCAACGAGCCATTCAACGTGAACTTCGATCACACGCAACACAACACCGGCGCGGCGCGTCCGCCGAACAGTTGCGTCAGTTGCCACAACTCTCCCGTAAATCGACGCGCCGGATATTCGATTCCTGCGAACCTCGCCGCGCACAATAACTGCTACACGTGCCACACACCGACGAGCAGATCGAACAGCGGTCGCGAGATCGCGTCGTGCGGCGTCTGTCACGATCAGAAAACCTACAAACCCACGAGCACAAACGCGCGCGCGTTTCGCTACGCGTTCAGTCACGCCGATCACGGCGCACACCAACGACTCGACTGCGCTGACTGTCACAAATTAACCGCCGGCGCGCCGCAAACACGCCAGGTCAGTTCAACGACCGCGGCCCAACACTTCGCCACCGCGCGCGGACAGACGTGCGCCACTTGTCACGCCGGCAAGCGAGCCTTCGGCGGCGATCTCGGCTTCAACGACTGCAAGCGCTGTCATTCAGGCGCAACCTTCCGCATGCCGTTGTGATAAGATTCGCGGCCATGAAAATCCCGCTCATTGTGCTACTCGCTTTTATCAGCTTCGGCGTTGTCGTCGTTCAGGAGAAAGAGAGCAAGGTCCAACCGAAGGAAGTCACGCTCGCGAAAGACAGCCAATCGGACAAGTACGGTGAGGTTGCTTTCAATCACGAGAACCACGCGACGAAGAAGTACAGTCCCGATGGGCAGAGTGTGTTGACGTGTGTTGAGTGTCATCACACGGACCAGCCCGCGGCGGGTTTGAAACCGCCGTTGAAGACTTCGGAACGCGATGTGGTGTTGACTACGGAGGCGCTGGCGAAAGCGGACGCGAAGCCGGTGAAGACTTGTCGCGCGTGTCACCTGCAAGCGGGTGATGACAGCGCGCCGTTGCCGTCGGTCCAATATCCCGACAAGCCTGCGGCGACGAAGTTAACCAACGAAGTCGCTTATCACTTGAACTGCAACGTGTGTCACGACAAAGCGATCGCCGCCCGCCCCGCGCTCAAAGGCAAAGTGCCCGGCTCGAACGACTGCGTGCCGTGCCATAAGGCGGTGGGTTGATCCGTGTAATCTGTGGCCGGGTTCGATCATAGATGTGCTGCACGTGGCAGGAGGTGCAGTCGGGTTTGCCGCTCGCGGTGCTGTGACAGGCGGCGCACGTGGTGCGCGGTGTGGTGCGGTCAATGGGGTCGAAGGTCAGGTGACAACTATTGCACGACAAGCGCCCGTCCGCGTTGCCCTTGATCCCAGCAACAACCTTCACCCGCTGATCGTGCAACGCGTGAAACTGATTGCTGCGCCACTTCTGCTCTGAATCAGTCGGCAAACGCACCACCGCCAGCTTCCGCAACTCCCACTCCTCATCATTGATCGACTTCGCGCTCCACTCGCCATTCACCACCGGATAACCAAACGTGCCGCCATGCGGCGTGCCGACACGACGACCGTTGTACACATGCGCGTTGTTGTCGTTGTGACAACTCGTACACGACGCAAGGGCCCCGGCCTTCGCGTCGAACTCAAATCCCTGATGCTCGGCGTGACAACTCGCGCAACCGATGCCCGCCGCAACGTGCGGCTTGATCACCGTCGCTCTGAACGCTTCAGTATTGTGACAACCAGCACAACGCTGGTCCATACCGCCCTTCAACGCGTGACACGTCGTGCACGAGCCGCTGTTCGGCGCTACAGCGATCGAGGGTGTCATACTCAACTGCGAAGCAGCGTGCGCTTTCGCTAAGGGCCCGGGGGCGAACGCGCTCGTGTACCAGTAAGCCGCGGCGACCGAACCCGCCGCAACGAGGATCACGCCCCACGTAAAAAACGCGATCGGCCACCGCGAAATCAAATCACTCGTCGGCATCCAGTTGAACTGCGCTTTACCGCTCCGTCGGCCCGCTTTCGGCAGCAGCGGCGACGGTCGTACCATCTTCCCTGCTTCACGAATGCGTTTGTCCCAAAAGATGTCGAGCGCTTTCGTGCCCGCAATCGGCGCGGGGCGCGGCTTCTTCGCTTTCGCATCAGTGGGCGCCTGGAGATTGTCCGTACTCAGCCCCGGATCGCTGACGTCGATTTCCGAAAGCTGCGCGCCGATTCGCAACTCGACACGAATAATCAGCGCGTGATCGGCGTTGTCGATCTCTAAATGGAATGGTCCAAGCTCGATGATGTCGCCCGCCGCGAGCGCTTCGTTGTCTTCGACCGGTTTGCCGTTGAGAATGATCGGGTTCTTCGGCCGCAGCGAGAACAGGTAATAGCCGTTCTCAAACTGCTTGATGCCCGCCTGCACGCGCGACACCGAAGGATGATTCAACCGCACCTCACACTCGCTCAGCCTGCCGATTAGCAGTCCTTCGCTGACGATCGTGACCGGGTCGATCGTCAGGTCCTGGCGAATGATGATGAACTGGTTGTTAACGGGCATTGAAGAAGATCACTTGCACGATATGCACGACCAGCAACGCGAGCATCACCGCGGTCGAGACCACATGAATCGGAATCCACGAACGCAGCGTACGATGCAAGAGCAACAACGCGTCGACGCGCCGCAACGTCACCGCGCTTTCAACCGCTGACAGCAACAACTCTCGTTCTTCGTGCGTGGCGAGCCGCGTCGTTCGGGGCTTGAACTCTTCCCGCGCCTGGGCCAGCAACGATTTCAACTCTTCGCGCCGCCATAGCTGCCGCCACAAAAACGCGCGCGACGAAAACCGCGGGTAAACTCGATCGCGAATCTCTTCTTTCAACCAGCCTGCGCTGCGTTCGAGAAGCGACGTCATTTGCTGTCTCAGCTCGGCGCGGCGCGTTTCGAGATCCTCGACGAGCAACGGTTCGCCTTCGATACGCGTCATGATTCGCGGCGCGACGATGTAAGCAGCGACGCCCAAAACACCGGACACGATCACGAGATCGAAAACGATGTAGAGTAGAGCGGTGAGCAACCCGCCGAGACGCGGCCCCGAGTGCAACAACAACACGATGCCCGCAACAACGCCCGCGTAAACGTGGACCAGCATCCAGTAACGCAAAGCGCCCGCACGGCGGCGATAGATCTGTTTGCGTAAGGGATACGTCATCACGACCGCGATACCGGCGAGACCCGTGAGGCCGGTGAGCCACCGCATCGTTAGCCACGTGCCGGCGATAACTGCGTCGAATCCATACCGCACGAGACCAAAGACCGTCGCCGCAACAGCAAGCACCGTCAGCAACACGCCCAGGATGTGCCACCTGCGCGCCGCCGGATCGCGCTTGTGAATGTTGCGTCCAATCGCGTGCGTCTGATCTCTAAAGACAAAACCCTGAGACGACTTCACCTCGTCGAAATACTCGAGCGGGTTGATGCGCACGAGCGCGCCGGTCGGGCAGTTCTCTTCGCACGAATACGCTTTGCCTCGCACACCGGCGGGATTCAGCGGTGTGTTTTCACAGAGGTTACATTTGATCGCGACGAGGTCATCCGCGGCGGCCGGCGCGGCCGGTTCTTCAATGCGAAAACTAAAAGCACGTTTGAAGCGCGAAACGAATCCGTGGCCGTTCCCCGCCGCCTCGCGCGGCACCATCGTGATCGCGTCGTACGGGCACTGAGTCGCACAATCGAAACAGCCGATGCAGGTCTCGCGATCGATATCCACCTGGCCCAACGGATCGCGAAAGATCGATCCCGTCGGGCAGCCGGTCAAACATTCCGGATCCGCGCAGTGCAGACAAACCTGCGGCATCAACGCGTGTTGCAAACGCTTCCGGCCAATCTGCAACGGCCGTTCGATCTGAATCCCGCGGCGCAACAAGCGCGACTGCCCGTGCACCTTGTGACACGCGAGCGAACAGTTGCCGCAACGCACGCACAAATCCATGTCCATCACGAGCACGTTGCTGCCGTCGATCACGCCAGTGGCAATCGCTTGTTCAGCCGACTTCAACGCGTTCACGTCCGCGATCGACTCGAGCGTCAGCGGCAACGAATCATCCGCATTCGAGAAACCTGACATCGCGTTGAAAAGCTCTTCGCGAAGTTTCGGATTCGCAGAAAACTCGCTCAAAGAAATCTCGAGCACTTCGGTGCGCGCCATCAAGCTCGCGCTGTACTGCCATGTCTCAGTCTTCGTGATCCCTTCGAGCCCGAGACAATTTCCGGCGCCGAGAAAGTCGACGCCGATGTTCTCGTCCATGCCCATCACGACTTCCGGCGACGCCGCATGAAACGGAATCCCGCGCGCGCGCCGCACCCAGCCACTCTTGACGAAGATGGCGCGATCGATGGGCGTGTCTTCCTTGCACAGGACGTGGTTCTTGCCATAGACCATGAAGCGCGCCGATTTTTTGAGTTCGGTGACGAGCGGTTCGCTCAACGGCTGGTCGGTGATGTGGGCGAAGTCTTCGAGCACACGCGCGAAGCCATGCGTGCGATAAGTCTCGTCGAGGATCTGTCCAAACTTCGGCAGTTTGCGCAGCAGCCGCAACGCCGGGCGCGTGACTTCGAGCACGACCGCGCTTTGGTTCGCGGGCACTGCGACAGTGGCGTTGCGTTCGATGCCGGCGAGCAGCGCCATCTCACCGAAACACGCGCCGGGATCGAGCACGTTGATCTTTTTGCGCCCACCGTTGTCGGCGACGTAAACGTCCAACGCGCCTGCGACAGCGATGTAGAACGTATTTCCGCCCCACTCGCCTTCGCGCATGATCTCTTCGCCCGCGTCGTAAGCAAGCAGGCGAACGTAAGGTCCGACACGTTTACCATTGCCGTAATCACGCCCTTGCACGATCACTTCGAGATCGCCGGCGTACTTCTGTTTGCCGTTTTGTTCTTCGAAGAGTTCGGCGGTAAGAGCGAGACGCTGGACAGCTTCAACAACGCGACCCCGGTCGGTGATCTCGCGCGGCACGAGGCTGTTTATACATCCGTTCGCGCCTCTTACCAAGCAGAAAGAATAAATGTGCTAAACTTTTCCAACCCAAATGCTGCCTGAAAAATTTCATTCGCTTTCACTCGAACAACAAATCGGACAGTTCTTATTCATCGGCCTTCCCGGCACTGAGCTCGACGCCGAAACTCGCGATCTGGTCAGCGAAGTTCAACCCGGCGGCGTCATCATGTTCGGCCGCAACGTTGCCGGACCCGAGCAACTCCGCACGCTGATCGACGGCGTCCGCGAGCTCGTGGCGACGCCGCTGCTCGTCGGCATCGATCAGGAAGGCGGGCTCGTCGATCGACTGCGCCGCATCTTCACGCCGATGCCCTCCGCGCGCACAATTCGCCAACACGGCGATCTCGCCGCGGCGCGCGCGCTCGGACGCATCACGGGGGAAACGCTGCGCATGCTCGGCTTCAACATCAACTTCGCGCCTGTGATGTCGATCATGACCGACGACCGCGACCTGCTTTCCAACGGTCTTTACTCGCGCTCCTACGGCCGTTCACCCGGCGAAGTGCTCGGCTACACGACGGTGTATTTGCGCGGTCTGCAAGGCACGGGCTGTCTCGGCTGTCTCAAACATTTTCCGGGCATCGGCGCGGGTGAAGTTGATTCACACGAAGAGATGCCGGTGGTCCAACTCTCGCACGACGACCTGATCGCGCAGGACCTCGCGCCGTACATCGAGTTGTTCCAACGCCGCGACGATCGCATTCGCTGCGTGATGGTGAGTCACGGCGGTTTTCCGAACATCGACATCCGCGAGGAAACCACGGGCGGCCTGCTCGAACCCGCGTCGCTGAACTACAACATCGTCACCAAACTGCTGCGCGACGAGCTCGGTTACAAGCACCTTATCATCACCGACGATCTCGAGATGGGCGCCATCCTGCGTCACTACGACATCGGCGACGCAGTGGTGAAAGCCACGCTCGCAGGGGAAGACATGCTTCTAATCTGCGCCACGCCGGAACGCATCCGTCGCGGTCACGAAGCCCTCGTCCAGGCGGCGCGCGACGGCCGCGTGTCGCCGGAACGCATCGGCGAATCGCTGCATCGCATCGCGCGCACGAAAGCCATCGTTGAAGAACCAATCCCGCTCGATCTCGGTCGCTTCAAAGCTTTGTCAGACGAAGTAGCCCATCTCAACAGCAAGCTCAACTACGTCTACGGAGGCACAATCAAGTGAACAGACGCGCCGTTATCCTGCTGGCGCTTTTCATCCTCAGCCTGATGATTGCGCCGGCTGCGTGTCGTCGCCGCAACACCAGGACGTTTGTGATCGCGCTCGGCGACAACATCCGTACGATCGATCCGATCGGTTCGCCTTCGGTCGACGCGGCGAGCGAACGCGTGCGCACGTTGATGTTCAATTCGCTCGTCAAGAAAGACGAGAAGTTTGATTACGTGGGCGAGCTTGCTTCCGATATCAAACGTTCCGACGACGGACTCACGCACACGTTCACGCTGCACGACGGCGTGAAATTTCACGATGGGCGTGTGATGACGTCTGCCGACGTGAAGTACACGCTCGACCTGCTCTTCTCCAGCACGTTCGCGAAGGCGGCGAGTTTTTTTGAAGGCGTTGGCGATCAGAAACGAAGCTACATCAAGAGCGTCGAAGCGCCGGATCAACGCACGGTCGTGGTGACGCTGACGAAACCGTGGGTGGGGTTGTTGTCGAACCTCGTTCCGGTGCCGATCATTCCGAAAGACAGTTACGAATCGCAAAAGACCCATCCGCTCGGCACTGGACCATTCAAGTTTGTAAGTTGGGACGGGACGCAGCAGATCGGTGACTTCGAGGCCTTCCCCGAGTACTGGGATGGCCCGGCGCAATTGCAGCACGTGCGCGTGCGCGTGATTTCGGACATGAACGCGTTGCAGGCGGAGCTGCAAGCGGGACGTGTCGATATCGCGCCGATGCCGACGAGTCTTTCGCCTGATGCCGTCAAGCGGCTGGAACAGGATCCGAATCTGCAAGTGAAGGCGTTTCAGGGTTCGAACCTTAACCTGCTGACGCTGAACACGTCGTCGCCACCGCTCGACAACGTCAAGGTTCGCCAGGCAATCGCGTACGCGATCGATCGCCCGACCATAATTCAACAACTGCTGCTCGGTTACGGAAAGCTCGCGCACTCAATTTTGCCCGAAGGGTCGTGGGCGTATTCGCCGGGAACTGTTTACAACTACGATCCCGCAATGGCGAAGAAGTTGTTGGCCGAAGCGAACTTCCGCGGCGACAAACCGATCGTTTACAAACTATCGGGCAGCAGTATCGCGGGCAGACAATATGCGGGCGTGATTCAAAACCAGTTGAAAGAAGTGGGCATTCCGGTCGAGATCCAGACCGCCGAAATCAATACCTTCTTCGACGAACAGCGCCGCGGCAATTTTCAGATCGCTTATGGGCAATGGGTCGGCGGCAACCAGGATCCGATCTTTTACAAAGACCTCTTCGCCACGTCGGAGATTCCGACGCAGACGCGCTCGTCTCGCAATCGCAGTCGTTACAGCAACCCTGAGCTCGACGCGTTGATCGATCAGGCGGTGAATACTTATGACCGCCAGAAAGCGCGCGAGTTGTACGTGAAAATTCAGGAGATCGTGAGCCGCGACGTGCCGGTGATTCCGCTGTGGTATCAATCGAACATCGTGATCGCGCGCAAGAACGTGCAGAACATTCAGGTGAACGCGAGCGGCGATTGGTACTTCGTGAAGAACCTCAGCCGCAAGGACACGGACTAGAGATTAGGCGGATCTGGGAGAGCCGGATTCTTTTGGAAAGCCGGGTTCTTCCGCGACGCGCTGCGCTTGTTGCAAGTGGCGTTTTTCGTGAGTGACGATAACGCGATAGCCGTCCATCAGGCTGTAGGCCACGAACGAAAGCGCCGGCGACGTGATCACGATCTTTTCCAGATCGAGATGGCTCGTCGACTTCATTCCTTCGATTAACTGTTCCTGTTGCGCGGCGAAGTCGTCGATTATGGTGGCGCTGATGTCGCTCTGCGCCGGCTGAAAATTCTTCGGCGCTTTCAGCTTGCGAGTAGAAGCCGGGTCCAGCGATTTGATGAGCAGCTTTCCCGCCAGACCCGGCAACACGGGGAGACGCTCGACAAACCGCGTCTGCTTCTTGCCGGTGCGCACGCTTTCGATAATCGGCAGATACCCCTTGTTCGACGTCATCAGGTGCTCGAAGCACTGCGCGATGCTCCAACGCTCCGCTGAAGGTTTCCAGTTGAGTTGAGACGCAGACAAGCCGCCGAACGACGCGCGCGCATCGTCGGCAATCTGCTTCGCGTCACGCAGCAACGTGTCTAACTGTTCGTTCATAGCTCACCTGATCGTTCATAGCTCACTCGATAAAGCTGCCGAGCTACTTTAGCACTAGGTAGGCCCAAAGCTGCCGCGCGCCGGAGGCGCGGCGAGAAGGTAGCCAGTGGCAAGCGCGCAGCGCGCAGCCACTGGATCATTAAAAACCTGCCGAGCGCCGGAGGCGCGGCCAGAAGGTAGCCAGTGGCAAGCGCGTAGCGCGCAGCCACTGGATCATTAAAAACCTGCCGAGCGCCGGAGGCGCGGCCAGAAGGTAGCCAGTGGCAAGCGCGTAGCGCGCAGCCACTGGATCGTTAAGAGAGACGAGCCAGCCCTGAAAGGGCGATAGACATGGTGCGACCTGGAAACGACAATCATCTGTCGGCCTTTCAGGCCTGACCCGCCTTTTACAGTGATCCAGTGGCTGCGTGCTCGCTTTGCTCGCACTTGCCACTGGCTACCTTCTGGCCGCGCCTTCGGCGCTACCTCTCGCCGCGTCTGCGGCGCTACCTCTCGCCGCGTCTGCGGCGTTACCTTTCTCGCCGCGTCTTCGGCGTTACCTCTCGCCGCGTCTGCGGGGCTTTGCTGGTGAGCGGGCAGGGATCACTTGACCGGCCTCCTGGTCGTCGAGCCCACTCGAGTTACTGATCTCACGCCAGCGAGACCATTACTTCAAGCCACCGAGACCCTCTACCGTTAACTTCACGTCGGCGTCTTTCCACGCTGTTTGGAAGTCGCGCGTTACTTTCTGCGCTTCAGTTCCCTTTCGCTGCCGCTTCATACTCTCCGCGAGACCAAACAATGCGCGGCCGTTCCCGCGATGGTGTCGCAACTCCTCGCGAAAAACTTTCTCCGCGCCCGCGGCGTCACCAGACGTGAGCAACAACGCGCCCAGCACTTCGCGCACCGGCAGATCCCAATCCGCCGGTTCGTTGTAATACATCGCATCTTCCGCGGCTGCCGCCTTGTTCAAAAGATCGAAAGCCGTCTGCTTGTCACCACGCGCAAACGCGATCTTCCCCGCGAGCGTCAAGTCCGCGATCTTCAGAATATCGTCCGCCGTGTTGTTGCCCCACGGCGTCTCAGCCGGCACTGTCTTGGCAAACGCCTGCAACGCACTCAGCTCCACACTCGCATTCTCAAGCTGCCCACCAAAGACATACGCACTGCCACGCGCGAAGTGCCAAAACGCCGTCGTCATCTTCAACGCCTCGTCAGGCTGTGGCTCTTTCAAAATCTCGTCCCAACGGCCGAAGCGAACCAGTGAGACGATCGGGTACGGCCGAAACGCCTCGAGCATCGGCATCGCTTTCAGGTTCGGCGCGACACTCGCCTCCAGCTCGCGCGCCGCCTTGATCGAATCCGCATAGCGCCCTTTGTGCGCGCTCGCCGACGCGAGAAAGTGAATGTTGTGGTTGTAGTACATCAACGGGTACAAACCCTGCGCACCCGTCTGCGTCATGTACTCGCGGTCCACCGCAATCGCCTCCACATTCGCCTGCGCCGCTTTGCTGTAGTCGCCGGTGCGAATGTAGATGTGCGACGGCATATGGACCAGGTGACCCGCCTTCGGCGCGACTTTGCCGAGCCGTTCGGCGCTCGGCAAAGCGCGATCGGCGCTCGTCGAAGCTTCGACCGCGTGAATGTAGTAGTGGTTCGCGCCGCTGTGATTCGGGTTGCGGCGCAACACGCTTTCGAGCACCGACACGATCTCGAGCGTGTTTTCACCGGGTTTACCGTCGAGTGTCCACAGCTTCCACGGATGCAGATTCATCATGCTTTCCGCGTAGAGCGTCGCCGCGTCGAGGTCGTCGGGATAACGTTTCGAGAGCTCGCCCATTGCGTTCTTGTAAGCGACGGCGAGTTTGGTCTGGTCGGCGCGCAGATCAGAGGAGTAACGCTTCGACAAAGCGTTGATATACGCGCGGTCCTGTTCGGACGCTTTCGGCGCGAGCTCGAGCGCCTTTTGCAGGTTCGTGTACGCGGTCAGCAGCGATGGACCATCGGCCGGCACGTTGTAGTTTGAACCGAGGGCGAGCGCCATGCCCCAATAGCCCATCGCGAGTTGCGGATCGAGCTCTGTCGCACGCTTGAACGAGCGCACCGCCTCTTCGTGATTGAACGCGTAGATGTAATCAAGTCCCTGATTGAAGAACTTTTGCGCTTCGGCGTTGGTCGTGGAAACGGGGTGATTTATGTCACCGAGACCGGACATCAGCGCGACCGGAGCAGGCTCTTTCGTCGGCGCATGACTGTGCTGGCCCAGTGCGGCCACCGGCAAAAGCAGCAAAGCAAGCAGGAGGTATCTCATTTCAGAACCGCCTTTCTTTGTGTCTGAAAATCCCCTTCCCTGTTAACGCGCAGAAGCGGGTGACAACGGGTCAAAGAGGATTTCGAAGTTGTCGGTAGTAACTTGTGCGATCTCTTCCACGGGTAAACCACGCAACTCCGCGATGCAGCGCGCGACTTCCACCACATACGCGGGTTCATTGCGGTTGCCGCGATACGGCACAGGCGCGAGAAACGGACAGTCAGTCTCAATCAGCAAACGGTCGAGCGGAACTTCTTTCGCAATCTCCCGCAACTCATCAGCCTTGCGAAACGTGACGATGCCCGAGAACGAGATCGCAAAACCGAGATCGAGTGCACGCCGTGCGAGATCGCGGCTGCCGCTGAAGCAATGAAAAACGCCGCGACGTTCCGCGCCGCTGTATTCGCTTTGCAGGATCTCGATCGTTTCCGTTTCCGCTTCGCGCGTGTGGATGATGACGGGCACGTCGCGATCGCTGGCGGCGCGCAGTTGTCGTTTGAAAGCCTCGATCTGCACGTCCTGCGGCGAGTTGTTGTAATGAAAGTCGAGACCGATCTCGCCCCAAGCGATCACGCGTCCGGCAGTATCAAAGAGTTGAGTGATCTTTTCTTCCGCAGCGTCGTCGTAGTGGCGCGCGTCATGCGGATGAACACCGATCGCCGTGTAAATGTGCGGGTGCCGGCGGCCCATCTCGATCGCGCGTTCGAAGACGCCGCTGTGCGGATCGCCTGTGCCGACGTTCAGGATTATCTTGACGCCGGCTTCCTGCGCGCGTTCGAGCATCTCATCGCGATCCGCGTCAAACTCCGGACCATCAATGTGCGCATGAGAGTCGACGAGCATCATCATTTCAAGCGCGCGCCGTTGGGAACGTCTTCGGTGAATGTCGCGATCACGGGCCGGCCTTCTTCGCCATACGAAGCGGCGACGAGCATGCCCTGCGATTCAAAGCCGCGGAGTTTTCGTGGTTTGAGGTTCGCGACGATGACTACTTTGCGGCCGACGAGTTTTTCCGGTTCGTAATACTGGGCGATGCCGGCGAGCACCTGGCGTGGTTGCGCTTCGCCGAGATCGATCTTCAGTAAGAGGAGCTTGTCGGATTTCGGGAGGCGTTCCGCGGACAGTACCTGGCCGACGCGTAGATCGACTTTTGCGAAGTCGTCGATTTCGATCAGGTTCGTAGATTCTTCGGCGTCCGCAGTCGGGGGTTGAGGGGGAGTTTTAATTGGTTCGCCAGTGTTGGGCGCGTTAATGTCAGACAGGATTCGCGCCTTATCGAGCCGGGGAAACACAGCTTGCACCTCGCCGATCTTCGTTCCTTCCGGCAACTCGCCCCATTTCAACGTCGACGGATCGATCCGGTCGGGTGCGCCGTTGAGCCCGAGTTGTTGCCATATCGCACGGCTCGCCGTGGGCATCACGGGATACAGCAACACACTCAGCCAACGTAACGATTCCGCGGCGCGATAGAGCACCGCGCCGAGCGTCTGCTTCTGGTTCTCATCCTTCGCGAGGTCCCACGGCTTCGCATCCGTGATCATCTTGTCGACACGCGCCACGACAGACCACGCCACCTCGAGCGCGCGACTAAACGCCAGGTTTTCGAAGTGCAATAGAAACTGATCGCGCGCGGTCTCGATAAAACCCGCCACCGTCGTCTCGTCCGTATCGACGCCGGTGCGCTTCGCAAACAACAGCTTCTCTTCTGCGATCTTCCCCGACGGAATGCGCGAATCGCAATAGCGCGCGATCATCGTCAACGTGCGGCTCGAAAGATTTCCGAGCCCACTCGCGAGATCGCTGTTCGCGCGATCGATCAAACTCTCGTAACCAAAACGCCCGTCCTGGCCAAACACCATCTCGCGCAAACAGAAATAACGGATCGCGTCCACCGCGAAGTGTTTCTGCAAAACGTCGAGCTCGATCGTGTTTTCGAGCGTCTTCGACATCTTGCGCCCGTTTGGATCGACCCACATGCCGTGCGCGACGATCGCGCGCGGAAGTTCAATCCCCGCCGCGAGCAAAAACGCGGGCCAGTAAACCGCGTGGAAACGCAGAATGTCTTTGCCGACGAGATGCAGCGCCGGCCAGAACTTCTCAAAACCCACCGCCCGCTCGCGTTCTTCATTACCAAAACCGATCGCCGTGATGTAGTTGGTCAACGCGTCGAACCAGACGTACATCGTGTGCGCCGGATCGTCAGGCACGGGCACGCCCCAACTCACCGAACTCCGCAACCGGCTCACCGAAAGATCCTGCAAACCACCGCGCACGAAACTGATCACTTCGTTCGCGCGCGCTTCCGGACGAATGAAATCGCGGCTCTTGTAAACATCGAGCAACGCCTCGTCGTAGTCCGACAACCGAAAGAAGTAGCTCTCTTCGGAAACGCGATCGAGCGGCGTGTCGTGAATCAAACACGTTGGCGGATCACCCTTCTGATACTCGTCTTCGGTTTTGTACTCCGCACACGCAGCGCAAAACCAACCTTCGTAATGGCCCTTGTAAATCGCATCGTTGCCTTTCGGCGTTTTCGACTTGATGATGCGGCGCCAGAGCGCGCTCACGCCCTCGTAGTGAAACGGGTAGGTCGTGCGCATGAAGATGTCGTAGCCGCCGTGTTCGGTGTCGAGCCCAAACGCACTCGTCATCTCTTTGAAATAGCTGACGACGTAATCGGCTTGTTGCTGCGGCGTGCGGCCATTCTTCTGCGCGGCGCGTTCGATGTTGATGCCGTGCTCGTCGGTGCCGGTCAGGAAGTAAGTTTCAATGCCGCGCTGCCGCTTCGAGCGCGCGATCGTGTCGCCCACGATCATCGTGTAGAGATGGCCGAGGTGCGGCAGGCTGTTGGCGTAATAAATCGGTGTAGTGACGTAGAAAGTTTTCATCTAGACGGTTTCTTTGCGAATTCATCTCCCGGATTGAACTGTGGCTTCACGGGCGCGTCGGCAATCTTGCGGCCGATCGCGAGCGCGATCTCGGCTTCCTGAATCATGCCCTGGTAGTTCCACGAGTCGCTCATCTCGTCGGATGGCTGATGGTAGTGCGCGGTGTTGTAGGCCTTGAACTGTTCCTCGCTCCACTGTTTGTCGTGGCCGACGTAATCGTCACCTTCTTTCAGACTGATCGAAGGCACGCCGACTTTCGCAAACGGAAAATGATCGGAACGATAAAACGAACCTTGTTCGGGCCGCGCATCAGGCGAAACACGCAGGTTCATCTCTTTCGCGACCGCTTCGACGATGGCTTTCAACGACGAACGCTCCGCGCCCAACGGTATGAAATCCTTCGTTGGACCAAGCACATTCATCGAGTCGAGGTTCACATTCGCGGCGGTCTTGTCGAGCGGCACGACTGGATGTTGCGAATACCATTCAGCGCCGAGCAGTCCCTGCTCTTCCGCAGTCGGAAACAGGAACAGACTCGAACGTTTCGGTCGCTGTGCGGGCGGCAGGCTCGCGAGATGTTCAGCGATCGCCAGCACGACTGCGCAACCAGACGCGTTATCGAGCGCGCCGTTGTAGATCGTGTCGCCGTCTTTGTCGGGCGCACCGATACCGAGGTGGTCCCAGTGCGCCGAATAGACCACGTACTCGTTGCGTAACTGCGGATCGCTGCCCTCGATAATGCCGACGACGTTCGGCGCCGCGACGCGTTTCACTTCGCTCTTGAGATTCAGCTTGCCTTTCAGGTTGAGTTTCACAGGAGTGAAGTCGCGCTTCGCGGCCGCGGCGCGCAACGCGTCGAGATCCTGGCCGGCGAGTTTCATGATGCGCCGCGCGGAAGGGTCAGTGACCCACGAGCGAAATTGCAAAAACGGTGTTGTGTCGTTGGCAGTGCGTGCGATGTCGAAGCGCCACGAACCGTTTGAAGTGCGCACGACGCCCCACGGATAACCGGCCGACTCATCCGTGTGCAAAAGGATCACGCCGGCTGCGCCGCGACGTGCGGCTTCTTCGTATTTGTAGGTCCAGCGGCCGTAGTACGTGAGCGTTTTGCCGGCGAAGAGGTTTGGCTCGTCGGCGGTCGCGGGCGGATCGTTGACGAGCATCACGAGGATCTTGCCGCGGTAGTCTTCGTCGCTGCCTTTGTAATCGTTCCACTTCTGCTCGGACGCGGAGATGCCGTAACCAACAAAGACGAGATCCGCGTCGACATTTACGTTCTCGGTTTGCGCCCCCGTGAATGCGACGAAGTCATCGGCAAACTTCAAATTCTCGCTGCCGCTCGCGCCGGAGATCGTCAACGTCGTGTTGGGATCGGCTTTCACGCCGACGAGCGACACGGGTTGAAAGAAGCTGCCGTTTTCAGCCGCGCCTTTCGCGCCGATCGCTTCGAGTTGAGACGCGATGTACTTCGCGGCGATCTCGCCGCCGCGTGCGCCGGTGCCGCGGCCTTCGAGCAGTTCGTCGGAAAGAAAGCGGATGTGCGCTTTGAGCGTCGCTTCGTTGATCGGCGAAGTTTTTTGCTGTTGTGAGACGACGCTAAGAGCCGTCAGAAGCACAAGGCCGAGAGCAAGAGTAAACAGGGATTTAGAGGATGACATGAACCGATTAGTCCTTTCCTTTAATCAACGCCATCGCTTCCGCGCGGGTGCGTGGGTCGCTGCGAAAGCCGCCGAGCACAGCAGACGTGATCGTCTTCGCGTCGGCTTTGCGCACGCCGCGCAACGTCATGCACGTGTGTTCCGCTTCGATCACCACCATCACGCCGAGCGGGCTGAGTCCTTCGTAAAGCGTGTTCGCGATATCGGTCGTGAGCCGTTCCTGGAGTTGCAGGCGGCGCGAAAACGTTTCCGCGAGACGCGCGAGTTTCGAAATACCGAGAATGCGTCCGCCCTTCGGGATGTACGCGATGTGGCAACGGCCGACGAACGGCGCGAGATGATGTTCGCACAACGACGCGATGCTGATGTCTTTGACGATCACCATCTCGTCGTGCTTGTCGCCGGGCAATGGGATGACGTGTTGCTGCGGATCCTCGCGCATGCCGGACGTTAGTTCCGCGTACATCTCCGCGACGCGCTGCGGTGTTTCCTTCAAACCCGCGCGCTCCGGATCCTCACCGATGCCTTCGAGGATCATCCGCACACCCTTTGCGATCAACTCTAAATCGACTTGCTTCTGATCTGTGTTATTCGTGTTCATCTGTGGCCCAATGCTGCTCGCACGGCGTCCTCCACGACTTTCAGCGGCACACCCGCCTTCGTCGCCGCCGCGCGCACGTCTTCAAACTCCGGCATCTCGTTCACGACAGAACCGTTTAAGTGCGCTACTTTAACACCGATGAGGCCATACGCCGTTTCCACCTGCGCGACGCTGCGCCGCAACGCACGCCGTTCGACTTCATAACTGCGCACCCCAAGCGTCGTTGTTTCCGTAAACAACAACTTCAGCAGCGGTTCCTTGCGATCGCGTTCGCAAAGCACCGACAACAACACGCCCGGACGATTCTTTTTCATCTGCACCGGCGTGAAGTAACAATCGAGCGCGCCGAGCTCGAACGCGCGATCCATCACGTGGCCGAGAAGCTGCGGCGACATATCGTCGATGTTCGTTTCGATCATCCACAGCCGCTCGTCAGTCGCAGCGCTCGCTTCCGTTTCACCCACCAGCACGCGCAGCACGTTCGGAAAATCTTTGTACTGGCGCGTCCCTGCGCCGTAGCCGACAGCTTCCGTCATCATCTGCGGCAGGGGCCCAAACTCTTGGCAAACGGTGGTGATGATCGCCGCGCCCGTCGGTGTCAACAGTTCACCGGCGATGTCGCTCGAATAAAACGGCACCCCTTTCAAGAGTTCAGCAACCGCAGGCGGCGGCACCGGAAAACGCCCGTGGGCCATCTCGATCGTTCCGCTGCCGACGTGCAACGGCGAACTCACGAACCGATCGATCTGCAG
>CAMLLD010000034.1 GCA_946480785.1 uncultured Blastocatellia bacterium | reverse complement strand
TCAATGAAGCCACAGGAGAGAACCTGGCTTACGTGATGTACACGTCGGGTTCGACCGGCGAGCCGAAGGGAACGGCGATCGTGCAGCGCAGCGTAGTGCGGCTGGTGAAGGAAACGAATTACGCGGAGTTTGGACCAGCAGAAACGTTCGTGCAGATGGCGCCGCTGACGTTTGATGCGTCGACGTTCGAGGTGTGGGGCAGTTTGCTGAACGGCGGCCGGTTGGTCGTGCTGGAGCCGGGTGCGCCGACGTTGGAAGAGTTGGGCGCAGCATTGCGGCGTTATGAAGTGAGCACGTTGTGGTTGACGGCCGGATTGTTTCACCTCGTCGTGGACGAGCGGCCGGAAGAGTTGCGCGGGTTGAAGCAATTGTTAGCGGGTGGTGACGTGCTGTCTGCGGCGCACGTGAGCAAGGCGTTGCAGTCGCTGGAGCACGGTTGTGTGATCAACGGCTATGGACCAACGGAGAACACGACCTTCAGTTGTTGCCAAAGATTAGAGCGCGACGCAGAACTCGGAGCAACGGTACCGATCGGGCCGCCGATCGCCAATACCGAAGCCCACGTGCTGAACGCGCGCTTGCAGCAGACGCCAGTGGGTGTAATCGGCGAACTGTATCTCGGCGGCGATGGCCTCGCGCGTGGTTATCAGCAGCGAGCGGATCTGACGGCCGAACGATTCATCCCGCATCCGTACAGCACGCGTGAAGGCGAGCGTTTGTATCGCACGGGCGATCTGGTGCGCTACCAACCGAACGGGCGGCTGGAGTTTTTGGGCCGAGTAGATAACCAAGTGAAGGTGCGTGGCTTCCGCATCGAGCCCGGCGAAATCGAGACGGTCCTCGCGAAGCATCATGCGGTGCGCGATGCGGTCGTGGTAGCGCGCGGCGGCGCTTCGGGTGACAAGCAACTCGTCGCTTACGTCGTCGCTGAGGTGGACCACGATCTCACCGCGGACAAGCTGCGCGCACATCTGAGAGAACACTTGCCCGATTACATGATGCCTTCGCAGATCGTGTTTCTCGACGCCTTCCCGCTGACCGCGAACGGTAAAGTCGACAAGAACACGTTACCCGCGCCGTCTGCAATAGCGGATGCAACGCAAGAGTTTGTCGCGCCTCGCACCCCAGTCGAGATAGCACTCGCAGAAGTGTGGCAGCGCGTCCTCGGTGTCGATCGTGTCAGCATTCACGACAACTACTTCGATCTCGGCGGCGATTCGATCCGCAGCATTCAGGTGCGCGCCCAGGCGCAGAAAGCCGGTTACGACTTTTCGGTGCAGCAGATCTTCGAACATCAAACGATCGCCGAATTAGCGCCCCAAGCCGTGCGCATCGACGGCCGGATCACCGAGACATTGCAACTCTCAGCTTTCGATCTGATTACGCCGGAAGATCGCGCGCGCATACCGGCGGATGTCGAAGATGTGTACCCGCTCTCGTTGCTGCAAAGAGGAATGCTCTTTCACAGCGAACTGAATCAGCAGCTCGCGATCTACCACGACATTATCGGCTTCCACGTACGCCTGCCGCTCGATCGAGTCGCGTTGGAAACAGCAATCGCCGAAGTCGTAGCGCGTCACTCCGTGTTGCGCACGTCGTTCGATCTCGAGCACTACAGCGAGCCGCTGCAACTGGTCCACCGCACCGTCAAGCCGCACCTCGGATTCATCGATCAACAACACCTCTCCACTAGCGAACGCAAACAGTTTGTGACTGACTGGATCGAAGCGGACAAGCAGCGACCCTTCGAATGGACTGAACCGGCGCTGATCCGTTTCACCATCTTCAGCTACGGCGACAACGAATTTCACATCAACTTCAGCTTCCATCACGCCATCATCGACGGCTGGAGCTTGAACCTGCTGATTACCGAGATCTTCGCGAAGTATCTATCGTTGCGTGACGGCACGACACAAACGAGCGACGAGGCGCTCTCGGTTGCTTTCCGCGATTTCATCGCGCTCGAACGCGAGGCGCTACACTCCGACGCAGTCAAAAACTACTGGTCCGAAAAACTCGCGAACCTTCCCGTTACCACACTGCCCACCAGAGAAGGCGCAGCGCCGGCGACAGCAAACAGGGAAGTGGTCCAACTCGCCTTCGGCAGCGAACTCGTCGGCCAACTGAAGTCGTTCGCGAAGCTCGCGCGCGTGCCGCTCAAGAGCGTGTTCGTGGCCGCGCACATGAAGATACTCGGCTTGTTGAGCCGTCAGAACGAGGTCACGACCGGCCTCGTTACCAACTGCCGGCCCGAAGAAGCGGACGGCGATCGTGTTGTCGGCGTTTTTCTCAACACGCTGCCGTTGACGATCTCGACGCGCGAGCAGATGTGGCTCGAGTTGGCCCAGGCAGCGGCGGAAGCGGAACAGGAATTATCGCTCTACCGGCGTTATCCGCTCGCGGCGTTGCAAAGAGAGTACGGCACGCAGCCGCTATTCGAAACCACCTTCAATTTCAACCACTTTCATATTCTCCAGGACCTGCGCGACAACTCGATGCTCGAGATCGTCGACACCAACAGCTTCACGCGCACAAACTTCGCGCTCAGCGTCGGGTTCGATCTGAACTCCATCACGTCAGATCTGGTGCTGTTTCTCGAGTACGACGTGGCGCGATTCAGCCGCGAACAAGCGCAAGCCATCGGCAACTACTTCTCGCTCACGCTGCAAGCGATGGCGCGAGATCCGTTCGCGGCGAGCAATAACACTTACCTGCTTACCGAAACCGAGCAACAAAAGCTGCTCGCGCTGAACGATACGCGTGGCGATTATCCGCGCGAGGTTTGTCTGCACGAGTTGATCGAGGCGCAAGCAGAACGCACGCCGCACGCGATCGCCGTGATCTCCGAGACCGAGAAACTCAGCTATCAGGATCTGAACGAGCGTGCGAACCGACTCGCGCATCACCTGGGCGAGCATGGCGTCGGTCGCGAATCCCTCGTCGGCGTTTTGCTCGAACGCTCAAACGATCTGATCGCGGCGCTCCTCGCCGTGCTCAAAGCAGGCGGCGCATACGTGCCACTCGATCCCGCCTATCCGCGCGATCGTTTGCAACTGATGATCGAAGACGCCGGCATCGGCGTGCTCCTAACCGAGCGCAAGCTGCACGATCGTTTGCCGCCACACAACGCGCTCGTCATTTCGCTTGATGAAGAGTCGACCCACGCGGCGCTGCGTTCTGCGCCCAAAACAAATCCAGACCACCTCGGTAATCCTGAAAACCTGATCTATCTACTCTACACCTCCGGCTCCACAGGCGTGCCGAAAGGCGTGCTCGTAACCCACCGTGGCATCGTTAACTGCATCGACTGGATGCAACGCACTTACAACCTGAATCCGAGCGATCGATTCCTGTTCAAGACCTCACTCAACTTCGACGCTTCCGTGTGGGAAGTCTTCTGGCCGCTAACTGTCGGCGCGGCAGTCGTCGTCGCACGCCCCGGCAGCGAGAAAGATGGTCCATATCTCACTGAGACGATGCGAGCCGAAGCCGTCACCTGCGCTTACTTCGTTCCTTCAATGCTCGCGCTGTGGCTCGAAACAGCCAGCCTCGATCGATTACGCGCGTTGCGCTACGTCATCTGCGGTGGCGAGGCGTTGAGCGGACAACTACTGACAACCTACTTCGATCGTCTCGGCGATCAAGTCGAGCTGCATCATTCTTACGGACCAACAGAAACCGCGATCGCTTCGGCCGAATCCATCTGTTCACCTTCGTATCGCACGTGGCGACGAATGCCGATCGGCCATGCTTTGGCGAACACGAAGCTGTATGTGGTTGACGCCGCGCTGCAGCTCGTACCGCTTGGCATCGCCGGCGAGCTGTGTATCGGCGGCGATGGCGTGGCGCGTGGTTACCACGACCGCCCCGAGCTGACAGCGACCGCTTTCATTCCCGATCCGTTCAGCAACGAGCCCGGCGCACGTCTCTATCGCACCGGCGACCTCGTGCGTTACCTGCACGACGGACAACTCGAATTTCTGGGTCGCGTCGACGATCAGGTGAAACTCCGCGGCGTGCGTTTCGAGCTCGGTGAAATCGAAGCGACGCTGCGCCAACATCCAGCGGTCCGCGAAGCCGTCGCCGTGGTGCGCGAATTCGCCGCCGGCGATCATCGTCTCGTTGTTTACGTTGTCGCTGACGACGCGGTGGACCAGCAGTCGCTACGCGAATATCTGCGCGGTAAGCTGCCCGAATATCTCGTCCCTTCTGCGTTTGTCCTGCTCGAGAAACTGCCGCTACTGCCGAGTGGCAAGATCAACAAGCGCGCACTCCCGGCGCCGGAAATAACCCGTCATGAAGTTTCCGAATCGTACGTCGCGCCACGCAACGCAATGGAAGAAGCGATCGCAAACATCTGGTCGGAGCTGTTGGGCGTGACGCGCGTCGGCGTTTACGACAACTTCTTCGAGCTCGGCGGTCACTCGCTGCTCGCGGCGCAGATCGTCGTACGCGTGCGTCACAAGTTCGCGGTCAACGTGCCGCTACAGAGTCTGTTCGACACGCCGAACGTCGCGGGCCTGGCGCTTGCGGTAATGCAGAGCCAGGCAGAGATGTTGGATCTCACTGAAACCGAAAGCCTGCTGGCTGAATTGGAGGCGTTGTCGGAAGAAGAGGCGCAGTCGTTGGTCGCCGGACAAGGTTCTCCATCGTAACCACAGCATTCCTTCTCTATCTCATCCTCAAAGAAGCGTCACCATGAACGACAATGTGTTGAAAGCAATTGGCAAGACCCCGCTCGTGCGCTTATCACGCGTGATTCCCGATCTGCACTTCAATCTTTTCGCGAAGTTGGAAGGGCTGAACCCGGGCGGCAGCACGAAGGACCGCCCCGCGTTCAGCATCATTCAGCACGGCATCGACTCCGGCCGTATTGGACCAGACACGGTGGTGATCGAGTCGAGCTCGGGCAACATGGGCATCGGCCTGGCCCAGGCGTGCGCGTATCACAACTTGCGTTTTATCTGCGTTATCGATCCCAAAACCACGCAGCAAAACATGCGACTGCTGCAAGCGTACGGCGCGGAAGTCGACATGGTGCTGGAACCCGACGAGATCACGGGCGAGTTTCTGCAAGCGCGTCTCAACCGCGTCAACAAGCTGCTCGCCACGTTGGACAATACGTTTTGGCCCAACCAGTATGCACACCGCTACAACCCGATCGCTCATCATCAGACGATGCACGAGATCGTCAGCGAACTGAACGGCGAGGTGGATTTTCTTTTCTGTGCGACGAGCACGTGCGGAACGATCAGAGGTTGCGCCGAGTATGTGCGGAGTCACAATTTGCAGACGAGAATTTTCGCCGTCGATGCAGTCGGCAGCGTGATCTTCGGCGGCGTAAACGACAAGCGTTTGCTGCCGGGTCACGGTTCGGCCGTGCGGCCGGCGCATTATCACCCTTACATCGCCGAGCGTTGTGTTCACGTCACCGATCTGGAGTGCGTGCTGGGTTGCCGCCGCTTGGTGCGCCAGGAAGCCATCCTTTGCGGTGGTTCATCGGGCGCGGTGTTGATGGCGGTGGAGCGAGTGAAGGATGAGATTCCGCGCGGCGCCAATTGCGCCGTCATCTTCGCGGACCGCGGCGAAAGATACCTCGACACGATCTATTCAGACGCGTGGGTTGGGGAACACTTCGGCGATGTCGAGCACCTCTGGCAGGAGCCGAAAGAAGCGGCTGTCTTCATGGTAGCCACGAATTGATCATTACTCAGGTTTCGCACAAAAACTTGGAACGCCGGAGGCGTTAACTAATGTCAGCCCAGGGTTAGAGCGTAGCGATACCCTGGGAAGGCCAGCAAGCGAACCTGCAAACGCTGAAAGCGTTCGCTAGGATCTCGAACCGGTTTCGCCAACGCTTTCAGCGTTCAGAGGCGCTCTTCTTTTTGTTACCCAGGGTATGAACCCTGGGCTGAAATTCGCGAACTCCTTCGGAGTTCAAGCTTCAACACGTACGTTTGCCAGGCACGTACGTTTTGCCGAGTTTGTGCAAAGCCACTTAATTAAGAGAGCAAACGATGTCGATCTTGTTGCTGAGTGGTCGTGAAGTAAACGACTTGCTTGCGGGGCGGGAGACGGAAATTTTGAATGCCGTCCGGCGCGCGTATGAAGCGCACGCGCGCAACCAGACGGCGTTGCCGTTCTCGACGTTCCTGCGCTTTCCGGCGGACGACAAAAACAGAGTCATCGCGCTGCCGGCCTATATCGGCGACTCTTTCAACGTCGCCGGTATCAAATGGATCGCTTCGTTTCCCGGCAACATCGAGCGGCACATGGAGCGCGCGTCGGCGGTGATCATTTTGAACTCGACGCAGACCGGCAGGCCCGAGGCGATCATCGAAGGCTCGATCATCAGCGCGAAGCGAACGGGCGCGAGTGCGGCGTTGGCCGCGCAGCAGATTCATAAGTTCGACAATGAAACGCGCCTCGGACTGATTGGCACGGGGCCGATCAATTTTCAAGTGCTGCGGTTTTTGTTGGCGGCCGAGCCGCTAGTTTCGAACTGCGTAGTGTTCGATCTTGATGCCACACGCGCGACTCAGTTCGCGCAGAAATGCGCCGCGGAGTTTCCGCAGTTGAAAGTGGAAACGGCGGTGACGGTTGAAGAGGTGTTGCGGAGTTGCGAGTTGATCTCGATCGCGACGAATGCGAGCCGGCCGCACATCAGCGATCTTTCAGCGTGTGCGCCCAGCAGCACGATCCTGCACGTGTCGCTGCGCGATCTGGCGCCGGAGATCATTCTGGCCTGCGACAACATCGTCGACGACGTCGAGCACGTTTGTCGCGCGCAGACTTCGGTGCATCTTGCCGAACAACTCAACGGCGATCGCAGTTTTGTCAGATGCTCGATCGGCGAGATCCTCATCGGCGCGGCGCCGTCGCGAAGAGACGCAGACGATATCGCGGTGTTCAGTCCGTTTGGCCTCGGCATTCTGGATCTGGCTGTAAGCAGTCTGGTTTGCGATCTCGCGTGCGCCCGCAACGCCGGCACTGTCGTGGAATCGTTTCTGCCTGAAGCGTGGGTGTGAAGAGCTTTCGTGGTCCAATGAGCACTCTTTCTGCGGAAATCCCGAAACTATCTGCCGCCAAGCTGGAATTGCTGGCGCGGCGGCTTAGAGAAAAAGGCCGTCAAGCCGCGTATGCGCCGCCGATCGCGCGTCGCGACAAGAGCGTTTCTTGTCCGCCGCTATCGTACGAGCAACAGCGCTTGTGGATTCTCCATCAACTCGATCCAAACAACGCGGCCTACAACATCCCGCTGAGTGTGCGCTTGCGTGGCGCACTGGACCACGCGGTGCTGGAACGGGCTTTGAGCGAAGTCGTGCGCCGTCACGAAATTCTACGCACGGCCTTTCAAGACATTGAGGGACAGCCGGTGCAGGTAATCGCACCACCGCAGCCGGTGAGTTTTCCGTTGATCGATCTGAGCCCACTCTCGGAAAGGGCGCGCGCGGACGAAGTGGCGCGTTATCGCCGCAGTGAAGTGAAGACACGATTCGACTTGGCGGCTGGTCCATTGTGGCGCGCGAAGCTGCTGCGAGTAAGGGCTGAAGAGCACATCGCGCTCTTCACGATGCATCACGCGATTTCCGACGCCTGGTCCATGAGCGTGCTGATGAACGAACTCGGCAAGTTGTACGAAGCGTTTGCCGCGGATCGGCCGTCACCGCTGGAAGAGTTGCCGGTGCAGTACGGCGACTATGCTGTCTGGCAGCGCGAGTGGTTGCAAGGCGAAGTGCTGCAAAAGCAACTGGACTACTGGCGCGGCCAACTCGCCGATACGCCCGCTGAGTTGCAATTGCCTACCGATCGCAAGGCGTTGAAGCGCAGCACTGCCGGCGCGATTCAGAGTTTTACGATCCCGCCTGACGTGAACGCGCGTCTCAAAGAGATTTGCCGGAGCGAAGAAGTAACGGTGTTCATGCTGATGCTCGCCGTCTTTGCGTTGCTGCTCTCGCGTTACAGCGGACAGGAAGATCTCCTCATCGGCACCGTCATCGCCGGCCGCCCGCGACTGGAGCTGGAGCGGCTCATCGGTTTCTTTATCAACACGCTCGTGATGCGAGTCGATCTCAACGGCAACCCAAGTTTTCGCGAACTGCTCAGCCGCGTGCGGCAAACGACCTTCGCCGCGTACGCGCATCAGGACGTGCCTTTCGAAAAGCTGGTGGGCGAGTTGCAACCCGAGCGCAGTCTGAGTCAGAACCCGTTTTTCAAGACGTTGCTCGTGATTCAGAACTCGCCGCGCAGCGTTTTGAATTTGGAAGGGTTGCAGCTCGAAGCGATGGAATCCGATCTGGTGCCCGCGAAGTTTGACCTCTCGTTGGTCGTGGGCGAACTCGAAACCGGTCTCGCGGGAACCTTCGTTTACAGCACCGATCTTTTCGACGCTTCGACGATCGCCGGCATGGCCGAAAGCCTGCAACAGATCCTGCGCGATGCGACCGGCAGCACTGACGCGGGAGCGAACGGCGCGAAGCCGGAGTTAGTAAACGCCTTCAACGCCACGCTCGAATGAGCTCACCAAGCACTGCGGTAATCACGTAAAGAACAATGGACCAGCTAGTCATTCACGAGATCTTCAGCAACGTCGCGGCGCAGTATGCCGCGCACGTCGCCCTGGACCAGGGTAGTCGACCGCCGATCACTTACCGCGAGCTGGAGGACGAGTCGAACCGGCTCGCCAACTTCCTCATTTCCTCAGGCGCGGAGGCCGGTTCGATCGTCGCGATCATGGCCCGCGAGCCCGCGCGAATGGTGATCGCGATTCTCGCCATACTCAAAGCGCGCTGTGTCTTCGCGCCGTTCGACCCGCGTATTCCTGACAACCGGCTGCGACTCATGGCCGAGCAGATTACGCCCGGCTGGTTCATCATCGACTCTGACCGTCTCGAAAAAGTGACCGAGATCGTTTCGGGAAACAAAGGCCGTGTGAAAGTGATCTGTTTGGACGATGAGCCGCAAAACGACGATTCGAAAACGGTGACAGTCGTTCGTGGTTACGCGCAGTACACAACCAACACGAAGCCCGTGATCCAATCAGATCCCGACGACATGTGCGCGATCTTTTTCACCTCCGGTTCGACAGGAACGCCAAAGGGAATCGCCGGCCGTCTCAAGGGCATTGCGCACTTCATGTTGTGGGAGTCCGGCGCGCTCGGTGTTGGTCCAGGCACACGCGTGAGTCAGCTCACCACGCCGTCGTACGATGCTTTTCTGCGGGACGTTTTCATGCCGCTCTGTGTCGGCGCCACGGCCTGCATTCCCGAGAACAGGGAAATAACCCACGACGCCGAAGCCCTCGCTGACTGGATCGACGCGGCGGGCATCAACATCGTTCACTGCGTGCCGTCGTTGTTTCGCTCGCTCATCAACGTCGGGCTCACGAGCGATCGGTTTCGCGCGCTGCGTTACGTCGTGATGGCCGGCGAACCGCTGCTCCCTGCGGATGTTGCCAAATGGACCGACGTCTTTGGCGATCGCATCCAGCTCGTCAACCTGTATGGCCCAACAGAGACGACGCTCACCAAGCTCTTCCATTTCGTAAACGTGTCTGACAAGGACCTGCGCTCGGTTCCCATCGGCAAACCGATGCCGGGCTGCGCGGCGGTCGTGATCGACGCAAAAGGCCGCGCGTGTTCGCCCGGTGAAGTTGGGGAGATTCTCATTCGCACTCCGTATCGCGCGCACGGTTATTACAATCAGCCGCAGAAGACCGCCGAAGTCTTTGTTCCCAACCCTTTCAACAACGATCCGAACGACATCGTCTATCGCACTGGCGACTACGGCCGCGTGTTGCCGGACGGAAACTTCGAGTTTGTCAGCCGCAAAGATCACCAGGTCAAGATCCGTGGCGTGCGGATCGAGTTGGCCGAGATCGAAAACGTGTTGCGCACGCATGAGAGTGTGACCGACGTTGTTGTAGTCGATCGCGAAGACACGATCGGCAACAAGTATGTGTGCGCTTATGTTGTGCTCGATCGTGAAGTCGAGCCGGGAGAGCTCAGGCAACACGCGGCCCGTTGGTTACCTGAAGCAATGGTGCCTTCAGCCGTGGTCCAACTCGACGCCCTGCCGCGCACAATCAGCGGCAAAGTGGATCGCGCGAAGCTACCCGCACCCGGCACGGAGGACAGTCGCACGGGAACGTACGTCGCACCGCGCACGGCGATCGAAGAAGTCGTGGCCAACATCTGGGCGGGCGTGCTGGAAGTGGAACGAATCGGCGTGACCGACAGCTTCTTCGAGCTCGGCGGAAACTCGCTGCTGGCGACGCTCGTGATGGCGCGGGTGCGTTCGGCGTTGCGCGCAGACGTAGACGTGCGCGAACTATTCGAGCATCCGACGGTTGCGGATCTTTCGGCTACGGTGAAAGCCGCGCTCAACAACGGCTCCGCTCCCGCGCCGCGCATCGAGCGCGCTGCGCGCACGGGCGCGTTGCCGCTCTCGTTCGCGCAACAGCGTCTCTGGTTTCTCGATCAACTCGAGCCGGGCAGCGCGTTTTATAACGTGCCTGCCGCGATCCGTCTGAACGGCCGTCTCGATGTGCGCGCACTCGGTGAAGCGTTTCAGGAGATCGTGCGCCGTCATGAGACGTTGCGCACCTCGTTCCGAAATGTGAATGGCGAGCCGGAACAATTTATCGCGACGGCGCTTGAGCTACCGCTCGAAGTCAGCGATCTGAGTTCAATGCCTGAGCGTGAGCGCGAAGCACGAGTCGTCGAATACACGAAGGAGTGGTCCAGTCGTGCGTTCGATCTCGAACGCGGGCCACTCGTGCGGGCACACGTGCTGCGACTCGGTGACGAAGAGCACGTGTTGCTGTTCTCGATGCATCACATCGTCGGCGACGTGTGGTCCATAGGCGTGCTGGTGCGTGAGTGGTCCACTCTTTATCAGGCCTTCGCGACCGGCCAGCCCTCGCCGCTCACGCCGCTGCCGGTGCAATACGCCGACTACGCTGTGTGGCAGCGCGAATGGCTGCGCGACGACGTGCTCGAAGCGCAACTCGATTACTGGCTGAAGCAACTCGCGGACGCGCCGACGATCTTGAACCTGCCCATCGACGAACCTGGTGGACACCACATGTTCAAAGGCGCGCGGCTGCCGGTTGCGCTTTCGAGTCAACTCAGTCGCGAGTCGGAGCAGTTGAGCCGCCGCGAGGGTGTCACGTTATTCATGACGCTGCTCAGCGCGTTCGGCGTGATGCTTCATTATCAAACGCGTCAGAACGATATTCTGATCGGCTCGCCCATTGCGAACCGGCAACAGGTGGAAGTCGAAAACCTGATCGGCTTCTTTCTCAACACGCTCGTGCTGCGTCTCAACTTCGCGGGCGATCCGAGTTTCCGCGAACTGCTCAAACGCGTACGCGAAACCGCGCTGGGAGCTTACGCGCATCAGGATCTGCCGTTTGAAAAACTCGTCGAAGCGTTGCGGCCCGGACGGAATCTTTACCACAATCCGCTGTTTCAGGTGGCCTTCACCCTGGACGAGACGCCGGTGCGCGAGGTCGCGTTGGCCGACCTGAAGCTGACGCCGATCGAAGCCGATAAGGGCATGGTCCAATTCGATGTCGTGCTGCATCTCGGCAACAGTCCTGACGGTGTGGTGGGCACGTTGCAATATCAGACCGGCTTGTTTGCGGAAGACACGATCAAGCGTTTTCGCGAACAGTTTGAGCACGTGTTGAAGATCGGCGTGGAGCGTCCGGACGTGAAGTTGAGTGAGCTGGTCGCAAGCCTCGACGAGATCGAGCGCGGCCGTTGGGCGGGCAAGCAGAAAGAGATCGCCGACTTCGGTTTACGCAAACTGAAGGGCGCGCGCAGGCAGGCGATCGCCGAAGCTTGATTTTTGAAAACACGATATGGATGGCGTCGGTCTCGAAAAACTCCGCGCAGTGAAGCGCAGGGCGGTCACGGTGGGCCAGGGGCTCGTGACGGCGCGGCCGTTGTTCCTGGATAGGGAGTTGCCGCTTTTGATCGAGCCGTCTGTCAGCGCGCTCGATCCGGTTTCGTGGGCCGCGCACAATCGCGATTTCATCGAAGCGAGTTTGCGCAAACACGGCGGCATTCTCTTTCGCAATTTCAATCTCAAAACATCCGAGCAGTTTGCGCAGTTCATGGCCGCGGTCGCGGACGAGCTGCTCGAGTACAACGAGCGCTCATCGCCGCGCACGCAAGTCACCGATCACGTCTACACGTCCACCGATTATCCGCCTCGTTACAGCATCTTCGTGCACAACGAAAATTCCTATCAACGGCATTGGCCGATGAAGATCTTTTTCTTTTGTGAGACTCCGTCCGAGTCGGGTGGTGAGACTCCGATCGCCGACTGCCGCCGCGTTTACGCTAGTCTGCCGGCGAGCATCAAGGAGCGGTTCAAGGCGAAGCAGTGGATGTACGTGCGCAACTTCGGCGACGGTTTCGGATTGCCGTGGCGCACCGTTTTTCAAACAGACGATCGCGCCGTTGTCGAGGAGCATTGCCGGCGCAACGGCATCGACGTGAAGTGGAAAAGCGAGGATCGTTTGCGCCTGCGTGCGGTGCGTGATGCCGTGCACCAACACGCGTACACCGGGGAAGAAGTCTGGTTCAACCACGCGACCTTCTTTCATATTTCGACGATGGAGCCCGCGATCCGCGATGCGCTGCTGGCGGAGGTAGCCGAAGACGATCTGCCCACCAACTCTTACTACGGCGATGGCTCACCGATCGAGCCGGAAGTGCTGGCAGAACTACGGCGTCTCTATCACGCGGAGACGGTGAGCTTCCCCTGGCAACGCGGAGACACGTTGTTACTCGACAACATGCTGGCAGCCCACGGCCGCGCCCCCTACAGCGGCCCGCGCAAAATCCTCGTCGGCATGGCCCAACAGTTCGGTCAGCCACTCTCGCCCGCGAATTAGGTTACAGAAATGCAAAAGGAAATTGTTCAGAGCTATCGCCTGTCGCCGCAACAGGAGCGTCTCTGGTTGCTGGAGCAGAAATATCCGGGGCCGTACAGGGCGCAGTGTTCGTGGTTGATTGAGGGACCGTTGGACGAGGCGAAGTTGAGAGCGGCGTTGAATGCGCTCATTGAGCGTCACGAGATACTGCGCACCAGCTTTCAGAGCCTGCCGGATGTTTTGCTGCCGGTGCAGGTGATCGGGGAAATGGGTGGGGACTCGTCGCTTGTTTACGAAGTTGAGGAGCTTGAGCCGAACCGGCACGTGCTCAATCTGAGTCTGCCCGCTCTGTGTGCCGACTCGGTGTCGTTACGAAATCTGTTCGCGGAGTTTTGTCGTGCTTATGAAGGTCAGGAATTTGGCGACGAGCCGATGCAGTATGCGGATTACGCTGCGTGGCGTCATGAGTTGTTGGAGTCGGAGGAGACAAAGACCGGGCGTGAGTTTTGGCGACAACTCGATCTGCCGGCGCTGAACACGCAACGTCTGCCGCTCGAGCAACGTGCTGCTGGGACCGAACGATTTGATCCTCGCGTGTTGCATATAGGCGTAGAGCCTGAGCAAGTAGTACGAATCGAAACCCGTGCGCGTGAGTACGATTGCGACGTCTCGACGTTTCTGCTGGCTTGTTATCAAGTCCTGCTGGCGCGACTCAGCGCACAGAACCACATCGTCGTCGGTATGCTGTGCAATGGCCGCAAGTACGATGAACTTCAGAGCGCCGTCGGACTATTGAGTAGCTACCTTCCCGTCTCCACACAAGTCGACAATGACAAGACATTCGGCGCGTTGTTAGCCCAACTCAAACCAACAATTGAAACGGTGCGCGCCTGGGAGGAGTACTTCACCTGGGACCAGGTCTTCGCGCACGAAGGCGACACCGGCTATTTCCCATTTGCTTTCGAGTACATCGACGAGAGCGCAACGAAGTCACGCGCGGGCGCGTTGTCGATCCAGCGGCTACAAGAATCCGCTCTCTTCGACCGCAGCAAGCTCAACCTCTCGATCGAAAATCTCGGCGCCGAGTTGCGCCTGGAGTTTCGCTACGACGCAAATCTACTTTCCGAAGAAAACATCAAGCTCATCAGCGAGCGGTTTGACACGCTGCTTACAAACATCCTCGAACACAGCGAACTCCCGCTGAAGGAATTATCGATACTTCCGTCGTCGGAAGAACACCAACTACTCCACGACTTCAACAACACCTGGATCGGCGAATTCACCACACAGTGTCTGCACGAGCTTGTCGCTGCGCAGGCGCAACTTACACCCGCCGCACCGGCCGTACTTTCCGACAACGAAAACCTTACTTACCAGGAACTGAACGAGCGCGCCAACCAGCTCGCGCATCACCTGTGCGAGCTGGGTGTCGGCCCGGATCGTCTCGTCGGCATCTGCGTCGAACGTTCGCCGTCGATGCTTGTTGGTCTCTTGGGCATCCTTGCAGCAGGCGCCGCGTACATTCCACTCGATCCCGACTATCCCGCCGAGCGACTCACCTTCATGGTCCAGGACGCAGGACTCTCAGTCATCGTAACAACGCAGAATCTTTTGGATCGCCTGCCGGAACTAAAAGGCAACGTCGTTTGTCTCGATCGCGACGCCGAACTGATTCGCGCTCAAAGCACACAACCTATCGCGAGCAACACATCGCTCGACAACCTCGCGTACGTCATCTACACGTCCGGCTCAACCGGCCGCCCCAAAGGCGTCAAGATCTCGCACCGCTCGATCAACAATCGCCTGCTCTGGATGCAGTGTGCCTTTCCGCTCGCAACGAGCGATCGCATTCTGCAAAAAACCGTCTACAGCTTCGACGCCTCCGTTTGGGAACTGTTTCTGCCGCTGATCACCGGCGCGCAAGTCTTCATGGCCCAACCAGGCGGACATCAGGACAGCAGTTACCTCGCCGCCGCAGTCGCCGATCACGAGATCACGGTGCTCCAGCTCGTGCCTTCAATGCTGCAAGTGCTCATCGACGAGCCGGACCTCTCACGCTGGCACAGTCTGAAGCGACTGTTCTGCGGCGGAGAAGTGCTGCCGCCCGAGTTGCAGAAGAAATTTTTTGAACGCGTCGATGCGGAACTGATCAATCTCTATGGTCCAACAGAAGTGTCGATCGACGCGACCTACTGGATCTGCCAGCGCGACTGCAATCGCCACGGCGTAATCATCGGACGCCCGATCTCCAACACTGACGTCTACGTGCTCGACGAACAATTAAAGCCCGCGCCGATCGGTGTTGCGGGTGAGCTGTTTGTCAGCGGTGTCGGTTTGGCGCGCGGCTATCACCAGCGGCCCGAGCTGACGGCGGAACGCTTTATTCCCGACCCGTTCAGCGCCAATCCCGGCCGTCGTATGTACCGCACCGGTGATCTCGTGCGTTACCACGAAGACGGAGCGATCGAGTATCTCGGCCGCGCCGATCACCAGGTGAAGTTGCGCGGCTTCCGCATCGAGCTCGAAGAGATCGAATCGGTGCTGCTGGAACACAAAGGTGTTCGCGAAGCCGTCGTCACCATCGGCGAAGACCGCAACGGCCACCAGCGATTGATCGCGTACGTCGTCGCCGGGAATAGAAACAAGCAGTTGGACCAGCAGCAACTCTATCGCCTGCCGAACCATCTGGAGGTGGCCCATCACAACCGCAGCGAGACCGAAGTGATTTACAAGGAGATCTTCGAAGACGAGAGCTATCTCAAACACGGCCTGACGCTTTCAGACGGCGCGGTGGTGTTCGACGTAGGCGCGAACATCGGGCTCTTCACGCTCTTCGTTCATCAGCATTGCCGCGACGCGCGTGTCTTTGCTTTCGAACCATCGCCGTCGAGTTTCGAAAAGCTCGCGACAAACTCCGCGCTCTACGATCTCGAGGTCGAACTATTCAACTGCGGTCTATCGAACGAAACGAAGCAGTTGCCCTTCACCTTCTATCCGAAGATGAGTTCGATGTCGGGCGTTTATGCCGACGCGTCGCTGGATGAGAGCCTGACTCGCGCGGCTCTCGCGAATCGCGACGAAGCGCTCGCTAATGATGAGCTGCTGGCCGATCACTTCGCGAGCGAGACTTTTCAATGTCAGTTTCGCACGCTTTCCGAAGTCATTCGCGAACACAACGTCAAACGAATCGACTTGCTGAAAATCGACGTCGAGAAGAGCGAGCTCGACGTGCTCGCCGGCATTGGACCAGCCGAGTGGCAGAAGATCGAGCAGCTCGTGATCGAAGTGCACGACCTCGACGGCCGGCTCGAACAAGTGACGACGCTGCTGGGGCAACAGGGCTTCGACATCACGGTCGAACAGGACGAATGGCTGCGCGAGACCGAACTTTACAACATTTACGCGCGCCGCACGGCGCTTCGCGAGCAAAGAGCATCGCGCAACGGACACCGCACGCCGCAGCCGTTGACGCGTATCGACTGCTCGCCTGAGGCATTGCGCAGTCACGTCGCAGCGCGCGTGCCGTCGTACCTTGTGCCCGCGGCATTCGTGGTGCTCGAGCGCATGCCGCTGTTGCCGAATGGAAAGGTGGATCGGAGCTCGCTGCCGGAACTCGAAGAAATTTCGGCGATGCCGAAGGCCGCTTACGTCGCGCCGCGCACGCCGTATGAAGAAGTGGTCGCGAGGATCTGGGAAGACGTGCTGGGGCTCGCGCAGATCAGTGTTCACGAGAACTTCTTCGAGCTGGGCGGGCATTCATTGATCGCGACGCAGGTAATGTCGCGTTTGCGCGAAGCGCTGAATTGTGAGATGCCGCTGCGCCGGCTCTTCGAGCTGCCGACGATCGCTGAGTTGGCCGCGAGTATCGAAGAGACAAAAAGATCCTCGCCCGCTGCGCTGTCGCCGCTCGAAAAAGCAGATCGCGACGGCGAGTTGCCTTTGTCGTTCGCGCAGGAACGTCTCTGGTTCCTGAACCGCATGGAACCGGAGAGCACGGCGTATCACCTCTTCACCGGCATTCGTCTGCACGGGCCGCTCAATGTGGCGGCGTTCGAGCAGACACTTCAGGAGATCGTGCGCCGGCACGAAATCCTGCGCACTACTTTCGCGACAGTCGAAGGCCGTCCGCAACAGCGGATTGGACCACCCACTCTGTCATTGCGCGTGACCGACTTGAGCGCACTCGACGAGCACGAACGAACAGCGGCGGTTGAACGACTCGCGAACAAATCCGCACACCGTCGTTTCGATCTCGCCGTTGGACCATTGCTCCACACTGAACTTCTGCGGCTCGGTCACGACGAACACGTGCTGTTCTTCACGATGCACCACATCATTTCCGACGGTTGGTCCAGCACGGTGCTCGTGCGCGAAGTGGCGGCGCTGTACGAAGCGTTTGGCGCCGGCCGGCCTTCGCCGCTGCCGGATCTTTCCGTGCAGTATGCCGATTACGCCATGTGGCAGCGAGGTTGGTTGCAGGGCGCGGTGCTCTACGATCATCTCGCTTACTGGCGGCAGCAATTGGCAGGCGCGCCGGTCCTCGAATTGCCGACTGACCGGCCGCGTCCTGCCGTGCAGACTTTCAACGGCGGCGCGATCTCTTTCGCGCTTTCGCAAGATCTTTCCGCCGCACTCGCTGCGTTGAGTCGTCGCACCGGTGCGACGCTTTACATGACGCTGCTCGCGGCGTTCGCGACGTTGATATCGCGCTACAGCAATCAAACGGACGTCGTGCTCGGCAGCGACACCGCGAACCGCACGCGCATTGAGACCGAAGCGCTGATCGGGTTCTTCGTCAACATGCTCGTGTTGCGTCTCGATCTCGCCGGCAATCCACGCTTCACCGAACTGCTGAAACGAGTGCGTGAAGTAACGCTCGCTGCGTACGCACATCAGGAGTTGCCATTCGAGAAACTCGTCGAGGAGTTGCACGTGCCGCGCGAGTTGAGCCGCAACCCGCTGTTCCAGGTGCTCTTCACGCTGCAAAACGCGTCGTCGTCGCAACAAGAGCTGCGCGAGTTGCGGCTCGAATCGATCGGCGCGGGCGGCAGGCCGGCGAAGTTTGATCTGACGCTCGCGATGCGCGAAACAGACGAAGGACTGCGCGGCATCTTCGAATACAACACCGACCTTTTCGACGCGGCCAGCGTGCAGCGAATGGCCGCGCACTTTGAAAACTTGTTGACGGCGATCGTCGAAGATCCGCAGCAACACTTGTCAGCGCTCAAAATCATCACCGGTGATGAGCGGCGCACGCTGCTTTCCGATTGGGCCGAGAGCGAAAGGTCTGTGCTCGACGTCGAGTGTGCGCACGTCGCGTTTGAGAAACAGGCTGCGACACGACCGGAAGCAGACGCGGTGCGCTGTGGTTCGACGAGGTTGACGTATCGTGAACTGAATCAACGGTCCAACCAATTAGCGAATTACCTGCGATCGGTTGGCGTGCAGCCGGACGTTCCCGTCGCGCTGTGTTTGAGTCGTTCGGAAGCGATGGTGGTTGCGATTCTCGGCGTGTTGAAAGCGGGTGGCGCTTACGTGCCGCTAGATCCGAACGATCCGTTGGAACGGCTGTTGCTCATTTTCGAGGAGACGAAAACGCCGGTGGTGTTGACCGAGTCGTCGCTCGCGGATCGGCTGCCGTCAACGTGGGGCCAGGTGCTGTGCCTCGACACCGATTGGAACCTTGTCGCTGCACAACCCGAGACCATCGCCAACACGGCGCACGCGGAGAACCTCGCTTACGTGATCTACACGTCCGGTTCGACCGGGCGGCCGAAGGGCGTGATGGTGACGCATCGTGGTCTGGTCAATTACCTGAGCTGGTCCACCGAAGCGTACTGCGTGAGTGAAGGACAGGGGGCGCCTTCGCACTCGCCGTTGAGCTTCGATTTGACGGTGACGAGCCTGCTCGCGCCGCTGTGGGCCGGAAGAAGCGTAACGATCCTGCCTGACGAGACAGCGGCTGCCGGACTGATCGAATCCTTGCGCAATGAGAGTGGTTACAGCCTCGTGAAGATTACGCCCGCGCACCTCGCGCTGCTCGCGAACTCGATTCCCGACAACGCGAGCGTTTGGACCAACGCGATCATTATCGGCGGCGAGATGTTGACGTTTGAAGTGCTTGCGCCGTGGCGTCGCAAGCTGCCGCACACGCGGTTCATCAACGAGTATGGTCCAACGGAGACCGTCGTCGGTTGCTGCGTTTACGAAGTGAACGCGGAGACGGCGAACGGCGCCGGCGCGGTTCCCATCGGACGGCCGATCACCAACACGCAACTCTACGTGCTCGATGCGGGTTTCGAGCCCACGCCGATCGGCGTGGCGGGGGAACTTTACATCGGCGGCTTTGGCCTCGCGCGAGGTTATCTCGAACGGCCCGATCTCACGGCGGAGAGTTTTGTTCCCGATCCTTTCAGCGCCGAGCCAGGCGCGCGTCTTTATCGCACCGGCGACCTTGCGCGTTATCTACCTGACGGCAACTTCGATTTTCTCGGGCGACGCGATCAGCAAGTGAAGCTGCGCGGGTTCCGCATCGAGTTGGGCGAGATCGAGAACGTTCTGGCGCGACATCACGCGCTACGCGAGGCGGTCGTTACAGTTCGCGAAGACGTACCCGGCGATCGACGACTCGTCGCTTATGTGGTTGCTGAAGAAGATCAGAGCGCGTCCGCACTGCGTGACTATCTCCACGAAACACTGCCTGACTATATGACGCCTTCGTCTTTCGTGTTTCTCGACGCGTTGCCACTCACTACAAACGGCAAAGTCGATCGCCGCGCGTTGCCCGCGCCTGACGGCGCACGGCCTGACGGCGAGACTGAATACGTCGCGCCGCGCACGCCCGTTGAAGAAGTGCTCGCCGGCATTTGGACCGAGTTGCTCACGCTCGAACGCGTCGGCGTGCACGACAACTTCTTCGTTCTCGGCGGCCATTCGTTGTTGGCGACACAACTGCTCGCGCGCTTGTTGACGTTGTTCAAACTCGAGCTGCCGCTGATCACTGTGTTTCAGTCTCCGACCATCGCGGAGTTTGCCGAAGCGTTGCGAGCTCACGAAGCGAAACCCGGCGAGGTCGATCGAATCGCGGCCGCGATCAGAAAGGTGCAGCAGATGTCGGCGGCGGAGAAGGCGGGCTTGCGGCAGAAGCAGAGCGCGGCGGGGAAAGTGAGCTCATGAGCGACACACAAGCGATCACCACGGCCGGAACGCTGTCCAGCGAAGACCTCGATCTGCTCGCGTACGTGCTGGCGGAAGAAGGCGTAGAGGTGGACGAGCTGTCGCTCATTCCGCGCCGCGAGCCGGGGAGCGAAGTGCCGCTGTCGTTTGCGCAGCAGCGTTTGTGGTTTTTGGAGCAGCTTCAACCGGGGAACCCGGTATACCACTTACCGACTGCGGTGCGCGTGAAGGGACCGCTCGATGTTGCTGCGCTCGAAAAGACTTTCGCCGCGATTGTGGAGCGTCACGAGATTCTGCGCACGACTTTCAAAACCGTTAACGGAAATCCGACGCAAGCGATCGCGCCCGCGACTGGTGTTTCTCTTCCACTCATAGACCTCAGCACGGTTCCGATTGAAGAACGTGAGACCGAATCGCGTCGGCTTATAAACGCAGAGATCTTGCGGCCGTTCGATCTGAGTAGTGGACCACTGCTACGCATACTGTTGCTGCGTTTGGCTGACGACGAACACATCGCCGTCATCACGATGCACCACATCATCTCCGACGGCTGGTCCAGCACTGTCCTCGTGCGCGAGCTCGGCGCGTTCTACGACGCATTTGCCAACGGTCACTCGTCTGCGCTTGCAGAGTTGCCGTTGCAATACGCTGATTACGCTCTTTGGCAGCGCGAGTGGCTGCGGGGAGAAGTGTTGGAGTCGCAGCTCGACTACTGGCGAAAGCAGTTGAACAACCTGCAAATGCTCAAGCTGCCGCTGGATCATCCGCGGCCGCCAGTGCAGAGTTTTCGTGGCGCAAAAGAGACGGCAACGATTCGACTGCCGGTTAGCGAAGCACTCAAGGATCTCGGACGCAGCGAGGACGCAACGCTCTTCATGGTGTTGCTCGCCGCGTTCAGTGTTTTGCTCGCGCGCTACAGCGGACAGCACGACATCGCCATCGGCACTCCCGTCGCGAATCGCATTCGCACCGAACTCGAATCGCTGATTGGTCTGTTCGTCAACACGCTCGTGCTGCGTCTCGACACGACAAGCAGTGACAGTTTCCGCAGTCTGGTCAGGCAAGCGCGGGAGGTGTGTCTCGGCGCATACGCGCATCAGGATGTGCCGTTCGAAAAGCTTGTCGATGAGTTGCAGCCGGAGCGCACTCTGAGCCATACGCCGCTCTTCCAGGTGATGTTGGTGCTGCAAAATCTGCCGCAACGCGCTTTGAATCTCGAAGGTTTGCGACTGGAAGGTTTGGGGACTGATTCAGGCGTCGCGAAGTTTGATCTCACGCTCGTGATCACCGAATCCGAGCAAGGTCTCGAGTGCACGTTGGAATACAACCGGGATTTGTTCGAGGCAAACACGATCGCGCGTCTGCTCGGTCAGTTTCGCACCCTCCTCGAAGCCGCGGCTTTTAATCCTGACAAGCAGCTCACGACGCTGCCGTTGCTGAACGCGGTGGAACGCGAGAGCCTCCTCGCTGAATGGACTGGACGAGGCGTCGATTGCCGGCGGAGTGAGAGTCTTCATGAGTTGTTTGAGGAGCAAGTTGCGCGCACGCCCAACGCCTTCGCCGTTACCTTCGAAGATCAAACACTCACGTATGCGGAATTGAACGCACGCGCCAACCGGCTTGCACACTATTTAATACGACACGGCGTCGGTCCGGATGTACGCGTCGCGCTCTGTCTCGAGCGTTCGCTCGATATCGTGGTCGCGATTCTTGGTGTGCTCAAAGCGGGCGGCGCTTACGTGCCGCTCGATCCGATGTATCCGAAAGAGCGTCTGTCGTTCATGCTCGACGACACGCAAGCGGTCGTTCTTCTGACGCAAAGACATTTGTCAGATCGTTTGCCCGAGGCCTCATGTCCAATCCTCGCGCTCGATGCTGACGAAGAACTGCTCCTGGCCGAGAGCGAAGAGAATCCGCAGAGCCGCGCCACTGCCGCGAACACCGCTTACATCATTTTCACCTCCGGCTCGACAGGCAAAGCGAAAGGCGTGCTCATCACGCATTCGAACGTCACGCGCCTGTTCAGCTCCGCTGCGCGCTGGTTCGACTTCGACGCGAACGATGTATGGACCTTGTTTCACTCCTATGCCTTCGACTTCTCGGTGTGGGAGTTCTGGGGCGCGTTGCTCTACGGCGGCCGGCTTGTCGTCGTTCCGTATCAGGTGAGTCGAGCGCCGGAAATGTTCTACGAGCTGCTGCATCGCGAACGCGTGACGGTGCTGAACCAAACGCCTTCCGCTTTCCGGCAGTTGATACGTGTCGAGGAAGGCGCCACCGAGTTACCAGAACTCTCGCTGCGCTACATCGTCTTCGGCGGCGAAGCGCTCGATCCCGCCGCGCTGAAGCCGTGGATTGAGAGACACGGTGACGAGCAGCCGCAACTCATCAACATGTACGGCATCACTGAGACCACCGTGCATGTCACTTACCGCCGCATCATGCGCGACGATGCAGAACAAGCGGCCGGTAGTCTCATCGGCGAGCCGTTGCCAGACCTGCAAATCTACGCGCTCGACCCGGTGCTCGAACCCGTTCCGATCGGCATCGCCGGCGAGATGTACGTCGGTGGTGATGGACTCGCGCGCGGTTATATGCAACGTCCGGAGCTCACTGCGGAGCGGTTCGTTCCCAATCCATTCTCGACCACGCCGGGAGCGCGGCTATATAAGACGGGCGATCTCGCGCGGTATCTCGTGACTGGTGAGTTTGAGTACCTCGGCCGCAGCGATCAGCAGGTGAAGATACGCGGTTTTCGCATCGAGCTGGGCGAGATCGAGTCGGCGCTATCGCAGCATGCGGCAGTGCGCGACATCTTTGTGGAAACGCTCGCTGATGCCGGTGGCGAGAGCCGGCTCGTCGCGTACGTGACGCTCAAAGAAGCCGTGTCGGTAACGCAACTGCGCGCCTTCATGAAAGAACGCTTGCCCGAGTACATGATCCCGAGCACATTCGTCGTGTTGGACCAGTTGCCGTTGACGGAGAACGGGAAACTCGATCGCCGCGCGTTGCCGCGTCCGGGCACGGCGCGTCCGACGCTCGACGAGGCGTACGTCGCGCCGCGCACACTCACCGAAGATCTACTCGCAACTATTTGGGCCGACGTTTTGGGTCTCGACCGCGTCGGCGTCGAAGACAATTTCTTCGCGCTCGGTGGTGATTCGATTCGCAGCGTGCGCGTGCTGGCCGAGGCGAAAGAAAGAGGATTGGAGTTCTCGATCCAGCAACTCTTCCGCCACCAGACGATCGCGGCGCTCGCGCGTGAGATCAAAGAGAGCGAGACGAATGATGTTCCGTTCCCGAAGACCGAGCCCTTCGACTTAGTCTCCGCAAGCGACCGGGTGAAGTTGCCGGCTGATGTGGTCGATGCTTATCCGGTCACGATGCTTCAGGGCGGCATGCTTTTCCACATGGCGCTGTCGCCTGACACGTCCGTCTATCACAACGTCAACAGTTGGCACTTGCGTGCGCCGTTCGATTACGAGCGGTTCACGGAAGCTGTCGCGCGTGCGGTTGCGCGCCATCCGATCCTGCGCACGTCGTTTGAGCTCACGTCGTACAGCGAACCGCTGCAACTGGTCCATGAGTCAGCGAGGCTCGACGTGGGTGTTGCGGACATTCGTTCGCTGTCGGACGAGGAGCAGGGTGACGTTCTCGATCAATTCGTGGAAGCGGAACGGGCAAGTAATTTCGATCTATCACATGCGCCGCTGTTGCGGTTTCACGTTCACCGTCGCACTGACGAGAGTTTTCAATTCACGCTCACTGAGAATCACGCGATTCTCGACGGCTGGAGCTTGAACTCGACGCTCTCCGAAATCTTCATCACCTACTTCGCGCTGTTGAATGGACAAGCACTGCCGCCCGCATCGTCTCCCACAGTGACCTTCCGCGATTTCGTGTTGCTCGAACGCCAGACACTCGCGGCGGAAGAGCCGCGAGCGTTCTGGCAGGAACGATTGCGTGGTCTACAGCCGGCGCGTCTGCCGCGTTTGCCCGCGCGCTATCGTGACGGCGGCGCGCAACGCATCCGCCAGCAATACCTGCTCGTGCCCGAACAAGTGTCGGAAGCGTTGCATGCAACGGCGCGCGCGCTGAAGGTTCCGCTCAAGAGCTTGCTGCTGGCCGCGCACTTGAAAGTGCTGAGTGTCTTGAGTGGCACAAGCGATGTCGTCAGCGGTCTCGTAACCAACGGCCGGCCCGAAGTGCTCGACGGCGAACAGGTGCGCGGGCTATTTCTGAACACGGTTCCGTTCCGGCTGCGAATACCCGAAGGCTCGTGGGCCGATCTGGTGCGCGCGACATTCGAAGCGGAGTGGGAACTGTTGCCGCACCGCCGTTATCCGTTGCTCGCGTTGAAAAATGAGATGGGTGGGCAGCCACTGTTCGAAGCGCAGTTTAACTACGTGCACTTTCATGTGCTCGAAGGTTTGCTGCGGTCGGGTGAGCTCGATGTCTTGCCGGACGATAAGAAGAGAGTCGTTGAAGAGGCGCACTTCCCGCTGACCGCGGCGTTCGGTTTGAACCTCTTCTCTACGCAGATCAATCTGATGCTGCAATACGACGCGTTTGAATTCTCACTCACGCAGGTGCAATCGATCGCGGATTACTTCATGGAAGTCCTGCGACGCATGGCCGAGACTCCGGCCGAACGTCACGACGCTTATCCGCCGTTGACCGAAAGCGAACGACACCGCCTGCTTGACGAGTCGAACGACACCGCGCGTGATTACGCGAGCGGCTGCTTGCGCGAGTTGTTTGAAGCACAAGTGGCGCGAACGCCCGAAGCCGTCGCCGTAGTCACTGATGACGAGTCCTTTATTTACAGCGAGCTGAATGACCGTGTTAATCAGTTGGCCCATCATCTCCGGCAGCTCGGCGTGAGACAGGACGCGAAGGTGGCGATCTTATTGGAGCGTTCCGTCGAAATGGTGGTGGGTCTGCTCGCGATTCTGAAGGCGGGCGGCGCTTACGTTCCACTCGATCCTGATTATCCCAGCGAGCGACTGCGCTTCATGCTCGACGATTGCGGCGCGACCGTGTTATTGACCGATTCGCGACTGGTCCAATCATTGTCGGAGTGTGCGGCGACGGTGGTTTGCATCAATACTGACGCCGAAGCTATCTCGCAACAGAGCCGCGAGAACTTAGGGCTGAGTTTGAGTCCCGAGAACCTCGCCTATGTGATCTACACCTCCGGTTCGACTGGCCAACCGAAGGGCGCGATGCTGCCGCATCGTGGCGTGCTGAATTGCATCGCCTGGATGCAGGAGACGTACAACCTCACCGCCGCGGATCGTTTTCTCTGCAAGACGTCGCTCAACTTCGACTCTTCGGTGTGGGAGATCTTCTGGCCGTTGATGGTCGGCGCGAGTCTGATGGTCGCGCGTCACGACGGGCAGCGCGATGGTGCTTATCTGGCCGCAAGCATCGTGCGACATGAGATCACGACAGCGTATTTCGTGCCCTCGTTGCTGGCCTTGTTTATTGAAGAGCCGTTGCTCGCGGAAGCTGGATCACTGCGCAAAGTAATCTGCGGCGGTGAATCAATCTCGGGTGAAACCGTGCAGCGCTTTTACGAGCGACTGCCGGGCGCGGAGCTACATCATTCGTATGGGCCAACCGAAACGTCGATAGCCGCGGCTGAGTTTGTTTGTCCGCGTGACGATGGCTGGCAAGTGATGCCGCTTGGACGGCCGCTCGGCAACAATCAACTCTACATTCTTGATCAGCAGATGGAACCTGCGCCGGTTGGTGTTACCGGCGAACTCTACATCGGCGGCGAAGGCGTAGGCCGGGGTTACCACGGACTGCCAGGGTTGACGGCTGAAAAGTTTATTCCGAATCCGTTTTCGACTGAGCGCGGCGCGCGTTTGTATCGCACGGGCGATCTCGTGCGTTACCTGCCTGATGGTCTGATCGAGTTTCGTGGCCGCGTTGACTCGCAGATCAAATTGCGCGGGATGCGGATCGAGTTGGGTGAGATCGAAGCGGCGCTGCGCGAACACCCCGCGGTGGAAGAGTGTGTCGCCATATTGCGCGGGCAGGGAAATGAAGCGGCAGTCGTGGCTTACGTCGTGCCGCGTAGCGAAGTTGGATCGGATCCCGACCAGGTTACAGCAAGCACCGATGAGTTGCGCTCGTATCTAACTGCGCGTCTGCCGCGGCACATGGTGCCGAGCACGTTCGTGACACTCGAGCAGTTGCCGCTGATGGTCAACGGCAAAGTCGATCGTCGTGCGCTACCCGATCCATCACCCGAGGCGCGAGTCGTGAATGCAGTGAGCTTCGTCGCGCCCGCGAACGAACTGGAGCGCACGATCGCCGGCATCTGGACCGAAGTGCTTAGCCTCGAACAAGTCGGCACGCAGGACAACTTCTTCGATCTCGGCGGCCACTCGCTGCGGCTGCTGCAAGTGCACTTGAAACTGCGACAGGCGCTCGGACGAGACGTGCCGCTGTTCGAGTTGTTCCAGTATCCGACGGTGAGCACGCTCGCGGCCCATCTGCACCAGGGAGCAGACTTGGAGTTACTCGATGCCAGCGAAGAGCGCGGCGCGCGACGCAAGCAGTCTGCGAGCCAACGGCGCATGCGTCGAGACGCAGCACGCGCGGCCGCGAACGAACAGGCGGTGGTGGGATGAGTGAAAACGATTTCGTGGCCGATTCGGACATCGCCATCATCGGCATGGCCGGACGTTTTCCGAAAGCGCCGGACCTCGACGCGTTCTGGCGCAATCTGCGCGAAGGCGTCGAGTCGATCGAAGCGCTTAGCGATGAAGAATTATTGTCGTCGGGCGTCGACGCCGCGCTGCTGCAAAACCCGAACTACGTGAAGGCGTCTTCATCACTCGAAAATTACGATCTCTTCGATCCCGCATTCTTCGGCATGACGCCGCGCGAAGCCGAGATCATCGACCCGCAACATCGCCTGTTGCTCGAATGCGCGTGGGAAGCGTTGGAGAGCGCGGGCTACGACGCCGCGCGTTATCCCGGCGCCATCGGCGTGTTTGCCGGTGCGAGTATCAGCACGTACCTGAGCAACCTGCTCACCAACCCGGCGCTGCTCGCCAACGTCAGCACTTTTCAATTGCTGATGGCTAACGACAAAGATCACTCGGCGACGCGCGTGTCTTATAAGCTCGACCTGCGTGGCCCAAGCATCAACGTGCAGACCGCGTGTTCCACGTCGCTCGTCGCGGTGCACTTCGCCTGCCAGAGTTTATTGAACGGCGAGTCGGACATGGCGCTGGCTGGCGGCGCGAGCGTGCCGTTGCCGCAACGTCACGGTTATCTCTACCAGGAAGGGAACATCACTTCGCCGGACGGCCATTGCCGCGCATTCGATGCCGCGGCGCAGGGAACTGTGGGCGGCAGCGGCGCGGGTGTCGTGTTGCTGAAACGACTTAGCGACGCGTTGGACGACGGCGATGTGATTTACGCAGTCATCAAGGGCTCGGCTGTCAACAACGACGGCGCGTTGAAGGTCGGCTACACCGCTCCGAGCGTCGACGGGCAAGCGAAGGTGATCGCGGAAGCACTCTCAGTTGCGAGTATCAAGCCCGAGACTGTGAGTTATGTCGAGGCGCACGGCACGGGCACTGCGCTCGGTGACCCGATCGAGATCGCGGCGCTCACGAAAGTCTTCGGCGCGCGCACTGAGAAGAAAAACTACTGCGCGGTGGGCTCAGTCAAAACAAACATCGGGCACCTCGACGCCGCGGCCGGCGTGGCCGGACTCATCAAGACCGTGCTGTCGCTCAACAATCGCGAGATACCGCCGAGCCTGCATTTCAAAGAACCGAATCCGAAGATCGATTTCGCCGGCAGTCCGTTTTTTGTTAACGCGAGCCTGCGCGAATCGACGGCGAGCGAAACACCGCGTCGCGCGGGCGTGAGCTCGTTCGGCATCGGCGGCACGAACGCGCACGTGGTGCTCGAAGAAGCGCCGCCGCTGCAAGACTCCGATCCGTCGCGTGCGAGCCAGTTGCTGCTTTTGTCTGCGCGCACCGCACCCGCGCTCGAAGCGATGACGGACCGTTTGGCCGGTTATCTCCAACAAAATCCCGGTGTGAATCTCGCCGACGTTTGTCACACGCTTCAGGTCGGGCGAAAGAAATTCAATCACCGCCGGATGCTTGTTTGTCGCGATGTGGCCGATGCGTGGAGTGCGCTTGTCGCGCGCGATCCGGCGCGTGTGCTGACGCAGGTGCAGAAGCCGCGCGCACGCGGCGTCGTGTTCATGTTTTCGGGACAAGGCGCACAGCGCGTCAACATGGGCCGCGGCCTTTACGAGAGCGAGTCGAAGTTTCGCGAGCACGTGGATCGCTGCGTGAAGATCCTATCCCCGCTGCTTGGCTTCGACTTGCGCGACGTGCTTTATCCCGCTGCGGAACAGAGCGAGATTGCCGCACGGCGTCTGACGCAAACGGCCGTCACGCAGCCGGCGCTCTTCGTGATCGAGTACGCGCTGGCCCAACTCTGGATCAGTTGGGGCGTGCGGCCGGCGGCGATGATCGGACACAGTTTGGGTGAGTACGTCGCTGCGTGTTTGGCCGGCGTCTTCACGCTCGAAGACGCGCTGTCGTTGGTCGCGGCGCGCGGGCGTTTGATGCAGGGTCTGCCCACGGGCGCGATGCTCGCTGTTCCGTTCGGCGAAGAAGAAGCACGCATGATCGTCCGCGACGGCAAGCTCTCCCTCGCGTCGATCAATGGACCACGAACGTGTGTGATCTCGGGCGCACTAGCGGAAGTGGAAACACTGGAGGCGCGCTTGAATGCTGACGGTGTTTCGAGTCGCCGGTTGCAAACGTCGCATGCGTTTCACTCGACGCTGATGGAACCGATTCTCGAAGAGTTCATGCAGGTTGTGCGGCGCGCGAAATTGCAGTCTCCGGCAATTCCTTACGTCTCGAACCTCACGGGCGATTGGATCAAGTCCGACGAAGCAGTCGATCCACGTTTCTGGGCCAGACACTTGCGCGAGACGGTGCGTTTCAGTGACGGGCTCGCGCGACTGCTCGCGGAACCCGAGCACGTTTTTCTGGAGCTTGGTCCGGGACACACGCTCTGCACATTGTTGAAGTCTCACCCGCAGCGGCAAACGGATCACATGGGCGTAGCTTCGCTGGGCGCAGTCGGGCAAGGTGAAGAGCAGCAGGCGCTGTTGAAGGCGTTGGGCCAACTATGGCAAGCCGGGATCGAACCGAACTGGGCCGGTTTTTACGAAAACGAAAACCGCCGCCGGCTCAAACTCCCTACCTATCCGTTTGAACGCGAGCGTTGCTGGGTCGATCCCGCTCCGCGAAAGATCAGCGAACCGGAGACCGCGATCTCCGAACCAGAGCCTGTGCCTGCGACGCACGTCACACAACAAAATACTCACGCGACGCTTGCGCAATCCGAGCCGGAGCGTTTGGTACGCATGCAGCTCGAGATCATCTCGAAGCAGTTACGAGTGCTTCAGTCAACCCGCTGAATCCAACCACAGATTACACAGATACCCAACGGGCAGGAGGACGAAATGTCGAAAGTGTACGCCGCCGACTCCGCGCACAAGGAAAAAATCCTGTCTGACTTGAAGACCGTGGTCAATGACCTCACGGGCATCAAGCCGGAGAACGTCGATATCCACGCTCATTTCATGGAAGTCGGGATCGACTCGCTGACGCTGATTCAGGCGACGCAGGTGGTTAAGGAACTGTTCGACGTGAAGCTGTCGGTGGTCCAACTGTTGGAACAGCTTACGAATCTCGATGCGCTGGCTTCGTACATTGTCGAGCAAGTGCCGCCACCCGCGTCGGCGCCGGAGATCGCCATGCCGCAAGTGGAGCCGCAAGCGATCCCGGAGCCCGCAGTCGTTGCGCCCCCACCACCGCCACCGCTTGTAGCTCCCGCGGCAATACCTTATACGGCGCCAGTGCCGGTGCCGGTGCTGAACGGAGGCGCACAAGCGAACACTTCCGCGCTCGACCAGATCATGTCGCAGCAGCTTCAGCTAATGGCCCAACAACTGGAGATGCTGCACGCATATCACGCGAACGCAGTTCCGATCGCTCATCCGGCTACAGTCCCCGCTGCGCCGATCCCCGCTCCTCCAGTTGTTGCCGCCGAACCGCAGCCAGCTCCGACAATAACTCCAACGCCTGCGAGCGCGCCCGAAGCGAACGTCAAACAGCAACCGGTCTACATCGCATACCAGCCAATCGAGCCTGGCCCAACTTCGGGACTCACCGAACGACAACAGCAGCATCTCGACATCTTCATTTCTCGCTTCAACGCACGCACGCGCGAGTCGAAACGACTGATGCAGGAGTACCGGCCCTATCTCTCCGACAGCCGCAACACCTTCGGCTTCCGTCTGCTGTGGAAAGAATTGGTGTACCCCATTGTCGGCGATCACTCCGCCGGCGCGAAGATCTGGGACGTCGACGGCAACGAATATCTCGACATCTCGATGGGCTTCGGCGTTCATCTCTTCGGTCACTCACCCGACTTCGTCGACGCCGCTTTGAAAGATCAGATCGAGCGCAAGTCGGTCCAACTCGGTCCGCAAGTCTATCTGGCCGGAAAGGTCGCGCGTTTGTTTTCCGAGTTAACCGGTCAGGAACGCGTCAACTTCTGCAACTCCGGCACCGAGGCGGTGATGGCTGCCATGCGCGTGGCGCGCACGGTGACGCGGCGCAGCAAGATCGCGATCTTCGGCGGCGCGTATCACGGTTGGTCCGATCTGACGTCGGCGAAGGTCGCGCGCGGCAAGGAAGAGCTGCGCAGTGTACCGATTGGACCAGGCATTTCCGCAAAGGGCGTTGAGGATCTTGTCGTGCTGGATTGGGACAGCCCGAGCGCGATTGAGTACTTGCAGCAGCACGTACACGAACTCGCCGCGGTGATGGTCGAACCGGTGCAGAGCCGCCGGCCCGACATTCAGCCGCGCGCCTTTCTGCAGCAGCTTCGCGAACTGACAACCAAAGCGGGCACCGCGTTGATCTTCGACGAGATGATCACCGGCTTTCGCATTCACACCGGCGGCGCGCAAGCGTGGTTTGGCGTGCAGGCCGACATCGCAACTTACGGCAAAGTTATCGGCGGCGGTCTGCCGATCGGCGCGGTGGCCGGCAAGGCCGAGTACCTCGATGCGTTCGACGGCGGGCCGTGGAATTTCGGTGACGACTCATACCCGCAAGCAGTCAAGACGCTTTTCGCCGGCGCGTTCTTCAAACATCCGCTCACGATGGCTGCGGCGCAGGCCGTGCTGCATCGACTGCGCGATGAGCCTTCGTTGCTGCCCGAGCTCAACGATCGCACGGCGCGTTTGGTCGCGATGCTCAACCGCGTGTTTAAGGAAGCCGATCTGCCGGTTGAAGTCGTGAACTTCGCTTCGCTGTTTCGCTTCATGTTCGCGCCCGAGCTGAAGTATGTGGACCTGTTCTTCTATCACATGCTCGAGCAGGGCATTTACATCTGGGAAGGCCGCAACTGCTTCCTTTCGACGGCGCATACCGAAGCCGACCTGGACCGGATCGTTCGCGCGGTTACGAACAGCATCGCCGAGATGCGCGCCGGCGGATTTTGGCCGGAAGGTCCAGGACCGAAGCCGCAAGATGGACCAGCAACGCAGATGAGTGTCGCGGAAAACAAGAGCTCACTCACGACTGCGCCCGCGAAGAACAACGAACAGGGGCAAGTATCTCCATCAACGAAAACACTCGCTACGTCTGCACCCGTAACCGGACCAACGTTCAGCTTGTACTACTTCGGCAACTACCAGTCTGAATTCACTGACGACAAATACGAATTGCTCCTCGAAGGAGCGAAGTACGCGGACGAGCACGGCTTCGAAGCGGTGTGGATTCCCGAGCGTCACTTCCACGCATTCGGCGGTTTCTCACCAAACCCTTCGGTCGTCGCGGCTGCGCTCGCGCGCGAGACGCACCGGGTCCGCATTCACGCCGGCAGTGTCGTGCTGCCGCTGCACAATCCGATCCGCGTTGCCGAAGAGTGGTCGGTGGTAGACAACCTCTCGAATGGCCGCATCGGCATTTCGTTCGCTTCGGGTTGGCAGCCAAACGATTTCGTCTTTGCGCCTGACGCGTACGCGACCCGCCACGAGCACATGTATCGCGGCATCGAAGTGGTCCAACGTTTGTGGCGCGGTGAGAAAGTGCCCGCGCGCAGTGGTAACGGCAAGGAGATCGAGGTGGGACTCGCGCCGATGCCGCGACAGCGCATTCTCCCTACCTGGCTAACAGGTTCGAGCCCGGTGACATTCACCAAAGCGGGCGAACTCGGTTTCGGCATTCTCACGAACCTTCAGGACCAATCCATCGAAGAGCTCGAAGAAAAAATCGCGCTCTATCGCGCCGCGTTCGAACGCAGCGGCCACGATCCTGCGACAGCGCACGTCACACTCCTGCTGCACACATTTCTCTCTAAAGATCTCACCGACGCAAGAGAAAAAGCGCGCCGTCCGCTCTACCGCTACATGAAGTCGTCGCTCGCGCTGATGTCCAATCGCGTGAAGGGAAGTAACAGCAAACCGATCAACCTCGACGAGCTGGCCGAAGAAGATCTCGACTACATCCTTTCCAGCGGTTACGACCGCTACGTGCAAACCGCCTCGTTGATCGGCACGACTGAATCCTGCCAGGCCGTCGTCGCTCGACTGTCGCAGATCGGCGTCAGCGAGATCGCCTGCATGATCGACTTCGGCATCGATACGCCAACGGTGCTCGACAGTCTCAATCACTTAAACGTGCTGCGAGAGAAATTCCAGAACGCGCCCGCAAAGGAGGTGCGTTCACTTCCTTTGACTGACTCACAGCGGCAACTCTGGATCTCGACGCAGCTGAGCGAGGCGGCCTCGGCGGCTTATAACGAATCGATCTCGTTGTACATGCGTGGCCCACTCGATCTGCCGGCGCTTCAGCGTGCGCTCCAGCAATTGGTTGACCGGCACGAATCGCTGCGCGTGACGTTTAGCCCGGAAGGAGATTGCCAGTGGATTTCGCCTAACGTCGCGTTTGAATTGCCCTTCGCGGATTTCTCCTCGTTGGATCCGGCGCAACGCGAAGCGGAAGTAAAAGAGTGGATGTCAGACGAGGTGGAGCAGCCGTTCGATCTGGTGAAAGGGCCTTTGGTTCGCGGCCGGATTGCCAGGGTTGAAGAGCAGTATCATGTCCTCGTCTTCACGCTTCATCACCTCATCTCGGACGGCGAATCAAGCACGGTCTTGATGAGAGATCTGCGCGCGCTTTACGCCGCGGAACATCGCGGCATTCCCTGTGAACTGCCGCCCGCGATTCCTTTCAGTGAATACGTTCGGCGCCAAACGATCGAGCAAACCGAAGCTGAAACGGCCGAGGCGGAGGCTTACTGGCTCGAGCAGTTTGCCGACTCAGTGCCGATCCTCGAATTGCCGACGGACAGACCGCGGCCCCTGGTCCAGACATATAACGGCGCGCCTAAATCTCTGACTTTCGATCCCGCTCTTCTTGAGGGATTGAAAAGAGTGAGCGCGCAGAACCACTCGACGCTGCTGATGGTGTTCTTCGCGATCTCCAACATTCTGTTCCACCGTCTCTCCGGTCAGGACGACATCGTCGTCGGCACGCCGGCTGCGGGACAGGTCGCGGCCGGAGTGAAAGAGGCGGTCGGTTATTGCATCAACATGCTGCCGATTCGCAGCCAGTGCGCCACGAACCCGACGTTCGGTGAATACCTGCGCACGATGAGAAGAAGTTTGCTGAACGGCTTCGAACATCAGAACTACTCACCGAGCCGCTTGATAGAGAAGCTGAACATCAAATGGAACCCGAGCCGGCCGCCGCTGTTCTCCGTGACTTTCAATTTCGACAAATCAGGTTCCGGCATGCAGATGGAAGAACTCGAGGTTCAGGTAAGAGAAAACGCCGGCAACTCTTCCCGATTCGATCTCTCGCTGGCTTTCCTCGAGCTCGACAATGAACTTCGCTTCGACTGCCGTTACAACAGCGATCTCTTCGACGAGCAGACGATCGAGCGCTGGATGCAGTGTTGCGTGACGATGATGAGCAGCATTGTCGCGAATCCCGAACAGAGAGTGCTTGACCTGCCTATCGAGCTACGTGCGAACGAAGGCAGAAAGAAGGAAGCGCAGGACGGTCGTGCTCCGGTTATCAGCCGGCAGTTGGAAGAGGTTTACGTTGCGCCGCGAGACGAAACCGAGCAGGCGTTAGCGAAGATCTGGTCGGACGTGCTCGGCGTCGAGCGCGTGGGCATCGAGAACAAGTTCTTTGACCTGGGTGGAAATTCACTCGTTGCGCTGCAAATCATCGTGCGGGTGCTCAACACTTTTCAGGTGGAACTGACGATGCGCCATATCTTCGAGTCTCCCACCGTGGCCCAACTGGCAGCGATTATCACAGAGCTTCAAGCAACCGGCGGCGCGCCCGAGGAAACCAGCCTTGACGGCTTCGTTGCTAACGATGAAGAACGGCTGCTCGAGAACATCGATCAACTTTCCGACCAGCAGGTTGATTCGCTATTGCACGACATCATGCGCGAAGAGGAGGTCAGGAATGGATAGCCTCTCCAAGCGCATGGCGGAAGCCTCGCCGGAGGAAAAGCGAATCCTGCTTGCGTCGTTGCTGCGTAAAAAGGCGCAGCAACCGAAATCATATCCCCTGTCGTTCGCGCAGGAACGTTTATGGTTTTTCGATCAACTGGTGCGCGGCACGTCGCTTTACAACCTGCCGGCCGCAGTACGATTAACTGGTGAACTCAACATCCCGGCGCTCGAGAAGACGATCAACGAAATCCGCCGCCGCCATAAGAGCTTAACCACGACCTTTCCCACCATCGACGGACAGCCCGTGCAGGTGGTTAACCCGGCGCAGCCGATTTCGCTTCCGATACTCGACTTGAGCAGTTGGAGTGTCGCGGAGCGCGAGGCAGAGGCACGGCGCATAGTCAACGAAGAGGCACGCAAACCGTTTGACCTCGCCGTTGGTCCATTGTTTCGCGTCCAGTTGCTGAAGCTGGACCAACAGGAATTTGTCTTCCTGCTCACGATGCATCACATCATCGCTGATGGTTGGAGCATGGACGTCCTCATGCGCGAGGTCATGGTGCTTTACCAGGCGATGGCCGCCGGCATCGCGTCACCTTTGCCCGAACTCCCTTTGCAATATGCGGATTATGCGAAATGGCAGCGCCAGTCTTCGCAGGACGAGAACTTTGCCGCGCAACTCTCATATTGGCAAAAGCAACTTGCCGGCATTCCACCGCTGTTGGAGTTGCCGGCAGATCATCCGCGTCCGTCCGAACAGAGCTTTCGCGGAACGATCCGTTCCTTAATGCTCTCGCCCGAACTCTCGGAAGCACTGCGAGCGCTGAGTCGGCGTGCGGAGACGACGCTGTTCAATGTCATGCTGACGGCGTTCAAGGCCCTCCTCTTCCGTTACACATGGCAGAACGATATTTGTATCGGCACGCCGATCGCGGGACGCGATCGAGTCGAGACGGAAGGGCTGATCGGTTACTTCTCCAACATTCTCGTTTTGCGCACACGAGTCTCAGGCGAGCTGACGTTTCGCGAATTGCTGCGCCAGGTGCACGAAGTGAGTCTCGAAGCTCATGCGCATCAGGACGTGCCGTTTGAAAAAGTCGTGGAGGCGCTGCATCCCGAACGTAACATGAGCTATTCGCCGCTCTTTCAAGTGATGTTCGGCTTCCTTAACGCCGGTCAAACCGTACTTGAGATTCCCGGCCTGAAGATGTCGAGTTACGGCGCCGTACAGGAAACAGCGAAGTACGACTTGCTGATGGGCGTGATGGAAATGAGAGAACGTCTCTCCGTTTCTCTCGAGTACAGCACGGATTTGTTCGAGGCTGCTCGCATCGAACGGCTGTTCTCACACTTCCGCTCGTTACTGGAGAGCGTGGTCCAAAATCCGGACCAGCATCTGATCGACATTCCGTTGTTACAGCAGTCAGAGCGGGCGCAAATTCTGGTCGAGTGGAACCAAACGAGGGCTGCGTATCCGGCGGACGTTTGTATGCCGCAACTGTTCGAGCAGCAGGTGGACGAGCATCCGGACGCGCTGGCGTTGATTTACGGGCAGCAGCAGGTGACTTATCGAGAGTTGGAGGATCGCGCTAACCAACTCGCCCACTACCTGCGCGGTGAAGGCGTCGGTGCAGACACGCTGGTGGCTGTGTGTCTGGAGCGTTCGATAGAGATGGTAGTGACGCTGTTGGGAGTGCTCAAGGCGGGCGGCGCATATCTGCCGCTGGATGCGAGTTATCCCGCGGAGCGCTTGCGTTACATGCTGGCCGATAGCGAGGCGAAACTGTTGGTGACGGCAGCAAAGTTCGCAGAGTTGTTTGCCGAGACAACGACCCGCACGTTGTACGTCGAAAGCTTAGCAGAGCAGTTGCAATCGCAGAGTCGAGTTCGGTTGCAGAGTGAAGCGGCGCCGGAACATCTCGCTTATGTGATCTACACGTCAGGTTCCACGGGTCAGCCGAAGGGCGTGATGATCACTCATCGCGGGCTCGTCAACTATTTGTATTGGGCCAGGCGGGCTTACGACCTCAATAGCGAAAAGAACGATGCGAACGGATCGGCGCTGCACTCGTCGATCGGTTTTGACCTCAGCATCACAAGCCTGTGGTTGCCGTTAGTGGCCGGAGAGAGCGTGTTGCTGGTGGCTGAAGAGTCGGGGCTTGACGGGTTGCTCACGACGCTGCGCGAGCATGGTCCATTCAGCGTCGTGAAGCTGACGCCGCCGCATCTGGCGCTGCTCAACCAACAATTGAAAAGTGAAGAGTTGCGGCGCAGCGCACGCGTCGTAGTGATAGGCGGCGAAGCATTGGCGACCGAGCGCGTGCGCGTGTGGCGGGAGCACGCGCCGGAGACGCGCTTGATCAATGAATATGGACCAACCGAGACAGTAGTGGGCTGTTGCGTGTACGAGGTCAACAACGAGACGAGCTGGGAAGGAGACGTCGGCATCGGGCGGCCGATCGCGAACACGCAGTTGTACGTGCTCGATGGGCGGATGGAACCCGTCGCGATCGGAGTCGTCGGAGAACTCTACATCGGCGGCGAAGGCCTCGCGCGCGGGTACTTGCGACGGCCGGAGTTGACGGCGCAGAAGTTCGTGCCGCACCCGTTTGCTAATGATGGAGGCGCGAGGTTGTATCGAACCGGAGACCTCGCACGGTATCGAAGCGACGGAGAGTTGGAGTTCCTCGGGCGGCTCGACGAGCAGGTGAAAGTGCGCGGCTACCGGATCGAGTTGGGCGAGATCGAAAGTGTGTTGCGCGAGTGTGCGGGCGTGAAGGAAGCGGTGGTGGTAGTGGAGGACGGCGAGGGAGAGAAGCGGCTGATTGGTTACGTGGTGGCGGAGCCGGAAGTGGAATTGCGGGTCGAGCAAATGCGGGCGCAACTGCGCGAGCAATTGCCTGAGTACATGGTGCCGGCAGTGTTCATGGAGTTGCAGAAGCTGCCGCTGACGGTGAATGGAAAAGTAGATCGGCGCGCGTTACCGGCGCTCGGTGTCCGTAAGCACGAAAGTCAAAAATCCTTCACTGCTCCGCGCAACACGGTGGAGATTGCGTTGGCGAAAGTTTGGGAAGAGCTACTGGGAGTCACTCCGGTGGGAATTACCGATAACTTCTTCGATCTCGGCGGCAGTTCGATCATGGCCGTGCGCATGATGGCCCAGGTCGAGAAACAGTTTGGTAGAGAGATACCACTCACGACGCTGTTCAAAGGAGCGACGATCGAGTATCTCGCCGAGGTGTTGAATCAGGAAGAAGGACCGCAGCCGTGGTCGCCGCTGGTGCCGATTCAGCCGCTTGGTGCGACGACTCCGTTTTTCTGCGTCCACGCAGTCGGCGGACAGGTTCTCGGTTTCTACAAACTGGCGCGGTACATGGGCCAGGAGCGGCCCTTCTACGGCATACAAGCCAAGCCGCTGTTGCAGGTCGAGGAAGAGGTCTCGATCGAGCAGATGGCGGCGCAGTATGTTGAAGCGATCCGCGTGATGCAGCCGGCTGGTCCATATCTGCTGGGTGGCTTCTCTTTTGGCGGCACGGTCGCCTTCGAGATGGCTTGCCAGTTAGAGAAGCAGGGTCAGGAAGTCGCGCTGCTCGCGGTGATGGATACACACTCACCGCGCTACATGCATCAACTGCTCGATGTTGACGAAGCCGATCAACTGGTCGGACTCGCGTGGGTAACTGCGCGGCAGAAAGGGAAATACCTTTTGCTGGATACGGAGATGCTGCGACGTCTCGAACCCGAAGAGCGTTTGAGTTATTTCCTGAACGAGATGAAGGCCGCCGACCTCACGCCACAGGAGGCGGAGATTTCTCATCTGCGTCGCTTCCTCGTCGGGTTCTCGGCGCGGCAACGTGCGCAACGAAAATATGTGCCGCAGTATTCATTCGGCGGATCGGTCTCGCTCTTCCGCTGCGACGAAGAAGATCCGGAAACAAGAAAGACACTGGAGCAGGCGGGTCTCGACGCCGACGATCCCGCATACGGCTGGAGCGGGTTTTCACGAAAGCCGGTGAATGTTCTCAACGTTCCCGGCCACCATAATCGAATGTGTGAAGAACCTTATGTGCAGGACCTCGCGGCGACGCTGAATGCCGCCATCGAAAGAGCAGAGTTGACCGGCGATCAGACCACCGAGAAAACCGTCGAACTGCACTAACAGACTTATCCCACCACGACCAAACCTTAGGAGCAACAATGAGGCTATTTACTTTCATGATGAAGTATTCGCGGGGAATTGTCGTCCTCTCGATCATCGCTGGGTTGATTAGCGGAGCTGCCAACACCGGCCTCGTGGCTTTGGTCCATAACATCCTGGGGGTGGGGAAAGACAGGCCGGAGTTTTTGGTGCTCGCCTACATTGGCTTCTGTTTGCTGCTGCCACTCGCCCGCTTCAGCTCGCAAATCCTCCTGACGCACCTCTCGCAAAAAGCGATCTTCGAACTGCGGCTACAGATGAGCCGCCAGATCCTGGCCGCGCCGTTGCGTCGCCTCGAAGAGATCGGATCGGCGCGCATCATGTCGAGCCTCACTGACGACATCTTCATCATCACCAACACGCTCAGCAGCATTCCGGTTTTGTGTATGCAGTTGGCCGTAGTGGTCGGCTGTTTGGTTTACATGGCGTGGCTGTCGTGGACCGCGGTTTTTGCGGTGGTCGTTTTCATGACGTTGGGAATCCTGAGTTTTCAGGCCGCCGTGAAGCGAGCGTTGCGCTACATGAGACTCGCCCGCAAAGACACGGACAGTCTGTTTGGCCACTATCGAGCGCTCAACGATGGCGCGAAAGAATTGAAGCTCCATCGCACGCGCCGCAACATCTTCATCGACCAGGTGCTGCGCACCACCGCGCTCTCTCTGCGCCGCAATAACGTCACCGGCAACGGCATCATGGCGGGCGCGAGTAGTTGGTATCAGATCCTGTTCTTTACTCTGATCGGACTGATCCTGTTTGTGTTGCCGCGGATTCAAAGTGTCGACAACTCTCTTCTCACCGGCTACGTGCTCGCCATTTTTTACATGCTGATTCCTTTCGAAGACCTCACCGGTTTGATTCCCGGCATGGCGCGCGCAAACATCTCGTTGCAAAGGATCGAGGAGCTCGGAGTTTCGCTCGCCAGCGACGTCAAGGAAAAGGAAGAGCAAAGCAGTAAATCCGATCCGTATTGGGAAAGTCTCGAGTTGAAGGGCATCACTCACAGCTATCACAACGAACGAGACGGCAGCAGTTTCACACTTGGACCAATCGACTTCACCTTCAAACCGGGTGAGCTGGTCTTTTTAGTAGGCGGCAACGGCAGCGGCAAAACCACGCTGGCGAAACTGCTGAGCGGGCTGTACGTTCCCGAGCAGGGTGAAATCAGTCTCGACGGCACGCCAATCACCGATCAAAATCGAGATCAGTACCGGCAATTCTTCTCGGCCGTGTTCTACGATTTCTTCCTGTTCGAGAGCCTGCTCGGCCTGGATGCGCAAAAGCTTGACGACCGCGCGCGGGATTATCTGACGCAACTCCAGTTGGACCATAAAGTGCAGATCAAGGACGGCGCGCTTTCCACCATCGATCTTTCGCAGGGACAACGCAAACGCCTCGCGCTGCTCACTGCGTTTCTCGAAGATCGTCCGTTCTACATTTTCGACGAGTGGGCCGCGGATCAGGATCCCGTGTTTCGCGAGATCTTTTATTTGCAAATCCTGCTGGAATTGAAGGCGAAAGGGAAAACAGTGCTCGTGATCAGCCATGACGATCGCTACTACCATTTAGGCGATCGGGTCATCAAGCTCGATTACGGTCAGATTGTTGCGCCGCAGCAGCTTCCCTATCCGGAACTCATCGGAGCCTGAGAAAGAAATGCCTAACCAAAGTTGCAGCGACTTTTCCGTCGCAGATCGGAATCGACTCGTGAATAGCGGCATTGGACCAGCATACATCCTCGAATTGAAGAACGCCGGTTACGCGGACTTAACCGTCGCGCAGCTCGTGGCGTTCCGCTCGAACGGTGTGCGCGCCGATTACATCGCGGCGCTCAAGTCAGTCGGGTACGCGGGCTTGCCGCCAAACGAGTTGATTGCGTTGAAGACAAACGGGATTACGCCCGACGTGATTAAGCCTTTTCAGGCGGTAAAGTACGCCGACTTCAAAGCCACGAATTACGTCGCGTTCAAAAGCAACGGCGTTACCGCGTCGTACCTGAAAGGGATGAAAGCGCTCGGTTACGATCGGCTCACTCCGAAACAGATCGTCGACATGTGGGTTGCGGGAATTACCGACGACTTCATCAAAAGCTCACGTCGCCGCGGCCATGCGAATCTCACGCCCGAAGAATTGATCGACTTGAAGCGACACGGCCATTCGTGATCGTTCCGCGTAGTAGTCAGTCAGCAAGGAACTCCGTTATGACAGGATACTGGTTTATTCAAGACCGGCGCGACGGTCGCGTGCGGCTGCAATTGCGTGCGGGTGACACCGAGAAGGGCCGCGCGTCGGTTTCGACTCAACTTGCTTTGGCGCAATTTCAGGGACTCACCCAGGAACAGATCGCGTCTCGTCAGTGCATCAATTTTCAACTCGTGCGGGAAGCGGGCACGTTTAGTTTCTCGGGCTCATTCCGCAAACGGCTGGGAAAAGGCGAGTGGACATTCAACCCGGTTCAGGCTTTTCTCGCGCTGTTGTACGAGTATGGTTACGAGCAGCCGACGAACGAGCAGTTGTTTGCGCTTGCGGCCAGCGACGTGCGCGGAAGCTACATCGTCGAGCTTGACCGCGAAGGTTATCGAAAAGTTCCGTTCAGCCAACTGGTCGCGCTCTACAGCAACGGCGTCAGTCTGCCTTACATCAAGTCGCTGGGCGACGCGGGCTACAAAGGCTTAAGCGCGCCTCAGCTCATTGCGCTGCGCACCAACGGCGTCGATCGCGAGTTTATCGAACGTTTGGAAAGAGTGGGCCAGAAGAACCTGACGGTCCAATCGTTACTCAGCCTGCGTACGAACGGCTTCTGATTCTCACTCTCACACTTCATGAAGTTCTTAAGTTTCGTCACGAAGTATTCGCGGTCGCTCGTCATTCTGGCGATCATCACGGGCGCGGTGAGCGGCCTTTGCAAGGCGGTAGTGATCGCGCTCGCCAATCACGTGCTCAACCCGCATAACCCCGCGGACAACGGCTGGTTGCTTTTGGCGTTCATCGGCGTCTGCCTGGTGGAACCGCTGACCCGCTTTATCGCGCAAGGCTTGTTGACGTACCTGGGCCAGAAAGCGATCTTCGACTTGCGGATGCGTTTGACGCGGCAGCTTCTCGCGACGCCGTTGCGCACGATCGAAGAGTTGGGCCACGCGCGAATCATGGCCGTGCTCACTGACGACATCACGGTGATCAGCAACACGCTCACCAACATTCCGATCCTTTGCATGCAAATCGCGGTAGTGCTCGGTTCGCTCGCCTACATGGCGTGGCTTTCACTGCCGACTGCTCTAATGGTTTTCGGTTTCATCGTCGTCGGTGGGACCGCGTTCCAACTCGCGCTCAACAGCGCCGTCCGGTTCCTGAAGGAAGCGCGCGAGCAACAGGACGCGATGATGAAACACTTTCGCACGATGCTCGACGGCGCGAAGGAACTCAAGCTCCACTTTCAGCGTCGCTTCGCGTTTCTGACCCAGGTGTTTCGCCCAAGCGCCGAAGCGTATCGTCGTTCGAACCTGAGCGGCAATCTGATCTACGCCGCAACTGGAAGTTTTGGTTACCAGCTCATTCTTTACACCCTGCTCGGCTTGCTGATTTTTCTGATGCCGTCGCTGACGGGCGTTGACACGAAGACGCTGACGGGATTCACGCTCGCGCTGTTCTACATGCTGATTCCGTTGGGCGACATCATCATGCTCTTCCCGACCCTCGCGCGTGCGAACATCGCGATGCAGAAGGTCGGTTCGCTCGGGCTATCGCTGCCCGCGTTGACGAACGATCACGATCCGCCGCCGCCGCCGGCTGGTCCAGCGCTCGAACGACTCGAGCTCGCCGGTGTCACGCATTCCTATCACCGCGATTCGGAAAACAAGAGCTTCGTCCTCGGACCGATCGATCTCTCGGTTCAGCGCGGCGAGCTGGTGTTTTTAGTTGGCGGCAACGGCAGCGGCAAAACGACGTTGGCGAAGCTTCTATGCGGGCTCTACACGCCGGAGAGTGGCGAGATTCGGCTGAACAAACAAACCGTCACAGATGAAACGAGAGATTCATATCAGCAACTCTTCTCGGTCGTCTTTTCCGATTTTCATCTCTTCGAGAACTTGCTCGGCCTCAGTGCGCCAGGTCTCGACGGCCGCGCTGACGCTTACATCAAACAGCTTCAGTTGAATCACAAGGTGCAGGTGAAGGACGGCGCGCTTTCCACGATCCAGCTCTCGCAGGGACAACGTAAGCGTCTCGCCCTCCTCACGGCGTTTCTCGAAGATCGTCCCTGCTACATCTTTGACGAGTGGGCGGCCGATCAGGATCCGTTCTTCCGCGACATCTTCTACTTGCAGTTGTTGCCGGAGCTGAAGGCGAAAGGTAAGACGGTGCTGGTAATCAGTCACGACGATCGCTACTACTCACTCGGCGATCGGATCATCAAGCTGGATTACGGCCAAATCGAGTTTGATCGAGTGATGACCACACAACTCGCCGAGATGAAAGTCACGCCTCAGTTCTATCCCGCGTAGTAGTCAGGGAAGTCGATTATGACAGGCCAGTGGTGCATTCAAGATCGACGCGACGGTCGCGTGCGGCTGCAACTGCACGCTAACGCCAGATCGAATGGTCTTGCGTCAGTCTCCGTTCAGCTTGCGTTGACGCAGTTTGAGGGACTGACTGAAGAACAGCTCGGCTCGAATGAGCGCGTTAATTTTCAGCTCGTGCGCGAAGCGGGAACGTTCGATTTTTCGGGATCGTTCCGCAAGCGAGCCGGAACGGGCGAGTGGACCTTGAATCCCGCGCCGGCTTTTCTCGCGCTCTTGGGTGGCTATGGTTACGTGCAGCCAACAGCCAGGGAGTTATTTGCGCTCACTGCAAGTGACGTCAACGCCGCTTACATCGCCAGCATTCGCTCCGCCGGCTATAACGCGATTTCCCTGAAAGAGCTCGTCGCCCTGCGGAGCAACGGCGTCGACCGCGAGTTCATCGAGCAGGTCCAGCAACGCGGACAGACGAACCTGTCGGCCATACGTTTACTCAGCCTGCGTACGAACGGCTTCTAATTCTTCACTTACTCCATTCAATACGATGAGACATTTGCTTTCTTTGGTGGAAGTCGGGCCGGAGAACCTCGCCCGGCTCGTAGATCACGCGCTCACATTTGCCGCTCGTCCGGTGAATGAGCCGTTATTAGCAGGCAAGACGGTGGGCATCTATTTCCGCGGAACGTCCACGCGTACGCGTTCGGCCTTTACGGTCGGCGCGATCAAACTCGGCGCGACGCCGGTCGCGTATGGTCCAAACGATCTGCAAATCGCGACGGGCGAGACGATCAGCGATACCGCTCGCGTGCTCTCGGGTTATCTCGATGCCCTCGTGATTCGCACCAACGCGTCGATGGACGAAATGCGCGCGTTTGCGTCGCAGGAAGAGATGGCGGTGATCAACGCGATGAGCGACACGGAGCATCCGACGCAAGCCCTCGCCGATCTGGTGACGATCAAAGAAGTCTTCGGGCGTTTGTGTGGCGTGGAGATCTTGTACGTGGGCGAGGGTAACAACACAGCGGCCGCGCTGGCGCTCGCTGTTTCTTTGAGCCCGGGAATGCGTCTGACGCTCGCGACACCGGAAGGTTACGGAATGCAACCCGGCGTGCTCGAAATCGCGCGTGGACTTTGCCGGCAAAGCGGCTCGAGTGTTGAAGAGTTTCACGACCTCTCGACTCTTCGAGGCGCGTACGATGTGGTCTATGCCACGCGTTGGCAGACGATGGGCGTGCCCAAATCAGATCCGCACTGGAAAGAGAAGTTCATGCCTTACCGCGTGACTCAGGATCTTATGCGGCGCTTTTCGAAAAACGGCCAGACGGTTTTCATGCACGACTTGCCAGCGGTGCGCGGCGACGACGTTGTAGATGAAGTGTTGGACGGTCCAGGCAGCGTGGCCTTTCGTCAGGCCAAACACAAGATGACGAGCGCGATGGCGGTGCTCGCGTGGTGCCTCGCGGAGAGGTGATGTCTTAGTCGCAGCGAATCAGCGTTTCGCTTGCAGCGCAAACGAGGGTGAATGCGTTTAGCCGGAAGATTCTTTCGGCCGAACGCATTCACCCTTTTATTTTGGCACCTCGACGAGTATCTTGCGTGAGATAGGTTTAGGATGAAGTACTTCCTTATCACCGTGATGATGAAAGCAGCATTACTATCACTCTGTGTCCTGCTTTCATTGTTGGCTGGCGCGCAACAGAAGTCGCCGGACGTATGTCGCGGGAAGTCGCTTCCGATCACGTTGTTGCCTGGTCCGGAAATGACCGGGCCGCCCCTGCCGCTTCGCTTTGGCGGAACGAGACCTTATCCGCGCCCGTGGGTCAACAGTTTCAAGTCCGACAAACAATTTCGACTCGTGATCAAGAGTCGCGACGAATTCGCTGATTTCTGGAAACGCTTGCTCGCTCCAGTCCCACCGGGTCAGTGGACGCCGGCACTCCCCGAAATCGACTTTACGAAAGAGATGATCGTCGTTTCGGCGATGGGCATGAAGCCCTCGTCCGGTTACATAACCATCATCGACGGCGCCTGTGAGGTCGACGGCCAGATCGAAGTGTTCATCACCAATATTGACGCTTGCGGCGCCGGATTGGCAGTACTCACATACCCTGCCGACGCCGTCCGCATACCGCGAAGCGATCTGCCCGTAGTCTTCCGCGAAACTCAGCTTAGTTGTAACGAGCGGATGAAGAAGTTGTCGCCTTTGAAGTAAAGTAGCTGTTCACTCACACCACGTCCTGCTTGAGACATTTCGATCCCTAACGGCGTTTGATGTGTTTGGCTTTGCGTGATGATCGTGGATGTACTGGCGACCGCAGTTTCAATAAATCTTTGTGCCGCGTGTTGAGGATGTAGGTTAAGCCTTGATAAGTGATGCCCAACAACTTTCCTGCGTTAGTCACCGAGCCATTCGACTGTAGCAATGCTCGCTTGATAACCGCGTGTTCATAGTCCAATAGCTTCGTTTCTAAATCGCCGGGCTTCTTTAGAAGAGCATCAATCGCTGCGTCATGATTCAACTCGCCACGCAGACTTGCAGTGAGCTTTCCCGCCGCGTCGTTTAACCTCAATAGCACTTCCTGACTCTGAACGTCTGACAGCCATTCTCGCGCCTGCTGATAAGCCGCTTGCAAGGTTGCCGGATCTAGACTCTCTACTTCTTCGATCATTGTGAGCGCGGCGAGTCCGGCCCGGTTGAGCGCGTCCGCTTCGAGCGCAACCTTGATCGCTTGCTGCAAGGTGTATTGAGCGCGATCCGGTTTACGCAATCGTGCGAGAGCGATCCCTTGTGTGATGAGAGCATCGACAAACCAACATCGTTGCCCGCCTTTGTCCAACGATCGAGCGGCTCTGTGGGCCATCGCCTCGGCTTCTTTGAATTTGCTCTCTGCGATCAGTAGTTCGGCGCGAGTGATGTCTATTTGTGCAGTTCGAGTGCGATCTTTGAAACGAACAGTCAGCCGGCGAGCAAAATCAAGCTGACGGTGCGCTTCCTTGAAACGTCGTAAGTTCGTAAGCACGACCGCTACATTGTTCTTTACACTCGCGCGGAAAATATGATTGCTCGCTAACTTGAAGTGATGCTCTGCCGCTTTGTATTCAGCGAGTGCGCGTTGAAAGTAATCAGACCGCTTGTCCGCAACGGCGATTTCTTCCAGGGTCATCGCCAGCTCATTGTGGTAATCGCCTTTGGTAGTGTGATGCGTGACTTTTGCAAAGAGCGATGCGTTGTCCGTGAGGATTCTTAGCGCGTCGTAATACCTCGCCGCAGATTGTTCGACAATCGCCAGCTTTAGGAGCGCACGCGCTCGTGTATGGCCGGGTGTACTGAGCCTTTCGAGTGCTTCCAGAAGCATGATCCGCGCTTCGTTGATCTGACCTTCACGCCAGTAACAGTAAGCAATCTCTGATCGCGCTTCGGCAACTTTCCGAAAGTCGCTTTGTGACTCGTAATAGGTAATGCCTTCGCTGATGAGGTCTTTAGCCGTCTCCTGCGCGTTTTTGATTCGTTGAATGCTGCCGATCCATCCGGTGAGTATGCCAGTACAGATCAGCACCTCAGCGGCCACGCCGGGGAGTAGTCTCTTTGTATTGGGCCGAGTGCCCACACCGTCCCACAACGGGCGCATGATTTCCAAAGCGCCTTTGTAGTCGGCCCGGTCCTTAAGCGCGAACGCGATCTCACACCTGGCCAGAGCTTCGGTGTTGGGCGTCAAGTCAGATGTATCGAGCTTTGGTGAGGCTAACTTCAAGAGAGATGGATCCTTTTGCGGTGAGTAGTCAGAGCCTCTACGAACGCAGATATTAGTCCCACTCAAACCACACTGCAAGAAGTCATGTACCCCCGCTTTGGCATTTCTGATACAAGTACACTTGCATCCTCAATCGCAAAGGAGAAACCCGAAGATGAAACGCTTTGCAATGGTGGCCGCTCTCACGGGCCTGATGTCCATAACCGCTCTGGCGGGCAATATCCCCACCGGAGATGTCGTGTCGCCGCCGCCACCACCGACAACAACGTCAGCCACTTCCAGCACGTCGAACACGTTGCTTGCTCAAGTGGTACTCACGGTCATTACGCTGATCGGTCGCTGACGACTCACGACGTTCAAATGATGTTAGTCGCTCTAATGCGACAGGGATTAGTGTGTCTGCGTTGCGATACAGAAGCGCTTGCATCGAATCTGGCCCACGGGGTTTGTAACTCACCCTTGCGACGTATCTTTTACGGCAGATATAAAGCGGCATAGCTCGCGCAGCCCAGAGCGCGGCCGGGCGTCGCGGCACTGGTCGAAGGGGGCAGCGACGCCCGCGAGTCTCACCTGATCGCGGTCAATGATTCAGAGCTTGACGACGATTCGGACAATACCGAACATCTGCTCTTAGCTGTACCCCGCTACCGCAAGTTGCTAGAATCCTTGCCACACGCTATCTCGACTCCAAAAATTTGTCGCGCCCAGCAGCTCCCCCAATAACCACGGGGACGTGAGCTATGAAGACGAGACGTAACCTTCGACTAATTATCTTCTTCACTCTGCTGACCTCTGCCCTGACGATGGTCGTGATTGGTACCTGGGAGAAGGTTTTACGGCCGCCGTTTTATGACTGGGTTGACCGCCATTATCCCGGCCCGGACAACGCCGACTCGCGCTGGAAAATCGAGCAAAGAACTGAGCATTTCTTCATCTCGATGACGGTCGACGTGGTCGTCGTCAGTATTCTGCTGATGCTGGTCGATCGCCAGCAACGGCAGCTGATCGGCAGCGAGCAACGCTATCGCACGCTCTTCGAACATGCTCACGACGGGATCGGTGTCGTCGACGGCGCGAATTTCAGATTGATTGAGGTCAACAGCAAGTTCGCCAAGGCTTTCGACCGCCATCCACGCGAGCTCGCCGGCCAGGACGTGCGCGAACTGCTGTCTCGGCGCGTCATCGAAAGCAGCAATGGCCACTCGCCGGACACTATCGCGCGATTGTTCTCGGTCCCCGATTCGAGCGAGGTCGAGCTGATGCTTGAAACGGAGGCCGGCGGCACTCGTCTGGTCGGTCTTTCGTCCAGCACCATCACCGCCACGAACGAGCACCTCATCATCCTGCTGGTCAGGGATCTCTCGACGCGCAAACGGCTGGAAGATGAGAAGCAACAGATCCAACGCCAGCTTTATGAATCAAACAAGCTCGCTTCCCTCGGCGAGCTTTCGGCCGGTGTGGCCCACGAGATCAACAACCCGCTCAACGGCATCATCAACTTCGCGCAACTCCTCAAAGACGAGCCCGTAGAACGCTCGAGATTCGAGCGCCAGATGATCGACGGCATCATCGACGAAGGCGGACGCATTGCGGAGATTGTGCGTGGGTTGCTGACCTTCGCCCGGCATGATGAGAACGAGCCGCGGCAAATCAACCTCGCCGAGATGATTAACACCTCGATTGCGCTTTTCGGCCGCCAGTTTGAGAAGGATGGTGTTCGCGTTGAGATCGACATCGTGCCTGACCTGCCGCCGGTACGCGGTGATGTCTCGCGCCTGCGGCAGGTCATCGTCAACATGATCAGCAACGCCCACTACGCACTCAAAGCCAAGCGGACGCCCACCGAAGAGAAACTATTTCGTATTACCGCTCGCCCAGTGGAGAAAACCGCCGGCGGGCGCAGCCAGGGAACGGTCGTGCGGCTCGAGTTCTTCGACAACGGTATCGGCATAAACCGTAAGGACATTCCGCGAGTGTTCGATCCTTTCTTCACGACGCGCCGCGACTCGGGCGGTACGGGTCTCGGCCTCTCGATCAGTTTCGGCATCGTCAAGGACCACGGCGGAGTGATTACCGTCGCGAGCGAAGAAGGACGTTACACACGCTTCCAGATCGAGCTGCCGATCGTGGTCCAACCGGAGCATCAGTATGTTTAGGGTCCTGCTCGTGGATGACGAACCCAGTCTGCGCCTGACGTTGACCGAGTTCCTGAAGCGCGCGGGCTACGACGTGATCGCGGCCCCCGACTTTCCGAGCGCGATGATGGTTGGTCAGGGGAGCTACGACGTCGCCGTAATCGACATCAATCTGCCTGGCCGCAGCGGCATCGAGCTGCTCCACGAGATCAATTCGCGCGAGTCGTACGTGCCGGTGATCATGATCACTGGTGAACCGAATCTTTCTGTTTTCCCCGAGATCGTGCGCGCGGGCGCTTACGATTTCCTCCCCAAGCCCGTCGTCAAGGAAGTACTTCTCAAGGCTGTCGGCCGCGCAATCGAGAAGAAACTTTTGAGCGCCGAGAAACAACGGCTTGAAGAAGAGATCAAGCAGCGGGCCGCCGACCTGGAAGTGCGTGTGGCCGAGCGCACAGCAGAATTAATCGAAGTTCACGACCGTCTGGCTCATAGCGGGAAGGTCGCGGCGCTGGGCCGAGTAGCGGCGCAGGTAGCACACGAGGTGCGCAATCCGCTTTACGGTCTGTTGCTTTACACAACGCACCTCAAAGACGAATTAGCGGGCAAAATGTCAGCGGAGCAGAGCGAACTCTTCGACAGCATGATCGATACGATCAACCAGTTGACCACTACTACCGAGCAGATTCTCGATCTCGCGCGACCGGTGCGGCTGGCGTTGCGACCAGTGGAGCTGAACAGTCTCGTCGGCGCCGTTCTGAAGCTGCTGAACTTACAAATCTCCGCGCACGGGATCAAAGTCGAGTTCGATCAGTGTGAGGAAAGTCCAACGGCGATGCTCGACGAAGCTTGCAGCCGCGCAGCCTTGCTCAACCTTCTGCTCAATGCGGTAGAAGCGATGCCGACCGGCGGCACTCTGAGTATTACCACCGGGGTGAACGGGGAAACACTCTCGCTGGTGATAAAAGACACTGGCGCGGGCATGACTGAAGAACGAATCAAAAAGATTTTCGAACCCTTCAACTCCGACAAGGCGGGGGGCTTGGGCCTCGGCATGCCCTACGCTAAAAAAATCATCGAAGAACACGGCGGCGAGATTCGAGTCGAGAGCCGGCTTGGGGAAGGGACTCAAGTTTGCATTACGTTGCCGGCTGAGAAACACCAAAGTGAAGGCCCATCCGCCTAACACAATACTCGTTGTCGACGATGACCGGTCCATAACCGGAGCGTTGTCCGTCATTCTGCGGAAGGCGGGCTACGAAGTGGTCACCACGAATAGTGTCGCCGAGGCCCGGTCGATCCTGACCACCCGTTCATTCAATCTGGTGCTCACTGACTTACGCTTGAACGACGGCACCGGCATCGATCTGATCACCCACATCAAGCAGCAAACTCCCGATACCGAAGTAATCCTGATGACCGCCTTCGGCTCGATCGAAATCACGATCGAAGCCATCAAGCGCGGCGCTTACTACTATCTCGAAAAACCGCATCCGCCCGATCAACTGCTGGCCCTCGTCGAGCGCGCTTTACAGTTCGCCGCGCTGAAAATCGAGAATAAAACTCTGAAACGTTCGTTGACGCGTGAGGGTGAATTGTTTGGTCTCGTCGGCCGCGATCCCGCGATTCGAACGATTCGCGAGACGATAAAAACTGCCGCGCCGTCTGACGCGTCAGTGTTGATTGAAGGCGAGAGCGGCACGGGAAAAGAACTGATAGCGAATGCGATTCACAACGAGAGTCATCGCGTTTCGGGTCCGTTCGTCAGCATCAACTGCGCCGCGATTCCGCATCAGCTCATTGAATCCGAGTTGTTTGGTTACAAGAAAGGCGCGTTTACGGGAGCGCAGCGCGATAAACGCGGCCTGATCGAAGTGGCGGAAGGTGGCACACTTTTCCTCGACGAAATCGCGGAAATGCCGGTGCATCTGCAAACCAAACTCCTGCGCGTACTACAGGAACGCACCCTGCGCAGACTCGGAGACGAGGAGGAGATCGAAGTTAATTTTCGACTCGTCTCGGCTACCAATCGCGACACTTCATTCTTAGTGAAAGAAGGGCTGCTGCGAAAAGATCTTTACTTCCGCATCAGCACGATCAAGATCAAGGTACCGCCGCTAAGAGAACGCCGTGACGACGTAATCGTGCTGGCCAAACGCTTGTTGCAACGCTTCAACGAGCAGTATGAGAAAAACATCCGGAACATATCGCCGGACACTGTCACGCGACTGTCTCATTATGAGTGGCCAGGCAATGTGCGCGAACTGGAGAGCGTGATAGAGCGTGCTGTGTTGTTCTGTCAGGGCGATGAATTAACGATCGCCGATCTTTCCGACGAGCTCCAGGATTATCCGATCACACCTAACCGCGTTTTTGCGCCGCAGTCTCTGTCGCTGGAAGAGATCGAACGTGCTGTGATTGTGCAAACACTCGAACGAACCAGCGGCAACGTGAAAAAGAGCGCCGAGATCCTCGGCGTCCATCGACCCACTTTCTACCGCAAGCTGAGAAAGTTCGGCATCAAGGTCGAAAGAGAATCACGATCGTCTGAACGCGACGATTCAACCGACCAGTCAGAGCCCGACTCGCCGAATGGATTCAAAGTAAAACAATTTGGTTCCTGATCGGTGACTCCGGATGAAACACTTTTCTCTCGCCTCTGCAACGCACCTTGCACTTTTGGGGCAAATATCCTCTTTTTCCCTTCGGGCATGAACATTGCCATCCTGCCTTCCGCACGAGACGCTCTTCTAAAAGTTCTCTACTTATCGTTTGCAGGTCCATTGACCCGGTTGTGGAATAGCTCTCGAGCGAAGTAATTCAGCAAGATCCCAGGACAAGAAAAAGTTTTTGTCGAGAAAGTAGCCGCATCGCGCTGGCTCTGCCGGAGGTCTGTCTCTGCCACGATTAGATCCTCCACCCTCAAGCGAACGATTTATAGCGCATCAAGAAGGAGAATTTCATGAAAGCACGCCCCACCAATTACCTGACGCTGTTGATGTTGTTTGCGTTTTTGCTCTTGCTCGCTCGCACGACAGAAGCGCAAACCGCGTCAGCAGCTCCCATCACAGGTGAGATCGAGCGTCTCACTTTGAACAGCCAGACGGACCCATGGTCCGGCGGCATCATGGTTATCGGCGGACAGAACATCATCATCCCCCGCAACCTGCTGGCGGATTTACCAGCCAACCGTCTCACTCTGAACCAGATCTTTGCGCAGGCGCCGCCGGCATGTTTGCAGCGCGCTGAGAGCGGTTTGGCGAAGGGCGATTTCTGCAACGCCAGTAAGACGGGCGCGATTGCTACGATTCACGCGAACCGCACGAGTGCGGGCAATGTCATCGCAGGCGACGTCTTCATTCAAAAAGGTGTCGAGACGGTGAAAGGAATCGTCACATACATTAATTATACCGACGGTTACTTTCGCCTGAACGGCACTCCCGGCGACTCCACGACCGGCGTCATGGTCCGTCTCAACGATCCCGGCAACCGGCACACGGTCCAACAGGGACTCGGCTGCCAGCCCGGAACCGTTAACTGCAGTCCCGATCCGCGTTTCACGCTCGATCGCGACAACTACACCAACACTTTTTCAACCGGCGTTCCGAGTTGTATCCCGAGCACAGTCGCGCGTACGTTCGTTGACACGCTCGATCTCGATGGTGACAGCAACATCACCGAGAGTCTGACAACTCAGAGCAGCGCCACAGGGACCGGCGATCTGCTGTGTCCCTCCACTAACCGAACGCCCGATCTGATCGTCGCCGACTCGAGACGTTTCGCTCCGATTCAGCTCGGCGATCCCGTCGAAGCTGAAGGAAATTTCGAAACGATCAATAACGTGAAATTCCTGTCGGCTCATACCACGACGATCAGTCGGGCGCTCGGTACGCGAGATGTCGCGGGCCAGCCCGACTACCTTACGCTCGACGAAGTCGGTATCGACATCGCGGGTTTTCAAAACCAGCGCGCTCGCACGCTTTTCATCGGCTTCGCGAGTCTGAACACAGACGTCATGATCTGGTCGCTTCATTACGATCCCGCGACAAACACGGCTCATGAGTTTCCGCTCGCGACTGTAGTGGGTTGTGATAACGCGGGTGGCGCCGGCACGTGCGGAGCGAATGGTCTCGCCGCTGGTATCGCCGGCAATATCTGGAAGATCCGCCACGACGTGGATTTCCTCGTTCCGGCGACCAAACCGAAGCTCGATCCTTGCGCTCACCTGCGCGCAGATCCGCGCTTTGCCGCTTCGAATCCGTGTCCTAACGGCGGCACTTTCGAGGAGCAGTTCGGCGTCCTCAGTCCTGTTCCGCACGAGATCATGAATCGCACGGGCCGCAAGGTTGCCGACACCACGGGCACGCTCAAGACCATCGACATTCTCGGTAACGCCGCCACCAACGGCGAGTACCTGTTTCCTTTGGGTATCGGTCTCGGCGGCATCGTTCCGCCGGAGTTCGTAGAGATCGACCTGAACGCGCTCGACACTCCGTTCAGCTTCTCCGGTATTCCGTGGGACCTGGATCGGCGTCTCAGCCCGGGCGGTTGCAATGGTCCATGTGAGTCGACACCGCAACCACTCAGTCCATTCCCGTTCGAGATCATCGACCCGCGCGCGCAAGCGCCGGTGCCGACTGGTCCATACAACGATCCGACGTTCACGGCGAGCCCGCTGTCGAACGCTTCCAACCGCATTCTCTCTTACGTGGATCCAACTATCGGCAAGTTCAACGGCAACTCGACTGTGCTGGCATGGCCACCGGCCAATCCGCCATTGCAGCCGATCACGGTGACTAACTTCTCGAAGCAGCCGACCGTGTGCGATACGACCGCGCCGTCTGCGCCAACTAATCTGACCGCGGGCGCGGCGAATCCGACCACGATCAATCTTGCGTGGACTGCTTCGACCGATAACATCGGTGTTACTAACTACCTCGTCTTCCGCGACGCCTTGCCGTCGCCGATCGCTTCGGTGGTTGGTACCACTTTTAGTGACACTGGACTCACGCCGCTCTCGTCGCACAGTTATCGTGTGATCGCCGGCGACGGCGCGGGAAATCTTTCGGCCTTCTCGAACACGGCCACCGCGAGCACGCCGCCAGATTCAACGGCGCCGAGTTCGCCAACCAATCTAACTGCGGTAGCGCCAAACTCCACTTCGATCAATCTTTCGTGGACCGCCTCGACTGATGACGTCGCTGTGGTTGGTTACAGCGTTTTCCGCGATGGCGGCGCGACTCCGATCGCCACGGTTTCGGCTACGAACTATTCCGATACCGGCCTCGGCATCGGCTCGACCCACAGCTACACGGTCAAGGCTTTTGACGCGGCGAATAATCAGTCGGCAGCGTCGAACACCGCGACCGCGTCGACGCAAGGCAACGACACGATTCCGCCTACTGCGCCGACGGGTCTGACGGCAACGGGCTCGAGCACGACCACCATCGACCTGAATTGGACCGCTTCAACCGATAACTTTGCAGTGACGGGTTACAAAGTCTTCCGCGACGGCGGTGCGACGGAAGTGGCCACGGTCACTACGACGTCATACTCCGACACGGGTCTTGCGGTGAACTCGACGCACAGTTATACGGTCGTGGCCTTCGATGGCGCGGGTAACCAGTCCGCCAATTCGAATACCGCCACGGCGACAACTCAACTCGCAGGCGCCCTAGTTTCACTGGCACTGAATCCGACTACGGTGACAGCGCCGGCATCTTCAACCGGCACGGTCACGCTAAGTGGTCCAGCGCCGGCGGGCGGCCTGGCTGTGACGCTAACCAGCAGTGACACTCGCAAAGCGCGGGTTCCGGCGACGGTAACCGTAGCGGCGGGACAGAGTACGGCCACGTTCACGGTAACAACGTTGACGGGCCAATTGGGTGGGGGCCAGAACCCCGTCACCATCACGGCGACCCTGGCTGGAACGGGAAGGACCGCGGTCCTGAACGTTCTCAGGCCATAGGCGTGATGGATTCTACGAGCAGGCGGCGCTGCGCGGCCCGCCTGCTCGTTTAGAAACCTCGCGAGCTCAAACGTATTTGTCGCAGCGGGGTACGCACTGTTTGAGGAAACTACACGAGCGGAGACAAAAGAACATGCAGAGGGTTTTGGCAACAATTATCATCCTGGTAGCTATCTCAACAGTGAGTCACGCACAGACCACCACGGCTAGCAATCTCGACCAGACATTTGGAACCGGCGGCGTCGTTAGAACTGACTTCGCCGGCAACATCGATCAGGCGAACGCGGTTGTGGTCCAATCGAACGGTCAGATCATTGCGGCCGGTTCGAGTTTCAGCAGTTCGAAGACAGTCGAGGATTTTATCGTGGCGCGTTACAACGCGAACGGCACACTCGACAAGCGCTTCGGCAAGAACGGCAAGATCACGACTGACTTTTTCCGCAACGTCGATGCGATCAATGCGATTGCTATTCAACCCGACGGCCGGATCGTAGTGGCGGGCTTTGCTCAACTGGCAGGCGCGGGCGGCACGCCGCGCGTCGTCGCGGTGGCGCGTTATCGCAGCGACGGCCAACCGGACACGACTTTCGGCAATGGTGGAGCAGTCACGACCAGCTTCGGCGGCAACTTTGCATCAGCCAGTGCGGTGATGGTCCAACCTGATGGTAAGATCGTCATCGCCGGAACAGTTGACTTCAATCCCGATCTTCCGACGAGTGGTCTCGACTTCGCGCTGGCGCGTTACAACGCGAACGGCACGCTTGACGGAACTTTCGGCAACGGCGGCAAAGTCGTTTTTGATTTCTTCGGCAGTTTCGATCAAGCGAACGCCGCGGTGCTGCAACCGGACGGCAAGATCATCGTCGTCGGCAGCGCTTCTTACGACGCCTTCAACCAGGACATCGGCTTCGCGCTCGCGCGCTTCAACACTGACGGCAGCACCGATCTTGGTTTTGGCAGTGGCGGCAAGCAGATCTCCGATTTCTTTGGCGCGGGTGCGATCGCGAACGGCATCGTGTTGCAAGCCGACGGCAAGTTTGTCGTCGCGGGCAGTGCTTCAGATAGTGCCACGCGTCCCAATGCGACGGACATCGCTGTGGCGCGTTACAACGCCGATGGCAGTCTCGATACGACTTTCGGCACCGGTGGAGAAACAGCGATTCCGTTTGCGAACAGCGCCACCGAACAAGGTAACGCTGTGGCCCTGGCGGCAGACAGTAAGATCGTTGTGACGGGCGCAGCGTTCAAGACATTTGCAACGCCACCGGATTTTGCGCTCGTGCGTTACAACGCTGACGGCACTCTGGATACAGCGTTTGGTAATAACGGCACGATCACAAACGACATCGCCGGCGGTACGGATGTGGCCCAGGCGATCGCGATCCAGGACGACGGTCGGATCGTCGCGGCGGGCAGATCGTTCCGCAGTAATTTCGATCTGACGCTCGCGCGTTATCGCAACGAAGGTACGCCGACGCCTACACCGACCGACACGACGCCGCCGACCGCGCCGACCGGCCTTACAGCAACCTTCAACAGCGCCACGAATGCGATCGATCTTTCGTGGACCGCGGCCACTGATAACGTTGCAGTTACAGGCTATCGGATCTATCGTGATGGTGGTCCAACGCCTGTTGCTACAGTCAACGCGACTACGTTCTCTGACGCCGGAGTAGTGGGAACTCATAGTTATCAGGTGACGGCGATAGACGCAGCGGGCAATGAGTCGGTTCTTTCGAATATCGCGAGTGCGACGGCTGCAGGCACTGTTGACATCACGCCGCCGACTGCGCCCACGTCTTTGATCGCAACCGGTGCTACTGCCACCAGGACAATCGTGCTTTCGTGGACCGCGTCTACTGATGATGTAGGTGTCACCGGCTATCGAGTGTTTCGCGACAATGGAGCAACGCCGATCGCGACGGTGAGTACCACGACGTTCAACGATCCGAATCAATTGGGAACTCACGTCTACGTGGTTGCGGCTATCGATGCGGCGGGCAATCAGTCGGCGTTTTCGAATAGCGCCACGGCCACGGTAACGATTCCTGAGGGAACGACTCTGGCGGGTCTGACAGTCAATCCGGACACTGTGACTGCTCCGGCCAATTCGACCGGTACTGTCACGTTGAATGGCGCTGCGCCTGCGGGCGGCGTCTCAGTAACACTCAGCAGCAGTGACACCGGCAAGGCCACAGTTCCGGCGAGCGTCACCGTGCCGGAGGGAGCAAGCTCGGCAACCTTTACGATCAGCACTCTAACGGGCCGATTGGGCGGCGGCAAAAACACCGTCACCATCACTGCCGCACTTGGCAGCAGCCGCGTGAGTGCGACGCTCAATATTCTTAGACCATAACGGTCGAAGAATCCCCGACAGACGGGATGCAGTAGCGGCTGGGGCTACTGTGTCTCGTTTGCGGGGACTTACCCTCAAACGCACTCACCCTTTAAATCACCTTAAGAAACCTGGAACCTGTTGGGCCAAGTAGCTCAGCGTCTGGCGATTGTTTTGACTGCACCGTTCGTCTTGACGGGGGTCAACAAAAACGCTCGCCGCTCGCCATCGAGAAATCCATAACCGACGATCTGTCCTGACTCGTTGATTGCTTTCGCTTCCGTTAACACCCAACCGGAGTCGGAGGGAATCAGCTTGTTCAAATCCTGCATGACGCCGTCGCTGTAGATGAAGGCGCGCAACGCGCTGTCTTTCGCGTCGGAAGCGCCAACGATGCGTTCGCGATCGTCGATACCATACGCGAAGCTTTGTGTGCCGCCGGCGAGCGTTCCCAGATTCTTCATCTTGCCGTGCGCGAAAAGAAATGCACGCGGTTCTCCGCCTGGCAGTGCCGCATAACCAACGACTTGCCCAGATGTGTTGATGGCTACGGCGATTGAATCATTCCCACCGAAGGTTCCGATTTCAACCACCTTACCAGCGTGATAAATCACCGCACGTTTGTCGCCGTCGTGATATTGAGTGTAGAGATGTCCGACAACGACGCCCGCGTCGTTGATCGCTATCGCATCGCTCTGTTTACCACCAAACGTGCCGAGATCCACAGTGCGGTTCGTAGTATAGAGATAGGCCCGTTTATGAAACTGGCCGTGCTCGTCAGTGACGAGTCTGAAACCAACCACCTGGCCCACGTTATTGGCGCCACGTGCAGAGCTGAACAAATGAGGGTCGTCCCCAAAATTGAACAGCGGGCTGTTTGGCGTTTCCATAAACGGACGGAGTATTCCGTCTGGTGTTTTGGAATCGCCGAGCAGAATGCCGGAGTTCGTGATGACATAAGCATAGCTTTCCTTACCGCCCAGCGTGCTCAGGTCGAAAATCGCGTCGCGAAAGTAGCGGAAGGCGTGAACTTCTCCGTCTGCAGTCTTCGAGTAACCGACCACCTCTCCCAGATCATTGATGCTGAGAGCGACACTGTCATTTCCACCGAGCGTGCCGATATTCGTGACGGTGTAGGTCTGGGCGACAGTTGTTGACCTGAAAACGAGAGCGAGACAAAAGGTGGCAATGGCCAGCGAGCAAAAACGTAAGCTGCGTCCATAACACATGCGGTCCTCCTTATGGCGGGCAGGCAAGAGACGCCTGAAGTGAGCGAGGGAAAACTGTTTTGAAAACCGAATGCTAAATTCAGGACGCGAACTTTAGCACGAACTGTGTGATCAGTAAATCAGAATCTAGGCACGCTTGAAATATTCGTTGACTTCACCCGTCGATGAGAGTAGAGTGCCGCGCACCTCGTAACGCATAATCATAACCTAGCCTGCGTTCTCATATTTATCGCTCTTGATGAGCACACGTTGATTAAAGACACCACGTCAAGCCGACGCAAGAAGTCTTTTGGTTAGACGCAAGGTCCTGTTCTAGTTCCTGGTCCAGTAAAAACATCGGCGACACTGCCGTTGCTGAGTCTGACTGCGGAAAGCAACCGAACCTCAAGTGGGCTACGGAGACCAAAGTTATGCGCCCTACTCATTTCCCCTCTGCAAAAAGCATTAAGGTAGTCGCTCTGCTATCGTGTTTGTTTTTTCTTGTCTGCAGCAGTTTTCTGCCGGCGGGCGAATCGGCGGGTGTGTCGAACAACAGTGCCGCGCCTGCTATGCAATCCGGACCAGAAACCGTCGGGCAGTGGTCGAGTGTAATTACGCTTCCGATTGTCGCTATTCACATGCACATGCTGCCGAACGGCAAGGTCTTGATTTGGCAGGACGACAACAACGCAAACTACAACACGAATGGAACGCGGCTGGCCGGATCTACAGTCGCTTACGTTTGGGACGTCGGCGCGGGCACTACTACGCAGGTTAATAACACGAGTGTAAATGAGTTCTGCAGCGGCCATGCCTTTCTTCCCGACGGACGTCTGTTGATTGCCGGTGGCCACGCCGGAACTGACGGCGACGGTATCAACGACGCTTTCATCTTCAACTACAGCAACAACACGTGGACACAGACGAACCTGCCGATGTCGGCGGGTCGTTGGTATCCGAGCGCAGTGACCGTCGGAAACGGGGAGATCGCTGTGCTTTCGGGCGCAGATCCTGGTGGTGGCGTGAATACTCCCGAAGTTTGGCAAACAAACTCGGGCGGCGGCTGGCGATCGTTAACGAATGCCACGCTTAGCTTGCCGTTATATCCAATGATGCATCTGGCGCCGAACGGAAAGATTTTCGTTTCCGGACCAGACTCAACTACTCGCTATCTGGATACCTCGGGGACCGGCGCCTGGACCACGGTTGCAACGCGCATCGGCGGCAATCGCGAATACGGTTCGGCGGTTATGTATGACGTTGGCAAAGTACTGATCATGGGAGGCGGTGATCCGGTCGTAAACACCGCTGAAGTGATCGATCTCAACGCCACGACTCCCGCGTGGAGCAGCGTCGGCAACATGGCTAGCGCGCGCCGCCAGATGAACGCCACGATCCTGCCGGACGGCAAAGTGTTTGTGACGGGTGGCACGACTAACGCTAGCAACGAGTCCGCGGGCCAGGTTTTCACTTCAGAGATGTGGAGTCCCTCAACGGGAAACTTCACGACGATGGCGAGTGCGCAAACACCGCGGCTCTACCATTCGACCGCGATTCTGTTACCTGATGGCCGCGTTATCTCAGCCGGTGGCGGCAGGCCGGGCACGGAATACAAGAATGCGGAGATCTACTCGCCGCCTTATCTCTTCGTTTCCGGTGGCGGCGCCGCTACGCGCCCGACGATCGATTCGCACCTCTCCAAAGGCACTCGGCCAGGCTCGACGATCTTCGTGACCACACCCGACGCAGCGAACATTTCAGACGTGACGCTGATCGCGCTCGGGTCAGTCACTCACACGCGCAACATGAATCAACGCTTCAATCGCCTGTCGTTCACACAGGGCATGGGCGGTTTGAACGTGACGCTGCCATCGAGCTCCAACTCAGTCCCGCCGGGCTATTACATGCTGTTTGTGCTCAACAATGGCGTGCCTTCGGTGGCCGCGATCATCAACGTCAACTCGAGCAACGCGTTGCCGCCGGGAGCGCCGAGCAACCTCGTTGCGACGGCAAGCTCGACCTCGAGTGTCTCTCTGAGTTGGAGCGCCGGCTCAGGCTCGATCGATCACTACGAGATTCAACGAGCCACAAGCAAGAACGGACCCTTTACCACGCTCTCGAATACGGCCTCGACGAGTTACACCGATAGCTCGTTGAGCAGCACGACAACTTACATCTATCGCGTGCGCGCCGTTGACGCAAACGGCAACTATTCCGATTTCAGTAACACTGATATCGCCACGACGGTTGTTTTCACTGACGACCCGCTGGTCGCAGGCACGACGCTCGTCAAAGCCGTTCACATTACCGAGCTGCGAACGGCTGTGAACGCCGTGCGCGCAGCGGCCGGCTTGAGCGCGGCTAGCTGGACGGACAGTTCACTCACGAGCGTCGAGATCAAAGCCGTTCACATTAGTGAACTGCGATCCGCTCTCGATGCGGCGCGCAGCGCGCTTGGTCTATCTACGGGAGGTTATACCGACTCGACGTTAACGCCGGGGAGCACAAACGTTAAAGCAGTTCATGTCACCGACCTGCGCGATCGTGTGAAGTGAAATGTGACTGTCATTGGCGCCACTATGCGGCTCCAGGAAAAGGAAGAAAATAATGAAGGGTAAGACTAAAACTTTGACAATCTTGTCCGTGGCCTTGACGATATTCGCGACGGCTGGCGCCGCGTCCGCCCAGTGGACCACTAACGGGAACAATATCAACAACACCAACAGCGGAAACGTCGGCGTCGGTACAACATCGCCTGGCGGCAAACTCGACCTCAATGGACCTGATGCCGCGCCCACGCCCGGTGCTACCACTAATGGAACGTTGCTGTTAGGAGCAACTCCCACAACCAACCTGGTGCTGACTGGAGGAGTAAGCACCACGGGCAGCATTTACTCATGGTTTCAGTCGCGCAATCGACAGTCCGCCTCTTTTTACGATATCGCCTTGAATCCGCTCGGCGGGAATGTCGGCATCGGCACGGCTCCCGGATCGTACAAGCTCGATGTAAACGGAAATACAAACATTACGGGGAATATCACTGTCAGTGGCAACATCGCCGCCAAGTATCAGGACATCGCGGAGTGGGTTCCAACGAGCCAAAAGCTAACCCCAGGCACCGTCGTTGTTCTTGATGCCGAACGTGGTAGTGACGTCGTTGCTTCATCGCAGGCTTACGACACGAAAGTGGCGGGTGTGATCTCGACCAAACCCGGGCTGGCGCTTGGGCAATCAGGTGAAGACAAAGTGCTGGTTGCCACCACAGGCCGTGTGAGAGTGAAAGTTGATGCCACGCATGCTCCGATCCGCGTTGGCGATCTGTTGGTGACAAGCAACTCAACTGGTTACGCGATGAAATCGGAGCCTATCGTTATCAACGGTCGCTCATTTCATAGCCCCGGAACTTTGATTGGAAAAGCTTTGGAGCCGCTCGAAAAGGGCACCGGCGAAATTATGGTGCTACTAAGTCTGCAATGAGCCACAGAGGAGAAACGACAATGATGAACAGCGAACTGCGCGGCCGCGCTATTTCATCCGGTTGGATCCTATTTACTCTGGTGATTCTGTTCGTGTTGCCGCAGACCGTACGGGCTCAATGGGCCACGAGCGGAAACAACATCAACAATACAAATACCGGCAACGTTGGAGTCGGCACCACCACGCCTGCCGCAAAGGTCGCCGTGGCTACTAGCAGCGCGTCGGTTAACGCGACCGTCAGCATCACTCCGGACGGGACTAACAACTATTACGCGAACAACCCACACACTGCGCTGTTTGTTGATGGCACGAACCTGACTCCGCATGGAAGTTATACCGGCGCCCTGGTTCGTTTGTTCCACCTGAGAGCTCAAGGGGGTTTTGATGCGTTCATGGTGGGCCGAAACGGTGACATGCTCACCAGTCCGTCGACCAATTCTTCGACCTATAACTTGAGACTGGCGCCTGATTCCATTACCTCTTATTACGCAGGTTCGGATTACGACATCTTGCTGATCAATGGACAAAATATGAGTGCGCACGGATCCTACACCGGCAAGACAGTACGT